>NZ_JASTTJ010000003.1:0-594970 GCF_032248645.1 Streptomyces zaehneri
CTTGCTTGAGCGCTCATCCGTTCGAGAGTGGCTATGCGTGGCGGCGGGCGGGGGGCGGCGGGCGGCGGGCGGCGGGCGGCGGGCTGGGTCGCTGCGGGGCTGCGGGGCTGCGGCGTAGAGAGGGACACGGGGCTGCGGGCGTCGTGGTTCGGGGCCGGACGGTCGGGTACCCGGGCCGCAGCCAGGACCCGGTGCCCCCGGACCAGCCGGGACGGACCGGTCGGCGAAGGGAGCGCGGCGCGATGAAGGCAGTGACCTGGCAGGGCAAGCGCGACGTACGGGTGGACACCGTGCCCGACCCGACGATCCAGGAACCGACGGACGCTGTCATCCGCATCACGTCCACCGGCCTGTGCGGCTCCGACCTGCACCTGTACGAGG
Organism: Streptomyces zaehneri; assembly: GCF_032248645.1. Taxonomy (NCBI): domain Bacteria; kingdom Bacillati; phylum Actinomycetota; class Actinomycetes; order Kitasatosporales; family Streptomycetaceae; genus Streptomyces; species Streptomyces zaehneri. Next base: position 382 of record NZ_JASTTJ010000003.1, read on the forward strand.
TGCTCACCCCGTTCATGACCCCGGGCGACATCCTCGGCCACGAGCCCATGGGCATCGTCGAGGAGGTCGGCGCCGCGGTGCCCGACCTCAAGGCCGGCGACCGGGTCGTGGTGCCCTTCCAGATCGCCTGCGGCAACTGCTGGATGTGCCTGAACGCGTTGCCCACCCAGTGCGAGACCACCCAGGTCACCGGCGAGGGCATGGGCGCCGCCCTCTTCGGCTACACCCGTCTGTACGGGGCGGTGCCCGGCGCCCAGGCGGAGTATCTGCGGGTGCCGCAGGCCCAGTTCGGCCCCATCAAGGTGCCCGAGGGACCGCCCGACGACCGCTTCGTGTACCTCTCCGACGTACTGCCCACCGCGTGGCAGGCCGTCGCCTACGCGGACATCCCCGAGGGCGGCAGCGTCGCGGTACTCGGCCTCGGCCCCATCGGCGACATGGCCTGCCGTGTCGCCAGGGTGCGGGGCGCGGGCCGGGTGTTCGGCGTGGACCTGGTCGGCGACCGGCTGCGCCGGGCCCGTGCGCGGGGCGTGGAGACGTACGACCTCCGCAGCTTCGACACCGAGAAGGAGCTCATCGCCGCGATCCGCGACGAGACCGACGGCCGTGGCCCGGACGCCGTGATCGACGCCGTCGGCACCGAGGCGCACGGCAGCGCGGCCGCCCGTATGGTCCAGAACGCCGCCGCCATGCTGCCGCGGAAACTGAGCGGCCCGCTCGCGGAACGCTTCAGCGTCGACCGGCTCGCCGCCCTGCACACCGCCATCGAGCTGGTGCGCCGCGGCGGCACCCTCTCCCTCGTCGGTGTCTACGGCGGCATGGCAGACCCGCTGCCGCTGCTCACCATGTTCGACAAGCAGCTCCAGATCCGCATGGGACAGGCCAACGTGCGTCGGTGGTGCGACGAGATCCTGCCGTACCTCACCGAGGAGGACCCGCTCGGCGTCGACGACTTCGCCACCCACCGCGTGCCGTTGTCGGACGCCCCGCACGCGTACGAGATGTTCCAGCACAAGCAGGACGGCGCGGTGAAGGTCCTCATGACGCCGTGACGCCGTGACGCCGTGACGTTGTGACGCAAAGACGCCAAGACGCCAAGACGCCGGGACGCCAAGACGCCAAGACGCCGTGACGCCGTGGCGTTGTGAAGGCGGTTGCGGAGCGGTTGCGGATCACCGGTGGGAGCGCAACCGGTCCCGCGGACGAGGTTGCCGTGCAGACTGAAACCGATTGTGGAACAAGCTCTGTGCCGGAAACCGGTTGTGGATCAGGTCGCACCTGAAACCGGTTGTGGATCAGGTGGCGCCTGATAGCGGTTGAGTATCAGGTGCTGCACCCGAAACCGCTTGTGGCGCCCACTCGATCTTTCACGGAGGCACAACCGCTCGTGGATCCCGTCGCCGCTTGTGGATCACGTCGCGGGCGGCGCCCCGAGGATCTCCGCCAGGTCGTAGCGCACCGGTTCCTCGAGTTGCGCGTATGTGCAGCCGTCCGGGGTGCGGTCGGGGCGCCAGCGGCGGAAGCGGGCGGTGTGCCGGAACCGCGCCCCGTTCTCCATGTGGTCGTACGCCACCTCGACCACCCGTTCGGGCCGCAACGGCACCCAGGACAGGTCCTTCTTGCCCGACCAGCGGCTCGGCGCGCCAGGCAGCCGTGCCGTCTCGTGGGCGGACTCCTGCGACCAGGCCGCCCACGGATGGCCCGCCGCGTCCTCCATGCGCAGCGGCTCCAGCTCCTCGATCAGCTCCGCCCGGCGTTTCATGGGGAAGGCGGCCGACACGCCGACATGCTGGAGGACGCCCCGGTCGTCGTACAGTCCCAGCAGCAGCGAGCCGACCACCGGTCCGCTCTTGTGGAGGCGGTATCCGGCGACGACGACATCCGCGGTGCGCTCGTGCTTGACCTTGAACATGGCGCGCTCGTCCTGGCGGTAGCGCAGGGTGAGCGGCTTGGCGATCACCCCGTCCAGGCCCGCCCCCTCGTACTCCTCGAACCACTGCCTTGCCACCTCGGCGTCGGTCGTCGCCGGCGCCAGGTGCACGGGTGCCGTCACCCCGGCGAGCGCCCCGGCCAGCAGCTCACGCCGGTCGCTCAGCGGCACGTCCAGGAGCGACCGGTCGGCGAGCGCGAGCAGGTCGAAGGCGACGAACGACGCCGGGGTCCGTTCGGCCAGGGTGCGCACCCTGGAATCCGCCGGGTGGATGCGCTCCGTGAGGGCGTCGAAGTCGAGTCGCCCCTCCCGGGCGATCACGATCTCCCCGTCCAGCACACATCGCTGCGGCAACCGTTCCCGCAACGCCTCCACCAGTTCCGGAAAATACCTGGTCAGCGGCTTTCCGGTGCGGCTGCCCAGTTCGATCTCGGCACCGTCTCGGAACACGATCGCCCGGAAACCGTCCCACTTCGCCTCGTACTGCATGCCCGGCGGAATCGCCGCCACCGACTTGGCGAGCATCGGCTTCACGGGCGGCATCACCGGCAGATCCATGCTCCGATTCTGCGCGCGGATCACGGGGACCGCCCGGTGTGCGGACCGTCCGGCGTACGGCCCGCCGCGAGCTGATGCGAGCTGTCGGCGGTGTGTCTACCGTGGCTCGCATGGGCGATGCGGTGGAACTGGAAGTGGCCGGCCGGACGGTACGGCTGTCCAGCCCCGACAAGGTCTTCTTCCCGGAGCGCGGCTTCACCAAGCTGGACCTCGCGCGCTACTACCAGGCGGTCGCGCCCGGCATCCTGCGCGCGTTGCGTAACCGCCCCACCACCTTGGAGCGGTACCCGGACGGCGTGGGAGGCGAGTCCTTCTTCCAGAAGCGGGCGCCGAAGAACATGCCCGACTGGATCCCGACCGCCCACATCACCTTCCCCAGCGGACGCAGCGCCGACGAGATGTGCCCGACCGAGGAGGCGGCCGTCCTGTGGGCCGCCCAGTACGGCACCCTCACCTTCCACCCCTGGCCCGTGCGCCGTGACGATGTGGACCGCCCCGACGAACTGCGCATCGACCTCGACCCGCAGCCCGGCACCGACTACGACGACGCGGTCCACGCCGCACACGAACTACGCGCCGTCCTGGAGGAGTTCGGTGGTCTGCGCGGGTGGCCCAAGACCTCCGGCGGCCGTGGTCTGCACGTCTTCGTGCCGATCGAGCCCCGCTGGACCTTCACCCAGGTCAGGCGCGCCGCCATCGCCGTCGGCCGGGAGATGGAACGCCGGCTGCCGGAGCGGGTGACGATCAAGTGGTGGAAGGAGGAGCGGGGTGAGCGCATCTTCCTCGACTACAACCAGACCGCTCGCGACCGCACCATCGCCTCGGCCTACTCCGTACGTCCCCGTCCGCACGCGCCCGTCTCGGCGCCGCTGCGCTGGGATGAGGTCGGCGACGCCCACCCCGCCGACTTCGACCTCGGGACCATGCCGGCCCGGTACGCCGAACTCGGCGATGTGCACGCCGACATGGACGATCACGCGTTCTCCCTGGAGGCCCTGCTCGAACTCGCCCGTCGCGACGAACACGACCACGGTCTGGGCGACCTGCCGTATCCGCCGGAGTATCCGAAGATGCCCGGAGAGCCGAAGCGGGTGCAGCCGAGCCGGGCCCGGCACGAGGACGCCCCGGGCGGGCCCGGGGCGTCCTAGCTGTATTGACCCGCGGGGTTGTTGACTCGGCTGATCGGTGGCTGGCCTCCGAGCACCGAGTGTCGACAACGCTCGTGATCAATACACCCAGCGAGACTGTCCGGCGCCGGCCGGACTGCTGCTGTCACAACTCCTTGATGCGGATGTCCCGGTACGAGACGACGTCCGTCGTGCCGTGCACCTGGAGTCCGACGTAACCGGAGGCGAAGCGCCGTCCGTCCGTGCCCGGGTCGTCCGCGCGCGGTGGGGAGAACTCCTGGCCGCCGGTGTTGTCGAACTCGTTGATCAGCACACCGTTGCGGTAGACCGAGTAGTGCTGGTCGACCACCCTGATCTCGTAGTCGTTCCAGGTCCCCTTCTGGGTGACGCCCGCGCCCGCGAGTCCCACCCGGTCGAAGCCGTACACCGAACCGGTCTTGTACATGTCCCCGTCCGGCCGGTCCAGTACCTGCACCTCGTGCCCGTACTTGATGGCGACCCACTCCGGTCGCGGCTCCTCGGCGTGGTCATGGACCCACGGGAAGCGCACGAACACACCGGAGTTGGCGTTGCCCGTGCCCGGAGCGTCGTCGCGCCACTGGAGCTTCAGCGAGAAGTCGCCGTATTTGCGCTCGGGGAACCACAGCATGCCCAGGCCCTCGCGGGAGGTCCCGCTGGTGATCGATCCGTCGCCGTTCTGCGCGAACGATCCGCCGCCCACCTGCTGCCACTTCGCGAACGAGCCCGCGCTGCCGTCGAGGATCGTGCGGTAGCCCTCGGTCTGGCCGGGCCTGCCGATCCCGGAGCGGACGGCGGCCTCCTGCACGGCGTCGTACTCGCGCTGGTCCACGACCCCCTCGGCGAACAGCGCGTCGAGGACCGTCTTCACGTGCTTGAGGAACAGCGCGTGGGACGTCCACTCCTTCTCGTCCTCGATCAACTCGTTGATCCGGCAGCGCTTGTCGGTCAGCCGGTTCGGCACCCCCGAGTCGACCGTGCCGACGATCACCGTCAACCGCTCGTCGTATTCAGGGCAGTTGGGGGCCGGGACCTGGCTCGACACCACCGTGAAGGTCACCGTGCGTGCGGTGGAGGTGTTGCCCGCCTTGTCGGTGGCGCGGTAGGCGAGGGTGTGCGGGCCCGCACGGTCGACCACCACCGGGATGGTGTATGCGATATACGGTCCACCGTCGAGTGAATACTCGATCCGGTCGACACCCGACCCGTGTTCGTCCGTCGCGCTCACGGTCACCCTGGCATTGCCGACGTAGGCACCGCCGGAGTTCTTCGTGCCGTCGACGGTCACGCCGGTCACCGGTGGTGTGGTGTCCTGCGGGGTCGGCGCGACCACGGTGAACCGGACGCTCTTCTCGGCGGCCGCGTTGCCCGCCTTGTCGGTGGCCCGGTACCGCACGGTGTGGGTGCCGACCTGGTGCACCATCACGGGCGCGGTGTAGGGCTGCCAGGCTCCGGAGCCGACGGCGTACTCGATCGTGTTGACGCCGGATCCGGTGTCGGAGGCCGACACGGTGACCGTCGCCATGTCGATGTACGTGCCGTCGGGGTTCCGCTCGCCGCTCACCGTCCCGGAGGTGTCCGGGGGTGTCGTGTCGTCGGAGGGCGGGGCGACGACCGTGAACGCGACGGTCTTCTCCGCGGAGACGTTGCCGGCCTTGTCGAACGCCCGGTAGCGGATCTGGTGGTTGCCGACCTGGTCGACGACGACCGGTGCGGTGTACGGGATCCAGTCACCCGCAGTGCCGACCGCATACTGGATACCGTCGACCCCGGACCCGCCGTCGTCGGTCGCCCCGATCGCGACACTCGCCGAGCCGACGTACTCGCCCTGCGCGTTCTGTGTGCCGGTGACCTGTGCTGCCGTCTCGGGCGGTGTCGTGTCCTCGCCCCCGCCCTCGGTCACCACGAGGATGCCCTGCATCTGACCGTGGCCGGGGATGGTGCAGTGGTAGAAGTAGCGCCCCGGGGTCAGGGTGACCTCGGCGGTGTGCCGGCCGCCCGTGTCGTCGTTCGGGTTGGCCAGGATGTTCAGCGTGACGTCGTCGTTGAACTCGGGGTCGCTGGTCGCGAACGTCAACGTGTGCGGCATGCCCATGGTGTTGCCGGTCGCCGCGCTGTTCTCGAAGACGATCGTCGCCGGACCGGCCACCGCCGTCGCCGGCGCCGAACCGTACCGGGTGATGTCGTCGCCGGCGGTCCAGGTGAGCACCTGGGCGGCGGCTGCCGGCCCGGACCGCGCCGCGGTGGGCGCCGCCTGAAGCCCGAGCGTCATCAGCACGGCGGCCAACAGCGCAGTCCAGATTCTTCGTTGCCGTGTCTGTCGTGTCCTCCGTGTCACTGCGCCCCCCTCGCCAGCCGGTCGGCGGTCGGCGTCGGGCCGCCGCCTTTGTAAGTGACCTTCCACAGCGCCGACTTGGCGTCCGAGGTGAAGAATCCCCGGCCGTAGTCGAGGACGTAGAGGACGCCGTCCGGACCGAACTTCCAGTCCATCAGGTTCTTGATGCCGTCATTGCCGACCGGCACGATCTTCTTCAGTGACTCCGAGTGGACCGGCAGCCCGCCCGACCCTTGCGTCCTCGGATCCATGACCACCGCGTTGCGCGGCTGATCGGCGTCGTAGAAGTCGCCGACGAACCACTTGCCGTCCCAGTACGCGGGCCACTTGGCCGCGCTCGCGGCGGCGGCGTCGTACCGGTAGACCGGACCGTTCATCGCCGCCTGCCCGCCGCCCTTGAGCCACGGCAGCCGGTACGTCGCCTGGTCCTGCCGGTAGGAGGGGATGCCGCCCGCGTCGCGCGGGTAGTCCGGTGCGCCGCCCTGGGGCGAGTACCAGATGTTGTTGCCGGTGACCGGCGGCAGGTTGACCAGGCCGTCGTTGTTCGGCGACTCGTTCTTCGGGTGGTCGCAGTCGTACCAGCCCAGCGGCTGCGACGGATCCGGCAGGTTGCGGTCCCGGTAGGGCTGCTTGTTGCCCATGCAGTACGGCCAACCCCGGTTGCCCGCCTGGGTGATGACGGCGAACGTGTCGTACTTCGCCGGTCCCCAGACGGGTGAGGGCTCGCCCGCGTCCGGGCCGACCCAGCCCGCGTAGAGGATGTCGGTGGTGCGGTCGACGAAGATGCGCGCGGGGTTGCGTACGCCCATCACATAGATCTCGCCGCGGGTCTTGCCGCCGCCCTCGTCGGTCTCACGGCCCGTGAACAGGTTCCCCGCCGGAAGCGTGTACGTGCCGTCGGGCTCCGGGTGGATGCGCAGGATCTTGCCGTTGAGGTTGTGGGTGTTTCCGGCCGTACGGCGCGCGTCGGCGAAGGAGACGCCCTTGAAGTTCGGCTGCGGGTTGTTTCCGGAGTAACCCCCGCTGAAACCGCTGGAGTTGTTGTCACCGGTGGCGATGTACAGGTTGCCCTTCGAGTCCCAGGCCAGCCCGCCCCCGGCGTGACAGCAACTGTGCACCTGAACCGGCCACTTGAGCAGCACCTTCTCGCTGCCGAGGTCGAGCCGGTTCGTGGCGGGGTCGAGTGTGAAGCGGGAGACCCGCCGCTCGGCCATCCGGGTGTCGCGGTTGACGCCCGAGTGGGGCGTGTAGTGCAGGTACACCCAGCCGTTCTGCTCGAAGCGCGGGTCGAGCTCGATACCGAGGAGGCCTTCCTCGACCTTGACGAGCTCGTCGCCGCCGCCCTTGTTGCCGAAGACCGTCAGTTCCCCGGCCAGGGTGACCTTCTTGGTCGCCGGGTCGTAGACGTGGATCTGTCCCTTGCCCTTGCCCACGTCCGGGTTGTTCCAGTCGGTGATCACCGGCCGGGAGGAGTCGGCGCCGCCCCGCCCGATGTAGAGGACCCGGCCGTCGGGCGCGGTGACCAGGCCGTGCGGCTCGCCGATCTGGTCGTTCTGGCCGGGCTGGTTGGCCGGGGTCAGCCGCTCGGCCTTGTAGTTCCCGGTGATGGTGGCCTTGCAGTCGGCCTGCACCAGCCGGGACGTCCAGAGCAGGGCGCCGCGCAGATGCGTACGGAAGTCCGACTCGTCGTACGACGAGACGGTGCCGCCCATGCCGGTGTAGAAGGAGCGGCCGCCGTCGTAGTCGCGGCACCAACTCACGGGGTGGTCGGCGCCGTTGGCGCTCGTGCCCGGCCGGTAGGTCGACTCGCGCACCCGGGCGACGGTGTGCACCTCGCCGGACGGGTTCTTCACCCAGTTCGGCCACAGGTCAGGCCGCTTCCACTCCAGGGGCAGCGCTCCGGTGGCCGGATGCCGCCGGTCGCCGACCTCGACGGTGGCCCGTTGTACGGCCGTCGGGCTCGACGCGGCGGGACGGGCGCCGATCAGGCCGGTGAACCAGTCCGAGTACGGTTCCGCGCGGGCCGCGTCGTGGACGCCGACGAAACCGCCGCCGGCCTCCATGTAGGCCTCCAGGCCCGCTTCCTGTTCCGGGTCGAGGACGTCACCGCCCCCGGTCAGGAACACGACCGCGTTGTAACCGCCCAGCCGTGTCTCGCTGGTGAAGACCGAGGCGTCGTCCGTGGCCTCGACCTCGAAGCGCTGGTCCGCGGGCCCGGACAGGCCGATCCGCTCGATGGCCTCGATACCGGCGTTGACGACCGGTGACTCGTCCCCGGCCGCGGCAGACCCGTGGAAGATCAGCACCCGTACGTTCGGGCCGCCCGGTGGCGACTTGATGGACATCGTTGTCAGGGGTGGTTCGGGGGCTGGGCGCGCGTCCGCGGCCGGCGCGGAGAGCAGGCCGGCGACGAGCGTTGCGCACGCCACGGCGGTCACCCGGATTCGTCTTCTCGTAGTCAACCCTCGTAAGTGCATGGGCACCTCCTCGGTCACAGCGACAGCGCCACGGAACGTAGACCCCGTTTGCATGACTCGCCAATACCTATGACCGCAATGGCATGAACTTTGTCCAGGGTGTGGAGAAACGGCGGAACGACCGGTACCGTCTCACAGGTTCATCACAGGCTCGTCTTCTTCATCGTCGCAAATTCCGTACCAGGGTGGGGAGTTCGGCATGGACAGACGCGGGTTCAACCGCCGGGTGCTGCTGGGCGGCGCCGCCGCCGCGACATCGTTGTCCTTGGGGCCGAGGGCGGTGAGCGCCGACGGACCGGCGAAGGCCGCCCCGGCGGGGGGAGCGGTCAGACACCTCAAGCTGTACGCGGAGAAACTCGCCGACGGGCAACTCGGCTACGGCTTCGAGAAGGGGAAGGCGACCGTCCCCGGGCCGCTGATCGAACTCAACGAGGGCGACACCCTGCACATCGAGGTGGAGAACACCCTGGACGTGGCGGCGAGCCTGCACGTCCACGGCCTGGACTACGAAATCTCCAGCGACGGAACGAAGTTGAACCGGAGCGACATCGAGCCCGGCGGCACGCGCACCTACACGTGGCGCACCCATGCCCCCGGTCGCCGCGCCGACGGCACCTGGCGGGCGGGCAGCGCGGGCTACTGGCACTACCACGACCACGTCGTGGGAACGGAACACGGTACGGGCGGCATCCGCAAGGGCCTGTACGGACCGGTGATCGTCCGGCGCAAGGGCGACATCCTGCCCGACGCCACCCACACGATCGTCTTCAACGACATGACGATCAACAACAGACCCGCCCACTCGGGCCCCGACTTCGAGGCGACGGTTGGCGATCGGGTCGAGTTCGTGATGATCACGCACGGCGAGTACTACCACACCTTCCACATGCACGGTCATCGCTGGGCCGACAACCGCACCGGCCTGCTCACCGGTCCCGAGGACCCCAGCCAGGTCGTCGACAACAAGATCGTGGGCCCGGCCGACTCCTTCGGCTTCCAGGTCGTCGCGGGGGAGGGGGTCGGCGCCGGCGCGTGGATGTACCACTGCCATGTGCAGAGCCACTCCGACATGGGGATGGTCGGACTCTTCCTGGTGAAGAAGCCCGACGGCACGATCCCGGGATACGAACCGCATGGGCCGCACGAGTCGCACGAGTCGCACGAGTCGCACGAGCCGGACGAGCGGGACGGGACCGGCGTCGCGCACGAGCACTGAGGGGCGGAGGCCGGAGAGCGCTCTCACCTCGACCGTCCCCCGGAGTTATCCTGAGCCGCAGCCGGCCAGGAGGAGCCCCGAAGTGACCGAGACAGCGTCGCGTCCCACGCTGGAGGCCGTGGCCGCGCGGGCCGGCGTCTCCCGGGCGACCGTGTCGCGCGTCGTCAACGGCGGCGACGGCGTCCGCGAGCCGCTCGTCGAGCGGGTCCGGCGGGCCGTGGAGGAGCTCGGGTACGTCCCCAACCAGGCGGCGCGCAGCCTGGTGACGAAGCGCCACGACGCGATCGCCGTGGTCATCGCCGAACCGGAGACCCGGGTCTTCGCCGACCCCTTCTTCGCGCTCCAGCTCCGCGGCATCAGCAAGGAACTGACGGCCCACGACAACCAGTTGGTGCTGCTGCTCACCGAGGGCCGCGACGACCACACCCGGGTCGCCCGCTACCTCGCCGGCGGCCACGTGGACGGTGCTCTGGTCTTCTCGCTGCACCTCGACGACCCGCTCCCCGGGCTGATCCAGGGCGCCGGCGTCCCGACCGTGTTCGGCGGCCGTCCCGGCTGGAGCGACGGCACACGGGACGTGGTCTACGTCGACAGCGACAACCGCGGCGGCGCCCGCGAGGCGGTACGCCTGCTGGCCGGGCTCGGCCGCACCCGCATCGCGCACATCACCGGCCCCCTCGACCAGACCTCCGCGGCCGACCGGCTCGACGGATACCGGGAGGTCGTGGGCGAGGACGACCCGCGGCTCGTCGTCGAGAGCGACTTCACCCCCGGCGGCGCCGAGCGGGCCATGCGGGAACTCCTCGACCGGTGCCCCGACCTGGACGCCGTGTTCGCCGCCAACGACCTCGCCGCCTCGGGCGCCCTGCGCGTGCTGCGCGACCGCGGGCGGCGGGTGCCCGAGGACGTCGCCGTGGTCGGCTTCGACGACATGCTGCCCGTCGCCGAACAGAGCGACCCGCCGCTGACGACGGTCCGTCAGGACATCGAGGAGATGGGCCGGATCATGGCCCGTCTGCTGCTGCGCCGTCTCGACCGGCGCGTCGCCGAGGAGGCACCGGGCGGTGTGGTCCTGCCGACCACCCTCGTGCGCCGAGCCTCGGCCTGACCGGGGCCGCCGCAGCCCCGCTCGCATCCGGCCTGTTCCGCTCCTGTCCTGCCCGGCTCCACCCGGCTCCACCCGGCTCCACCCGGCCCGGCCCGGCTCCACCCGGCTCCACCCGGCCCGGCTCCACCCGGCCCTGCCCTGCCTGGTCCGGACGCTTCCCGTGCTCTCCCGTGCCGCAGTCGGCGGGTGTGCGGGGCGCAACGATCGGCACCGGCGCCTCGCCGTTGCGCCCGAACGCCTCACATCTCCTGCGGCACGCTCTTGATCACGGCGAAGCGTGCCCCGTAGGGATCGGCGAGCTTGGCGATGCGGCCGACGCCCTCGACGTCCGTGGCGGGCATCCGCACCCTGCCGCCCAGCTCCTCCGCCTCGGCCACGACCCGGTCTGCGTCGGCGACCTCGAAATACGGCAGCCAGTACGCGCCGGTCTCGGCCTCCGTGGGGTCGTCGGCCAGCGGCACGATCCCGCCGAACATCGCCTCCTCCCCGGCGCCGGCCGGGTTGACGCAGGTGTACGTGCCGCCGGGGAAGGGGGCGGCCGAGGTCTCCAGGCCCAGCGTCGCGTTGTAGAAGGCGGCCGCCGCGGCGATGTCCGGCGTGTACAGCTCGACCCAGCACAGCGCGCCGGGTTCGTTCGCCACGTCCACGCCCACGGTCTGTCCCGGCTGCCAGAGGCCGAACGGAACGCCCGCCTGGTCGGCGAGGACCGCCATCGTGCCCTGGCCCATCACGTCCATCGGCGCGGAGAGGACCGTGCCGTGCTTCTGCTCGGCGGCCTGCGCCGTGGCCTGCGCGTCCGGTGTCCGGAAGTAGACCGTCCACGAGGGCGGGCCCTGCCCGGGTACGGTCTGCATGCCGCCCGCCACGGTCTTCCCGTCCAGCTGGAAGAAGCCGTAACCACCGGCGTCGGGTCCCGCCGACCGGAACCGCCAGTCGAAGAGAGCACCGTAGAAGGAGGTGGCGCCGTCGATGTCGGACGTGCCGACATCGATCCAGTTGGGAGCGCCGTCGACGAAACGGGTGGTGAGCATCGTGCCCTCCTCGAAGGGGTCCCGTTCTCTGCACTGCCGAGTCTCGCACCGCCGACTGACAATCGCTGCCGGAGCACGCCCACCGGCGCGGCCTCACCGCCCGGATACGGAAGGCGATGAATGGTCGCGAGGCGTCACGCGTGGGCGTCGAGCCTTCGCTCAGCGTTTCGAGAGTGTGCCGGGTGCGCCGCGCGCCGCCGTGCGCACGGGTGGGCGGCAGGAGCATCATCGGGCGGCCGGGGGCCTCGGGGAGCCGCGTATATCCGGCGTTGATCGAACGTTTTTCGCCGCCGGGCACGATCCTGGCCATGTACACCGACACGATTCCGACACCCGACCTCGGCTGGCAGCGCGAGGCGCTGTGCGCACAGACCGGGGCGGAGTTCTTCTTCCCCGAACCCGGCAGCTCGGTGCGGGAGGCCAAGCGCATCTGCGGCATGTGCGAGATGCGTTCCGCCTGCCTCGAGTACGCCCTGGACAACGACGAGCGCTTCGGCGTCTGGGGCGGCATGTCCGAGAAGGAGCGCCTGAGCCTGAGGCGCACGGCACGCTGAACCGCGCGGTCGCGGCGACCCCGAATCCGAGTGACCGCGTCGCGGGGGTGCGGTTAGGATCCGGGGGGCGTGTCCGGACGTGGCGCCGAGGCGCAGGCACAACGCGCGGGCGCGGCACGCCGGTTCGCATCCGGTCGTCCGGATGCGCGCGCGGTCCCGTAGAGCAGAGGCAGACTCGCCACCTTCTCAGGGTGGATACGCCGGTTCGAATCCGGTCGGGACCACGGTACGACGAGCACGGGGCGGGGACGGGGCGGGACGGCGGCCGATGGGCGAGGACAGCGGAGGGGCGGCGTTCGGCCCGGAGGTCACCGAGGCGGAGCTGGCCGCCTTCCACGACGTCGTGGGCAGGCTGCGCGCGCTGCCCGTCGACGATCCCGTACGGCTGCGGGCCGAGCAGGTCGCCGCGTCCTTCGCACGTGACGGACGGCTGCGGCGGCGCAAGGAGCGCAGCGCCGAGGTGGTGGCCGCCGACGCGGCGGCGATGGCGGCGACCGCGACCGGAGCCCTGGACCGGCGCGAGGACGCGCCCCTGCCGGCCGCCGGACGAGGAGGGCGTTTCCACCGGCCGCGCACCTGCTATGTCTGCAAGTCGGCCTATCGAGAGGTCGACACCTTCTACCACCGGCTCTGCCCCGCCTGTGCCGCGGACAACGCGGCCCGCCGTTCGCTGAGCACCGACCTGAGCGGGCGCCGTGTCCTGCTCACCGGCGGCCGGGTGAAGATCGGCTTCCAGCTGGCGCTGATGATGCTGCGGGACGGCGCGCGGACGGTCGTCACCTCCCGGTTCCCGCACGACACCGTCCGCCGGTTCCGCGCCGAGCCCGGCAGCGCGCAGTGGCTGGACCGGCTGACCGTCGTCGCCGTCGATCTGCGCGACCCGCGCCAGGTACTGGGCCTGTGCGAGGAACTGCGCCGGGAGGGCGAACCGCTCGACATCCTCGTCAACAACGCGGCGCAGACCGTGCGTCGTCCGCCCGAGTCCTACGCCCTGCTGGCCGCCGGAGAGCGTGACGGGCTGCCCGAGGGGACGCGCCGGGCGCCCGGGTTCACCCCGATGCGGATGCTGGAGGGCCTCGGCGGCTCGGTCTCCGCGCTGCCCGCGGCCCTGCGGGAGGCCGACGAGGCCGGACTGCTGCCCGATCCCTCCCCGGAGAACTCCTGGTCGGCCCGGCTCGGCGCGCTCGACCCGGCCGAGGTGCTGGAGACCCAGCTCGTCAACGCCCTCGCGCCCGCGCTGCTCTGCGACCGGCTGCTGCCGCTGCTGCTGGCCTCGCCGCATCCGCGCCGGTACGTGGTCAACGTGACGGCCGTCGAGGGCCGGTTCGCGGTGCGCAACAAGATGCCCGGGCATCCGCACACCAACATGGCCAAGGCCGCCCTCAACATGCTCACCCGCACCAGCGCGGCCGCCCTCGCCGAGCAGGGTGTGCACATGTGCGCCGTCGACACCGGCTGGATCACCGACGAGAACCCGGCGCCGAAGAAGGCCCGGATGGCGGGCGCGGGCTTCCGTACCCCGCTGGACATCGTGGACGGCGCCGCCCGCGTGTACGACCCGATCGTGCGCGGCGAGGCCGGCCACCCGGTGTCGGGCGTGTTCCTCAAGGACTACCGGGAGGCGCAGTGGTGAGCGAGGAGAACGCGGCGGGGCCGCGTGCCGAGCCGGAGCCAGGGTCGGTGCCGGTGCCGGTGCCGGTGCCGGTGCCGGTGCTGGAGTCCGGGTCGGAGGCGGGGTCGGAGTCGGGGTCGGAGCTGGTGCTGGAGTCCGGGTCGGAGTCGGGTTCGGTGCCGGTGCTGGAGTCCCGGTCGGTGCCGGGGGCGGTCCGTTTCGCCGGAGTGCCGCACGTCGTGCCGCGCCCCCTCGCCGATCTCGCCCCGCTGCTCGACTGGCTGCGGGCCGGGCGTCCGGCGGGCGAGCGGCTGGACTTCGCCGCGGGCACCGCGCTGCCCGACGGCCGGCTCGACCTGTGCAAGCAGGGTCTGGGGGCCGAGGGTGCGGCCCTGGTCGCCGAGGCCCTGGCCGACGGACCCTCGCCCGTACGGCATCTGCTCCTCGGCACCGACGCCCTCGGGGACGACGGCGCCGCCACCGTGGCCGGTACGAGCGCGCCGGTCGAGACGCTCTACCTCGGATGCAACGGCATCACCGCGGGCGGCGCCTGCCGTATCGCCGACCAGTTGCGCGCCTCGCCGCAGGTGGTCACGGGGGTGTGGCTCAAACGCAACCCGCTGGGGCGTGGTGGTGGCCGGGCGGCGGCCGAACTCGTCGATTCAGCGCGGACGTTGCGCACGCTCGACCTCGTGCAGACCGGACTCGACGCGGCCGGCGTCACCGTACTCGCCGACGCGCTGCTGGCCGCCGCGGGCAACGGACGGCGAGTCGAGCGGCTGTTCGTCGGCGGCAACCCACTGGGGGAGGCGGGCGCGCAGGCGCTCGCGGCGGTCGTCGCCGCCGGGGCGATCGACGAACTGTACGTGTCCGCCGCCCGGTTGGGCGACGCGGGCGCGCTCCGGCTCGCCGACGCCCTCGAGCGGGCGCCGTACGGACGGCTCACCAGGCTGTCGGTGGCCAGCAACGGCATCGGCCCCTCCGCCGCCGCCCGGCTGGTCGGCGCGGCCACCGTCGCCGGCGTCACCCTGCTGGACCTCGGCCGGGTCCGGGCGGCGGCCGTGCTCGGCGCGGCGGACAACCGGCTGGACCTGGCGGCCGCCGAGAGCGTCGGGCGGACGCTGGCGACCGGCGAGCACCGCCTGTCGCACCTCGTCCTGCGCCACACGGGCCTGCGCAGCCGCGAGGCCCACCGCATCCTCGACCACGCGCCCCGCGCGGCCACCGCCACCCGCTTCGTCCTGGGCCAGGGCGTCGCCGCCACCGTCAAACGCCGCCTGGCGGCCCTCAGCGCCCACGTTCCGCCCCCGGTCCTCCCGTCCGACGTGGCGGCCGTACGCAGCGTGCACCGCACGGCGGCGCCGCAGGCACCCGCGGCGGACTGAGGCCCGGCCGCCGGGCCCCGGCCGACCCGCCCGTTCAGCGGCGCATCCCCGTGAACACCCCCACCCAGAACTTCTGCTGCTGCTCCGAAGCGCCCACCAGGTACGTCGCCCGCAGCTTGGCCGGCAGATGCGTGACCAGCCGGGCCACCACGGTGTGATGCCTGCGCAGTTGGGACAACTCGGCGTTGGCGAGGATCTGGTGGACGACGTCGCTGTCGTCGCCGCCCTCGTCGGAGCGGGCGGCGGCGCGGCGCAGCCGGGCCTCCCACGCGTCCGCGTCACGCGCCAACTCGCGCAGGCCCGTCACGGGGCGGCCCTTCAGACGGTCGATCAGGGCGGTCAGCGGCACCGGCGCGTACTCGCCGTCGCCGAGGTAGACCGTGGCCATCTCCAGCGGCAGCCCGCGCCGGTGCAGCTTGATCAGCCGCTCCAGGGTGCGCTTGGTGATCCAGGCGCGGCCCTCCTCGTCGATGTCGTGCTTCCACCACTCCAGCACCGTCTCGGCGTCCGCCCCGTACCGTGCCAGCAGCCACTCGTTGGCCGGGATGTCCTCGGGCGCCACTTCCAGGGAAGCCGTGAAGCGGGTCGCCTGCGCGATGTTGTTGCGGGACACCAGCAACTTGCGGCCCAGGTGGTACGGCGGATTCTGCACGGCTATCTGGGCCCGCAGGTTCTCGATGCGCTTCCCCGCCAGCGACCACTCCTGGGTGATCTCCATCAGCTTGGCGAACGCGGCCTTGTCCTTGGGCCGGTTGTACTCGTCCCACACGATCGCCTTGGGCTCGGGGCCGGTGAACTTCGCCGCGAGCAGGTTGTCCAGCGTGCCGTCCGGCGACGGCACGGGCGCGCAGAGGTCCTCGACGTTGGTCACCGGCAGCGAGAAGTACAGGGCGTCCCGCCCCAGCCCCGCGCGGACCGTCTCCCGCACCAGTTCCGTCTTGCCGCACCCGGGCGGCCCCTGGAGCAGCACCGTCCAGCGGTTGCGCAGGGCCGCGCGCACCACCTGTCGTACGGGGTCGGCGACCGTGGCAGGGTTGGCCACGCCGAGCGCCTGCGCGAGCCGGTCGAGGATCTCGGCCGTACGGTTCTGGCCGGGCCGGCCGTCCGGGCCGGGCTCGGCCAGCCGGAGCCGCTCGCCGTCGATCAGCGGCAGGCCCCAGCGCAGCGGGAACCCCTCTCGGGCGTTGGCCAGGACATGGTCGAGCGTGCGCGGGGACAGCAGCTCGCGCAGGGCGGGGGAGAGCGAGGCCCACACGGCGAACACCGGACGCAGGTCCCACGGGCGGTACTTGACGGCGAGGTGCCGACGCCACGACGTGTCGTTCGCCGAGATCCGCATCGTGACCATCCGGTCCAGCAGCGCCAGGTCGCCGCGCCGGGCCGACGTCTCCGCCTGCGACTCGTTGTCCGTGAGGAAGACGCCGACGCAGCCGAGGGCACGCAGGTCGTGCTCGCCGAGCGTCCAGTCGCAGGCGATCTGCATCAGCTGCGACTGGATGGTGTCGCCCGCCTGCAACGAGTCGTCGATGAGCAGCACGAACGGCCGGCCCGGCTTCAGCTGGCTCATCACCAGCTGGCGCAGCACCAGTTCGCCGGAGCGCGGATCACGTACCGGCGCGTTGACGAGCAGGTCGTCCGGTGTGAGGTTCGCCGCCGGCACGTACACCAGCTCGGTGCCCGGGTGGGCGCGGGCGACGTGCGAGAAGAACGTCGCCGTCTTGCCGATGCCGTGCTCGCCGAAGACCTGGCCGGTCTGCCCGAGGTCGATCATCGCGTCGATGAAGCCTTCGAGGCGGGAGACCTCGCCGGGGGCCGGCCGGTCGCCGGTGTCGTGCGTGTGCTGCGTCCGCGTGCTCATCCGCTCGTCCACCGCGATCCTGTGGTGACGCGATGGCAGTCCATCGCGGGTGTGTGCGTCTCAGGCCACTCGTGGCCCCCCTCGGTGATCAGCCAGATCCAGCGGTCCGGCTCGGCCGGCGTGATCGGCGGCGCGTAGCCGTCGGTGAGGACGACGACCGCGTCCGGCCGCTCGTCGAAACGGCGCCCGTTCACCTCCGTGCGTCCCTCCACGTAGTCGGCGACCGCCTGGAAGCTCGTGCCGCCGCCTCCGTACACCCTCTCGCCGGGCCGGAAGGGCATGACCACGGCGTCGAACGAGAGCCAGTGCGTCTCGACGCCGTCGATCCGCCCCACCAGCTCGGTGAGCCACTGGACGACGTGCCGCGGCATCGACCCGGAGGTGTCGTAGGCGATCACCAGGACCTTGTCGCGGACCGGCCCGCGCCGCGCCAGCACGGGGTCCTGGCCGAGGGCGGCGAGCAGGGCGCCCCGCTTCTTGGGGTAGACCAGCCGCTCGCCGTCACGCAGCCTCGAGCCGAGCACGTCGACGAGCCAGCGCTGCCACCAGTCGACCGTGCGCGTGCGCGTCGTCGCGCCGCGCAGCGTGCCGGCGCCCAGCCTGCCCCACAGCCGGGCGGCCCGCGCCGAGTCGCCCTCCGTGCGGCCCATGAGGTCGAGCAGCTCCCGCTCGGCGCCCGCGTGCCCGCGCCGGGCCGCCAGCAGCGAGTTGAGCAGGGCGGAGGACGTCACCGCGTCGACGGTCTCCTGGTCGGCGGGTACCGCGCCGGGCGCCAGGTGCACGCACAGCCGCTCCTCGGGCACGGGCGGGTGCCGCATGCGCTTCAGCTCGCCGTAGACGCGCGTGTCGGTCCGCGTGAACGTCTCGTACGGCACCGGCTCCAGCCCGTGTGCCGTCAGGTCCTCGACGTACAGGTCGTGGACCCGGCGCGGGTCGACGCCGGTCGGGCGGCCGTTCAGCAGGGGCAGCCCCTCGCGGCCCAGCCGCACCAGTGCCACATGGTTGATGGACACCTCGGCGGCCAGCTCGAACACCGGATCCTCGCGCAGCTCCGGCTCGGCGAGCAGATGCCGGTGCACGAGGTGCCGGGCCTCGTGGAACAGGACGAACTTGACGCCGTCCAGGCCCAGTCCGACGAAAAAGTCCGGGTTGTACAGCAGCAGGCAGGTGCCGTCGCCGGAGGCGACCACGGCCGCCGTGTCCACCGCCGTCGTCGGGATCTGGTGATGGCACTTGGTGTACAGCCAGGACGCCACCGCCGACTCGGTCAGCCCGAAGTCCAGCAGCGCGGCCTCCTTCAGCCGCCGGGCCCGGGCGACCACCTCGGGGTCCGCCGGGCGGTACGCCTCCAGTGCCCTGCGGTCGGCCAGGTCGACCACGGGCGGACGCCGCCGCCCCCGCTCCCCGTACGCCATGTCGAGCCCCCGTGCCCTTTTCGCCGTGCTTCCCCCAGTGACTCATTGGTACCAGGCCCCACCGACAACGGGCCAAGGCATTACGCTCTGGGGCAAGGGCGGGGTCGTAGCGCAGAGGCAGCCGCACCGGTCTCCAAAACCGGATCACGCTGGTTCGAATCCAGCCGCCCCGCCCCCCTCGCACCCGGTGCCTCAGGCGATGGCGCCCGCCGTCACGACCAGCTCCGGCGCCGTCCCGTGGAACGTGCCGATGAGCTGCGCCAGCACCGCCCAGGCCTCCTCGCGTCCGCCCAGGTGCTCCCGTACGAGCGGGCGCAGGGCCTCCTCGGCGTCGCGGACCCGGGCCGGGAACATGACATGGCCCAGGGAGAGCACCTCCAGGACCCGGGAGGCCGGACCGTGGGCGGTCGCGTACCGGGCCGGGCCGTCGAGTACGCCCGCCTGTCGCAGCCGGTGCGTGAACTTGGGGTGCGACCCGAACCGGGCGCGCAGCGCGGGCGGGCAGTCCGGGCGCACCGACAGCGCCCAGCGCGGGTAACCGGGCAGCGCAAGCTCGTCGTGGGCCGCGCCGACCGTCTCCCAGTCGCCGCGGGTCAGCACCATGGAGGCGGCCGCGCGCGCGGAGGGCATCGAGTTCGCCCTGCGCAGGGCGCCGACGAGGCCGTGCCGGACGTAGCTCTCGGGGATGTCGGGTTCCTGCCGCTCGTGGATCGAGCGCACCGGCAGGGGCTTCGTGCGCCCGGGGCCGAACGGCACCCCGCGGGCGAGGGCCCGGCGCAGACCGAGGTCGTTGCCGACGAAGCGCCACACGACGGCGTTCAGCGCGGGGTCGTCCTGCTCCAGGACCCAGAGCACCACCGAGGCGGGCGCGGTGGGCCGGGTCCAGGCGCGGTTCAGCCTGCGCTGGATCGTGGCCGCGTTCTCCGTGGCGGCCGGGGGCAGACCGATCCGCGCGCGGATCCGGTCGGCGGTGTCCTCGTCGGTCAGCCCGAGCAGGAAGCCGACCGCCTGCTGGACCGTGTCACTGTCACCCATGGCGGCATGATGCCGCAGGTCGCGAACGGCCCGCACCGGGAAATCGGATCCCCGTGCGAGCCGTCGAAGCGATGGGTGGGGGCGGTCAGCCGGCCGCGCGCGCCGCCATCCGCGCCTTGCGCGCCGCCAGCTTCTCGTCGAACTTGGACGCCTCCGAGTCGAGGCCGCCCATGTACAGGCCGATCTCCTCCTGCGCCTTCTGGCCCTCGGGGCCGAGACCGTCGACCTCCATGACCTTCAGGAAGCGCAGCACGGGCTGGATGACGTCGTCGTGGTGGATGCGCAGGTTGTACACCTCGCCGATCGCCATCTGCGCCGCGAACCGCTCGAAGCCGGGCATGCCGTGACCGGGCATGCGGAAGTTGACGAGGACGTCGCGCACGGCCTGCATGGTCAGGTCGGGGGCCAGCTCGAAGGCGGCCTTCAGCAGGTTGCGGTAGAAGACCATGTGCAGGTTCTCGTCGGTCGCGATGCGCGCCAGCATGCGGTCGCAGACAGGGTCCCCGGACTGGTGGCCGGTGTTGCGGTGGGAGACGCGGGTCGCCAGCTCCTGGAAGGCGACGTAGGCGACCGAGTGCAGCATCGAGTGCCGGTTGTCGGACTCGAAGCCCTCGCTCATGTGGGACATGCGGAACTGCTCCAGCTTGTCCGGGTCCACCGCGCGCGAGGCGAGCAGGTAGTCGCGCATCACGATGCCGTGCCGGCCCTCCTCGGCCGTCCAGCGGTGCACCCAGGTGCCCCAGGCGCCGTCGCGGCCGAAGAGCGAGGCGATCTCGTGGTGGTAGCTGGGCAGGTTGTCCTCGGTGAGCAGGTTCACGACGAGCGCGATCCGGCCGATCTCGGTGACCTTGGACTGCCCCTTCTCCCAGGCCTCGCCGTCCTCGAAGAAGCCGGGGAAGTTACGGCCGTCGCTCCACGGCACGTACTCGTGGGGCATCCAGTCCTTGGTGACCTTCAGGTGCCGGTTGAGTTCCGTCTCGACCACTTCCTCCAGCGCGTGCAGCAGCTTGGCGTCGGTCCAGACGGCGGGGCTACCGAGGTGAGGGGAGGTGATCGTCACGAGAACTCCAGGGGGACGTGAAGCGGAGTGGAACACTCCGGCGAGCGAGGCCGGAACTTACGGAATCGTAGGCTACGTATCCGTAGGTTACGAAACCGTAGGTTAAGAACGGCGTAAAGATCGCTGATCAGCCGTGTTGCGTCAAGTAAATCGGGGCATGTCAAACAGCCCCGGGAACCGCAGGTCCCAGGGCTGAATGGATGACGGGATCACCCGCTCAGGCGTACAGCTCACGCAGCCGCACCGAGAGGCATGTCACACATCCCTCGAGTTTCTCGAACTCGCCGATGTCGACGACGACGGGCTCGTGACCGAGATCGGCGAGCAGGTCCGCCGTCTTCGGCGCGGCGGCCGAGATGAGCACGTGCGGGCCGCCGAGCAGCACCACGTGCGAGCCGGCCTCCTCGGGCACCGACAGGAAGCGCGGGAACAGCGACGGCCGGTCCACCTTGGGGATGTGGCCGATCACCGTGCCGTCGGGCAGCGCCGTGACCGCCGACTTCAGGTGCAGCACCTTGCTCACCGGTACGGCCACGACCCGCGCGCCCAGCGGCTCGAAGGCGGCGCGCACCTGCTGGACGCCGGCCGCGTTGGTGCGGCCGCCCCGGCCGACGTAGATCGTGTCGCCGACCTTGAGCACGTCACCGCCGTCCAGCGTGCCCGGCTCCCAGATCCAGTTCACCGAGCAGCCCAGGCGGGCCACGGCCTCCTCGACCCCGAGGGTCTCGTCGCGCCGGGACTCGGCGCCGGAGCGCGCGATCAGGGCGACGTTCCGGTACATCACCACCGTGTCCTCGACGAACACGGAGTCCGGGCAGTCGTCGGCCGGGTCGACCTCGACGGTCTCCCAGCCGTGCGCCCGCAGGGCCTCGGCGTACGCCTCCCACTGCTCCAGGGCGAGCTCCACGTCGACCTTCTCCCGCTCGACGTGCGTCACCAGGCCTTCGGCGAGGCGCGGGCTGGGGCGGCGGATGAGGGCCTTCTTGCTGGGCACGTCCAGGTCTCCGAATCGGGTGGCACAGACCGGCGCCTCGGACGCGGCGCCGGTCAGTCATCATGCAGGGCGGGGCCACCAGGACAAAACCCCGCAGTAACAATGTGCCCCTCCTGAGACCATGCGAGGACGTCCGGCTAGGCCGGATCCGCCACCTCCGCCGCCGTCGTCTCCCGCAGCTCCCCGTCCAGCAGCAGCCAGCGGGTGATGCCGACGGACTCCAGGAACGGCAGGTCGTGGCTTGCCACGATCAGCGCTCCCTCGTAGGACTCCAGGGCCGTGGTGAGCTGGCGCACGCTCGCCATGTCCAGGTTGTTGGTCGGCTCGTCCAGCATGAGCAGCTGGGGCGCCGGCTCGGCCAGCATCAGCGCCGCCAGGCTCGCCCTGAAGCGTTCCCCGCCGGACAGCGTGGCCGCCTTCTGATCGGCGCGGGCGCCCCGGAACAGGAAGCGGGCCAGCCGGGCCCGGACCCGGTTGTTGGTGGCGCCCGGCGCGAACCGGGCCACGTTCTCGGCGACCGTGAGCTCGCCGTCGAGGATGTCGAGGCGCTGGGGCAGGAAACGCAGCGGCACGTGCGCGTGCGCCTCGCCCGACTGCGGCGCCAGCTCCCCGGCGATGGTGCGCAGCAGCGTCGTCTTGCCCGCGCCGTTGCGCCCGACCAGTGCGACCCGCTCCGGACCGCGCAGGTCGAGACCGCCGTCCACGCGCGCGCCGTACGCGAGCCGTAGGTCCTGGAGCAGCAGGACCTCGCGCCCCGGCGGCACGGCCGTGTACGGCAGTTCGACGCGGATCTCGTCGTCGTCGCGTACGGCCTCCACCGCGTCGTCGAGCCGCTCCCTGGCCTTGGCGAGCTTCTCCTCGTGCATGATCCGGTACTTGCCCGCCGACTCCTGCGCCGCGCGCTTGCGCGCCCCCATCACGATCTTCGGTTCGCGCTTCTGGTCGGACATCCTCTGCCCGTACCGCTTGCGGCGGGCCAGCGTGACCTGGGCGTCGACCAGTTCGCGCTTCTGCTTCTTCAGGTCGGCCTCCGCGACGCGCACCATGCGCTCGGCGGCCTCCTGCTCGGTGGCCAGGGCCTCCTCGTAGGCGGAGAAGTTGCCGCCGTACCAGGTGACCCCGCCGGCGCGCAGGTCGGCGATCTGGTCGACGAGGTCGAGCAGCTCGCGGTCGTGGCTGACCACGACCAGTACGCCCGGCCAGGAGGCGACCGCCGCGTACAGCCGCCGCCGGGCGTACAGGTCGAGGTTGTTGGTCGGCTCGTCCAGCAGCAGGACGTCCGGCCGGCGCAGCAGCAGCGCGGCCAGCCGCAGCAGGACCGACTCGCCGCCCGACACCTCGCCGATGGTGCGGTCGAGGTCGATGTGGCCGAGCCCGAGTTCGCCGAGGGTGGCCAGCGCGCGCTCCTCGACGTCCCAGTCGTCGCCGAGGGTCTCGAAGTGCCGCTCGGAGGCGTCACCGGCCTCGATGGCGTGCAGCGCGGCCCGCTGCTGGGCGATGCCGAGCGCCGCGTCGACCTTGAGCGTGGTGTCCAGGGTGACGTTCTGCGGAAGGTGTCCGACCTCGCCGGCGCGGCGCACCGTGCCGTCGGAGGGGGAGAGCTCCCCGGCGATCAGCTTCAGCAGGGTCGACTTGCCGGAGCCGTTGACGCCGACGAGTCCGGTCCGGCCGGGGCCGAAGGCGATGTCGAGCGTGTCGAAGACGGGGGTGCCGTCCGGCCAGGAGAAGGCGAGGGAGGTACAGGTGACGGAGTGAGTCAAAGCGGGCCTCGTGGGTGCGTGTGCGGTCAGGGCGACACGTGTCGAGACACCGGAAAGCGGCGACCACCCGCGGCAGCGGGGGAACGCGGAGACATGCAGAAGGTCCTGCTCCGCAGGGACGGCTCGAAGGCCGAGGTCGCACGCGGCGCACACACTCCTCAGGTGTGGCGCGGTGTCTCATGACCTCAGACGAGCAACGTCCTTCTCCTGTCGACGGCAACAGAACCGTTCTCAACGGTAGGAGGGCCCGGAAGGGCTGTCAACGCATTAACAGGCGTCGCGCATCAGCTCCGCCAGGTCGTGGTCGAGGTCGAGCTGCCGGTACTCCGTGCCGGCGGGCACCAGCTCGCTGGTGGCCTGCAGGAAGTCACGGATCTCCGACGTGTGGACGTGCACGACGGCGGTGCCCTCGGGCGCGTGGAACTCCAGCACGGTGCGGCCGTACCCGTAGGGCCGCACCCGGACGTCGCCGTGGCCCTCGGCGTCGTGCATCCCCGCGGAGAGCAGGTCACGGGCGAAGGTCCAGCAGACCTCGACGCCCTCCAGGGTGGCCGGAGCCGGGAAGGTCATGCGGACGGCGAAGGGGTCCTGCCGGTCGTAGGACAGGGTGGCGGGGATGGTCTGCATCCGGGGCGCGGCGGCGACCAGACGTGCCTCTACGGACTGCTCTATGACGGTGGACAACGCCTTGCTCCCTCGTGACGGCGGGACGATCTTCCGGGCGGTGCGTCCGGACACTGGAAGAGACGCCGGAACCGGCCGATCCGTGCACACCCTTTCCGAGTGACCTCGGTCACCGTCTTTCATGCACACGAGTGACTCACCTCTCCTCCCGTGTCCCGTGCGGCGGTTGAGGCGATCGAGGGCATCTGGACGCCCCGAAAGCCGTGGGCTAGCTTCGCCCGCCATGAGGCGCTTGGGGAAGACGCGACGCACGGTTCGTACGGCACGGGGGAGCGGCCGGGTGGTGGCGGCGGCCTGCGGGGCGGCACTGGCCCTCCTGACCGCCCTGCCCGCCCAGGCGCACACACCGGGGCCCGCGGCGCCGCACTGGGACCTCAAGGACACCGGCACGGCCTCCGTACGGCTGCGGGGCCTCGCGGCGGTCGACCGGCACACCGCCTGGGTGTCCGGCACCGAGGGCACCGTCCTGCGCACCACCGACGGCGGCGAGAGCTGGCGAAACGTCTCGCCGCCCGGTGCCGCCGACCTCCAGTTCCGGGACGTCGAGGCGTTCGACGCGCGCCGCGCGGTGGTGCTCGCCATCGGCGAGGGCGAGGCGTCGCGGGTGTACCGCACCGAGGACGGCGGGACCACCTGGACGGAGTCCTTCCGCAACACCGACGCCCGCGCCTTCTACGACTGCCTGACCTTCTTCGACCGCCGCCACGGCCTCGCCATGAGCGACCCGGTGGACGGAAAGTTCCGCATCCTGTCGACCGGCGACGGCGGCCGCTCCTGGAAGGTGCTGCCCAACGACGGCATGCCGGCCGCCCTGGACGGCGAGGCGGGCTTCGCGGCCAGTGGCCAGTGCCTGGTCGCCTCCGGGACGAAGGACGTCTGGCTGGCCACCGGCGGGGCCGCACGCGCGCGCGTGCTGCACTCCGCCGACCGCGGACTGACGTGGACGGCCGCCGACACCCCGATCCCCGCGGGGGACCCCGCGCGCGGGGTCTTCGCCGTCGCCTTCCGCGACCGCACCCACGGCCTCGCCGTCGGCGGCGACTACCGCGCCGACCAGCCCTCCCCGAGGGCGGCCGCCACGACCGGCGACGCGGGCCGTACCTGGCGGCCGGCCGTCACACCGCCGCCCGCCTACCGCTCCGGTGTCGCCTGGCTTCCGCACAGCCGCTCCGCCGCCCTGGCCGTAGGACCCACCGGCACCGACCTGACCACCGACGCCGGGCGGACCTGGCGCACCCTCGACACGGGCTCGTACGACACCGTGGACTGCACGCCCGACCTCGGCTGCTGGGCCGCCGGCGAGAAGGGGCGCGTGGCACGCCTGGAGAACTGAGCCGCTTCCGGGGTACGCGGTGGGTGCGAACGCGAAAGGAGTGAGCGCCCATGCCACGCGGTTCCAGCCCCAAGCGGGAGCGCCAGTACGAGCACATCAAGGAGAGTGCGCGGGAACGGGGCGAGAGCGCCGGACGCGCGAAGGAGATCGCCGCCCGGACGGTCAACAAGGAACGCGCCCGGTCCGGAGAGTCCGAGACCGCCAGCCGCACCTCCACCCGGGACATGTCGTCCGGCAAGCGGGGCGGTCGACGCTCCGGCAAGGGCTCCCAGGGGCCCACGTACGACCAGCTCTACGAGGAGGCCAGGCGACGGGGCGTCAAGGGGCGTTCGGACATGAACAAGAGCGAGCTGCAACGCGCGCTCGGCGACAAGAGCTGACGCGTGTGACGCGTTTGCGGCGGAACACGATCGCGGGCCCGCCCCCGGGAGCCGTACGCTCGTCCGCACGATGACGACCGTAGACATTCCGGCGGGCTGGCCCGCGACCGAGGAAGCGGCCCGCGCCGTCCAGGACGAGCTGCGGGCCCGGGTGGTGCTCGACGAACCGGGGCCGGCGCCGGGCACGGGGTACGTGACGGGCGTCGACGTCGCCTACGACGACGAGCGGGACGTCGTCGCGGCGGCGGCCGTGGTGCTGGACGCGGCGAGCCTGGACGTCGTCGCCGAGGCCACCGCCGTCGGACGGATCTCCTTCCCGTACGTGCCCGGGCTGCTCGCCTTCCGCGAGATCCCCACCGTGCTCGCCGCACTGGACGCGCTGTCCCGGCCGCCCGGCCTGGTCGTCTGCGACGGCTACGGACTGGCCCATCCGCGCCGCTTCGGTCTCGCCAGCCACTTGGGCGTCCTCACCGGCCTGCCCACCGTCGGCGTCGCCAAGAACCCCTTCACCTTCACGTACGACGATCCCGACGCCCCGCGCGGATCGGCGTCCCCGCTGCTGGCGGGCGACGACGAGGTGGGGCGGGCGCTGCGTACCCGGGCGGGCGTGAAGCCGGTCTTCGTGTCCGTCGGCCACCGCGTCACCCTGGACGACGCCTGCGCCCACACCCTCGCCCTCACCCCTCGCTTCCGCCTCCCGGAAACGACCCGGAGGGCCGACGCACTGTGCCGGCGGGCCCTTCAGGAGGCGACCACCCGCCACTGACCGACCTCCTGGTGGGCGGAGTCGTAGACCGCCGACCCGTCCCCGGCCTCCAGGGCGCAGTGCTTCAGGTTGCCGCCCCAGTAGCGCAGGATGCGGCCCAGCTCACCCGCCGGGTCCTGGGCCGGCGCGCCCTCGTCCAGGGTGACTTCGAGAACGAACTTCATGCTGCTCCCCTTCCGTGCCGATCAGGCGCTTCCATCGTTTCATTGAAGTGCTTGTTGGCACTTTCCGGCCGGTGCGGCCGTGCGGCACCGGGGGAGAGGCGCGCAAAGTCCCCAATCGGGGTACGGGCGAAGGGCGCGCGGCCGAGAACCCACGCACGTCCGGGCAGGTCGCCCGGGTGCGCAGGCCGGGCACATCGTCCGCGTACGGGTCTGAGCACGACGCCTGAGTACGTCCTCTGAGTACCCGTACGGATGTGCGGCCCGCGCTCCGCTCGGCAGGCTGGGCGCATGACCACGCACCGTGCCCCGAAGCCCCTTGCCGACCCGGACCGGCCCGTCGAGCGTGCCGTGAACGCCGCGCTGATCCTCGCCGTCCTGGCGGGTGTCGGCTGGATCGCGGGCATGATCTACACGCTCGTGCGGTGGCCGGTCTGAGGCCGGGTACACGGCACGGGGACGGTCAGCGGCGGGCCGCGACGCGGAAGCGGACACCCGCCCGGGTCAACCGCCCGGTCAGCGCGTCGCCCATCGCGACAGCCGTCGTCACCTGCCCCGCGGTCGGCGGGAGGTCGTCGCAGGCCAGGGCCAGCGCCGCCTCGGCGAACATCTTCGCCGTCTCGTCGTAGCCTGGATCGCCGCCCGCCACCTCGGTGTACACCCGCCGCCCGCCCCCCTCACCGACGAACCGCACCGAGAACCAACTCCGCGCCCGCTTCCGCGCGCTGGGCCCCTCGCCGGGCTTGAGCCGGTCCGACAACCAGCGCCGGGCGGGCGGCAGCTGGGCCGCCGCGGCGAGCGTGCCGACCGCCGCGACCCCGCCCACGGCGACGGGCAGCCGCCGTACGGCCGCGTAGTGCCGGTAGCGGAAGTCGGGCCCGTAGCGCGGCAGCGCCCTCGCCGACCGCAGCACGATCTGCGGGTCGATGGTCGGCAGCGGCAGTGCCCAGGCGCCGACCTCCGGGGCGAACCGGGGCGGGCCCACCGGCGCGGCGGCCCGACGGCCCATCAGCCGCGGTTCGTGCCGGCCGCGCTCCCGCGCGGCGGCCAGCATCTGCCGGCCGCGCGCGAACTGGCCCAGCGCGGAGGCGAAGGTGCCGCCCGAGAAGGCGGCGTCGACGGTCACGAAGCCGTCCACGGTCAGGGGCACACCCTCGGGGAGCTGCCGGACGGTGAAGTACACGCCCAGGTCGTGCGGGACGGAGTCGAAGCCGCACGCGTGGAGCAGCCGCGCACCCGTCTCCCGCGCGCGGGCGTCGTGCCGGACGTACATCAGGTCCACGAACTCCGGCTCGCCGGTGAGGTCGAGGTAGTCGGCGCCGGTGTCCGCGCAGGCCGCCACGAGTTCCTCGCCGTACGACACGTACGGACCCACGGTCGTGGCCACCACGCGCGCCCGCTCGGCGAGCGCGCGCAGGGACGCCGGGTCCGAGACGTCGGCCCGCAGCACCCCGACGTCCCCGCCGAGCCGCTCGCGCAGCCGCTCCAGCTTCTCCTCGCCCCGGCCGGCGATCGCCCAGCGCAGACCGTCGGGCGCGTGGGCGGCGAGGTACTCCGCGGTGAGCGTCCCCACGAAGCCGGTGGCCCCGAAGAGCACGATGTCGTACGGACGGTCCGACCTCTTCAGCCTGCTCATGACACCCCTTCGTCGTCGCGCAGCCCGCGCCGCTGTCGGTGGCTGAGGCTAGCGTGAGCGGTGCGGAGGCCGACGGCAGGTGCCCCTAAAGTGTCTAAGCGCTTGCTCGCTCACCTCTTGTGCCCACTGGAACACGTTCTTAACATCACTGGTGTTACATCGGTTGTGTCACAGCAAGGGGGCTGGATGACGACGGGACGGACGGCCGGCCACGGCCCGCTGGCGGGCGTGCGCGTGGTGGAGCTCGCCGGGATCGGCCCCGGCCCCTTCGCGGGCATGCTGCTGGCCGACCTCGGCGCCGACGTCGTCCGCGTGGACCGCCCCGGCGGTTCCGCTCTGGCCATCGATCCCGCCCACGACATCACCAACCGCAACAAGCGCTCGGTGATCGTCGACCTCAAGGCACCGGACGGCCCCGCGCGCGTGCTCGACCTCGCCGCCCGCGCCGACGTGCTCATCGAGGGCAACCGGCCGGGTGTCGCCGAGCGCCTCGGCGTCGGCCCCGGGGACTGCCACGCCCGCAACCCCCGTCTGGTCTACGGCCGGATGACCGGCTGGGGCCAGGACGGCCCGCTCGCCGACCGCGCCGGTCACGACGTCTCCTACATCGCCGTCACCGGCGCTCTCGGCCTGATCGGCACCCCGGACCGGCCGCCGCCCGTCCCCGCCAACCTGCTGGGGGACTACGCGGGAGGCTCCCTCTACCTCGTCGTCGGTGTCCTCGCCGCCCTGCACCACGCGCGCGTGAGCGGCACCGGCCAGGTCGTCGACGCGGCCATCGTCGACGGCACCGCGCACCTCTCCACGATGATCCACGGCATGCTCTCGGCCGGCGGCTGGCAGGACCGGCGCGCCGCCAACCTGCTCGACGGCGGCTGTCCGTACTACGGCACCTACGAGACCGCCGACGGCGGGTACATGGCCGTCGGCGCCCTGGAGCCGCAGTTCTACGACGCGTTCGTGGACCTTCTCGGCCTCGAGGACCTCCGCGAGGCACGTACGGACTGGACGCGCTGGGGCGAACTGCGCGAGGCCGTCGCCGCCCGCTTCCGGTCCCGCACCCGGGACGAGTGGACGACCCGTTTCGAGGGCTCCGACGCGTGTGTGGCGCCCGTGCTGTCACTGCGCGAGGCCCCGCGCCACCCGCATCTCGCGGCCCGCGGCACCTTCACCGACCACGGCGGCATCACCCAGCCGGCCCCCGCGCCCCGGTTCTCCGCGACTCCCACGGCCGTGCGCACCGGGCCCGCGCGGCCGGGCGCCGACACGCGCGAGGTGGCCCGTGACTGGGACATACCGGAGCTCGTGACGGACCTGGTGAAGACGCCCGCCGAGACCGCGCCGGGGAGCCTCGCGCAGGCGCACGCGACGACCACCGCGACCACCACCGAGACGACGCCTGTGACGACCCCTGCGAAGGACTTCCCGCACCAGGGCGACTGACCCCGCCCCTTACGGCCCACCCTCCCGAAAGGCTTACCAGTGAGCACCGAAGCGTACGTGTACGACGCGATCCGCACCCCGCGCGGGCGCGGCAAGGCGAACGGCGCCCTGCACGGCACGAAGCCCATCGATCTCGTCGTCGGCCTCATCCACGAGCTCCGAAGCCGCTTCCCCGGCCTCGACCCGGCCGCCATCGACGACATCGTGCTGGGCGTCGTCGGCCCCGTGGGCGACCAGGGCTCGGACATCGCGCGCATCGCCGCGATCGCGGCAGGCCTTCCGGACACCGTGGCGGGCGTGCAGGAGAACCGCTTCTGCGCCTCGGGCCTGGAGGCCGTCAACCTGGCCGCCATGAAGGTCCGTTCGGGCTGGGAGGACCTCGTTCTGGCCGGCGGGGTGGAGTCGATGTCCCGGGTGCCGATGGCCTCGGACGGCGGCGCCTGGTTCAACGACCCGATGACCAACCTGGCCGTCAACTTCGTTCCGCAGGGCATCGGCGCCGACCTCATCGCCACGATCGAGGGCTTCACCCGCCGCGATGTCGACGAGTACGCGGCCCTCTCGCAGGAGCGGGCGGCGACGGCCTGGAAGGAGGGCCGCTTCGACCGCTCCGTCGTGCCGGTGAAGGACCGCAGCGGCCTGGTCGTCCTCGACCACGACGAACACCCGCGCCCCGGCACCACCGCCGACTCGCTCGGCAAGCTGAAGCCGTCCTTCGCCGACATCGGCGAGCTGGGCGGCTTCGACGCGGTGGCGCTCCAGAAGTACCACTGGGTGGAGAAGATCGATCACGTCCACCACGCGGGCAACTCCTCCGGCATCGTCGACGGCGCCTCGCTGGTCGCGATCGGCTCCAAGGAGGTCGGCGAGCGCCACGGGCTCACCCCCCGCGCGCGGATCGTCTCCGCGGCGGTCTCCGGCTCCGAGCCGACGATCATGCTCACCGGCCCCGCGCCCGCCACCCGCAAGGCCCTCGCCAAGGCCGGCCTGACCATCGACGACATCGACCTCGTCGAGATCAACGAAGCGTTCGCGGCGGTCGTCCTGCGCTTCGTCAAGGACATGGGCCTGTCCCTGGACAAGGTCAACGTCAACGGCGGCGCCATCGCCCTCGGTCACCCGCTCGGCGCCACCGGCGCGATGATCCTCGGCTCGCTCGTCGACGAACTGGAGCGCCAGGACAAGCGCTACGGCCTCGCCACCCTCTGCGTCGGCGGCGGCATGGGCATCGCCACCATCGTCGAGCGCGTCTGACCACCCCGGCGGAACTCAGAGACTTCTACGGAGACCCTGTCATGACACAGAGCACCACCATCCGCTGGGAACAGGACCGCACCGGCCTCGTCACCCTCGTCCTCGACGACCCCGACCAGTCCGCGAACACCATGAACGCGGCCTTCCGCGCCTCCCTCGCCGCGGTCACCGACCGTCTTGAGGCCGAGAAGGACTCCATCCGGGGCATCATCCTCACCTCCGCGAAGAAGACCTTCTTCGCCGGCGGCGACCTGCGCGACCTCATCCGCGTCACCCCCGGGACGGCCCAGGAGCTGCTGGACGGCGGACTGGAGATCAAGCGCAACCTCCGCCGCATCGAGACCCTCGGGAAGCCGGTCGTCGCCGCCCTGAACGGCGCGGCGCTCGGCGGCGGATACGAGCTGGCCCTCGCCTGCCACCACCGCGTCGCGCTGGACGCGCCCGGCTCGAAGATCGGCTGCCCAGAGGTCACGCTCGGCCTGCTGCCCGGCGGCGGCGGTGTCGTGCGCACGGTCCGGCTGCTGGGCATCACCGACGCCCTCCTCAAGGTCCTCCTCAAGGGCACCCAGTACAGCCCGCGGCGGGCCCTGGAGAACGGCCTGGTCGACGAGGTCGCCGACTCGCCCGACGACCTGCTCGCCAAGGCCCGCGCCTTCATCGACGCGAACCCCGAGTCGCAGCAGCCCTGGGACAGGCCGGGCTACCGCATCCCGGGCGGCACCCCGTCGAACCCCCGGTTCGCCGCCAACCTGCCCGCGTTCCCGGCCAGCCTGCGCAAGGAGACGGCCGGCGCCCCCTACCCTGCTCCGCGCAACATCCTCGCCGCGGCCGTCGAGGGCGCCCAGGTCGACTTCGAGACCGCGCAGGTCATCGAGGCCCGCTACTTCGTCGAACTGGCCGCCGGGCAGACGTCGAAGAACATGATCCAGGCGTTCTTCTTCGACCTCCAGGCGGTCAACTCCGGCGTCAGCCGGCCTCAGGGCGTCGCTCCCCGCCAGGTCCGCAAGGTGGCCGTCCTGGGCGCCGGGATGATGGGCGCCGGCATCGCCTACTCGTGCGCCCGCGCAGGCATGGACGTCGTCCTCAAGGACGTCTCCCTGGAGGCCGCCCTCAAGGGCAGGGCCTACTCCGAGAAGCTGTGCGCCAAGGCCGTCTCCCGGGGGCGTACGACCCAGGAGAAGGCGGACGCGCTGCTCGCCCGCATCACGCCCACCGCCGACCCCCAGGCCCTCGCCGGCTGCGACGCGGTGATCGAGGCCGTCTTCGAGGACACCTCCCTCAAGCACAAGGTGTTCCAGGAGATCGAGCAGGTCGTCGCCCCCGACGCCCTGCTGTGCTCCAACACCTCCACCCTGCCGATCACCGCCCTCGCCGAAGGCGTCGAGCGTCAGGACGACTTCATCGGGCTGCACTTCTTCTCGCCCGTGGACAAGATGCCGCTCGTCGAGATCATCAAGGGCGAGCGCACCGGCGACGAAGCGCTCGCGCGCGCCTTCGACCTGGTCCGGCAGATCAAGAAGACGCCGATCGTCGTCAACGACTCGCGCGGCTTCTTCACCTCACGGGTGATCGGCCACTTCATCAACGAGGGCGTCGCCATGGTCGGCGAGGGCATCGAACCCGCGTCCGTGGAGCAGGCGGCGGCCCAGGCGGGCTACCCGGCCAAGGTCCTGTCCCTGATGGACGAGCTCACGCTCACCCTGCCGCGCAAGATCCGCAACGAGTCCCGCAGGGCCGTGGAGGAAGCGGGCGGTGTCTGGCCCGGCCACCCCGCCGAGGCCGTCATCGACCGCATGGTCGACGAGTTCGGCCGCACCGGCCGCAGTGGCGGAGCAGGCTTCTACGACTACGGCGAGGACGGCAGGCGGGCCGGGCTGTGGCCGGGCCTGCGCGAGCAGTTCACGCGCGCGGACGCCGAGATCCCCTTCCGGGACATGCAGGAACGCATGCTCTTCGCCGAGGCCCTCGACACCGTCAAGCTCCTCGAAGAGGGAGTCCTGACATCCGTCGCGGACGCCAACATCGGCTCCCTCCTCGGCATCGGCTTCCCCGGCTGGACCGGCGGGGTGCTGCAGTACATCAACGGCTACGAGGGCGAAGACGAGGTGGGCACCGGGCTCCCCGGATTCGTGGCCCGCGCGCGTCAGCTCGCCGAGCGCTACGGCGACCGCTTCACCCCGCCCGCGCTGCTGGTGGAGAAGGCGGAGCGGGGGGAGACCTTCACGGACGGGCGCTGAGCCACCGGGCCCTCATGGGGAGCCGTCCGCCGACGGCTCCCCGAGCCACTCCCGCAGCTCCTCCGTCAGCGACCGCTGGAAGGCCGTCAGCAGTGCCTGGACGACCAGGGGCTGCATGTGCGCCGACAGCGACCGCACCGCCCGCGCGTCGCGTTCCGGCACCTCCTCGCGCAGCAGCCGCGACAGCTCGTGGGCCGCGGCGCGCGCGTGGTCGAGCAGGACGGTCCGGGCCGCGAGGATCGCCTCCGGCGACAGCGGCATGTCGAGGAGCCGCACGCCGAGCCTCAGCAGCCCCGCGTCGACGCGGTACGCGTCCTCGCCGTGCCGTTCACCGGCGTCGGCGTCCAGCACGCCCAGCACGCCCATCGCGGCGAGCCGGTCCACGTCCTCCTCGCTGAGCGCCCGCCCGGCGCGTCGCTGCAGTTCCGCGCGCGGCACCGTCTCCACCGCGTCCGGCGCCCACGAGGCCACCACGGCCCGGTGCACGGCGAGGTCGTGGGCGTCGAGACCGGGCGGCAGCCGGTCCAGATAGCGTTCGATCGCCGCCAGTGTCAGGCCCTGCCGGCGCAGCTCCTCGATCAGCGCCAGGCGCGCGAGATGCCCGGCACCGTAGTGCCCCACCCGGCGCGGACCGATGACCGGCGGAGGCAGCAGCCCCTTGGTGCCGTAGAACCGCACCGTCCGTACCGTGACCCCCGCCCGCGCGGCCAGCTCGTCGACCGTGAGGGCCGGATCCTCGGTCTCGATCGTCATGTGCAGCAGTATCGCTGTCACACCGGTGCTGTGAAACCGGCGGACCCTGGTGGACACCGTGTGCGAAGCGGCGCGCTGTGACGTGGACCATCGCATGACCGCCGCTGCCCCCGGGGGGCTGCCGCGCGGCCCGAGCGTGATCACGGACCACGGCGGACTCCTCCCGCACGGCACGATGCCCGTCGTCCTCGTCGGGCGGCGGGCGAAGCAGCAGGCCGGAGCCACTGTCGGTGGCATCGCCTACGGTGGCGTCATGTCGGAGATCACTTACGTCCGGGGCGACGCCACCGTTCCCTCGGTGAAGGGCGTCAAGGTGATCGCCCATGTCTGCAACGACCTCGGGGGATGGGGGAAGGGCTTCGTCCTGGCGCTGTCCCGCCGCTGGCCGGAGCCGGAGGCCGCCTACCGTGCCTGGCACCGCGAGCGCGCCTCGAACGACTTCGGCCTGGGCGCGCTTCAGCTCGTCCGGGTGCAGCCCGACGTGTGGGTCGCCAACATGATCGGTCAGCGCGGCACCCGGACGGGCAGCAAGGGTGTCCCCGTGCGCTACCCGGCCATCGACACCGCCCTGGCCCGCCTCGCCGACCACGCGATCGAACTCGGCGCGTCGGTGCACATGCCCCGGATAGGCTGCGGTCTGGCCGGCGGCAAGTGGTCCCGCGTCGAACCGCTCGTCACCGGGCGGCTGGTCGAGCGGGGCGTCGCGGTGACGGTGTACGACCACGGGGAGGGGCAGCGCCCATGAGCGCCGACGAAGCGACCACCGGGAGCGCGAGCACCGAGAGCACGGATACCGAGAGCACGGATACCGGGAACATCGAGCACGCCGAGGACATCGACGTCCTGGTCCTGGGCGGGGCGGGCGTCGACACGATCGTGTACGTACCGGAGCTGCCGCTCCCGTACGCCGACAGCTACATGATCGACGGCGGTATCCGCGCCCGCGCCGGACAGACCGGCGACTTCGTCGCCCTGGGCCTCGCCGCCCTCGGTCTGCGCACCCACCACCTCGACTTCCTGGGCGACGACCCCGAGGGAGACCTGGTGCGCGGCCTGCACCGGGACAAGGGCATCGCCCTCACCGCCGTCCCGCAGCCCGCCGGGACCAAGCGGGCGGTCAACCTGGTCGGCCCGGACGGGCGGCGGCTGTCGCTGTACGACAACAGCCGCGGGCGCCCGGACGACCGCTTCCCCGAGGACACCCTGCGGCGCCTCGCCGCCGCGAGCCGCCACGCGCACGTGTCCATCACCCATCCCTGCGCCGAGGCCCTGCCCGTACTGCGCGAGGCGGGCGTCGGCATCTCCACGGACCTGCACAACTGGGACGGGGAGAACCCCTACCACGAGGCCTTCGCCTACGAGGCGGACGTCGTCTTCGTCTCCGTGACCGCCCTGACCGACCCGGAGACGGCCATGCGCCGTATCGCGGAGCGGGGCCGCGCCGAGGTGGTCGTCGCGACGGCCGGCGCCAAGGGCGCCCATCTGCTCACCGACGGCGAGCTGACCCACGTCCCGGCCGCCGTCCCGCCCGGCCCGGTGGTCGACTCCAACGGAGCGGGGGACGCCTTCGCGTCCGCCTTCCTCTTCGGCAGGCTGGGCGGCGAGCCGCCGCACCGGTGCGCCGAGTACGGCGCGCTGGCCGGCGCGTACGCCTGCACGGTGCCGGCCACGGAGAGCGCCGCCCTGTCGCGCCACGCACTTCTGGCCCGGGCGGCGGCCACCGGGAGGTAGCGCCGGCCCGGGCCAGGTGCCCCCGCGTCAGGCGGGAGTGCGGAGTCCGGCGGCAGCGGGCGGCGACCAGGCTCAGTGCTCGTGCACGTCGTTCGTCGCCGCGATCCTCTTCCAGGACTTCGGCTGCGCGGGAGCGGCCGACGCCTTCGCGATCGACGCCGTCCGTGCCGCGGGCGCGGCCGGCTTCGCCGGCCGGAACAGCCAGGTGTCGAACAGGGAGCCCAGTTCCTTCCCGGAGATCTGCTCGGCGTACTTCTGGAGGTCGGCGACGCTCGCGTTGCCGTACGCGTGCTGCTTCGGCCAGCCCTTCAGGACGGCGAAGAAGGCGTCGTCGCCGATCTCGCCTCGCAGCGCCTGGACCGCCAGCGCGCCCCGGTCGTAGACGGCGATGTCGAACTGGTTCGCCGCGCCCGGGTCGCCGGGCTTCACCGTCCAGAACGCGTCGTCGGCCGGGTGCGAGGCGTACACGTAGTCCGCGAGTTCCCGCGCCGTGCCCTCGCCCTCGTGCTCGGACCACAGCCACTGCGCGTACCGGGCGAAGCCCTCGTTCAGCCAGATGTCCTTCCACCCCGCCACGGACACGTAGTCGCCGTACCACTGGTGCGCCAACTCGTGCACGACCACGGAGACGTTGGAGCCGTTCGCGAACTGCCGGGGGCTGTAGAAGGGCCGGGTCTGCGTCTCCAGCGCGTATCCGGTGTTCGTGTTCGGCACGTACCCGCCGAGCGCGTCGAAGGGATACGGCCCGAAGTACCCGCTGAGCCAGTCGGCGATCTCGCCGGTCCGCTCGATGCTCGCCCGCGCCGCGCCGGCGTTGTCGCCCAGGTCCTTGCTGTAGGCGTTCACGACCGGGATCCCGCTCTCGGTCGTCCCGGTCGAGAGGTCGAACCTCCCGACGGCGAGGGTGGCCAGATAGGTGGCCTGCGGCTTGTTGGAGCGCCAGTTGTAGCGGGTCCAGCCCAGTCGTGAACTCGTCGACTGGAGCGTTCCGTTGGAGATGGCCTGCGAGCCGTCGGGCACCAGCACCGACACGTCGTAGGTGGCCTTGTCGAGCGGGTGGTCGTTGCTGGGGAACCACCACCAGGCCGCTTCGGGCTCGTTGGCGCCGACCCCGCCGTCCGCGGTGCGGTGCCAACTGGTGAAGCCGTACGCCTGCTTCGACGACGGGATTCCGCTGTACCGCACCACGACCGTGACCGTCGCGCCCTTCGCCAGCGGCGTCTTCGGCGTGATCTCCAGCTCGTGCTCGCCCGAGGCCGTGAACGCCGCCAGGGCGCCGTTGACCCGTACCTCGCTCACGTCGAGCAGGAAGTCCAGATCGAACCGGGACAGGTCCTGGGTGGTCTTCGCCAGGATCGTCGCCGTCCCCTCCAACTCGTCCGTGGCCGGCTGGTACTTCAGCCGCAGGTCGTAGTGGGAGACGTCGTATCCGCCGTTGCCGTACGCCGGGTAGTAGGGGTCGCCGATGCCCGGGGCGCCGGGGGAGGCGCTCGCGGCCGATGCCGGGATCGCCAGCAACACGGACGCGGCAGCGAGTGCGCCCGGCGCGATGATTCTGCGGTGCACGAAAGCTCCAAGTCGTATAGTCACGCGGTCTGTTCGGAGCCTATTGACTCCCTGTGTCCCAGGGCCTGCCCACCGCCACCGCTGTCACACGATCGCCATTCGGCCGTCATCGGCAGCCCCTGGGCAGGGGCGCCTTCCGGCCACAGCGGACCCACAGCTGCCCTCTTCTGCACGGGAGTTGACCCGGGTACCGTCCCGCGCATGTCGACACGCATGCGCTTCACGACCTGGAGACCGCTCGCGACCGCCGCCATCACCCTCCTGGTGGCCGCCTTCCTCACCCCGGCCGCGGCCCACAGCGCCCCGCGCGAGAGCCGGCCCGTGTATTCGTACGAGAACGCCGTCCGTGAGGCCGTCTGGGTCGACACCGGACTCGACGGCGACCGCGACGGGAGGACGGACCGCGTCGCCGTCGACATCGTCCGCCCCCGCGAACCCGCCGCACAGGGCCGCAAGGTGCCCGTCATCATGGACGCCAGCCCCTACTACTCCTGCTGCGGACGCGGCAACGACAGCCAGCGCAAGACGTACGACGCCGCCGGAAACGTCGTGCAGATGCCGCTTTTCTACGACAACTACTTCGTGCCGCGCGGCTACGCCTTCGTCGGCGTGGACCTGGCCGGCACCAACCGCTCCGACGGCTGTGCCGACGTCGGGGGACGCTCCGACATCCGGTCCGCCAAGGCCGTCGTCGACTGGCTGAACGGCCGGGCCAGGGCGTACACCACCCGCACCGGCACGACGACCGCCAAGGCGGGCTGGACCAACGGCAGAACCGGCATGATCGGCAAGAGCTGGGACGGCACCATAGCCAACGGCGTGGCCGCCACCGGCGTGAAGGGCCTGAAGACCATCGTCCCGATCGCCGCCATCTCCTCCTGGTACGACTACTACTTCGCCCAGGGCGCCCCCCTCTACGGCTCCGGGCCCGACTGGCTCTCCGACTACGTCGACAGCCCCGAAGCCCGCGCCAAGTGCGCCGCCGTCCAGCAAAGACTCGTCGACGAGGCCCCGCGCACCGGCGACCTGACGTCGCTGTGGACCGAGCGCGACTACGTCCAGGACGCGCGCAAGGTGAAGGCGAGCGTGTTCCTCATCCACGGCCTGCAGGACCTCAACGTCCGCACCAAGCACCTCGGCCAGTGGTGGGACGCCCTGGCGAAGAACGGGGTCGAGCGCAAGATCTGGCTCTCCCGAACCGGCCACGTCGACCCCTTCGACTTCCGCCGCGCCGCCTGGGTGGACACCCTGCACCGCTGGTTCGACCACGAACTCCTCGGCTACGACAACGGCATCGACCGCGAACCCATGGCCGACATCGAACGCCACCCCGACCAGTGGGTCACCTCCACCGTCTGGCCGCCGCACGGCACCCGGACCGCGACCCTGCGCCCCTCCACCGGCGACCGGCCCGGCGTCGGCACCCTCGGCCTGCGCAAGGGCAGGGGCACCGCGGTCTTCACCGACGACCCGCGGCTGAGCGAGACCGAGTGGGCCGCGCGGATCGACACCCCGACCCCCGACAAGGCCGGATTCGCCACCGGGCCCCTCACCCGTGACCTGCGCCTTTCCGGCTCCTCCCAGGTCACCGTCACCGCCACGCCCACCACCGCGACGGCCCACCTGAGCGCCGTCCTCGTCGACCTCGGCCCCGACACCATCCGCGACTACGCGGCGAGCGGCGAGGGCATCAGCACGCTCACCGACCGCACCTGCTGGGGCGCGAGCACCACGGGCGACAGCGCCTGCTTCCGGGAGACCGCCGCCCGTACCGCCGACGTCGGTCAGACGGTCGTCAGCCGCGGCTGGGCCGACCTCGGCACCTACGCCGACCCCGGCAAGGGCGTTGCGCTCACCCCGGGCAGGGCGTACACCCTCACCCTCGACCTCGCGGCCACCGACCATGTCGTCCCGGCCGGTCACCGGCTCGCACTGATCGTCGCGGGCACCGACAAGGACCTCATCGACCCGCCCGCCGACACCCCCACCCTCACCCTGGACCTGTCCCGCACCTCGGCCCGGGTCCCGTTCGTCGGAGGCGCCGACGCCTTCGCCCGCGCCACGTCCGGATCGGCGGCGGCCGCCACCACCGACGCCCGGTCCCTGGACGGCGTACGGACACCGCACCACCCGTACCGGATCCCGTAACACCGCCCGCGGGTCAGGAGGCGGCCGTGAGCACCAGCCCGGCCGCCTCCTCCGCGCAGCCCCACGCCACCGTGACGCCCGCCCCGCCGTGCCCGTAGTGGTGCACCAGCGTGCGCCCGTCCGGCAGCTCCGCCCGCTCCAGCCGAACCGTGCCCCGGACCGGCCGCAGCCCGACCCGGTGCGCCAGGATCCGCGCTCCGGCGACCTCCGGCCGCAGGGCCGCGCAGCGCCGCACGATCGCCTCGGCCACCTTCGGATCCGGCTCCAGCGACCACACGTCGTCCTGTGCGGTACCGCCCAGCAGCAGCTGCCCGGCGTGCGGGAACAGGTAGGCGATCTCGCCGTCCCGACCGGTGGAGACGAGCCAGGTGTCGAGGCCGGGGTTCTCCACGACGACGAGCTGCCCCCGTACGGGCCGCACCGACGGGTCCGCCGCCAGCCGCCCGGCGTCCAGCCCCGTGCAGTTCACCACCACCGGCGCCTCGGCCTGAGCCAGGTCGGTCACCGTGCGCTCCTCGACCGTGCCGCCCGCCCGCAGCAGCCGCTGCCGGAGCCAGGGCAGATGGACCGACATGTCGATCAGCGGCAGCCGGGCCCGGACGCCGGGCCCGGCGCCGTACTCACGCGCCGTCGTCCGGCGCAGCCCGGCCAGCCGCCCCGCCGCCCAGCCCTCGACCTCGTCCAGGTCCGTCTCGCCCAGGATCCCGTCGACCAGGCGCACCCCGGTCTCCCCGGGCCGCTCGGCGAGCTCCTCGTAGATCTCCAGCGAGCGCAGCGCCCACGCGCGCGCCCGCGCCATCGGCTCGATGTGGTACGGCCACCACAGCGCGCCGGCCACCGCCGAGGTCGTCCGCTCGACCGGGTCGCGCGTCCAGACCCGGACCCGCGGGCCACGCTCGGCGAGCACGACGGCCGTCGCCAGCCCGATGACCCCGCCGCCGACCACGATCACATCGCCGCTCAACCGAGTGTCCACGTCCGGACGTTAACCGACCGCACCGCCGGACAGCGAGATCGCGGGGAATCCGGCGCGACCGCACCCCCGGACGGCCACTAGGATCTACGACCTGATGACTGCCACTCTCGTCGCCAAGAACCTCGCCGCCGGCCACGGCGACCGCTCCCTCTTCTCCGGGCTCGACCTCGTCGTCGCCCCCGGGGACGTGATCGGGCTGGTCGGTGCCAACGGCGCGGGCAAGTCCACCCTGCTGAAGCTGCTCGCCGGGCTCACCACCCCCGAGCAGGGCGAGCTCAGGCTCTCCCCGCCGACCGCGAGCGTCGGCCATCTGCCCCAGGAACCGGAGCGCCGCCCCGGTGAGAGCGTGCGGGACTTCCTCGCCCGCCGCACCGGCGTCGCCGAGGCCCAGCGCACCATGGACGAGGCCACCCAGGCCCTGGTCGACGGAGCGCCCGGCGCCGACGACGCCTACGCGACCAGCCTCGAGCGCTGGCTCGACCTCGGCGGCGCCGACCTCGACGAGCGCGCCGAGGAGGTCACCGACTCGCTCGGCCTCGGAGTCGGCCTCGACCAGCCGATGACCTCCCTGTCCGGCGGTCAGGCCGCCCGCGCGGGCCTCGCCTCCCTCCTCCTCTCGCGCTACGACGTCTTCCTCCTCGACGAGCCGACCAACGACCTCGACCTCGACGGTCTGGAGCGCCTGGAACGCTTCGTGAAGGGGCTGCGCGCCGGCACCGTCGTCGTCAGCCACGACCGCGAGTTCCTCACCCGCACGGTCACCAAGGTCCTCGAACTCGACCTCGCCCAGCAGCAGATCAACCTCTACGGGGGCGGCTACGACGCCTACCTGGAGGAGCGGGACGTGGCCCGCCGGCACGCCCGCGAGGACTTCGAGGAGTACGCCGACAAGAAGGCGGCCCTCCAGGACCGCGCCCAGACCCAGCGCTCCTGGATGGACAAGGGCGTGAAGAACGCGCGCCGCAAGGCGGCCAACGACAACGACAAGATCGGCCGCAAGTTCCGCAGCGAGGCCAGCGAGAAGCAGGCCGCGAAGGCCCGCCAGACCCAGCGCATGATCGAACGCCTGGAGACCGTCGAGGAGCCGCGCAAGGAGTGGGAACTGCGCATGGAGATCGCGTCCGCGCCCCGCTCCGGCGCGGTGGTCGCCACCCTGCGCGAGGCCGAGGTGCGACGCGGCGACTTCACCTTCGGGCCGGTGTCCCTCCAGATCGACTGGGCGGACCGCGTCGCGGTCACCGGCGCGAACGGCGCGGGCAAGTCGACCCTCCTCGGCGCGCTCCTCGGCCGCCTCCCGCTGGACGCCGGACAGGCCACCCTGGGCTCGGGCGTCCTGGTGGGCGAGGTCGACCAGGCGCGGCAGCTGTTCCACGGCCCCGAGTCCCTGCTGGACGCGTTCCGCGCGGCCGTACCCGACACCGAACCGGCCGAGGTGCGCACCCTGCTGGCCAAGTTCGGCCTGAAGTCGGACCACGTCACGCGTGCGGCGGCCACCCTGTCACCCGGCGAGCGCACCCGCGCGGCCCTCGCGCTGCTCCAGGGCCGGGGCGTCAACCTCCTCGTCCTCGACGAGCCGACGAACCACCTGGATCTCCCTGCCATCGAGCAGCTGGAGTCGGCCCTCGACGCCTACGAGGGCACGCTGCTCCTGGTCACCCACGACCGGCGCATGCTGGACGCGGTCCATGTCACGCGTCGCCTGGAGGTCGCGGACGGCAAGGTGACCGAGCGCTAGGCACCCCGAGGCGGGTCCCCGTTCCACGGGGACAGCCGAGGAGTGCCGAGGACTGCCGGGGCCCGGCGGGCCGGGCCCCGGTGTCGTGCGGCGCTGTCAGCGCCTGCCCTTCTTGGGGTCGACGAGGCCCGCTCGGCGCAGTGCGTCGGCCATCGCGCTGTTGCCCGGAGGGGGAGCCTGGCGC
This sequence comes from Streptomyces zaehneri, assembly GCF_032248645.1. Classification (NCBI taxonomy): domain Bacteria; kingdom Bacillati; phylum Actinomycetota; class Actinomycetes; order Kitasatosporales; family Streptomycetaceae; genus Streptomyces; species Streptomyces zaehneri. The sequence goes on from NZ_JASTTJ010000003.1 coordinate 42,842, forward strand.
GAACCTCCGCCGCCGGCACCTCCGCCGCGCTGGCCGCCCTGCTGCCGCTGCTGCGGCGGCCGCCCGCCGCTCCGCTGCGGCCGGCCCCCGCCGGAGGACTGGCCCTGACCGCCCTGCGGGGCCGCCTCGTCGTCCAGCCGCAGCGTCAGCGAGATCCGCTTGCGCGGGATGTCGACGTCGAGGACCTTCACCTTGACGATGTCGCCGGGCTTGACGACGTCCCTGGGGTCCTTGACGAACGTCTTCGACAGCGCGGACACGTGCGCCAGGCCGTCCTGGTGGACACCGACGTCGATGAACGCCCCGAAGGCCGCCACGTTCGTCACGACCCCCTCCAGGACCATCCCCGAGGACAGGTCGGAGATCTTCTCCACGCCCTCCTTGAAGGTGGCCGTCTTGAAGGCGGGCCGCGGGTCGCGCCCGGGCTTCTCCAGCTCCTTGAGGATGTCCGTGACGGTCGGCAGACCGAACGTCTCGTCCACGAAGTCCGTCGGCCGCAGCGAGCGCAGCACACCCGTGTTGCCGATGAGGGACGCCACCTCCTGGCCGGAGGTCTTCACCATGCGCCGCACCACCGGGTACGCCTCCGGGTGCACGCTGGAGGAGTCCAGCGGGTCGCTGCCGCCGCGGATGCGCAGGAAGCCCGCGCACTGCTCGTACGCCTTCGGGCCGAGCCGGGCCACCTTCTTCAGCTCGGAACGGGAGGTGAACGGCCCGTTGGCGTCCCGGTGCGCCACGATGTTCTCGGCGAGTCCGGAGGAGATGCCGGACACCCGTGACAGGAGCCGCGCCGAGGCCGTGTTGACGTCCACGCCCACGCCGTTCACACAGTCCTCCACCACCGCGTCCAGCGAACGCGACAGCTTCACCTCGGACAGGTCGTGCTGGTACTGGCCGACACCGATCGACTTGGGGTCGATCTTCACCAGCTCGGCGAGCGGGTCCTGGAGCCGGCGCGCGATCGACACGGCGCCGCGCAGCGACACGTCCATGTCCGGCAGCTCCTGGGAGGCGAAGGCGGAGGCCGAGTACACCGAGGCCCCCGCCTCCGACACCATCACCTTGGTGAGATTCAGCTCCGGGTGCCGGGTGATGAGTTCACCGGCGAGCTTGTCGGTCTCGCGGGACGCCGTGCCGTTGCCGATGGCGACCAGGTCGACCGTGTGCTCCTTCGCCAGCCGCGCGAGCTTGGCGATCGCCTCGTCCCACTTGTTCGCCGGGACGTGCGGGTAGATCACGTCGGTGGCGACGACCTTGCCGGTCGCGTCCACGACGGCGACCTTCACGCCCGTACGGAAGCCGGGGTCCAGGCCCAGCGTCGCGCGCGTGCCGGCCGGGGCGGCGAGCAGCAGGTCGCGGAGGTTGGCGGCGAAGACGTTCACGGCCTCGTCCTCGGCGGCCGTCCGCAGCCGCAGCCGCAGGTCGATGCCGAGATGGACGAGGATGCGGGTGCGCCAGGCCCAGCGGACGGTGTCCGTGAGCCACTTGTCGCCCGGCCGGCCGCGGTCGGAGATGTCGAACCGGCGCGCCACGATCCCCTCGTACGACGAGGGACCGGGCTGCTCGGAGGGCTCCTCCGGCTCCAGGACGAGGTCGAGGACCTCCTCCTTCTCGCCGCGCAGCATCGCCAGGACGCGGTGCGAGGGCAGCGCGGTGAACGGCTCGGCGAAGTCGAAGTAGTCGGCGAACTTCGCGCCCGCCTCCTCCTTGCCGTCGCGCACCTTGGCGGCGAGCCGCCCGCGCCCCCACATGCGCTCGCGCAGCTCGCCGATCAGGTCGGCGTCCTCCGAGAACCGCTCGGTGAGGATCGCCCGCGCGCCGTCCAGAGCGGCCTGCGGATCGGCGACGCCCTTGTCGGCGTCGACGAACGCGGCGGCCGCCGCGAGCGGATCGACCGACGGGTCGCCGAGCAGCCCCTCCGCGAGCGGTTCGAGGCCCGCCTCCCGCGCGATCTGCGCCTTGGTGCGCCGCTTGGGCTTGTACGGCAGGTAGATGTCCTCCAGCCGCGCCTTGGTCTCGGCGCCGAGGATCTGCGCCCGGAGCGCGTCGGTGAGCTTGCCCTGCTCGCCCACCGACTCCAGGATCGCCGTCCGCCGCTCCTCCAGCTCCCGCAGGTAGCGCAGCCGCTCCTCGATCGTGCGCAGCTGCGCGTCGTCGAGCATCTCGGTCGCTTCCTTGCGGTAGCGGGCGATGAAGGGCACCGTCGAGCCGCCGTCGAGCAGCTCCACGGCGGCCTTCACCTGCCGCTGCCGTACGCCGAGTTCCTCGGCGATCCTGCCTTCGATGGACCCTACTTCGATGGACCCGGGTGTCGTCACGATCCCGTACCGCCTTCTCCACTGAGGTTGCGCGGCAATTGTGGCAGGTGACACCGACACTCGGGGATCAGGGCGCGGCCATCAGGCCCTGCGGCTCCTGGTGGAGCCCGAGGCCCCGCCGAAGAGCCGGGCCAGCGCCCGGAAAGGCAGCGTCACCACGGTGGCGACGGCGCCACCGATCTGGCGCAGGACGTCTGCGATCGCACGGAACACGAGCTTCCCCTTTTCGTTCTTCGTCTGGCGTTCTTCGTCGCCCGGCCGCTTTGGCCGAGAAGGACCGGGTACCTCGAGATCGTCGGGCCATGCCGGCGGGTCGTGGCAGGAAAGGTGGGGAACCCGTCATTGCCGCCGTACGTCCCGCCCGCGAAGAATCCTCCCCATGCCGCAGCGAACCGTTCCCACCGTGCTCATCGTGCTCTTCGACGGGGTCCAGAGTCTCGACGTGACCGGCCCCCTGGAGGTCTTCGCGGGCGCCGAGCGGCACACCCCGGGCACCTACCGGATCCGTACGGCCTCCCTGGACGGCGCTCCCGTGCGCACCTCCAGCGGGCTGACCCTGGTACCGGACGAGGCCCTCACGCGCGCGTGCGTCCCGCACACGCTGCTCGTCCCCGGCGGCCATGGCACCCGCCGCCCGGACACCGCGCCGCTGACGGACTGGCTGCGCGTGCACGCCCCGCGCGCGGAGCGCCTCGTCTCGGTCTGCACCGGCGCGACCCTGCTCGCCGCCGCGGGTCTGCTGGACGGCCGACGGGCGACGACCCACTGGGCGTACTGCGAGCGGCTCGCCCGCGACCACCCGGCCGTGCGGGTCGACCCCGATCCGATCTACGTCCGGGACGGGCACGTCCACACCTCGGCCGGCGTCACCTCCGGCATCGACCTGGCCCTCGCCCTGGTCGAGGCGGACCTCGGCCGTGACGCGGCGCTGACCATCGCCCGGCACCTGGTCGTCTTTCTGCGCCGGCCCGGGAACCAGGCCCAGTTCAGTGCGCAGCTGGCCGCCCAGACGGCCGAGCGCGCCCCCCTGCGGGAGGTCCAGCACTGGATCACCGAGCACCCCGCCGCCGACCTGAGCGTCGAGTCGCTCGCCGCCCGCGCCCTGCTCTCCCCGCGCCACTTCTCCCGCGCGTTCCGCGACGAGACCGGCATGACGCCCGGCCGCTATGTCGACCGGGTCCGCCTGGAGCACGCCCGCCGCCTGCTCGAGGACACGGCCGACGGCGTCGAGGAGATCTCCCGCGCCAGCGGCTACGGCACCCCCGAGGCCATGCGGCGCGCCTTCGTCAAGGCGCTCGGAACGCCCCCGGCGGAGTACCGCCGCCGGTTCCGTCCCGCGCCCGTGCACTGAAGCCCCTTCCGCCCGCTGAGAGGAACCCATGCAGATCGCCGTCGTCGTCTACGACCGCTTCACCGCCCTCGACGTCGTGGGCCCGTACGAGATGCTCTCGCGCGCCCCGGGCGCGGAGACCGTCTTCGTGGCCGAGAAGAGGGGGCCCGTCCGCACGGAGACCGGCTTCCTGGCCGTCACCGCCGACCGGGCGCTGTCCGAGGTCCCGGCCCCCGACATCGTGATCGTCTCCGGGGGGCCCGGCCAGAGCGCGCTGATGGAGCACGAGCCCCTGCTCGACTGGCTCCGGGCCGCCGACGCCACCAGCACCTGGACGACGTCCGTGTGCTCCGGCTCCCTGCTGCTCGCCGCCGCGGGTCTCCTCGAAGGCCGCCGGGCCACCTCCCACTGGCTGGCCCTGGACCGGCTCGAGGCGTTCGGTGTCGAGCCGACCGGCGAACGCGTCGTCTTCGACGGCAAGTACGTCACCGCGGCGGGCGTCTCGTCCGGCATCGACATGGGACTCGCCCTGCTCGGCCGGATCGCGGGGGACGACCATGCCCGGTCCGTCCAACTGGGCACGGAGTACGACCCCCAGCCGCCCTACGACGCCGGCGCCCCGCACAAGGCACCCGCCCACCTCGTGGAGAAGCTGCGGGCCCGCAGCCGCTTCATCCTGACGTAGTCCAGGTGAAGCGCGGCTCCCTGCGCTCCAGGAACGCGGCGACGCCCTCCGCGGTGTCGCCGCTGCCGCGCGCCTGGGCGCTCCAGTGGGCGTCCCGGTCCCCGCGGCCGTTCGCGAACTCCTTGGCGGCGGCCTGCGTCAGCTGCGAGCGGGACACCAGCACGCGGGTGAACTCCGCGACCCGCTCCTCGAGTCCGTCGACGGGCAGCACCTCGTCGACCAGGCCGGTGCGCAGCGCCCGCTCGGTGTCGATCAACTCCCCTGAGAACAGCAGGTACTTGGCGGTGGCCGGGCCGACCAGGGAGACCAGGCGCCGGGTGGCGGTGGACGGGTAGACGATCCCGAGCTTCGCCGGCGTCACCCCGAACTGCGCGCCCTCCTCGGCGAACCGCAGGTCGCAGGCCGCGGCGAGCTGGGCGCCACCGCCGACGCAGTGCCCGCGGACCGCCGCCAGGGTCGGCCTCGGGAACGCCGCCAGGGCCTCCTCGGCACGCCCCGCCAGCTCCTGCGCCTCCTGCGGCGACTCCCGGAGCGTGGAGATGTCGGCCCCCGCGCAGAAGGTGCCGCCCGCGCCGGTCAGCACCAGCGCCCGCACCGCCGGGTCGGCGGCCAGGGTGTCGAGCAACGGGGGCAGCGCCGCCCACATCGCGGCTGTCATGGCGTTGCGCTTCGCCGGGTGGTGCAGGACGACGGTGGCGACCGCGTCGGTGACGCCGTGCAGCAGATCGGGCTCCATGCCCCGGATGCTAACCACCGGCTCGTCCGCGTGATCGGAACGGCCGATGTGAGAGGCACGACACCGGCGGCAAAGGGCACCAGAGCCGACCAAAGGGAACCAATGACGGCCAAAGGGGAGGAGCGGCGCCGCCGAACCCGTACAACCCGAAGAGTGCGCGAAGTCGGCGCGGAGCGGACAGAAAACGGTCCCGCCGTCGACTCCGTCATTCGGGTCCGGTCGGAAACGTTCGATAACTGCTGACTTCTGTTCAGTCATCCGGAGGGGAGGGCCTCGGTACCAACACTGCACGTGTGGTGACAATCGAGCGCGAGGGTGGCGACCGGACGATGGACGATCAAGGGCGCGGGCCCGACCCACGCCCAGAGGGCGCCCCGGGCGAACCCTCCGCATCCTCTGCGGAAGCCGTGCCCCGGCCGCTGCCCTACGAAGGCGTCTGGCGCTTCACCGCGCCCGCCGTGGACGCCTCGGTCCCGCAGGCGCGACACGCCGTGCGGGACCTGCTGTACCGCCAGGGTGTGCCGGTCTCCGACGACCTGGCCCAAGGGCTCCTGCTGATCGTCTCCGAACTGGTGACCAACGCCGTCCGGCACGCGGCGGTGCTGTCGCCGGTGCTCGCCGTGGAGGTGGCGGTCGGGGCCGAGTGGGTGCGGGTGTCGGTGGAGGACAACCACCCCTACCGTCCGACCGCCCTGGAGGCCGACCACGGCCGCACGGGCGGCCGTGGACTGCTGCTGGTGCGGGAGATCACCCTGGAGGCGGGCGGGGTCTGCGACGTCGAGCACACGTCGGGCGGCGGCAAGGTGATCTGGGCCGCCCTGCCGCTCAAGCCCGTGCGGGTGCCCTGAGGGTCACCAGCCGGCCGACGGCCCCGTCAGCTCCCTGACCGCCGGGCGTGCCGCGTCCAGCACGGTCATGAACCAGGCCGAGAACGTGTCCCCGGCGTGCCGCTCCGCCAGCTCGGCCGGCGTCACGAAGGCCGTGTCGCCGACCTCCTCCGCGTCCGGCCGCAGCGGGGACTGCACCAGCCCCACGAACAGGTGGTTGTACTCCTGCTCGACCAGACCCGACTCCGGGTCCGGGTGGTTGTAGCGGACCGTTCCCGCCTCGGCGAGCAGTGACGGGGAGACCCCGAGCTCCTCGAAGGTGCGCCGCGCGGCCGCCGCGAACGGCGCCTCACCGGGGTAGGGGTGACCGCAGCAGGTGTTGGACCACACACCGGGGGAGTGGTATTTGCCGAGCGCCCGCCGCTGGAGCAGCAGCCGGCCCCGCTCGTCGAAGAGGAACACGGAGAAGGCGCGGTGCAGCTGCCCCGGCGGCTGATGGGCGGCCAGCTTCTCCGCGGTGCCGATCGTGACGCCGTTCTCGTCGACCAGCTCCAGCAAGATCGCGTCCGCGGTGCCGTTCGACGACGTCTGTGTCGCGGTGGCAGGTGTGATCGGCATACCCATCCTTAGCATCGGTCCTCGCGTCCCCAGTCTGCCGTACGCGTCCGGCACTCCCGGCACTTCACGCGCAAGCGCGCCTGTCCCGCGCGGCAAGGGGCCCGGTAGGTGATCTTGCCCGGCGCCGGGCGCGGGGAACCGTCCGGAACGTCTGTGCGGATCATGCGGTGCGGACGGCCGGTGCACGCTCAGTGGCAGACCGGTGCACGCTCAGTGGCAGAGTCGCGCCTCGTGTTCCGCGTGCCCGCTCGGCTCCAGCTGGAAGGTGCAGTGCTCCACGTCGAAGTGGTGGCCCAGGCAGCCCTGGAGCTCGTGCAGCATCTTCTCGTGGCCGATCGCGTTCAGTACGTCCGAGCGCACCACCACGTGCGCCGACAGCACCGGCATCCCGGAGGTGATGGTCCACGCGTGCAGATCGTGCACGTCCTCCACCCCGTCCAGGGCGAGTATGTGGGACCGCACCTCCGCCATGTCGACGTCCTTGGGAGCCGATTCCAGCAGCACGTCGAGCGTCTCGCGCAGCAGCTTCAGGGTGCGCGGCACGATCATGAGGCCGATGACGAGCGAGGCGATCGGGTCGGCGGTCTGCCAGCCGGTGGTCAGGATCACCACCGCCGAGATCAGCACCGCCACCGACCCCAGCGCGTCCGCCGCCACCTCCAGGAACGCCCCGCGCACGTTCAGGCTCTCCGACTGGCCGCGGATCAGCAGCGACATCGAGACCATGTTCGCGACCAGGCCGATCCCGCCGAACCAGATCATCAGCCCGCCCTCGGTGGCGGCGGGAGTGAAGAACCGCTGGACCGCCTCGTACAGGACGTAGCCGCCCACGCCGAGCAGCAGCAGACAGTTGGCGAGGGCCGCGAGGATCTCGGCGCGGGCCAGTCCGAAGGTGCGGTTCGCGCTCGGCGGCCGGCCCGCGAAATGGATGGCGAGCAGCGCCATCCCGAGGCCCAGCGCGTCCGTCGCCATGTGCGCGGCGTCCGCGACCAGTGCGAGGGAGTCCGCGAGCACCCCGCCGACGATCTCGACGACCATGACGCCGAGCGTGATCGACAGTGCGACGCGCAACCTGCCCCGGTACGCCGCCGTGGCGGTGGCCGGCACGTGGGTGTGCGTATGGCCGTGGTCGTGCCCAGCCCCCATGGAAGCAGCCCTTCTGTGGTCCGTCGTGGGCCGTCGCGATCTGCCCCGCGATCACAGTGAACTACGGGTGGGGGGTATCCGGCAACGCGGCACTGAACACCGTTGTCATGTGCCCTGACCTGCGGAAACGAATCGCAGGTCAGGGCATCCCCAGCTGTTGCCCGGCGGGCGTGCGGCCGTGGACCCGGCGCGCGGCGGGAAGGCGCCCGGCCACGGCGACGCGTTCCCCTGCCCGGTCGTCCCCCCGGTCGTGGCACCCGTGCCGGAAGCGCCCTGTGCCCCGATGCCCCGATCGCCCTGTGCCCGCGATGCCCCGAAGTCTGCGATGTATCCGTTCCGGCGGTGATGACCCATGTCATGCCGGAAGTTCCCGTCCCGACCGGTACGGACGCCCCGGCCCGGTGGACAATGTCCTGGATGTCGGCTCTTGGGGGCGCGGTTTGTCGCCCGGGCCGCCGATCACCGATGATGATCTCGGCAAAGGCCGGTTCAAGCCGAGTTCAAGCCGTGCTGCCGGACTGCGTCGACCTGCCTGAACGGGCGGTGAACACGGTGTTCCCGGCATCCGATAGCCTCTGCCGACATGCCGCCCGCCTGGTGCGGCCACCGGTGAAGTCGCCGGTGCGGCCCAGGGGCGCATCCATCGTGTACATGACCGGCGTGAACGCGCCGGACCCAGGGAGTGAGTTCGGTTGTCGACCGCCATCCTCACCGGCTCGCCGGTCCCCGGATCGTCGATCGAGGGCGATCTGCGGTCCCTCGGCTTCGACGTCCGGACCGCCTCCGACGCCGGTGACGCCGAGGCCCTCCTCGCCGCCGTCCCCGGTGACCAGCGCGTCGCCGTCGTGGACGCCCGCTTCGTGGGTCACGAGCACGCGCTGCGCCTCGGCCTCACCGACCCGCGTTTCCCGCTCGGCGCGATCCCGGGCGCGGTGACCGCGCAGCCGGCCGGCCGGCAGGCCCTGACCCGCGCGATGGCCAGGGAGAACTCGGCGAGCGCCGGCACCGCCCACGGGGGTGCTCCCGCGCCGGCGAGGCCGAGCGTGGAATACGCCGACAGCATCGTCGACAGCCTCGCCGACCGGGTCGTCGCCGCCCTCGACGCCGACGGCGTCGACGTGCACCGCCCCGAACTGGGCAGTCTGGTCGCCGAGGTCCCGGCCGACCCGCAGGCCCGCAACGAGGCACGGCAGGCCGTCGCCGCCGTCGACGACGAGGCGGTCCGCCTCAAGTCGGCCGTGAAGGCGCGCGACGGCTTCTTCACCACGTACTGCATCAGCCCGTACTCGCGCTACCTCGCCCGCTGGTGCGCCCGCCGCGGCCTCACCCCCAACCAGGTCACCACCGCCTCGCTGGTCACCGCGCTGATCGCGGCGGCCTGCGCGGCCACCGGCACCCGGGGCGGGTTCGTCGCGGCCGGCGTGCTGCTGATCGCGTCCTTCGTCCTCGACTGCACCGACGGCCAGCTCGCCCGCTACTCCTTGCAGTACTCCACGCTCGGCGCCTGGCTCGACGCCACCTTCGACCGCGCCAAGGAGTACGCCTACTACGCGGGTCTCGCGCTCGGCGCGGCCCGGGGCGGCGACGACGTGTGGGCCCTGGCGCTGGGCGCGATGGTCCTCCAGACCTGCCGGCACGTCGTGGACTTCTCCTTCAACGAGGCCAACCACGACGCCACCGCAAACACCAGCCCCACCGCCGCCCTCTCCGACAAGCTCGACAGCGTCGGCTGGACGGTCTGGGTGCGGCGGATGATAGTCCTGCCCATCGGTGAACGATGGGCCATGATCGCCGTTCTCACCGCTGCCACCACCCCCCGCATCACCTTCTACGCGCTGCTCGTCGGCTGCGCGTTCGCGGCGACCTACACCACGGCGGGCCGGGTCCTGCGCTCGCTGACCCGCAAGGCCAGGCGGACGGACCGGGCGGCGCAGGCACTGGCTGACCTCGCCGACAGCGGCCCGCTCACCGAACTGCTGGCCCGCACGCTCCCCGTCGGGATCCGCATCCCGGCCCCGCTCGCCGCGGTCGCCGGCGTTCTCCTGCTGGTGCTCGCGGCCTCGCTCGACGGGCCGGGCTTCTCGCTCCTGCTGGCCGCCGTCCTGTACGTCCTGCTCTCCGCCGACGCCCTCCTGCGCCCCCTCAAGGGCGCCCTCGACTGGCTGGTCCCGCCGCTCTTCCGGGCCGGGGAGTACTGCACCGTCCTCGTCCTCGCGGCCAAGGCCGACGTGAACGGAGCGCTGCCCGCGGCTTTCGGGCTGGTCGCCGCCGTCGCCTACCATCACTACGACACGGTGTACCGCATCCGCGGCAACGCCGGAGCGCCGCCGGCCTGGCTGGTGCGCGCCGTCGGGGGGCAGGACGGGCGCACGCTGCTCGTCGTCGTGCTGGCCGTGCTGCTCACCGCCTCGCAGTTCACGGTCGCGCTCACGGTCCTCGCCGTGGTCGTCGCCCTCGTGGTGCTCCTCGAGAGCATCCGCTTCTGGGTCGCCGCCCACCGGGCAGGCGCCCCGTCCGTACACGATGAAGGAGAACCCGCATGATCGGCCTCGTGCTGGCGGCCGGCGCCGGACGGCGTCTGCGCCCCTACACCGACAGCCTGCCCAAGGCGCTGGTGCCGGTGGGGCCCGCGGGCATAGAGGGCGAGCCCACGGTCCTGGACCTGACGCTCGGCAACTTCGCCGAGATCGGTCTGACCGAGGTCGCGGTCATCGTCGGCTACCGCAAGGAGGCCGTGTACGAGCGCAAGGCGGCGCTGGAGGCGAAGTACGGCCTCAAGCTCACCCTCATCGACAACGACAAGGCCGAGGAGTGGAACAACGCCTACTCCCTGTGGTGCGGCCGTGACGCCCTCAAGGACGGGGTCATCCTCGCCAACGGCGACACCGTCCACCCGGTGTCCGTCGAGCACACGCTGCTCGCCGCCCGCGGCGAGGGCAGGCAGATCATCCTCGCGCTCGACACGGTGAAGTCCCTCGCCGACGAGGAGATGAAGGTCGTCGTCGACCCCGACCTGGGCGTCCGGCGGATCACCAAGCTGATGGACCCGGCCGATGCCACCGGTGAGTACATCGGTGTCACCCTCATCGAGGGCGACGCGGCCCCCGCACTGGCCGAGGCGCTCAAGACCGTGTGGGAGAACGACCCGCAGCAGTTCTACGAGCACGGCTACCAGGAGCTCGTCGACGGCGGCTTCCGCATCGACGTGGCACCGATCGGCGACGTCGCGTGGGTCGAGATCGACAACCACGACGATCTCGCCCGTGGACGGGAGATCGCGTGCCAGTACTGACCCGGCTGATCCCCTCACCGGTCGTCGTGGACATCCGCCCGGGTGCCCTCGACGACCTGGTCGGGGTCCTGGCCGACGAGCGCATCTCGCACTCGGGCAAACTCGCGATCGCCGTCAGCGGCGGCTCGGGCGCCCGGCTGCGCGAGCGCCTCACCCCGGCCCTGCCCGGCGCCACCTGGTACGAGGTCGGCGGCGGGACCCTCGACGACGCCGTCCAGCTGGCCACCGACATAAAGGCCGGCCACTTCGACGCGGTCGTCGGCCTGGGCGGCGGCAAGATCATCGACTGTGCCAAGTTCGCCGCGGCACGCGTCGGCCTCCCGCTGGTCGCCGTGCCGACGAACCTCGCGCACGACGGTCTGTGCTCGCCGGTCGCCACCCTCGACAACGACGCGGGGCGCGGCTCCTACGGTGTGCCGAACCCGATCGCCGTCGTGATCGACCTGGACGTCATCCGCGAGGCCCCGGTCCGCTACGTGCGGGCGGGCATCGGTGACGCCGTCTCCAACATCTCCGCCATCGCGGACTGGGAGCTCGCCAACCGGATCAAGGGCGAGAAGATCGACGGCCTCGCCGCCGCGATCGCCCGGCAGGCCGGCGAGGCGGTGCTGCGCCACCCGGGCGGCATCGGGGACACCGGCTTCCTCCAGGTGCTGGCCGAGGCGCTGGTGCTCAGCGGCGTCGCGATGTCGGTGTCGGGCGACTCCCGCCCGTCCTCGGGCGCGTGCCACGAGATCAACCACGCCTTCGACCTGCTCTTCCCCAAGCGGGCGGCCGCCCACGGCGAGCAGTGCGGACTCGGCGCGACCTTCGCGATGTACCTGCGCGGAGCCCACGAGGAGTCGGCCCACATGGCCCAGGTGCTGCGCCGCCACGGACTCCCGGTCCTGCCGCAGGAGATCGGCTTCACGGTGGACGAGTTCGTCCGTGCCGTGGAGTTCGCTCCCGAGACCCGGCCGGGCCGCTACACGATCCTCGAACACCTCGACCTCAAGACCGAACAGATCAAGGACATCTACGCCGACTATGTCAAGGCCATCGGTAGCTGAACTCAGACCGGTCGTCCACCCTCCGGGGGTGAAGGACCGGCGCAGCGGTGAGCACTGGATGGGACGCCTCTACATGCGTGAGGTGTCCCTGCGGGTCGACCGCTACCTGGTCAACACCAGGGTCACGCCCAACCAGCTCACGTACCTGATGACCGTCTTCGGCGTGCTCGCCGCCCCGGCCCTGCTGGTGCCGGGGATCACGGGCGCCGTGCTCGGCGTGGTGTGCGTGCAGATGTACCTGCTGCTGGACTGCGTCGACGGCGAGATCGCGCGCTGGAAGAAGCAGTACTCGCTGGGCGGGGTCTATCTGGACCGGGTCGGGGCGTATCTCACCGACGCCGCCGTGCTGGTCGGCTTCGGCCTGCGCGCCGCCGACCCGTGGGGCACCGGACGCATCGACTGGCTCTGGGCCTTCCTCGGCACGCTCGCCGCGCTCGGCGCGATCCTGATCAAGGCGGAGACCGACCTCGTCGGCGTCGCCCGGCACCAGGGCGGTCTGCCGCCGGTCAAGGAGTCGGCCTCCGAACCGCGCTCCTCCGGGATGGCGCTGGCCCGCCGGGCCGCCTCGGCGCTCCAGTTCCACCGGCTGATCCTCGGCATCGAGGCGTCCCTGCTGATCCTGGTGCTGGCGGTCGTCGACCAGATGCGCGACGACCTGTTCTTCTCCCGGCTCGGCGTGGCCGTGCTGGCCGGCGTCGCGCTGCTCCAGACCCTGCTGCACCTGGTGTCCATCCTCGCGTCGAGCAGGCTGAAGTGAGCGCGCCCGGGAAGGTCGGCGCCGTCGTCATCACCATGGGCAACCGCCCCGACGAGCTGAGAGCACTGCTGGACTCGATCGCCAAGCAGGACGGCGACCGGGTCGAGGTGGTCGTGGTCGGCAACGGCTCGCCGGTCCCGGACGTCCCCGAGGGCGTCAGGACGATCGAGCTGCCCGAGAACCTCGGTATCCCCGGCGGCCGCAACGTCGGCATCGAGGCCTTCGGACCCAGCGGCCGGGACGTCGACGTCCTGCTGTTCCTGGACGACGACGGTCTCCTGGCCCACCACGACACGGCCGAGCTGTGCCGCCGGGCCTTCGACGCCGATCCGAGGCTGGGCATCGTCAGCTTCCGGATCGCCGACCCGCAGACCGGTGTCACCCAGCGCCGCCACGTGCCGCGGCTGCGCGCATCGGACCCGATGCGCTCCTCCCGGGTCACCACGTTCCTCGGGGGCGCCAACGCCGTGCGCACGAAGGTCTTCGCGGAGGTGGGCGGGCTCCCGGACGAGTTCTTCTACGCGCACGAGGAGACCGACCTGGCATGGCGGGCCCTCGACGCGGGCTGGATGATCGACTACCGGTCCGACATGGTGCTGTACCACCCGACGACCGCGCCCTCGCGGCACGCGGTGTACCACCGCATGGTCGCCCGCAACCGGGTCTGGCTGGCCCGGCGCAACCTTCCCGCTCCGCTGGTCCCCGTCTATCTCGGGGTCTGGCTGCTGCTCACCCTGGCGCGCCGCCCCTCGGGGTCCGCGCTGAAGGCCTGGTTCGGCGGTTTCCGGGAAGGCTGGAGCACTCCGTGCGGACCTCGTAGGCCCATGAAGTGGCGTACGGTGTGGCGGCTGACCCGACTGGGCCGGCCCCCGGTGATCTGACAAGCTCGTCCCTGAGGGCACCCCGGGCCGTACCGCGGGCCCCCCGGCTCATGCCGGCCTCGTCAAGGCTGCGCATCCCGAAGACGAAAGTTTCCTACCTGTGAGTGAGACAACGCATGACGTCGGAGTCGTGGTGACCGCGCCTCCGTCGCCCGACGAGGGCCTCACGGCGGCACAGCTGGCCGCCAAGTACGGGCTGGCCGTGAGCGGTGCCCGGCCCGCGCTGCGGGAGTACGTCCGGCAGCTCTGGGGGCGCCGGCACTTCATCATGGCGTTCTCCCGGGCGAAACTGGCCTCCCAGTACAGCCAGGCCAAACTGGGCCAGCTGTGGCAGGTGGCCACGCCACTGCTGAACGCGGCCGTGTACTTCATGATCTTCGGCCTGCTCCTCGACGCCGGCCGGGGGATGTCGAAGGAGGTGTACATCCCCTTCCTCGTCACGGGCGTCTTCGTGTTCACCTTCACACAGAGCTCGGTGATGACCGGCGTCCGGGCGATCTCGGGCAACCTCGGCCTGGTCCGCGCCCTGCACTTCCCGCGTGCCTCACTGCCGATCTCGTTCGCCCTGCAGCAGCTTCAGCAACTGCTGTACTCGATGCTGGTGCTGTTCCTGGTCGTGATCGGCTTCGGCAGCTACCCGGACGCCTCCTGGACGCTGATCGTCCCGGTGCTCGTCCTGCAGTTCTGCTTCAACTCCGGTCTGGCGCTGATCTTCGCCCGGGCCGGCGCGAAGACCCCGGACCTGGCGCAGCTGATGCCGTTCGTGATGCGGACGTGGATGTACGCGTCCGGCGTGATGTTCTCCATCCCCGTCTTCCTCGCGGACAAGCCGCAGTGGGTGGCCAACATCCTGCAGTGGAACCCGGCCGCCATCTACATGGACCTGATGCGCTTCGCGCTCATCGAGGAGTACGGCGCCGAGAACCTTCCCGCGCACGTCTGGGCGGTCGCGGGCGGCTGGGCCGTCCTCGTCGCCGTCGGCGGCTTCGTGTACTTCTGGCAGGCGGAGGAGAGGTACGGCCGTGGTTGAGCCGCTCGCGGGACAACGGATCCCGACCGTCATCGCCGACGAGGTCCACATCGTCTACCGCGTCAACGGCGCCAAGTCCGGCAAGGGCAGCGCCACCGCGGCGCTCAGCCGCATCGTCAAGCGCGGGCGCCGCGAGGGCGAGGAACGCGGGGTGCGCAAGGTGCACGCCGTGCGCGGCGTCTCCTTCGTCGCCCACCGCGGCGAGGCCGTCGGCCTGATCGGCTCCAACGGCTCCGGCAAGTCCACGCTGCTGCGCGCCATCGCCGGTCTGCTGCCGCCGGAGAGCGGCAAGGTCTACACCGACGGCCAGCCCTCGCTGCTCGGCGTCAACGCCGCCCTGATGAACGACCTCACCGGCGAGCGCAACGTCACCCTCGGCGGGCTCGCCATGGGCATGTCCCGCGAGCAGATCAAGGAGCGCTACCAGGAGATCGTCGACTTCTCCGGCATCAACGAGAAGGGCGACTTCATCACCCTGCCGATGCGCACCTACTCCTCCGGCATGCAGGCCCGGCTGCGCTTCTCCATCGCCGCCGCCAAGGACCACGACGTCCTGATGATCGACGAGGCCCTGGCCACCGGCGACGCGAAGTTCCGGGGGCGCTCCGAGGAACGCATCCGGGAGCTGCGCGAGCACGCCGGCACGGTGTTCCTGGTGAGCCACAGCAACAAGTCGATCAGGGACACCTGCGACCGCGTGCTGTGGCTGGAACGCGGCGAACTACGGCTGGACGGCCCGACCGAAGAGGTCATGCGGGAATACGAGAAGTTCTCGGGCAAGTAGCGCGATTCGGCCAGGGCCCCGCCGGAACTGTCCGGCGGGGCCCTGCGTCTGCAAAGGAAACGTCAACTCCGGGTCAGCCTAGGAATCTTGACGCCAATCGGTGTGTTGTTGTGATGTCCCGGACACCCCCGCGAACCGTGCTGCGTTGTACAACGTAAGCTGTACCGGCCCCCGAATCGCGCCAAGTGGGGCGAAAACGCGCGGTGCCCGCCGTCGGGGACGCCGCGCGGGCGGCTCGGCGGCGTGTCCGAAATAGTGTGTATTAGGTCGGCAGTGTAGAACGGGAGATGTGACGGCGATGGCTACGGAAACTCCCCAGATCGACGCGAGCCGTGCCGTCCCCGCCCCGGGCGGTCGACGATGACGGCGCCCGCCGCGCCACGCATCGGCGACCCGGAGCGCGGCACGCTCGACAAGGCCGCGGACGAGAACTTCCCGGTGGCCCCCTTCTTCCTGCCCAGGGCCTGGCGCGACGACCTGATGGCCGTGTACGGCTTCGCCCGGCTCGTCGACGACATCGGCGACGGTGACCTCGCCCCCGGTGGCGCGGACGCCCGGCTGCTCGGCGTGTCGGCCACCGCCGCCGAGGACCGCCTCGCCGTGCTGGACGCCTTCGAGGCCGATCTGCATCGTGTCTTCGACGGATCCGGCGGCCCGCCCCGGCACCCCCTGCTGCGCCGTCTCCAGCCGACCGTCCGTCGTCGCTCGCTCGGCGTCGAGCCCTTTCTCGGGCTGATCGCCGCCAACCGTCAGGACCAGCTCGTCACGCGCTACGAGACCTACGACGACCTCCTCGCCTACTGCGAGCTGTCGGCCAATCCCGTGGGCCGGCTGGTCCTCGCCGTCACCGGCGCCGCCACCCCCGAGCGGATCCGCCGCTCCGACGCGATCTGCACCGCGCTGCAGATCGTCGAGCATCTCCAGGACGTGTCCGAGGACCTCGGCCGCGACCGTGTCTATCTGCCCGCCGCGGACATGAAGCGCTTTCACGTCAAGGAATCGGATCTGGCCACGAACACCGCGGGTGCGTCGCTGCGCGCGCTGGTCGCGTACGAAGCCGAACGCGCCCGCGATCTGCTGAATGAAGGCGCCCCCCTGGTGGGTAGCGTTCACGGCAGGCTGAGGCTGTTGCTCGCGGGTTTCGTGGCAGGGGGAAGCGCGGCGATCAAGGCGATCGCCGCCGCCGGGTACGACGTACTTCCCGGCCCGCCCAAGCCCGGCAGGCTCCGGCTGCTGCGCGAGGTGGGCGTGACCCTGCGAGGAGAGGGGTGATCCGGGCCGTGGAGCCGTCACCACACGTGTCCGCGCCGGTACTCGCCGCCTACGGCTACTGCGAGACCGTCACCGGACAGCAGGCCCGTAACTTCGCGTACGGCATCCGGCTGCTGCCCACGCCCAAGCGCCGCGCGATGTCGGCGCTGTACGCCTTCTCACGCCGGGTCGACGACATCGGCGACGGCGCACTGGGCGGCGAGGTCAAGACCGCCAGGCTCGAGGAGACCCGGACGCTGCTCGCCCGGGTCCGCGCGGGCGAGGTCGCGGAGGACGACACCGACCCCGTCGCGGTCGCCCTCGCGCACACGGCCCGGGCCTTCCCCATCCCGCTGCGCGGTCTGGACGAGCTGATCGACGGCGTCCTGATGGACGTGCGCGGCGAGACCTACGAGACCTGGGACGACCTGAAGGTGTACTGCCGCTGCGTGGCGGGCGCCATCGGGCGGCTCTCGCTCGGCGTGTTCGGCACCGAACGGGGGGCGCGCGGCGCCGAGCGTGCGCCGGAGTACGCCGACACGCTCGGGCTCGCGCTCCAGCTCACGAACATCCTCAGGGACGTCCGCGAGGACGCCGAGGGCGGCCGCACCTATCTGCCCGCCGACGACCTCGCGAAGTTCGGCTGCTCGGCCGGGTTCGACGGGCCGAAGCCGCCGGAGGGATCCGACTTCGCGGGTCTCGTGCACTTCGAGGTGCGGCGGGCCCGTGCCCTCTTCGCCGAGGGCTACCGGCTGCTTCCCCTGCTCGACCGGCGCAGCGGCGCCTGTGTCGCCGCCATGGCGGGCATCTACCGCCGTCTCCTCGACCGCATCGAGCGCGACCCCGAGGCCGTGCTGCGCGGCCGGGTCTCGCTGCCCGGACGGGAGAAGGCCTTCGTGGCCGTACGCGGGCTGTCGGGCCTGGACGCCCGGCACGTGTCGCGGCGGGCCGTCAGGAGGCACCCCTGATGGGCGCGACCGGTGACAAAGTGGGCCTAGGTGATTCCACCGGCGAAAAGCGGCACGCAACCCTCCGGTGCGGCGCGGCGTCCCTGACTGCGACGGCCAGCGGTGCAGAGTTCGAACACCATGGCCGGTCCGCACGGGAGGGCGCAGGATGAACGACGAGCAACTCGCGGACGCCTCGGAAGCGTCCGGCCCTTCGGGGCGCACCGCCGTCGTCGTCGGGGGAGGGCTCGCCGGGGTGACCGCCGCGCTCGCGCTCGCCGACGCGGGCGTACGCGTCACGCTGCTGGAAGGCCGGCCCCGGCTCGGCGGCCTCGCCTTCTCCTTCCGGCGCGGCGACCTGACCGTGGACAACGGACAGCACGTGTACCTGCGCTGCTGCACCGCCTACCGCTGGTTCCTCGAGCGTATCGAGGGCAGCGCGCTGGCGCCCTTGCAGGATCGTCTCGACGTGCCCGTCGTCGACGTGGCCAGACCGGAGGGACGGCGGCTCGGCAGGCTGCGCCGCGACGCGCTGCCCGTGCCCCTGCACCTGGGACGCAGCCTCGCCACGTATCCGCATCTCTCGCTCTCCGAACGCGCCAGGGTGGGCCGTGCCGCGCTCGCGCTCAAGGGGCTCGACCTCGCCGATCCGCGGCTGGACGCACAGGACTTCGGCAGCTGGCTGACCGCGCACGGTCAGTCGGCACGCGCCGTCGAGGCCCTCTGGGACCTGGTCGGGGTCGCCACTCTCAACGCCGTCGCGGGCGACTCCTCGCTGGGGCTCGCCGCGATGGTGTTCAAGACCGGTCTGCTGTCCGACCCGGGCGCCGCCGACATCGGCTGGGCGCATGTCCCGCTGGGTGAACTGCACGACCGGCTCGCCCGCAAGGCGCTCGACTCCGCGGGCGTGCGTACCGAGGTCCGTACACGCGTCACCTCCCTGTCTCCTGACGAGAACGGGACGTGGAGCGTTCAGGTTCCCGGCGAGACGCTCCGCGCGGACACGGTCGTCCTCGCCGTCCCGCAGCGCGAGGCGTACGACCTGCTCCCCGACGGGGCGCTCGACGACGCCGAGCGGCTGCTGGAGATCGGCACCGCGCCCATCCTCAACGTGCACGTCGTCTACGACCGCAAGGTGCTCGACAAGCCCTTCCTCGCGGCGCTCGGCACGCCCGTGCAGTGGGTCTTCGACCGCACCGCCGCCTCCGGGCTGCGCGAGGGCCAGTACCTCGCCCTGTCCCAGTCCGCCGCGCAGGACGAGATCGACGAACCCGTCGCCGCGCTGCGCGAGCGCTATCTGCCCGAACTCCAGCGGCTGCTGCCGGGCACGCGCGGCGCCGGGGTGCGGGACTTCTTCGTGACCCGGGAGCGCACGGCGACGTTCGCCCCCACCCCCGGCGTCGGTCGCCTTCGGCCCGGCGCCCGCACCAGAACCCCCGGCCTCTACCTGGCCGGAGCGTGGACCGCCACAGGGTGGCCCGCGACCATGGAGAGTGCGGTCCGCAGCGGCGTGAGCGCGGCGGACGCCGCGCTGAGCGCCCTGGGCCGGCCCCGCCCCCGCCGCCTCTTCGCGTTCGAGGAGGCGGCCTGATGCTCGATCAGCACGGCTCGGCACACCCCCGCACCCTCTCCAGCACCGCAACAAGAGGAGAAAACGTGCCCACTGTGCCCCCGGCCACGCCGGCCGCTCGGAGGACCGCGGTGGACGTGACCGCGCTCCTGGAGCGCGGCCGCACCCTGGCCACCCCGGTGCTGCGGGCGGCCGTCGACCGTCTGGCACCGCCCATGGACACGGTCGCCGCCTACCACTTCGGCTGGATCGACGCCCACGGCAACCCGACCGACGGCGACGGCGGCAAGGCCGTGCGTCCCGCCCTCGCCGTGCTCTCCGCCGAGGTCACCGGGGCCGCTCCCGAGGCCGGCGTCCCCGGCGCGGTCGCCGTCGAGCTGGTCCACAACTTCTCGCTCCTGCACGACGACCTGATGGACGGCGACGAGCAGCGCAGGCACCGGGACACCGTCTGGAAGGTGCACGGCCCCGCCCAGGCCATCCTGGTCGGCGACGCCCTGTTCGCCCTCGCGGGCGAGATCCTCCTCGAACTCGGCACGGCCGAGGCGGCCCGGGCGACCCACCGCCTGACCGTCGCCACCCGTGCCCTCATCGACGGCCAGGCCCAGGACATCTCCTACGAGCACCGCGACCGGGTCAGCGTCGAGGAGTGCCTGGAGATGGAGGGCAACAAGACCGGCGCCCTGCTGGCCTGCGCCAGTTCCATCGGCGCCGTGCTCGGCGGGGCGGACCGGCACACCGCCGACGCCCTGGAGAAGTACGGCTACCACCTCGGCCTGGCCTTCCAGGCCGTGGACGACCTGCTCGGCATCTGGGGCGACCCGGAGGCCACCGGCAAGCAGACCTGGAGCGATCTGCGCCAGCGCAAGAAGTCCCTGCCGGTGGTCGCCGCGCTCGCGGCGGGCGGTTCCGCCTCCGAGCGGCTCGGGGAGATCCTCGCCGCCGACGCCAAGAGCAGCGACTTCGAGACCTTCTCCGAGGGGGAGTTCGCGGCCCGCGCCGCCCTGATCGAGGAGGCGGGCGGCCGTGACTGGACCGCCGGGGAGGCGCGCCGCCAGCACGCCGTCGCCCTGGACGCCCTGAACGCCGTGGACATGTCCGAGCAGGTGCGGGACCGGTTCACGGCGCTCGCCGACTTCGTCGTCGTACGAAAGAGATGATCCCTATCGGTCGAATAGCCCTCGCGTAGTCGCCGGCCGGTGTGCGAGGAGAGTGAGCACCGGCCGACGGCGGACCCACAGCAGACGCAAAGCCATGCACACTGCACGAAGGGGAAGCCATGACAGCGACGACCGACGGAAGCACCGGGGCTCTGCCGCCCCGCGCTGCCGCGGCCAGCGAAACCGACATCACCATCCCCGTGGCGGCCGGGGTACAAGAAGCCGCCACCCGCGCGATGCAACGCGCCACCGACTTCCTGCTCGCCGGGCAGGACGCCGAGGGCTGGTGGAAGGGCGACCTCGAGACGAACGTCACGATGGACGCCGAGGACCTGCTGCTGCGTCAGTTCCTGGGCATCCGCGACGAGGCCACCACCCGGGCCGCCGCTCTCTTCGTCCGGGGCGAGCAGCGCGAGGACGGCACGTGGGCCACCTTCTACGGCGGTCCGCCCGACCTCTCCGCCACCGTCGAGGCGTACGTCGCCCTGCGGCTGGCGGGCGACGCCCCCGAGGCGCCCCACATGCGCCGGGCCTCCGGGTGGATCCGCGAGCAGGGGGGCATCGCCTCCGCCCGGGTCTTCACCCGGATCTGGCTGGCCCTGTTCGGCTGGTGGAAGTGGGATGACCTGCCCGAACTCCCGCCGGAGCTGTTGTTCTTCCCCAAATGGTTCCCGCTGAGCATCTACAACTTCGGCTGCTGGGCGCGGCAGACGATCGTGCCGCTCACCGTGGTGTCGGCGAAGCGCCCGGTGCGTCCGGCGCCCTTCCCGCTCGACGAGCTGCACACCGATCCCGCGCATCCCAACCCGGCCAAGCCCCTCGCCCCGGTGAACAGTTGGGACGGGCTCTTCCAGCGGCTCGACAAGGTCGTGCGCGGCTACCGGTCGGTCGCGGTGCGCAGGCTGCGCGGCGCGGCCCTGAACGCCGCCGCCCGCTGGATCATCGAACGGCAGGAGAACGACGGCGCCTGGGGCGGCATCCAGCCGCCGGCCGTGTACTCGGTGATCGCCCTGCACCTGCTCGGCTACGACCTCCAGCACCCGGTGATGCGGGCGGGCCTCGAGTCGCTGGACCGGTACGCCGTGTGGCGCGAGGACGGCGCGCGGATGATCGAGGCCTGTCAGTCGCCGGTGTGGGACACCTGCCTGGCGACCATCGCGCTCGCCGACGCGGGACTTCCCGCCGACCATCCCCAACTGGTCAAGGCCGCCGACTGGATGCTCGGCGAACAGGTCGTCCGGCCGGGCGACTGGTCGGTGAGCAGGCCCCAACTGCCGCCGGGCGGCTGGGCGTTCGAGTTCCACAACGACAACTACCCCGACATCGACGACACCGCCGAGGTCGTTCTCGCGTTGCGCCGGGTCAAGCACCACGACCCGGAGCGGATGGACCGGGCCATCGCTCGCGGGGTGCGCTGGAACCTCGGGATGCAGTCGAAGAACGGGGGCTGGGGCGCCTTCGACGTCGACAACACCAGCCCGTTCCCCAACCGGATGCCCTTCTGCGACTTCGGCGAGGTCATCGACCCGCCGTCCGCCGACGTCACCGCGCACGTGGTCGAGATGCTGGCGGTCGAGGGACTCTCGCACGACCCGCGCACCCGGCGCGGCATCGAGTGGCTGCTGGCCGAACAGGAGCCCGACGGCTCGTGGTTCGGGCGCTGGGGCGTCAACTACGTCTACGGCACGGGGTCGGTGGTACCGGCCCTCACCGCGGCGGGCCTGCCCGCGCAGCACCCCGCGATCCGGCGGGCGGTCTCCTGGCTGGAGCGGGTGCAGAACGACGACGGCGGCTGGGGCGAGGACCTGCGCTCCTACCAGGACGCCACCCGCTGGAGCGCCCGGGGCGCCTCGACGGCCTCCCAGACCGCCTGGGCGCTGATGGCGCTGCTGGCGGCCGGGGAGAGGGACTCCAAGGCCGTCGAGAGGGGCGTCGCCTGGCTGGCGCAGACCCAGCGGGAGGACGGCTCCTGGGACGAGCCCTACTTCACCGGCACGGGCTTCCCCTGGGACTTCTCGATCAACTACCACCTCTACCGTCAGGTCTTCCCGCTGACCGCGCTCGGCCGGTATGTCCACGGAGAGCCGTTCAGCACGCAGCCCGCCACCCACGCGGCTCCCACCGAGGTCAAGGGGAGCTGATGAGAACACAGTCCGTCCCGTCGCCGCTGCTGATCGCCTGCGCCCTCGGCATCGAGCACCTCGCCCTGCGCATGGGCGACCGCGGCGGAGCCGACGGGCCGGTCACCGTCCTGCGGACGGGCATGGGACCGAAGGCGGCGGAGCGCTCCGTCACCCGCGTCCTGGCCGACCCGGTGTTCGCCGGGGCGGCCGTGCTGGCCACGGGTTTCTGCGCGGGCCTCGCCCCCGGTATGCACCCCGGCGACCTGGTCGTCGCCGAGGAGACCCGCGACCCGCGCGGCAGTGTCCCCTGCGTCGGCACCGAACTGCTCGTCAAGGAACTCGCCCGCACCCTGCCCGGGCGCACCGTCCACACCGGCCCCCTCACCGGCTCCGACCACGTCGTTCGCGGTCACGAGCGGGCCGACCTGCTCGCGACGGGCGCGATCGCCCTCGACATGGAGTCGGCGGCCACCCTGCTGAGCGCCGTGCGCGCGGAGCCGCGCCCGGTTGCGGCCGTCCGGGTGGTCGTGGACGCTCCTGAACATGAACTCGTCCGGATCGGCACGGTACGCGGTGGAATATCGGCTTTCCGCGTCCTTCGCTCGGTCCTGCCTGCCTTTTTCGAATGGCACCGTAATGTTCTGCTCCCCCGGAGGTGAGCCACATGGCCATGCCACTGCGCCAGTCCATCAAGGTCGCTACATACCTGGCCGAACAGAAGCTCCGCAAGCGGGAGAAGTTTCCGCTCATCGTCGAGCTGGAACCGCTCTTCGCCTGCAACCTCAAGTGCGAGGGCTGCGGCAAGATCCAGCACCCGGCGGGAGTGCTCAAGCAGCGCATGCCGGTCGCCCAGGCCGTCGGCGCGGTGCTGGAGTCCGGTGCGCCGATGGTGTCCATCGCGGGCGGTGAGCCCCTGATGCACCCTCAGATCGACGAGATCGTGCGGCAGTTGGTGGCCAAGAGGAAGTACGTCTTCCTCTGCACCAACGCCATGCTGCTGCGCAAGAAGCTGGAGAAGTTCACGCCCTCTCCCTACTTCGCCTTCGCCGTGCACATCGACGGGCTGCGCGAGCGGCACGACGAGTCGGTGGCCAAGGAGGGTGTGTTCGACGAGGCCGTGGCGGCCATCAAGGAGGCCAAGCGGCGCGGCTTCCGGGTGACGACCAACTCGACCTTCTTCAACACCGACACCCCGCAGACCATCATCGAGGTGCTCAACTACCTCAACGACGACCTCAAGGTCGACGAGATGATGATCTCGCCCGCCTACGCCTACGAGAAGGCTCCCGACCAGGAGCACTTCCTCGGCGTGGAGCAGACCCGCGAGCTGTTCAAGAAGGCCTTCTCGGGTGGCAACCGGCGCCGCTGGCGGCTCAACCACTCACCCCTGTTCCTCGACTTCCTCGAGGGCAAGGCCGACTTCCCGTGCACGGCGTGGGCGATCCCCAACTACTCGCTGTTCGGCTGGCAGCGGCCCTGCTACCTGATGAGCGACGGGTACGTGCCGACGTACCGCGAGCTGATCGAGGAGACGGACTGGGACAAGTACGGCCGCGGCAAGGACCCGCGCTGCGCCAACTGCATGGCGCACTGCGGCTACGAGCCGACCGCCGTCCTCGCCACGATGGGCTCGCTGAAGGAGTCCCTGCGCGCCCTGCGCGAGACCGTCAACGGAAACCGGGAGTGACGACATGACCGCCGTCCCCCTGGGCGTCCCCGGGATGCCGGTCCGGCCGGTGGCGTCGCGACGCGAGTCGCGGCGGATCCAGGTCGGACCGGTGGCGGTCGGGGGCGGGGCCGCGGTGTCGGTGCAGTCGATGACGACGACGCGTACGTCGGACATCGGCGCCACCCTGCAGCAGATCGCGGAACTCACCGCGTCCGGCTGCCAGATCGTCCGTGTCGCCTGCCCCACGCAGGACGACGCGGACGCCCTCGCGACCATCGCCCGCAAGTCGCAGATCCCGGTGATCGCGGACATCCACTTCCAGCCGAAGTACGTGTTCGCCGCGATCGAGGCGGGCTGCGCCGCGGTCCGGGTGAACCCCGGCAACATCAAGCAGTTCGACGACAAGGTCAAGGAGATCGCCAAGGCGGCCAAGGAGCACGGCACCCCGATCCGCATCGGCGTCAACGCCGGTTCGCTGGACCGCCGCCTGCTCCAGAAGTACGGCAAGGCGACCCCCGAGGCCCTCGTCGAGTCCGCCCTCTGGGAAGCCTCCCTCTTCGAGGAGCACGGCTTCAGGGACATCAAGATCTCGGTCAAGCACAACGACCCGGTCGTGATGATCGAGGCGTACCGCCAGCTCGCCGCGCAGAGCGACTACCCGCTGCACCTCGGGGTGACCGAGGCGGGTCCGGCGTTCCAGGGCACGATCAAGTCGGCGGTGGCGTTCGGCGCGCTGCTCTCGCAGGGCATCGGCGACACGATCCGGGTGTCGCTGAGCGCCCCGCCGGTTGAGGAGGTCAAGGTCGGCATCCAGATCCTGGAGTCCCTGAACCTCAAGCAGCGAGGCCTGGAGATCGTCTCCTGCCCGTCCTGCGGCCGCGCCCAGGTCGACGTGTACAAGCTGGCCGAAGAGGTCACGGCGGGCCTCACGGGTATGGAGGTCCCGCTGCGGGTCGCCGTCATGGGGTGCGTCGTCAACGGCCCCGGCGAGGCGCGGGAGGCGGATCTGGGGGTCGCCTCCGGCAACGGCAAGGGCCAGATCTTCGTGAAGGGCGAGGTCGTCAAGACCGTGCCCGAGTCGAAGATCGTGGAGACCCTCATCGAGGAGGCGATGAAGATCGCCGAGCAGATGGAACAGGACGGCGTCGCGGCGGGGGAGCCGGCCGTCACCGTGAGTTGAACAGCACGGACCGAAGGGGGCCCGACGTGACGATCCTGGAGAACATCCGGCAACCACGCGACCTGAAGGCGCTGTCCGAGGCGGAACTCGGTGAACTGTCCGAAGAGATCAGGGAGTTCCTGGTGCACGCGGTCGCCAGGACCGGCGGACACCTGGGACCCAACCTGGGTGTGGTCGAACTGACCGTCGCGCTCCACCGGGTCTTCGAGTCGCCGGTCGACCGCGTCCTGTGGGACACCGGACACCAGAGCTATGTGCACAAGCTCCTGACCGGGCGTCAGGACTTCTCCAAACTGCGCGGCAAGGGCGGCCTGTCCGGCTATCCCTCCCGTGAGGAGTCCGAGCACGACGTCATCGAGAACAGTCACGCCTCCACCGTCCTCGGCTGGGCCGACGGCCTCGCCAAGGCCCGCCAGGTGCAGGGCGAGAAGGGCCATGTGGTCGCGGTCATCGGCGACGGCGCCCTCACCGGCGGCATGGCCTGGGAGGCGCTGAACAACATCGCGGCCGCCAAGGACCGGCCGCTGATCATCGTCGTCAACGACAACGAGCGCTCCTACGCGCCGACCATCGGCGGACTCGCCAACCACCTTGCGACCCTGCGCACGACCGACGGCTACGAGAAGGTGCTGGCCTGGGGGAAGGACGTGCTGCTGCGCACCCCGGTCGTCGGCCACACGGTCTACGAGTCGCTGCACGGCGCGAAGAAGGGCTTCAAGGACGCGTTCGCGCCGCAGGGCATGTTCGAGGACCTCGGCCTGAAGTACGTCGGCCCCATCGACGGACACGACATCAAGGCCGTCGAGTCCGCGCTGCGGCGGGCCAAGCGCTTCCACGGGCCGGTGCTGGTGCACTGCCTGACCGAGAAGGGCCGCGGGTACGAGCCCGCCCTCGCGCACGAGGAGGACCACTTCCACACCGTGGGTGCGATGGACCCCCTCACCTGCGTGCCGCTCGCGCCCGCCGGCGGCCCGTCCTGGACGTCCGTCTTCGGCGAGGAGATCGTGCGGATCGGCGAGGAACGCGACGACGTGGTGGCGATCACCGCGGCGATGCTGCATCCGGTGGGGCTCGGCGGGTTCGCCGAGCGCTTCCCGGACCGCGTGTGGGACGTCGGCATAGCCGAACAGCACGCGACCGTGAGCGCGGCCGGGCTGGCGACGGGCGGCCTGCACCCCGTCGTCGCCGTCTACGCCACCTTCCTCAACCGGGCCTTCGACCAGCTGCTGATGGACGTGGCCCTGCACCGCTGCGGGGTCACGTTCGTGCTGGACCGGGCCGGCGTCACCGGCGTGGACGGGGCCTCCCACAACGGCATGTGGGACATGTCCGTGCTCCAGGTCGTCCCGGGGCTGCGCATCGCGGCCCCCCGCGACGCCGAGCAGCTGCGCGCGCAGCTGCGGGAGGCGGTCGCGGTGGACGACGCGCCGACCCTGGTCCGCTTCCCGAAGGAGTCGGTCGGACCGGAGGTGCCGGCCGTCGGCCGGGTGGGCGGCATGGACGTGCTGCACCGCGGCGACCGCGCGCAGGTGCTGCTGGTGGCCGTCGGCGTGATGGCGCCGGTGTGCCTGCAGGCCGCCGAGCTGCTGGAGGCCAGGGGCGTCGGCTGCACGGTCGTCGACCCCCGTTGGGTGAAGCCCGTCGACCCGGCCCTGCCCGGCCTCGCCGCCGGGCACCGGCTGGTGGCCGTCGTCGAGGACAACAGCCGTGCCGCCGGCGTCGGATCGGCGGTGGCGCTGGCCCTGGGCGACGCCGACGTCGACGTGCCCGTAAGGCGGTTCGGCATCCCCGAGCAGTTCCTCGCGCATGCCAAGCGCGGCGAGGTGCTCGCCGACATCGGCCTCACCCCCGTCGAGGTGGCCGGCCGGATCAGCGCGAGCCTGGCCGCCGGGGACGTCCGGTCCCTCGACGCCGCGGCGACCGGCCCAGTCAAGGAGAAAGCGGAATGACCACGGAGTTCGACCTCGGCGCCCTCCTGGCCGAGCGCGGAGCCGAGCGCTACGAGCTGCACGGCAGATACCTCAACCACCAACTGCCGCGCATGCTGCACACCATCGGCTTCGACAAGGTCTACGAGCGCGGTGAGGGCGCGTACTTCTGGGACGCGGACGGCAACGACTACCTGGACATGCTCGCCGGGTTCGGGGTGATGGGGCTGGGCCGGCACCACCCCGTCGTCCGCAAAGCGCTGCACGACGTCCTCGACGCCCAGCTCGCCGACCTGACCCGCTTCGACTGCCAGCCGCTGCCCGGGCTGCTCGCCGAGAAGCTGCTCGCCCACAGCCCGCATCTGGACCGGGTGTTCTTCGGCAACAGCGGCACCGAGGCGGTGGAGACGGCGCTGAAGTTCGCCCGGTACGCCACCGGCAGGCCGAGGGTCCTGTACTGCGACCACGCCTTCCACGGGCTCACCACGGGCTCGCTGTCGGTGAACGGCGAGTCCGGGTTCCGGGACGGGTTCGCGCCCCTGCTGGCCGACACGGCGGTCCCGCTCGGCGATCTCGACGCACTGGCCGGTGAGCTGGGGAAGGGAGACGTCGCCGCCCTCATCGTCGAGCCGATCCAGGGCAAGGGGGTGCACGAGGCGCCGCCCGGATATCTGCGGGCCGCGCAGGAACTGCTGCACCGGCACA
Source organism: Streptomyces zaehneri (assembly GCF_032248645.1). NCBI lineage: Bacteria > Bacillati > Actinomycetota > Actinomycetes > Kitasatosporales > Streptomycetaceae > Streptomyces > Streptomyces zaehneri. The sequence goes on from NZ_JASTTJ010000003.1 coordinate 70,828, forward strand.
AGGCGCTGCTGATCGCGGACGAGGTGCAGACGGGTCTCGGCCGGACCGGCGACTTCTACGCCTACCAGCACGAGGACGGCGTCGAGCCGGACCTGGTGTGCGTGGCCAAGGCGCTGTCCGGGGGCTATGTGCCGGTCGGCGCCACGCTCGGCAAGGACTGGATCTTCAAGAAGGTCTACTCCTCGATGGACCGGGTGCTCGTGCACTCGGCGAGCTTCGGTTCGAACGCCCAGGCCATGGCGGCCGGGCTCGCGGTGTTGTCGGTACTGGAGAACGAGCAGGTCGTGGCCAACGCGCGGGCCACCGGTGACCTGCTCAGGTCCCGGCTGGCGGCACTCGTCGACAAGTACGAACTGCTGGCCGACGTCCGCGGCCGGGGTCTGATGATCGGCATCGAGTTCGGGAGGCCCAGGTCGCTGAAGCTGCGCAGCCGGTGGGCCATGCTCCAGGCGGCCCGCAAGGGACTCTTCGCGCAGATGGTGGTGGTCCCGCTGCTGCAACGGCACCGGATCCTCACCCAGGTCTCCGGTGACCACCTGGAGGTGATCAAGCTGATCCCGCCGCTGATCGTCGGCGAGCGGGAGGTGGACCGGTTCGTCGACGCCTTCACCGCCGTGATGGACGACGCGCACGGCGGCGGCGGGCTGATGTGGGACTTCGGCAGGACGCTGGTGAAGCAGGCGGTGGCCAACCGCTGAGCCGCCCGCGCGCGGGCGACCGGGAGGACGGTCCGGGCCTGCGCCGTTTTTGCCTCTGAGGCAACAAATTTGCCGCAGAGGCAATTCCGGCGTGGAATGGAGCCATGAGCTCGCCCGAGTCCGAGGACCCGGCGGAACCAGCCGGGGCTCTTCACGCCGTCGCCCCCCAGCTGCGCGCCCTGCGCCGCAGGGCCGCCCTCACCCTGGAGGCCGCGGCCCGCGCCGCCGGGCTGTCGCCCGCCCATCTCTCCCGCCTGGAGACCGGGCAGCGCCAGCCCTCGCTGCCGATGCTGCTCGCGCTCGCCCGTGTCTACGGTACGACGGTCTCGGAACTGCTCGGTGAGACGTCCGCCGACCGGGACGCCGTCGTCCGCGGCGCGGGCATGGAACCGACCCGCGCGGGCGGCTGGACGTACTGGCAGGCGGGCGCCTCCGGGCGCGGGATGCAGGCCCTGCGGGTCCACGTGCCGTACGGCTCCCAGGGAGACGTCGTGCGCGTGCACCCCGGGGAGGAATGGCTGCACGTCCTGCGGGGGCGGCTGCGGCTGCGCCTCGGGGACACCACCGAACTGCTCGGGCCCGGTGACAGCGCGCACTTCGACTCGCTGACCCCGCACCGCATAGCGGCGCAGGACGCCGACGGGGTCGAACTGCTCTTCGTCCACACCCTGTTGCAGAGCCCCACGGCCACGCTGTGCCTGGGCCCGACCCCTTCGGACATCGGAGAGACGCCATGAAGGACATCGAGGAGAAGTTCCCCCGCACCCTCTGGATCCGGCTGATCATCTACATCGCGGTCGGGCACGTCTTCGCGGCGTTCCTCTGGCTGCTGTTCGAGGTGGGGGCCAAACAGTAGGGCCGCCGGGCGCCAGTGCGGCCTGCGGGGCACGGAGCCCGACGTGATACCGGACACGGAGCCGGACGCGGTCAGTCGAGCAGGCGGTTCCGCAGCCGCTCACGGGTCTCGGGGGAGAGCCCCAGGCCTTCCTCCAGATAGGTGTCGACGCCGCCCCACGTCTCCTCGATGGTCTCCAGGGCCGCCGCGAGGTACTCCGCACGCGCGTCGAAGAGGGGGCTGAGCAGCTCCATGACCTCGGGGGAGTAGGCCGCGGCGGAGGTGGCGCTGCGGCGCACCCGGTAGCGGCGGTGCTTGGCGTTGGACTCCAGGTAGTCGGCGAGGACGGCCTCGCGCTCCACGCCCAGGGCGAGCAGCGTCACCGCGATGGACAGGCCCGCGCGGTCCTTGCCCGCCGCGCAGTGCATCAGGGCCGGGACGCTGTCCTCGGCGAGCGAGTGCAGCACCCGCGCGTGCTCGGCCGTCCGCTCCTTGATGATCGAGCGGTAGGAGGCGATCATCCGGCCGGCGGCCTTGCCGTCGCCGAGGATCCCGCGCAGCTGTTCGATCTCGCCGTCGCGGACCATCTTCCAGAACTCGGAGCCGTCCGCCGGGTCCGACAGGGGCAGGTTCACGTTGCGCACGCCCGGGAGCTCGACGTCCGGGCCCTCCAGCTTCTGGTCCGCGGCGTTGCGGAAGTCGAAGATCGTGTGCAGGCCCAGGCCGGAGAGGAACGCGGCGTCCTCGTCGGTCGCGTGCGCGAGGTGGCCGCTGCGGAACAGCACGCCGTGCCGCACCCGCCGGCCGTCGACGGTCGGCAGACCGCCCACGTCCCGGAAGTTGCGCACACCGGCCAGCTCGGGCTCGGTCGACGGGATCTGCTGCGTCACGGGGGCTTCCTCCCTGTCGGTCTCCGTCGGCGCGGCTCGTGGTGGCCGACGGGACGCTTCCCCGACGATACGACATGGGTTCCCCGGGCAACGGGTTGTCCACAGGGCGGCACTCCGCTCGTCCGCCCAGGTGAAGAGTTGTCCACGGAAAGTTGCCCGGCAGGCCGACGGCATTCGATGATGTTGGCGCTTGATCGCACCTGTTCGAATTAGTGGGGGTTTGATGCCCGAGATCGCCGACAATGGCCGTACCTGGCTCCTTTCGGGGCCGACGAGCAGCTATGCCCTCCACCTGACCGGGGCCGACGAGCTGGTCCACCTGCACTGGGGTCCGGGCATCGCGCTCGCGGACGCCGAGGCGCTCGCCGCCCTCCCGGCGTCGGAGCGGGGGGCGTCCTTCGAGTCCCCGCTCGACGGCCGGGAGGAGTACCCGGTCGAGGGCGGCCCCCGCTTCGTCCGGCCGGCCCTGTCGGTGCGCACCGACGAGCGGCGCGGCACCGAGTGGTCCTACGAGGACTTCGAGGCCGACGACGACGGGCTGCGGCTGCGGTTCCGGGACGGGGGGCTCGCCGTCACCCTGCACTACCGGATGCGCGGCGATGTCGTCGAGCGCTGGACGACCCTGCGCAACGACGGCGAGGGGCCGCTGGAGCTGCTGCGCGCCGACTCCGCCACCTGGACCCTGCCCGAGCGCGACGACTGGCGGCTGTCGCAGCTGCACGGCCGCTGGGCCGCCGAGTCCCGGCTCACCCGGTCTCCGCTCACCTACGGCGAGCAGGTCATCGGCAGCCGCCGCGGCCACACCGGGCACCAGCACCTGCCCTGGGTCGCCCTGGACACCGACGCGACCGAGGAGCGCGGCGAGGTCTACGGCTGTGCGCTCGGCTGGTCGGGCACCTGGCGGATCGCCGTCGCCCAACTCCCGGACGCGCGCGTGCAGATCACCGGGGGCGTCGGGTACGACGACTCGGGGCTGCTGCGGCTGGCCGCGGGGGAGTCCTTCACCACACCGGTCTTCGCCGGCCTGTGGAGCGACGCCGGCTTCGGCGGGGCGAGCCGCACCTGGCACGCCTACCAGCGCGCGCACGTCGTCCCGGACGCCGAACAGGACCGGCCGGTGCTGTTCAACTCCTGGGAGGCCACCTACTTCGACATCTCCGAGGAGCAGCAGGGCACCCTCGCCCGGCGGGCCGCCGCGATCGGCGTGGAACTCTTCGTCGTCGACGACGGCTGGTTCGGTGCGCGCACCGGCGACCACGCCGGGCTCGGCGACTGGCGGCCCAACCCCGACCGCTTCCCGAACGGGCTGAAGCCCCTCGCCGACCAGGTGCACGGCCTCGGCATGCAGTTCGGCATCTGGGTCGAGCCCGAGATGGTCAACCCGGACAGCGAGCTGTACCGGGCGCATCCCGACTGGGTGCAGTTCCAATCCGGACGAAAGCGGACGGAGTTCCGCAATCAGCTCGTGCTGAACCTCGCGCGCGAGGACGTCCAGGAGTACCTCTGGGAGCAGCTCCACGCGCTCCTGTCCAGCGCGCCCGTCGACTATGTGAAGTGGGACTTCAACCGCTGCTTCACCGACGCCGGCTGGCCGGACGACCCCTACCCGCAGCGCCTCTGGGTCGACCACGTACGGGCCCTGTACGCGCTCCTGGACCGGCTGCGGGAGGCCCACCCCCAGGTCGCCTTCGAGTCCTGCTCCGGCGGCGGCGGGCGCATCGACCTCGGGATCATGAGCCGCACCGACCAGGTGTGGACCTCCGACAACACCGATCCGCTCGACCGGCTCGACATCCAGCACGGCTTCAGCCAGATCCACCCCGCTCGGGTCATGGCGGCATGGGTCACCGACAGTCCCAACGCCCAGCTCAACGGCCGGGTCAGCTCGTTGCGCTTCCGCTTCGTCAGCGCCATGGCCGGCGTGCTCGGCGTCGGCGGGGACCTCTCGCGGTGGAGCGAGGAGGAGCTCACCGAGGCGCGCCGATGGGTGGACCTCTACAAGGAGATCCGGCCGCTCGTGCAACAGGGCGACCTGTACCGGCTGCGGCCCCCGGCGGGCGGCCTGAGCGCGGTCCAGTACGTGCGCGGTGACGAGAGTGTCGTCCTCGCCTGGCTCCAGGCGCAGCGGTTCGGCGAGCCCGTTCCGGCGCTGCGGCTGCGCGGACTCGACCCGGCGGCATCGTACGAATGCCGCGAAACGGGCGAAGTCCACCGGGGAGCGGTGCTGCTCCATCACGGGCTGCGCACCGGACTGCGGGGCGACCTTGATGCGACGGTTATCCGGCTGCGTCGCATCTGAGGTTTCTGTCCGAATTGGTTCCTTAATTCCAACTAGCTCTGGAATTAAGGAACCTGGAGAGCTGTCACGTGAGCAGCGTCATATCCGTGACCGTATGTCGCCCGTCATGTTCACGTAATTCGCATGCCTTTCCAGGGTGCTTGGCGGTGGATGGCCCCCTTGTCTCACGGAGTGTGACCGGGAATTCTCACAGCGGATCAAGAGAAAGGCGTGAGCGGCGCAACCGCTGCTTGTCCCTGTGCGTCCCGGTCGCTTACGTTCCACACCAATCCGGACGGACGCCGAATCCTGCCACCGCCCGGAGTCCGCACACCCACCCGTATCTGGCAGGAGCGGGGGACCCACAGGTACAACCGCCTGTTCCGGTCTCCGGAACAGGCTTTGGGGTAAAGCCGCGCCTCGGCGCGGCCGGGCATCTCCAGTCCGCACCCGACAGCTGACCTCGCAGGCGCCGGAGAGGAATTCGCCATGCCCGCGAAGGGTAAGCACCGCCGTCCGAAGACCCAGCGCTTCACTCGTTCCATAGCCGTCGCCGGAACGGGCGGCGCCGCGCTCGCCCTTCCGCTCATAGGTGCCGCCGGCGCGCACGCGGCCCCCGCGCAGTCCGTCGCGCAGTCGGCCTCCCAGGCCGTTCCGGAAAAGGCCGTGCAGTCCGTGCCGGTGGCGCGGAAGTCGGCCACCGCCACGACGGCCAAGTCCTACACCGTGCGGTCCGGCGACTATCTGTCGAAGATCGCCGACGAGCAGAACGTCAGCGGCGGCTGGCAGAAGCTGTACCAGGACAACCGTCAGGCCGTCGGCGGCGACCCGTCGCTGATCCACCCCGGCCTGAAGCTCTCGATCGGCAAGAAGGCCGCGAGCACCGGTTCGTCGTCCGGTTCCTCCTCGTCCTCCGCTTCGAAGCCGAAGGCGTCCGGGACCAAGTCGTCGTCCTCGTCGTCCTCGTCCTCGTCCTCGTCGTCTTCGTCTTCTTCATCCGGTTCGTCCTCCTCGAAGGCGGTCACCCAGGCCGCCGACAGCGGCACCGGTACCTCCGGCGGTTACACGCTGCCGGTGGCGGGCGCCGTCGTCGGCACCGCCTACCACACGGCCGGCAGCATGTGGTCCAGCGGCTACCACACCGGCACCGACTTCGTCGTCCCGACCGGCACCTCCCTCAAGGCCGTGGGCGCGGGCACCGTCGTCTCCGCGGGCTGGGGCGGCGCGTACGGCAACCAGGTCGTCATCAGGCTCGCCGACGGCTACTACGCCCAGTACGCCCACCTGTCCCAGCTCTCCGTCTCGGCCGGCCAGACCGTGACCGCGGGCCAGCAGCTCGGCCTCTCCGGCGCCACCGGCAACGTGACCGGCCCGCACCTGCACTTCGAGATCCGCACCACGCCGGACTACGGCTCGGACGTCGACCCGATCGCCTACCTCCGCGCGCACGGCGTCTCCGTCGGCTGACCCCCGCCGACCGCGACGACCTCCCGCCTGACACGCGGCCGAAGGCCGGACCCCGATCCCCGGGTCCGGCCTTCGGTGTGTCCGGGGGAGGGGAGGGCCGGTGTCGGACTTTGCGCGTTCATGATCGTTCTGTTGCGTTCTTGTGGCAGCCCTTCTTGCCCCGTCGACAGGCGGGACAGAGTGGGGACACAGTGATCCCCGTCAGCGAGCAAGCGCTTTCTATCGCTCTTCGGAGGTCCTGTGTCCGGCGTCGACCGACGCATCTTCATCAAGGGCGCCGCGGCCGCGGCCGCCGTCACCGCCGTCACCCTGCTGGCCGGACTCGTCTCCGCGCCCGCCGGGCACGCCACCGGGGTCCCGCGCCGGATCGTCGAGAACCTCGACCGCGGCCTGGTCGCCACCCCGTCCGGCGAGGGGACCTTCCTCAGCTGGCGGCTGCTCGGCACCGAGTACGCGCGGCACGCGAACGCCATCGCCTTCAACGTCTACAAGAACGGACGCCGGCTCAACCGGGAGCCGCTGCGCAAGTCGACGACCTATCAGGACGACAGTCCGGGGGCGGGCACGTACACCGTCCGCGCCGTCGTCGACGGGCGGGTGCAGAAGCCGAGTGCGGCGGCTCTGCGCTTCACCGACGGCTACGCCGAGATCCCGCTGGCCGGTGCCGACGGCTACACCGTGCAGCATGCCTGGCCGGGTGACCTCGACGGCGACGGGCGCTACGAGCTGGTCGTCAGCCGGCTGTCCGGGACCCGCGACAGGCCCGATCTGCTGGAGGCCTACACGCTCACCGGCGAGCGCCTGTGGCGGGTCGACCTCGGACCCGGCTCGTACACCCAGGTCGGCGGGAACGGCGCCAACGACCCGGCGCCCGCCGCGATCAGCGGGTCCACCGCGATCGGCGGCTATCGCAACGACGACAACGTCACCGTCTACGACCTCGACGCCGACGGCCGCGCCGAGGTGCTGGCGCACACCGCCGCCGGGACCACCTTCGCCGACGGCGCACAGGTCACCGCCGCCTCGCCCGCGAACCAGTTCGTGTCGGTGATCGACGGAGCGACCGGCGCCGAGCGGACCCGTCAGCCCGTCCCCGACGACTTCGTGGCCGACGGCCCCTCCGGCGGCCACTTCGGCATCGCCTACCTCGACGGCGAACACCCCAGCCTGGTCACCAAGCTGGTCACCCGGGTCGGAGCCAAGCGCGGCTCGTTCCGGGTCCTTTTCCAGACCTGGGACTTCAACGGCACAGATCTCGAACGCCGTTGGAAGTACGTGGTGGACCCGGCGACCGGCGCGACCAGCTTCCACCAGATCCGCACCGTCGACGTCGACGGGGACGGCAGGGACGAGATCGCCGACGGCAACTACGTCGTGAACGGCGACGGCACGCTGCGCTACGTCGTCGACGGCGCCATCCACGGCGACCGCTTCGACATCGCCGACCTCGACCCCGACCGGCCCGGCCTGGAGGGCTTCGCCATCCAGCAGTCCGAGCTGGGCATCGTCTCCGCCTTCCCCTGGTACTACTACGACGCCGCCACCGGCGAGCGGCTGGTCACCGGCTCGCACCCGACGAGCCCGGTGAGCGACGCGGACCTCGACACCGGCCGCGGGAACGCCGCGGACATCGACCCCGGCCACCGCGGCTACGAGTACTGGACGTCCACCGCCGACGTGACGCGGCCCGGCGCGGGAGTCTTCAACGTCCGAGGCGGCAAGGTCTCCGCCACCACTCCCAGCGTCAACTTCCGTATCTGGTGGGACGGTGACAAGGCGTCAGAACTGCTCGACTTCACCCGCGTCGAGAAGTGGGACCCGGCGACCGAGAGCAGCGCGACGGTCTTCGACCCGGCCGGCGTCGTCTCCGGCGCCCGCAACGCCACCCCGTTCTACGGCGACCTCGTCGGCGACTGGCGCGAGGAGATCCTCGCCGAGACCGCCGACCACACCGCCCTGCGCCTCTACACCAGCACCGTGCCGACCGACACCCGCGTCTACACGCTCGCCCAGAACCCCGCGTACCGCCTCGGCTGGACCGTCCGCGGTTACCTCCAGTCCACGTACACCGACTACTACCTCGGCACCGAGACCCGCCGCGTCCCCGAGCCGCACCTCACCACCCCCGCCCACTGAAGGAGCCGACCATCATGACGACCACCCGCAGGGCGTTCGGAGCCCTCGCCGCCGGCGCCGCGCTGGCAGCCCTCGCCCCCGCCACGGCCGCGACCGCCGCGAGCGGCCGGCCCCGCCACCGCCGCCTCATCGCCCACGACGACTTCCGGCACGGCCTGCGCCAGTGGGCCGTCGAACTGGAGAAGGGCGGAACGGTCACCGCGTCCCGCGGGACCCTGGAGGTCGACGTGCCCGCCGGGGCGACGATCTGGTTCAAGCGGCCGCTCGAAGGGCCGTACGTCCTCGAGTACGTGGCCACGCCCGTCTCCGCGGGCGGGGTCAACGACCGCGTCTCCGACCTCAACAACTTCTGGAACGCCGTCGACGTCCGCTCCCCGGAGAACCTCTTCGCCACCCCGCGCGGCGGCGCCCTCGCCGAGTACGACTACCTCAAGACGTACTACGTCGGCTACGGCGCCAACACCAACACCACGACCCGGCTGCGCCGCTATGTCGGCGAGGCGGGGGTGCGTCCGCTGATCTACGACTACACCGAGCCGCTGCTCGTCGCGAACGAGCCGAACCACGTCCGTATCGTCTCCGACGGTTCGGTCGTCCGCTGGTGGAACAACGGCCGGCTCGTCTTCGACCACACCGACCCGGAGCCCTACACGGGCGGGCACTTCGCCTTCCGCACCACCTGGAGCCATTTCCGGATCAACGACTTCCGGGCGTGGTCCCTTATTCCCTGATTGGCAAAGTCTTTAAGGGTGTCTTATCTCACCGCCCGTCAACCCCTTCCTACGATCGCGTAGGTCACATTCGAAGGTGAATGATGAACTGCTGTGGCAGACGATTCGAAGAGTGACGACAGATCAGTGATCGGGTCGTACGTGGCGGTGGGGGACAGCTTCACCGAGGGCGTCGGCGACCCAGGCCCCGACGGGGCGTTCGTCGGCTGGGCGGACCGCTTCGCGGTCCTCCTCGCCGACCTGCGGCCCGAGGGCGACTTCAACTACACCAACCTCGCGGTCCGCGGGAAGCTGCTCGACCAGATCATGGAGGACCAACTCCCCAGGGCGGTGGAACTCGCCCCGGACCTGGTCTCCTTCTGTGCGGGCGGCAACGACATCCTCCGTCCCGGTACCGACCCGGACGAGGTCGCCGAGCGTTTCGAACGCGCGATCTCGGCCCTGACCGCCGCGGCCGGCACGGTCATGGTGACCACCGGCTTCGACACCCGTGGCGTCCCCGTGCTCAAGCATCTGCGCGGCAAGATCGCCACGTACAACGGGCATGTGCGTGCCGTGGCCGACCGCTACGGCTGTCCGGTCCTCGACCTGTGGTCCCTGAAGTCCATTCAGGACCGCAGGGCCTGGGACGGCGACCGGCTCCACCTCTCCCCGGAGGGGCACACGCGTGTGGCACTGCGCGGTGGGCTGGCCCTCGGCCTCGAGGTACCGGCCGACCCGGAGCAGCCCTGGCCGCTGCTCCCGCCGCGCGGCACCCTGGACGTGCGGCGCGACGACGTCCACTGGGCGCGCGAGTACCTGGTGCCGTGGATCGGACGACGGCTGCGCGGGGAGTCCTCCGGCGACCATGTGACCGCCAAGGGCACGCTGTCGCCGGACGACATCAGGATGCGGATAGCGGCCGTGGCCTGATCCGCCGACCGGGTGGGCGCGGCCGGCCGCGGACGACGCACGGCAGGCCGCTCCACCAGTGAGGTGATCGCACGGGAGTGGTGCCCGGGCGGGGCCGGGCACGGGTGCTGGGATGACCGCACCCGCACCTGGCCCCGCCCGACACCTCCAAGGACCGGTCCCGTATGCCCTTTCCCCGTACGCCCGTCGCCGCGGCCCTCGTCTCCCTGCTCGCCCTGGGCGCCCCCGCACTCACCGCGCCCACGGCGGCCGCGCTGCCCGCCCACCCCGCCGCGGCGGGCCGTCCGTTCGCACCGGACAGCCCCGCCACCGTCACGGTGACCGGAGAGGGCAGCGTGAGCGCGCCGCCCGACCTCGCGGTCGTCGGCGCCGGTGTCGAGGCCTCGGCCAAGACCTCGCAGTCCGCGCTGGACGCTCAGCACGAGGCGGCCGCCGCGCTGCTGGCCGCCGTCCACGCCCAGGGCGTCGCCGACCGGGACATCCGTACGGAGAGCATCTCCCTCGACGCCGTCTACCGCCACACGGGCGGCACCGCCCGCCTGACGGGCTACCAGGCCACGCAGTCCTTCTCCGTGAAGGTGCGCGAGGTGACGAAGACCGGCGCGGTCGTGCAGGCGGTCACCGACGCCACGGGTGACGCGGGGCGGATCGGCTTCGTGGCCTTCGACGTCTCCGACCCCGCCCCGCTGCGGGCCGGCGCACGCGAGGCCGCGCACGCCGACGCCCACGCCAAGGCCGAGCAGTACGCCGGCCTCAGCGGCCGCCGCCTGGGCCGGCTCGTCTCGCTCAGCGAGGACACGTCCAGCTCCCCGCGTCCGGCGCCGTCGGCCGCGGACACCCCGGGTGCCGGCCTCGGCGGTGTGCCCGTCGCGCCCGGTGAGATCCGGGCGACGGCGACGGTGACGGCGGTGTACGAGCTGGACTGAGCCGCGGCCCCCGGCGGGTCCCCGTGGCGGGCGGCGTAGGCGGCGGCGTGGGCCAGTGCCCGGTCGAAAGCCTGCTGGCGGGGGTCCCAGATGCGGGCCAGGTCGCCGGTCGGTTCGAGGTGACCGGCGCGGTCGGCCGCGGACACCCCGGGCGCGGCTCGGGCGGTGTACGAGCCGGACCGAGCCGCCCGCCGGAGCCCGGCACGGGCCGGGGCGAGCGCCGGACCGCCGTTCCGGCCGTGCTCGCGCGTCACTCCCGTCCTCGCGTCCCTGCCGCGTCCGCGCCGTTCCCGTGCCGTCGCCGGGCGGTCGGCAGTCGCGGCGGGAGCCGGTCCCTCAGGGCTTGTGGGCGCGCAACGTCTCGGGGCCCAGACCGAGTTCGCGGGCCAGGGCCTCGTCGACCCACTCCTGGGCGCGGGCCCGGGACACCGTGCCGGCGTAGGACGTCAGCTGTACGGCGAGTCCGTCGAGCAGGGCCGTCAGACGCAGGGCCGTGCCGGCCGGGTCCGGGCACCGGAACTCGCCCGCGGCCACGCCCTCCGCGATCACCTCGGCGAGCGCCGCCTTCCACTCCCTGTCGAGATCGCGCGCGACCTCCCGCAGCGCGGGCTCGCGCAGCGACACCGCCCAGCCCTCGATCCACAGCCGCCAGCCCTTGGCCTGTCCCGTGGGCGCGTACCAGCGCACCGCCGACCGCAGCCGGCGCAGTGCGGTGGTACGGCGGCCGACCAGCTTGCGCAGCCGCGCCAGGTCACCCTCGGCCGCGTAGGCGAACGCGTCGGCGACCAGCTTCTCCTTCGTCGAGAAGTGGTAGAGCACCAGGGCGTTGCTCACACCGAGGGCCGCGGCGACGTCGGCGATCCTGACCGCCGCCACGCCCCGCGCCTCGATCTGCTCGATGGCCGCCCGCAGCAACTCCTCGCGCCGCTCGGCCACACTCAACCGGACCCTCACCACGCCGTCACCCTAATCCGTCGGCGTGCGCGAGGACCGGCCGGTCCTCGGCGGCGGACGCTCACGGAGCGGGCCGGTACCGCCCGAAGCGTTCCGCGATCACCGGCAGCCGCTGCTCGGCGATCGTGTGCGCGGCGGCCCGGGGTGTCGTGCCGTCCGTCTCGGCGCGGGCCAGCACCAGTTCCACCAGGGCGCGCATCGAGCGGCGCGTGTACGCGAAGGCCTCCGCCGCGTCCGCGCCGATGTCGCCGAACAGTGTCCACCACCACCAGGCGTTCGTCCCGGAGTTGACCACGACGTCCGGCAGCACGCTCACCCCGCGCGCGTGCAGCAGCTTCTCCGCCTCCGCAAGGACCGGCATGTTGGCGGCCTCGGCGATCCACCGGGCGCCGATCCGCTCCTGCTCCTCGACCCCGATGGCGTACGACACGGCGGCCGGCACCAGCACCTCCGCCTCCACCGACAGCCAGGCGTCGCCCGGCAGCTCGAGGTCCGCGGGGCGCAGTACGGCGCGGTCCACCGTGCCGTGGGCGTCCCGCGCGGCCAGCAGCGCCTCCACGTCGAGACCGGCCGGGCAGGCGATCGTGCCCTTGACGTCGGCGACGGCCACCACCGTCAGCCCCGCGCGCGTGAGGAAGCGCGCCGTGGCCCCGCCCATGGTGCCGAACCCCTGGAGGGCGACCCGCGTCCCGGCGTACGCCACCCCGCCCCGGTCCAGCGCGGTGAGCACGGACTCGGCGACCCCGCACCCGCCGACCAGCTCGTCCAGGCCGATGCCGTCCACCTCGACGGCGAAGGCGGCGGCGAGCCGCTCGCGGGCGGCGGACTCGTCGTCCAGCAGCGGGTAGACCGCCTGCACGGACGACACCAGCCCCGCTTCCGCGGCCGCCCGGTCCACCAGGTCCTGGGTGAGCCCCAGATCCTCGCCGGTGGTCCAGCAGCTCTCCACGTACGGCCGCACCGCCCGCAGGTACCGCACCAGCAGTCCGTACGCCTCCGGGTCCCGGGGGTCGCAGTCGATGCCGCCCTTGGCTCCGCCCAGCGGGACGTAGCGGGCCTCGGGGTCGTAGTGCAGCGCCTCCTTGAGGCTCATGCCGCGGGCGAGCCCGGTCACCTCCTCCAGCGTGCAGCCCGCCCGCATCCGCAGCCCGCCGCTGCACACGCCGCGCACGAGCCGGTCGACGACCAGGTGGCCCCGGCGCCCGGTGACGTGATCGGTCCAGGTGAGCGACAGGAAGGGGGCGGTCATACGGACTCCTCGACCGGCGGGCCGGTACGGCCGAAACGGCTGGTACTGAACAGTGGGTCAGTATCGGAACGCGGGGACGCCGTGTCAAAGCAGGCTCGCTGCGGAATGACCGGGGTGTCCCCGGCGTTGTCGGAGCGGGCAACCATAATGGAATGCCTCAGCGACTCCCCTGGAGGTACCGTGTCCGGTTTCCGTTCCCTGAGCTCCGGGCTCCGCGCTCTGCAGCCCGCGGCCTTCGGCGCGGATCCGAGCGGCGAGCGCCTGGCGCGCATCCGCAGATCGCCCCACTTCAAGGACGGGGTCTTCCAGAACCCCGGCGGCCCGGCGCGGACCCGTCCCTCGGGATCCACGCTCGACTTCGCCAAGGTCTTCTTCGACAAGGAGCAGCGCCCCCGCCGCGCCCCCGCGGGCACCGTACCGGTGCACCCCACCACGCTCGCCGACCTGGCCAAGCCGCCGGCCACGGGTCTGCGGCTGACCTGGATGGGGCACTCCAGCGTGCTCACGGAGATCGACGGGCAGCGTGTCCTGTTCGACCCCGTCTGGGGTGAGCGCTGCTCCCCCTTCCCCTTCGCGGGGCCCAGGCGGCTGCACCCGGTCCCGTTGCCGCTGGCCGCGCTGGGCCCGGTCGACGTCGTCGTCATCTCCCACGACCACTACGACCATCTGGACCTGCCCACGATCAAGGCGCTCGCGGACACGGACACCCTGTTCGCCGTGCCGCTCGGCGTCGGCGCCCACCTCGAGCACTGGGGCGTGTCCGCCGACCGGCTGCGCGAGCTGGACTGGCACGAGGCGACGAAGGTCGGCGGACTCACCCTGACCGCCACCCCGGCCCGGCACTTCTGCGGCCGTGGTCTGCGCAACACCCAGCACACCCTGTGGGCCTCCTGGGTGGTCGCGGGCGAGGAACACCGCGTCTACCACAGCGGTGACACCGGCTACTTCGAGGGCTTCGAGGAGATCGGCGCCGATCACGGTCCGTTCGACGCGACCATGATCCAGATCGGGGCCTACTCGGACTTCTGGCCCGACATCCACATGACCCCCGAGGAGGGCATGCGTGCCCATCTGGACCTCCAGGGCGGTCCCGGCGGAGTGATGCTGCCGATCCACTGGGGCACGTTCAACCTCGCCACCCACGCGTGGACCGATCCGGGTGAGGGCACCCTGGCCGCCGCACGGGCCGCCGGGGCGCGGGCCGCCCTGCCCAAGCCCGGCGAGCCTTTCGAGCCCGCCGCCGAGACGGTCCCGGGCGAGCCGTGGTGGCGCGAGGTGGCACTCGCGCCGGCCGCCGGATGGCAGCCCCTGGTCGCGACGGTAACCAAGGCCAAAGCCGATACCGAGAGTGACGAAGGTCGGGGTGTCGTCGAAGGCGGCGATGCGCCGGAGGCGGTCCCGGCGGGCTGACGGGGCTGGAGGCGTTCGACCGTGCGGGCCGGGGAGCGAAGAGCTCCCCGGCCCGCACGGTCGTTTCCGGACCGTCTCCGACCAGGTCTGATCGTACTTTTTCCGTGTTGTCCTCCGGGTGGTGCGGCCTTATCGGTCTGCCGTGCGAAGCCTCATACCAGAGCGGGACGCTCGCTGGGTGACTTTGTCAACTGCCCACCGCACCTGACACGTTGCCGACTACTGTGAGTGGCCGTCGGGCGACACCGGGCCGAATTCCTCGTCCCTCCCGACCGACAGCCAGGCTCGACGGACCAGTACGAGGACACCGATGTCTCACCTCCGCGCACCCGCCACACGCGCCGACCGCCGTGAGGGCGGACGGCACGGGCGGCCGGTCGCCCGCCCCGCACCGGCGCCGGCCGAGACACACATACGGCCCCAGTTGCTGCGGCTCGCCGTGCTCCCGCCGACCGCGGTCGCCCTCAGCGCCTGCGCGGTCGTCCTGTTCACCGTGCGCTCCACCGGCGTCCGGCCCGGCGTGACCCTGTGGGCGGTCCTCGCCGGCGCCGTCGCGGTGACCGGCGTCGGCATCGTGATCGCCGCCGTGGCCGCGGACCGCGCAGCCCGCTCGGTCAGCGACCGTGTCGCGGCCCTGCGCCGCGGCAGCGCGCGCGGTGAGGCCGAACTGCGCGCCGTCATCGAGGCGCTGCGCCGCGGAGAGGTCCCGCCCCGGCGCACCTCACGCGGCGGACCGCCCGGTGACGGCGACGACTTCGAGCTGCTCGCCGCCGACCTGGCCCGGGCCCACGAAGGGGCCGTCACCGCCGTCGTGCAGGCCGCGCAGCTGTCCAGCCAGGCCGGCAGCGAACAGAAGCTGGAGGTCTTCGTCAATCTCGCGCGTCGCCTTCAGTCCCTGGTGCACCGCGAGATCTCGATCCTCGACGAGCTGGAGAACGCGATCGAGGACCCCGATCTCCTCAAGGGTCTCTTCCACGTCGACCACCTCGCCACCCGCATCCGCCGGCACGCCGAGAACCTCGCCGTCCTCGGCGGGGCCGTCTCCCGGCGGCAGTGGAGCAATCCGGTCTCCATGACCGAGGTGCTGCGCTCCGCCATCGCCGAGGTCGAGCAGTACGCGCGGGTGAAGCTCGTCCCGCCCATCGACGGCGAACTGCGCGGCCACGCCGTCGCCGACGTCATCCACCTGCTCGCCGAACTCGTCGAGAACGCCACGGTGTTCTCCGCCCCGCACACCCAGGTGCTGCTGCGCGCGAACCTCGTCACCTCCGGACTCGCCGTCGAGGTCGAGGACCGCGGGCTCGGTATGCCCGTCGAGGAGCAGAGCAGGATGAACGCCCTGCTCGCCGACCCCGACCAGGTCAACGTCGGCCGTCTGCTCGCGGACGGCCGGATCGGCCTGTTCGTCGTCTCCCAGCTCGCCCGGCGGCACGGCATCCGGGTCCGCCTCCAGAGCAACATCTACGGCGGCGTCCAGGCCGTCCTCGTCGTGCCGCAGGCGCTGCTGGGCTCCGCGCCGGGCGTCGCCGGGGCGGTACCGCACGGACCGGACACCGATGGCGGCGGCCTGCCCCTCGTGCCCGCCGCACCCCCCGCCCCGGCCGATCCGGTACGGCCGCCCCTGCCGCCCGCCCGGTCCCACGCCGCCCGGACCCCCGATCCCGTCCCGCCGCACGGGCCGCGGCACACCGCGGACGTGGGCCGTCCGGCAGGCTTCGCGCATCCGCAGGACGCGCCGGGCACGGGCGGGTCCTCGGTGCCGCCCCCCGGACGGGACACCGACGGCGCCGGGCGGTCGTTCGGCCCGGCGCGGGCACAGGGCGGCGCCACCCGCCCCGGCCCGTCGGCCGGCCCACCGCAAGCGTGGAACGTCCCGGGGACGGCCCCGACCTCGACCACGACTCCGACCCCGACCCCGACCCCGATCCCGTCCCCGACGCGGGACACGCCCGGGTCCGGGGTGCCCGTGATCGCCCCGCCCCCGCAGGGCCACCCGAGCGGCTCCGGCCCGGCCCATGCCGCCGTGCCGCCCCCGCACCACGGCCCCGCGCCCGCCGAGCCGACGTCGCAGCGGCCGGGCGCGCCCGCGCCGCTGCCCGTCCGGGGCGCCCGCGCGGCACGGCCCAACCCGGCCGAGGCCGTGCCCGGCATCCGGCGCGGCGACCGGCCCGTCGTCGAGGAGCACGCGGGTATCGCGCCCACCCCGCGCGTCGGCGCGGTGCGCGGCACCATGGGCAAGCCCCAACTGCCCCGCCGCCGTGCCCAGGAGCACCTCGTGCCCCAGCTGCGCGGCGGCCCGGCCCCGCGCCAGGACTCCGAGCAGCCCGCCGGCCACGACCCCGGCCTCATGGCTGCCTTCCAGCGCGGCATCGGCCTCGCCGAGGCCCAGCAGAGCCTGGAGGCGGACGCCACCGACCCCGCACCGCCGCGCCCGCCGGCCCCCCTCGAAGTCGCGCTCGACCCGGCCGCCCACCCGGCGTCCGACCACGGCCTGCTGCCCGGAAGCCACGGTTGCGCGGGCGACGGCGCCCCGGGCGGGGGCGCGGAACAGGGCCGGCCGGCGCCCCTGTCCGCCGACGCCGACGTACGGCCGCCGCACCCGTCCCGCATACCGCAGGCGCGCCCCGCACCCGCCGCCGCGCCGCCCGAGGCGTACGGCGCGGGTGACGGGCCGGACCTGCCCGGTCCCGACCGATCCACCGCCCGGCACGACGGGAGCGCACCAGCCGGATGAGCACGGTCACCCCCACCCCCAGCGCTCCCGCAGACCTATGTACCCCAAGGAGTCGATCCACCATGGCGAGCGATGCGCCGACCGGCCAGGTATCCGATCTCGACTGGCTGATGAGCGGCCTCGTGCAGCGTGTACCGCACACCAAGAGCGCGGTGCTGCTCTCCTGCGACGGACTGGTGAAGTCGGTCCACGGCCTCGACCCGGACAGTGCCGACCACATGGCGGCGCTGGCCTCCGGCCTCTACTCCCTCGGCCGCAGCGCCGGCGTCCGGTTCGGCGACGGCGGGGACGTGCGGCAGGTCGTCGTCGAACTCGACTCGACGCTCCTGTTCGTCACCACCGCGGGCTCGGGCGCGTGTCTCGCGGTGCTCGCCGGCCGGGAGGCCGACGCGGCGGTGCTCGGTTACGAGATGTCGATGCTCGTCAAGAGCGTCCGGCCGTATCTCATGACGGCACCCCGGCAGCACGCCGTCGAACCGTCGGTGATGGGGCCTTGAGCGTGGCGGCGGCCGGCGACGGGCCCTGGCTCGACGACGCGGCCGGGCGGCTGGTGCGTCCGTTCACGGTCAGCGGGGGCCGGACCAAGCCCAGCGTCGCCCTCGACCTCATGTCGCAGGTGATGGCCACCGGGGCGACCCCCCTCGGCTACCTCGGTCCCGAACACGCGACCGCGCTCCACCTGACCCGCGCGCCCGTGTCGGTGGCCGAGATCGCGGCCCATCTGAGGCTGCCGGCAGCGGTCACCAAGGTGCTGCTCGCCGACCTCCTCGACTGCGGGGCGCTGACCACCAAGCCCCCCGAGTACCACCACATCCCCACCGACCGGGCCCTTCTGGAGGCAGTGCTCGATGGACTACGACGACAGCTCTGAGTACGACGCGTACGACGGGCACCGCGAGTACGACGCCGACGCCCGTGACGGCGGCTCCGACCCCTTTCCCACGGCGCTGAAGATCCTGGTCGCGGGCGGCTTCGGGGTCGGCAAGACGACCTTCGTCGGCGCCGTGAGCGAGATCGCGCCGCTCAGCACCGAGGAACTGCTCACCACGGTCAGTGCCGCCACCGACAACCTCGACGGCATCGAGAACAAGGTCGAGACGACCGTCGCCATGGACTTCGGCCGCATCACCCTCGACCCGAGCCACGTCCTCTACCTGTTCGGCACACCCGGCCAGGAGAGGTTCTGGTTCATGTGGGACGAACTGTCCGAGGGCGCCCTCGGCGCGGTCATCCTCGCCGACACCCGCCGCCTCGAGGAATGCTTCGCGGCCGTCGACTTCTTCGAGGAACGCGGACTCGCCTTCATCATCGCCGTCAACGAGTTCGACGGCTCCCACCGCTACAAGCCCGAGGAGGTGCGAGCCGCCATCGACCTCGCCCCGGACGTCCCCGTCGTGCGCTGCGACGCCCGTATCTCCGCGTCCGGTGTCCAGACCCTGCTCACCCTCGTCAAACACCTCATCGCCCACGCACCGGCCGCACCCCAGCCGAGCCGCGGCGCCCACATGTGATCCCCGCACCCAACGCCCCCGGAGCCGCATATGACGTACGTCCACAGCGACGGAACCCGGCCATGAGCTACGACCCGCCGCGCCCGGCCGGTCGTCTGCTGCTCACCCCGGAGGACAGGGAAGCTCCCGCCCGCGCCCGCAGGCTGCGCAGACTCGGCCTCGGGGCACAGCCGGAGCCCGCCCTGGACGCCTTCGCGGACCGCCTGGCCGAGGTGGCCGGAGCGCCGTACGCCATGGTCAACTTCCTCGACGAGCAACGGCAGTTCTTCGCCGGGCTGCACACCCCGCAAGGCGGCCGGGCCGCGCGCGGCGGCAAACCCGAGGTGGGCCGCCGGCTGCCCCGCGACTACGGCTACTGCCCGCATGTCGTCGCGCGGCGCAGGGCGCTGGTGCTCGAGGACGTGGGCGATTACCCGCGCTTCGCGGGCAACCCGGTCGTCGACGAGTACGGCATCCGCTCCTACCTGGGCGCCCCGCTCATCGACACGAGCGGCATGGTGCTGGGCACCGTGTGCGTCGCCGATCTCACGCCCCGGCCCTGGGGGAAGGCGGGCCTGGAGACCATCAAGTCGACGGCCGCCGAACTCGCCGGACACCTTCAGCGGCGCGAGACCGGCGGGTTCCCCGAGCCCTGAGGTGCGCCGCTCACGGGGCCCGCCAGATGTTGTCGAAGGCGGCGTCCTCGATGGACCGACGCTGTCGTACGGCCTCGAGTTCCGCCACCGCGTCGCCGACCGCCGCCAGGACCGTCACGACCGTGTCGCCGGGGAGGTCCGGGAAGCCGTCGGCGGGCTCCTCGCGCAGACCCACGGCGGCGCCCAGGGCGGCGAGGACCGGTTCGTCCGCCGCCCAGCGCCCGGTGGCGTGGCGACGGGCCGGTGAGTCGAGCGGCTCCGTCGCCGCGGACCGGAAGGGGAGCCGGCCGTGGCGCGCCCGGCCGGTCAGCCCGTCCGCCTCGAACCGGGCGGAATAGGCCGCGGCCAGGCCGCTGCCGCGCCGCCACAGCCAGTCCTCGGCCGACTCGTACGGCGCCGCCCGTACGAGTGACGCCGCGGCCTCGGCCAGGAGGCGGTCGTCCGGTGCCGGCGCCGCGCCGGGCACGAGCAGGTCGCCGTCGAGGGCCACCGCTCCGGTCCCGACGAGATCGATCAGTTCGGCGCCCGCGAGGGCCAGGGACAGTTCGCCCTGCCCGGCGGGGCGTACGGGTGTCACGTCCATCGCGACGAGCAACAGGTCCCGTGCTGTGGTCATCGAGGGCTCCACGTCAGTCGGCCGGCCTGGTGAGGGTTGCGGTCCAGGGTGGCACGCCCCACCGTGGTGTGCGGGAAGCCGGTCCGGGCGAGCGGGGCCACCCGTGTGAAGCGGAGCTGTGGCGGCGCTTAAGAAAAGCTCGATGGACCGGGCCGGTGAAGTGCGGCAGATTGCTGGGCGAATCCACATGTCTTCCCGGATGCGGGGCCCTTCGGGCTGCTCGCGTCCGGGCCCTCACCACAGGAGCCGTAGCGTGAAGGCGCTGGTCAAGGAGAAGGCGGAGCCCGGACTGTGGCTCGCGGACGTTCCCGAGCCGGCCGTCGGGCCCGGCGACGTGCTGATCAGGGTGCTGCGCACCGGTATCTGCGGCACGGATCTGCACATCCGGTCCTGGGACGGCTGGGCGCGGCAGACCATCCGCACCCCGCTCGTGCTCGGGCACGAGTTCGTCGGCGAGGTGGTCGGCACCGGCCGCGATGTCGCCGACATCCAGGTGGGGGACCGGGTCAGCGGCGAGGGGCACCTCGTCTGCGGCAAGTGCCGCAACTGTCTCGCCGGGCGCCGCCATCTGTGCCGGGCCACCGTCGGGCTCGGCGTCGGCCGTGACGGCGCCTTCGCGGAGTACGTCGCCCTGCCCGCGTCCAACGTGTGGGTGCACCGGGTGCCGGTGGACCTCGACGTGGCCGCGATCTTCGACCCGTTCGGCAACGCCGTGCACACCGCGCTGTCCTTCCCGCTCGTCGGCGAGGACGTCCTGATCACGGGCGCCGGGCCGATCGGCCTGATGGCCGCCGCGGTCGCCCGGCACGCGGGTGCCCGCAACGTCGTCGTCACCGACGTCAGCGAGGAGCGGCTGGAGCTGGCCCGCAAGATCGGTGCGAGCCTCGCGCTGAACGTGTCGCAGGAGTCCATCGCCGACGGGCAGCGTGAGCTGGGGCTGCGCGAGGGCTTCGACATCGGTCTGGAGATGTCCGGCCGGCCCGCGGCGTTGCGCGACATGATCGCCAACATGACGCACGGCGGCCGGATCGCCATGCTGGGGCTGCCCGCCGAGGAGTTCCCGGTCGACTGGGCCCGGATCGTCACCTCGATGATCACGATCAAGGGCATCTACGGCCGCGAGATGTTCGAGACCTGGTACGCGATGTCGGTGCTGCTGGAGGGCGGCCTCGACCTCGCCCCCGTGATCACCGGCCGGTACGGCTACCGCGACTTCGAGGCGGCCTTCGCCGACGCGGCGAGCGGCCGGGGCGGCAAGGTCATCCTCGACTGGACCGCGTAGGTCACCCGCGCTTCCTGCGTTCCCGCGTCTCTGCGTTTCCTGCGTTTCTTGCGTTTCTTAGGAGCTTCCTGATGTTCGACTCCGTGCGCGACGACGTGCGCGCCACCCTCGACGAGATCCGCGCCGCCGGTCTGCACAAGCCCGAGCGGGTCATCGGCAGCCCGCAGTCGGCGACGGTCGCCGTCACCGCGGGCGGCCGGCCCGGCGAGGTCCTCAACTTCTGCGCCAACAACTACCTCGGCCTCGCCGACCACCCCGAGGTCGTCGCCGCCGCCCACGCGGCCCTCGACCGCTGGGGCTACGGCATGGCGTCGGTGCGCTTCATCTGCGGTACGCAGGAGGTGCACAAGGAGCTGGAGGCCCGGCTGTCGGCCTTCCTCGGCCAGGAGGACACGATCCTGTACTCCTCCTGCTTCGACGCCAACGGAGGGGTCTTCGAGACGCTCCTCGGCCCCGAGGACGCGGTGATCTCCGACGCGCTCAACCACGCCTCGATCATCGACGGCATCCGCCTGTCCAAGGCCCGCAGGTTCCGCTACGCCAACCGCGATCTGGCGGACCTGGAGCGGCAGTTGAAGGACGCCTCCGACGCGCGACGCCGGCTGGTCGTCACCGACGGCGTCTTCTCCATGGACGGCTATGTGGCGCCCCTCGCCGAGATCTGCGACCTCGCCGAGCGCTACGACGCCATGGTCATGGTCGACGACTCGCACGCGGTCGGCTTCGTCGGTCCCGGCGGCCGTGGCACGCCCGAGCTGCACGGTGTGATGGACCGCGTCGACATCATCACCGGCACCCTGGGCAAGGCGCTGGGCGGCGCGTCCGGCGGCTATGTGGCCGCCCGCGCGGAGATCGTCGCGCTGCTGCGCCAGCGCTCCCGCCCGTACCTCTTCTCCAACACCCTCGCCCCGGTGATCGCCGCCGCCTCGCTGAAGGTCCTCGACCTGCTGGAGTCGGCCGACGACCTGCGGGTGCGGCTCGCCGAGAACACCGCGCTGTTCCGCCGCCGGATGACCGACGAGGGCTTCGACATCCTGCCCGGCGACCACGCCATCGCGCCCGTGATGATCGGCGACGCGGCGAAGGCCGGCCGGATGGCCGAGCTGCTGCTGGAGCGCGGGGTGTACGTGATCGGCTTCTCCTACCCGGTGGTCCCGCAGGACCGGGCCCGCATCCGGGTCCAGTTGTCCGCCGCGCACTCCACGGACGACGTCGACCGCGCCGTCGACGCCTTCGTCGCGGCGCGGGCGGAACTGGAAGCGTCGCAGCCGCAGGCGGTCTGACCGCGGCCGGGCCGCAGGCGGTCTGACCGCGGCCGGGCCGCAGGCGGTCTGACCGCGGCCGGGCCGCAGACGGTCTGACCGCGGCCGGCCGCAGACGGTCTGAGCGCGGCGGGGCCGGGGCCGGCGGCGATCTCGGCCGGTGGCCGTCCTGGCCGGTGGCCGACTGGACCGGTGGCCGGCCGGGACGGTGACGGCCACCCGGGACGGTGGTGGCGCGGGCCGGTGGCGGTTCCGGGTGTCCTGGCCGGTGGCCGTCCGGGCTGGTGGCGGTCTGTGCCGGTGACGGTCTCGGAATGGGTGCCGGGGTCGGTGGTGACCCGGGCCCGGTGGCCGTCCCGGTCGTCCTGGCCGGTGGCCGTCCTGATCGTCCTGGCCGCGTCCGGGCGGGTGGCCGTCGGGATCGGTGGTCGTCCGGGCGGGTGGCCGTCGGGACCGGTGGCCGTCCGGGCGGGTGGCCGTCGGGACCGGTGGCCGTCCGGGCGGGTGGCCGTCGGGAAACCGGTAGCCGTCCGGGCCGGTGGCCGTCCAGTCTGGAGGGCCTCCGGGGCGGAGGCGGTCCGAGGGGCTCGGGCATATTGCGATAATCGATCCATGATCGAAGCGCGGCGGCTCCACATCCTCCGTGCGGTGGCCGACCACCGCACGGTGACCGCGGCTGCCGCCGCGCTGTATCTCACCCCGTCCGCCGTCTCCCAGCAGCTGACGGCCCTGGAGCAGGAGACCGGCCACCGGCTGGTCGAGCGGAGCGCCAAGGGCGTACGGCTCACCCCGGCCGGCGAGATCCTGCTCACCCACACCAACGCCGTCCTGGCCCAGCTGGAGCGGGCCGAGGCGGAGCTGGCCGCCTACAGTTCGGGAGCCGCCGGCACGGTCACGGTCGCCGCCTTCGCGACGGGGATCGCCCTGGTCGTGGCGCCCGCGGTGGCCCGGCTGGCGGGTACCGCCCCGGGGATCCGGATCCGGGTCCAGGACGCCGAGGGCGATGCCAGTCTGCCGATGGTGCTCGACCGGCAGGTCGACGTCGCGGTGGCCGTCGAGTACCGAGGTGCCCCGGCGGCCGACGATCCGAGGCTCGCGCACGTCCCGCTCTACGCCGAGCCCTTCGACGCGGTCGTCCCGGTCAGTCACCGTCTCGCCGAGGCCCCCGAGGTTCCGCTCGCCGAACTGGCCAAGGACTCGTGGATCGGCCCCTACCCGGGCAACCCCTGCCATGACGTGGTCGTCCTGGCCTGCGAGAACGCCGGTTTCCAGCCTCGTCTGGAGCACTCCTCGGACGACTTCCGTGCGGTCGTCGCCCTGGCCTCGGCCGACGCGGGCGTGGCGCTCGTCCCGCGTTCGGCGCTGCGCGGCATGGACCTCACGGGGGTGGTCGTACGGCCGGTCGACGGGGTGGCGCCGACCCGGAGGGTCTTCGCGGCCGTCCGCCGGGGAGCGGACGGGCATCCGCTGATCCGCCCGGTGCTGGAGGCGCTGGGCGAGGCCGCACGCGTGTGAGCCCTGTGAGCCTTCCGTAACAGCGCCGTCTCACATCAGGGATAGCGTCCCGGATATGAGACATGAGACAGGCGGGGCGGGGACGGTCGGGGTGCCGGACCCCGTCGATGTGCGGATCGCCGGGCGGCTGTCCGAGTTGCGGGCCGAACGCGGCTGGTCGCTGGGGGAGTTGGCGCAACGCAGCGGGGTGAGCCGGTCCACCCTGTCGCGGGCCGAGCGGGCGGAGACCAGCCCGACCGCCGCGCTGCTCAACCGGCTGTGCCATGTCTACGGGCGGACCATGTCCCGGCTGCTCAGCGAGGTGGAGGCGGAACCCGCGCCGCTGGTGCGCGCCGACGAGCAGTCCGTCTGGGAGGACCGGTCCTCCGGGTTCGTCCGGCGCTCCGTGTCGCCGCCGCACCCCGCGCTGCGCGGCGAACTGGTCGAGGGCCGGCTCGCCGTGGGCGCCGACATCGCCTACGACCGGCCGCCCGTGGCGGGCCTGGAACAGCACATCTGGGTGCTGGAGGGCGCCCTCGAGGTGACGGCCGAGAACACCGGGCATCACCTCGGCGCCGGAGACTGTCTGCGCCTGCGGGTGTGGGGCCCGACCCGGTTCCGGTGCACGGGCGACGAGGACGTGCGGTACGTGCTGGCGGTGGTGCTGCCATGACCGTGACCCGGCTCGACGCCCCCCGACTGCGCTCCCGCGTCGCGGAGTTGGCCGATCTGCTGCTCGACGCGGTGGATGACGGCGCCTCGCTAGGCTTCCTCGCCCCGCTCGGCCGGGCGGCGGCCGAGGACTGGTGGAAGGACCGCGCGCGGGGCGTCGCCGCCGGGCAGCTCGCGGTCTGGGCTGCCCAGGACGGGGACCGTGTCGTCGGCACCGTGGGCCTGGCCTTCCCCGACAAGCCCAACAGCCGCCACCGCGCCGAGCTCGTCAAGCTGATGGTCCACCGGGACGCCCGCGGGAAGGGCCTCGGCCGCACCCTGCTGGCCGCCGCCGAGGAGAGCGCCGTCGCGGCCGGTGTCACCCTGCTGCACCTGGACACCGAGACCGACAGCCCCGCCGAGCGCCTTTACCGCAATGCCGGGTGGACCAGGGCCGGGGTCATCCCGGACTACGCGGCGAGCCCGGCCGGGGTCCTGCGCCCGACGACCCTGTACTACAAGCACGTCGGCGTCGGGTGACTGTCAGTGGCAGCGGCTACGGTGCGGAGCATGCCGGACGCCGAAGACGTACGCCGTATCGCCCTGTCCCTGCCGGACACCACGGAGAAGATCTCCTGGAGCATGCCCACCTTCCGGGTCGCGGGGAAGATGTTCGCCACGCTGCCCGAGGAGGAGACCTCCCTCGCCGTGCGCTGCCCCAAGGAGGAGCGCGACGAACTCGTGCTCGCCGAGCCGGGGAAGTTCTGGATCGCCGGCCACGAGGCCCAGTTCGCCTGGGTGCGGGCCCGCCTCGCCGCCCTGGAGGACGAGGACGAGCTGCGGGACATCCTCGCCGACTCCTGGCGCCAGGCGGCCCCGCCGCGACTGCTCGAGGCGTACCCGGAGCTGGGGTCGGCCCCGGGGGACTGACGGTGCCCGGCGGCCGGGGCGCGGGAAACGGGTGCGCGACCATCGACCCGAGTGCGGTATGGTTTCCATGCGTGTTCGGCCAGGGGAAACCCCAGGTCAGACGGGCAACGGGACGTGGCGCAGCTTGGTAGCGCACTTGACTGGGGGTCAAGGGGTCGCAGGTTCAAATCCTGTCGTCCCGACCAGCTTCATCGCAGGTCGGAAGGTCGTTTCCACGAACGTGTGGAAGCGGCCTTCGGTGTTTTCCACGCGGTCGGCGCGCGAGATTCCGAAAGACGCGCCGGGACGTGGTGTCGTGTCCGCGCCGTGCCGTGCCGTGTCCGCGCTGTGCCGTGCTGTGAGTCGGCCGGACTGGCTGTGGATTCACCCGACCCCGAGTGACGCCGCGCGGCCCCGCTGCCAGGATGAGGCGCCATGACCGCAGGGCACGGCAAGGCCGACAAGCACCGCACACTCCACGACTCCGCCAAGGCCGAGAGGCACCGCACACCGCGCGGCGCGGGACGCGCGAAGCGGGGCGGCAAGGCGGCACCCGCCGACGAGTCGACGACCGCGCTGGCGCTGGCCGCGCGGGGCGGGGACGCGGCGGCCGTCGAGGGGTTGGTGCGCGCCCTGCACCACGACGTCCTGCGCTACGTGGCCCATCTGAGCGCCGACCCGCAGGCGGCGGACGATCTGGCGCAGGACACGTTCCTGCGGGCCCTGAGCGGCCTGCACCGGTTCGAGGGACGCTCCTCGGCGCGGGCGTGGCTGCTGTCCATCGCGCGCCGGGCGGTGATGGACAGCTTCCGGTCCGCCGCCGCCCGGCCGCGCCTGTCGGACCGCGCGGACTGGCAGGCGGCCGTCGAACTGGCCCAGCCGCGCGGACTGCCCGGCTTCGACGACGGTGTCGTCCTGCTGGATCTGCTGGCCGCGCTGCCAAGGGACCGGCGGGAGGCGTTCGTCCTGACCCAGCTGCTGGGGCTGCCCTACGCGGAGGCGGCCGAGGCGATCGACTGCCCGGTCGGCACCGTCCGCTCGCGGGTGGCCCGCGCCCGTGCCACGCTGGCCGGCCTGCTCACCGAGGCGGGCGATCCTACGGTCGCCGCAGCCTCCGCAGCTCGTCCACCTTCGTCAGCCGGGCCACACCGAGATAGACCAGGACGAGGGTGAGGGAGCCGGCCGCGAGGGCGGTCGCGGTCGACACGGTGCCGCCGCCCAGCGCGTCCGCGCACGCGGCGTCGGCAGCCCGGCCCGCGGCGGCGGCGAGGGCCGCCGCCACCAGCAGCTTGGTGTACGTGCGCCGCAGCGCGCCGTCGTCCAGGCGGCCGCCGGTCCGGCCGCGCAGCCGGCGTGCGGTGAGGGCCAGCCCCGCCAGATAGGACAGGGTGCAGGCCCCGGCCATGCCGGTCACCGCCCAGCGGTCGGGCAGCAGCAGATGGCAGCCGGTGGCCAGGACGATGTTCACCACCGCGATCCAGAGCGCCATGAGGAACGGCGTGCGGGTGTCCTCGAAGGCGTAGAAGCCGCGCAGGAGGAGGTACTGCGCGGAGAACGGGATCAGACCGAGTCCGAACGCCTGGAGCATGTGGCCGAGCGGCTGCGCGGAGGCCGCGTCGGCCGCGCCGTGCGCGAACAGCAGGGTGGCGATCCGCGGACCGAGGGCCAGGAACAGGAACGCGGCCGGGACGATGACGACCCCGCTCACCCGCAGCCCGCGCGACAGATCGGCGCGTACGTCCGCGATCCGCCCCTGGGCCACGGCGCGGCTCATCCGCGGCAGCAGCGCGGTCACCAGGGAGACGGTGACCACCGACTGCGGCAGCATCCAGATGGTCTGCGCGTACGAGTACGCCGTGTAGCCCGCGCCGGCCTCCGGCAGCCTCTGGTCGACCGTGGTGGCGTAGTTGGTCACCACGGTCAGCGAGACGAGGTTCGTCAGGACGAGCAGCAGGGTCCACTTGGCGGCGTGCACACCGGAACCCAGACCGGAGCCGCGCCAGTCGAACCGCGGGCGGAAGCGGAACCCGGCGGCCCGCGCGAACGGGACCAGCGCGAGGGCCTGCACCGCGATGCCGGCGGTCGTCCCGACGCCCAGCAGCCGGACCTGGGCGTCGGTGATGTCCGCGACCTGCCTCGGCACGGTCATCAGGCCGAGGTAGGCGCCGAACATGCCCAGCAGCACGATGTTGTTGAGGACCGGCGTCCACATCATCGCGCCGAACCGCTCGCGGGCGTTGAGCACTTGTCCGTAGATGTTGAACAGGCCGTAGAAGAAGATCTGCGGCAGCAGGAACCGGGCGAAGACCACGGTGAGCCGGTACGCCTCGTGGTTGTCCGGGGTGTCGCGCATGTACACCGAGACGATCTGCGGGGCCGCCCACACCGCCAGCGCGGTGCCCACGGCGAGGACGGACACGACCAGGGTGACGAGCCGCTGCTCGTAGGCCCGCCCGCCGTCCGGATGGGTCGCCCGCGCCCGCACCAGCTGCGGCACCAGCACGGCGTTCAGCGCGCCGCCGATCAGCAGGGTGTAGAGGCTGGTCGGCACCGTGTTCGCGGTGTTGTACGTACTGGCCAGCAGGCCGGTGCCCAGGGCGGCGGCCTGCAGGACCTGGCGGATCAGCCCGGTCGCCCGGGACACGATCGTGCCCAGCGCCATCAGCACCGACGAGCGCGCCGCCCCGCCCCCTCGGACGACCTCGTGTTCCTCGGACCGCCGCTGTGCTGTCGCCCCCATCGGGCCAACCTACGGCAGAAGGCTCCGGGAGCCCCAACCGCCTTGTTCACAAGGGTGGTTGGCGCGCACCCGAGTCATCTGCGGCTGCGCACCCGCTCCGCACGCGGCGGGCTGATGAACTGGAGCTCCAGTGTGAGGGGCGGCGCGGCTACCCCTGGGCCGCCCGCCGCCGCCCAGGTCAGGATCTCGTCCGTGCAGTCGTCGTCCATGGCGAAGCCGACCCAGGTGGCCCGGCCGCCGGCCCGGCGTCCGCCGGCCGAGGGCTGGACGACGATCACGTTGGCCTGGTCGCAGGGGCCCAGGCAGTCGGTCGTGCGGACCTCGAAGGCGCCGGCGGAGTCGGCGGCGGCCGCCCGCAGCCGCTCCAGCTGCCAGGCGTGGTCGTAGCCGGGGTGTTTGCCGGCGTCGCCGCAGCAGCAGCCCCTGCACACCACGAGGGTGCAGGGGCGGCTGCGGGCGGCGCCCACCAGGGCGCGACGGCCGGCCGGTGCGGGGATCACGCTCAGGAGGCCGAGAGGCCGACGTGGGCCAGCGCCTGCCGCAGCAGGAACCCGTGCCCGCCCGACATCTCGCTCTGCACCGCGAGCGACGCGGCCTCCTGCGGGCTGAACCACACCAGGTCCAGCGCGTCCTGCCGGGGACGGCAGTCACCGGTCACGGGCACGATGTAGGCCAGCGACACCGCGTGCTGACGGGGATCGTGGTACGGCGTGACGCCCTGCGTGGGGAAGTACTCGGCCACCGTGAACGGCTGGAGCGAGGTCGGCACCCGGGGCAGCGCCACCGGACCGAGGTCCTTCTCCAGGTGGCGCAGCAGGGCGTCCCGGACGCGCTCGTGGTGCAGGACCCGCCCGGAGACCAGGTTCCGGCTGACATTGCCGTCCGGTCCCATCCGCAGCAGCAGGCCGACGCTGGTGACTTCGCCGCTGTCGTCGACGCGCACGGGCACGGCCTCGACGTACAGGATCGGCATACGGGCGCGTGCCATCTCGAGCTCGTCGGAGGCCAGCCAACCCGGCGTGGTTTCGGTCAAGTCAGACATTGTTCGATCATACTTTCAGTGTCCGTCGGGAAGCCGGTAGACCCGGCGGGCGTTGTCCGCTCCGGCCCAGCGTGCCAGGCGCAGCGCGTCGGGAAGGCCCAGTTCGTCGGCGTCCACCCGGTCCTGGAGCAGATCCCCGAGGCCCCGGCGGAACGCCAGCGCGCCGAGCCGGTAGAACTCCGGAACACCATAGGCGTCGGAGCTGTACAGCAGTTTGCGGAACGGTGTGATCTCCAGCGCCTCCTCCAGGACCGCCCGCGCTCGCGGGGGACCCACATGATGCAGGGTGAGCCCCACATCCAGGTAGACCTGCTCGAACACCGCGGCCAGATAGGCGGCCTGGCGCTGGTAGGGCCAGCAGTGCAGCAGCAGGACCGGGATGGTGCCCGCCGTCAGGTGCAGCCACTCCGTGAGAAGGCTCGGGTCCACCCGGTGCAGCCGGATGTCGTTGTCGCCGAAGCCGGTGTGCAGTTGGAGGGGGAGCCCCAGGTCGACGGCCGTCCACAGCAGGTGCCGGACCAGCACCGGGTCCGCCAGCCGTCCGCCGTCCGCCAGCCAGCGCCGGGCGGCCCGGGTGACCTCGGCGTCCGGGGGCCGGGCCGGGTCGAGGCCGAAGCCGGTCCGGTAGGCGGCCACCGACTTGACCGCCACCACCCCCGGCCGCCGCACCGCGTCCAGGGCGGCCGCCCGGAACGTGTCGGCGTACCCGTCGGCCTCGACACCCCGGGAGGCGACGGCCTCCGCGACGGACTCCAGCCGGACGACCTCGTGGGCGGCCGCCGGACCGCCGGCCGCGGCCGCCGCGGCCAGCTCGGCGGGCGTGGTGACGCGGTGCGGGGCGAACCCGGTGTCGACGCAGAACACGCCGGTCCGGGCGGCGGCGAGGAAGCGCCGGTTCACCTCCCGCGGACCCAGTTCGGCGCGCCGGTCCAGGTAGACGTCGGCCGGGGCGTGCCGCTCCAGGTCGAGCAGCGGCGCGCAGTGGCGGCGTACGGCCACCCCGGCGGGCGTGTCGAAGGCCGAGTGGCCGGGCCACCGCTCGCCCTCGGTGAGCAAGGCCTCGAAGCCCGGCCGGTCCAGGGGGTCGACGACGACGCCGTGGCAGTGGTGGTCCACCAGCTCCAGCTCGGCGAGGGCCTCGTGGACCGGTCCGCCGGCCATGTCAGTACTTCCAGCGGTAGGCCGCGGCCACCCGCTCGTCGTCGAGGCCGTCGACGGCGTCGATCTCGCCCTGCCGTACGGCGCTCACCGCGTCGGCGAGGACCGGGCCGAGCGCCGTCCGCAGCACCTCGTCCCGGCGGAACTCGGCGAGGGCCTCGGCGAGCGAGGTCGGCAGCCGGCGCACGCCCCGGGCGGCGGCCTCCCCGGCGTCGAGCCGGGCCGGGTCCCCGTCGCTCTCCTCGGGCAGGACGGCGCCCGACGCGAGCCCGGCCAGCCCGGCGGCGATCAGGCAGCCGAGGGCGAGGTACGGGTTGGCGGCCAGGTCGACCGGCTTGACCTCCAGATTCGCCTGCTCCGCGCGGTGGCCCGCCGTACCGCGCACCAGACGCAGCGCGCACTCGCGGGTCTCCAGGCCCCAGGCGGTGAACACCCCTGCCCACTGGGACGGTTTGAGGCGCAGATGGCTCGCCGGGCTGGGCGCGGTCACCGCCGTGAGGGCCGGTAGCCGGGCCAGCACTCCGGCCGCGAACGCCTCCGCTTCGGCCGTCATGCCGTGCCGCCGCACTCCGCCCGTGTGCAGGTTCGTGCCGTCCCGCCAGGCGGAGAGATGGACGTGCCCGCCGTTGCCGACGCCCTCCGCCACGACGGCGGGGGAGAAGGACACCCGCAGGCCGTGACGCCGGGCCAGCGCGCGGATCGTCTGGCGGACGAGGACGCTGCGGTCGGCCGCCGCCACCGGGTCGAGCGCGCCCACCGAGATCTCGAACTGGCCGGGCGCGTACTCCGGATGGATCTGGTCGACGTCCACGCCCTGCGCCGCGCACGCGGCCAGCAGCTCGACGGTGTACTCGCTCAGCTCGATCTGCCGGGTCGCGCCGTACGCCGGTCCCGTGGCCGCCGGGACGAACTCCCCCGCGGGCGCCGAGTCCAGGCCGACCGCCCATTCGATCTCGATGGCCGTCTTGAAGACGATCCCGTGCTCGCGGGCCGCCTGTGCGACGACGCGGCGCAGAAAGGTGCGGGAGCAGCCGGGGTGCCGCTCCCCGTCCTGGGTGACGCGGTCGACCGGCGCCCAGGCCCAGCCGGGCTGCCCGGCCAGGGCCACGAGCCGTTCGAGGTCCGGGTACAGACGCAGGTCGCCGTCCGGGGAGCCCAGCACGTCGGTCGCGACGATGTGGTCGTTCGCCAGGAACGTGTCGAACACCGG
Organism: Streptomyces zaehneri; assembly: GCF_032248645.1. Classification (NCBI taxonomy): domain Bacteria; kingdom Bacillati; phylum Actinomycetota; class Actinomycetes; order Kitasatosporales; family Streptomycetaceae; genus Streptomyces; species Streptomyces zaehneri. The sequence goes on from NZ_JASTTJ010000003.1 coordinate 102,558, forward strand.
CGACATCCCGACACCCCAGGCCGCCGCCGAGGCCAGCCCGGCCGTGGGGATCGTCTTCACCCGGCCGACGCCCGCCGTGTCGACATAGGCCAGGACGATCCCGTGCACGCCTCTCGCCGACAACTCGCCGGCGAGCGCGCCGGCCCGCTCGACCTCTCCGGGACGCCCGCCGGGGACGGGATCGGCATGGGTGGTCATACGTCCTCCACGGTCGCTGCGTCCGTTGCGTGCCGTACGTCCGTCAGGGTTTCACGGCCACCGCGCCGTACTGCGGCACCACCGCGAGCAAGTCCGCCTCGCCGCGCCAGCGCGAGCAGGACACCAGGCCCGGCTCCAGCAGCTCCAGGCCCTCGAAGAACGCGGCGATCTCCTTGCCGCCGCGCGCGGTGATCGGCGGGGTGGCGTTCTCGTTCCAGAACTTCATCGCCGGGATCTGGCCCTCACCGCCCACCTCGCTGTCGTGGGTGGGGTGCGTCAGCACCAGGAAGCTGCCGGACGGGATGTCGGCCATGACCTTGCGGACGATGTCCCGCGCCGCCTCGAAGTCCAGGACGAAGTTCAGGATGCCCAGCATCATCACCGCGACCGGGCGGCCGAAGTCCAGGGTGCCCGAAGCGCGTTCGAGGATCTGGGCCGGGTCGTGCACATCGGCGTCGATGTAGTCGGTGACGCCCGCGGCGGTGCCGGTCAGCAGCGTACGGGCGTGCGCCAGCACGATCGGGTCGTTGTCGACGTACACGATCCGCGACTCGGGCGCGACGCGCTGCGCGATCTCGTGGGTGTTGTCGGCCGTCGGCAGTCCGGTGCCGATGTCGAGGAACTGCCGCACTCCGCGCTCCTCGGCGAGGAACCGCACCGCCTGCCCCAGGAACCAGCGGTCCGCGCGCGCGATCTCCCGGATGAGCGGGAACATCCCGGCGACATGCTCGCCGACCCTCTGGTCGACCTCGTAGTTGTCCTTGCCGCCGATCCAGTAGTTCCACACCCGCGCGTTGTGCGCGACGCTGGTGTCCAGCCGTGCCGACCCGCTCACCCGAGAGCCCCTTCTCACGTCCTGCCCGTGTCACGGGCCTGCGTCCGCCATTGTGCCGCCGGATGATCACCGTTGTCCCCGGTAGGGTGAAAATCCGGTGATCCCGTACAGGAAGCAGGCCATGCCCTACTCGCACGCCCCCCGCCCGACCGCGTCCGCGTCCCCGGCGGGTCCCGTCGACATCCGGCTGGTCGTCACCGACATGGACGGCACGCTGCTCGACGACGACAAGAAGGTGCCCGAGGGCCTCTGGGAGACGCTGGCGCGGCTGCGGGAGCGCGGGGTGCTGTTCACCCCGGCGAGCGGACGCCAGTACGCCACCCTGGCCGCGGAGTTCGCCGAGGTCGCCGACGGCATGGTGTTCATAGCGGAGAACGGCACCTATGTGGTGCGCGACGGAGAGGAACTGAGCTCCGATCCGCTGGCGCCGGGAGTGGTCGCGCGGGTGATGGAGGCCGTGCGCGGGCTCACCTCCGACGGCGTCGACGTGGGCGCCGTCGTGTGCGGGAAGCGGTCCGCCTACGTCGAGCGGGCCGACGAGGCGTTCCTGGCCGAGGTGGGCCGGTACTACGTGCGGCACCGGGTCGTCGAGGACGTCACCGCCGTCGACGACGACATCATCAAGGTCGCCCTCTTCGACTTCGGGTCCGCCGAGAGGACCACCGCACCGGCTCTCGTTCCCTTCGCGCGGACCCACCAGGTCGTCGTCTCCGGCGAGCACTGGGTCGACGTCATGAACCGCGCCGCCAACAAGGGCGCCGCGCTGCGCGCCCTCCAGCGCGAGCTGGGCATCACACCGGCGCAGACCATGGTGTTCGGCGACTATCTCAACGACCTGGAGATGCTGGACGCCGCCGACTGGTCGTTCGCCATGGCCAACGCCCACCCGGAGGTCGTCCGCCGGGCCCGCCACCTCGCGCCCTCCAACAACGACAACGGGGTACTGCGCACCGTCACCCGCCTGCTGGACCTCTGACCTCACGGACGGCAGGCGCCGGAGCGGGCGGACGGTCACCGACGGGTCCTAGGCTGCGCTGTATGACCGAACCGGCCGTTGTCGCCCGCCTGACCCGCGAGATCACCTCGGGACTCGAACCCGGCCGGCTGGCGGGCTTCTACCAGGATCTGCACCGCCACCCCGAGCTGTCCTTCCGGGAACACCGCACCGCCGGGAAGCTGGCCCGGCGGCTGCGCGAGGCCGGGTACGAGGTGACGGAAGGGGTGGCCCGCACCGGTGTCGTCGGGGTGCTCGCCAACGGTGACGGGCCGGTGGTGTGGCTGCGCGGCGACATGGACGCGCTGCCCGTGCGGGAGGCGACCGGTCTGCCGTACGCCTCGACCGTCGACGGGCTGATGCACGCCTGTGGCCACGACCTGCACGTCACCTGGCTGGCGGCCGCCGCCGAGGCGCTCGCCGCCGCCCGCGAGACCTGGTCCGGGACGCTCGTCGTGGTCGGGCAGCCCGCGGAGGAGGCCGGGGGCGGCGCCCGGGCGATGGTCGCCGACGGGATCCACGCCCGCTTCCCGCGCCCGGACGTGCTGTTCGGCCAGCACGTGGCGCCTGGGCTCGCCGGGTTCTACCCGCACACCCCCGGCCTGACGCTGTCGGCCTCGGACGACGTCGACGTCGTCGTGCACGGCGTCGGCGGGCACGGTTCGCGGCCCGAGTCGACGGTCGACCCGGTCGTCACGGCCGCGTACATCGTCACCAGGCTCCAGACCGTGGTCGCCCGCGAGGTGGCGGCGAGCGAGTCGGTGGTGCTGACGGTGGGGAGTTTCCACGCCGGTACGAGTGCCAACATCATCCCCGCCGAGGCCCGGCTCGCGCTGAACGTGCGCACCCGGGACACCCGGACGCGCGAGCGGGTCCTCGCCGCGATCCGGCGGGTCGTCGAGGGGGAGTGCGCCGCCGCGGGGTGCCCGGTCCCGCCCGGGGTCACGGTCCACGCGGGCTGCCCGAACACCGTCAACGACGCGGCCCTGGACGGGGAGATCGCCGCCGTGCACCGTGAACTCTTCGGCGAGCAGACGGTGTTCGACTTCGGGCAGGCGCTGGGCAGCGAGGACTTCTCCCTGCTCGCCCCGGCGGGCGTGCCCTACGACTACTGGTACGTGAGCTCCACCCCGGCACCCGTGTGGGAGGCGGCGCCGGGGGAGGAGCTGCGGGAGAAGTTCGCGGGCGTGCCGGGAAACCACAGCCCGCTGTTCGCGCCGGACCTGTCCGTGCTGGTGCCGGGAGTGCGCACGCTGGTGTCGGCGGCGCTCTCCCGGCTCACCGGCTGAGGCCCGGGGGCCCGCGCGGGGCCTCAGGGCCTCAGGGCCTCAGGGCCTCAGCGGATCGTGGCCGATCGTCATCAGACGCCGGCGTGCGCGGGTGTCCTCGGCCGCGGGCTCGTTCTCCGGGTCCGCCTGCGCGGCGACCGTGTCCACGACCCGGTACATCACGCGGACGTCGTCGTCGGTCAGGTCGGTGCGCCGCTTCTGGAGGATCGCCAGCACATGCTGCCCGGTGGGGGTTCCCGCCTCCTCGGGCAGGGGCTCGGCGTTCTCGTCGGCGTCCCGCACCCGCAGCCAGGCGGCCAGTTCCTGCGAGGTCATGTTCACCGCGCGGTGGAAGTCCTCCCACAGCGCGTCGAGTTCGAGTGCGTCGGTCATGACGGGTGTTCCGCTCCCTCCTTGCGCTCGCTCGGTGGATCAGTGCTCGCGCGGCCAGTTCTCCGCCTCGAACATCCACCGCTGCTTCTCCAGCTCGGCGGTGATGCCGATGAGCAGGTCCTGGGTGACCGGATCCGCCTGCTCGGTCGTCGTGATCCGCTCCCGCAGCCGTGCGATGGCCGCCCCCAGCGTCTGCGCGATCACCTGGACGACGTCCTCGTCGCGCAGCCAGCCGTCCTTGGGGGAGGGCAGGGTGAACGCCGAGGCGATCGTCTCCGGGCGGCCGTCGGGCGGCAGGCCCAGCGCCGCCGCGCGCTCCGCGACCGTGTCGGCGTACGAACGGGCCGTCGAGACCACCTCGTCTAGCTGGAGGTGGATCGAGCGGAACCGGGGCCCCACGATGTTCCAGTGCGCCTGCTTCCCGATCAGGGAGAGGCCGAGAAGATCCACGAGGGTGGTCTGCAACGCGTCGAAGGTGACCTGGCGGGCCGGTTCGGGCAGGGGGCTCTTCACGACAGTCATGCGGTGCTCCTCGTCGTCGCGTCGTGTCTGGCGGTACGGAGCAGTTCCGCGCGTTCCTCCTCGCCGGTCCCGCCCCACACGCCCGACGTCCGTCCGATCGCGCACGCGTACGACAGGCACTCGGCGCGCACCGTGCAGCGGGCGCAGACGCGTTTGGCCGCCGCGGTGTCGCGCAGGGCGGGTCCGCTCGTGCCCACGGGGAAGAACAGCTCAGGGTCCTCGCCCACACAGGCGGCACTGCGCAACCACTCCATGCCGGCGCGGGTGCCCCGGTCACACCACCGCAAACAGCCGCATCTGCGTTCCGATTCAGGATGCGGGCACACCGTCCAGGAAGCGCGTCACGTCCGCGAACACCTCGGCGCGGTTCGTCTCGTGGAAGACCTCGTGCCGGGCCCCCGGGTAGATCCGCTCGGTCGGCGCGCCGCCGCTCAGCCGCTCGACGCCGGTCCGGCTGCCGGGCAGCGGGACCAGCCGGTCGTCGTCCCCGTGCAGCCACAGCAGGGGCAGCGGGCCGATGTCGCCGCCCTCGGCCACTTTTTCCAGGGTCCGTACGAACGCCTCCAGCGTCGGCCGCTTCATCGGCCCGTGCCAGACCAGCTCGTCCGCCGCGTAGGCCGCGCCGACCGCGGGGTCGCGGGAGAGGGCGGCGGGCGAGACGGGGAGGTCGGGGATCCGCTCGTGCGCCAGCAGCCGGCCGGGCAGCTCCCAGCCGCCGATCACCGGGCCGGACAGCACGAGCGCGGCGAGTGTGCCGCCGTACCGCTGGGCGTACCGGGCCGCGATCAGGCCGCCCATGGAGTGCCCGATCACGACCAGCGGGAGGTCCGGGTGCGCGGCCCGGGCGAGCCGCGCCACGGCGTGCACGTCCGTGACCACGTCCTCGAAGTCCTCGATCACCACGCGCTCGCCCGCCGACCTTCCGTGCCCCATGTGGTCGGGGGCGAAGACGGCCGCGCCGTGCCCGGTCAGGACGCCGGCGAGTTCCCCGTAGCGGCCGGCGTGCTCGCCGTAGCCGTGCACCACGAGGACGAGCCGGCGGGGCCGCGGAGCTGACCACTCGTGTACGACGATCGTGCCGCGGGTCCCGGTGAGGACGTGTTCGGTCATCGCTCCTCCGCTTGCGTCGGTGAAGGCTTCCGGGGATCTTCCCAGGGGGCCGGGCCGGGGTCTACAGTCGAAAAACTAGCAGTGCTAATCAAGGAGTCCTGACGTGCGTCCCGTCCACTTCGCGGCCGCCCGCCGCACCCCCGTCGGCAGACTGCGCGGAGCCCTGTCCTGCGTACGGCCCGACGACCTCGCCGCCACCGTCATCCGCGGCCTGGTCGCCGAGGTGCCCGCCCTCGACCCGGCCCGCATCGACGACGTCTACTGGGGCGCCGCCAACCAGGCGGGCGAGGACAACCGCAACGTCGCCCGGATGGCCGCCCTGCTCGCCGGCCTCCCCGAGACCGTGCCCGGCGCCACGGTGAACCGGCTGTGCGCCTCCGGGCTCGAGGCCGTCACGACCGCGGCCCGCACGATCGCCGCGGGCGAGGCCGACATCGTGCTGGCCGGCGGCTCCGAGTCCATGAGCCGCGCCCCCTTCGTCCTGGCCCGCCCCGACGAGGCCCTCCCGCACCGCGTCGAGACCGTCGACACCCGGCTCGGCTGGCGCCTGGTCAACCCCGCCATGAAGGACCTGCACGGCCTGCTCGCCATGGGAGAGACCGCCGAGGAGGTCGCCACCCGGTACGGCATCACGCGCGAGCGCCAGGACGCGTTCGCCCTGCGCAGCCACCGACTGGCGGCGCAGGCCCGCAAGGACGGTCGCTTCGACGACGAACTCCTGCCCGTACGGCGCCCGGACGGCGTGGTCGTCGACGCCGACGAGGGCATCCGCGAGGACACCTCGCCGGAGAAGCTCGCGAAGCTGAAGCCCGTGTTCCGGGAGGGCGGCACGGTCACCGCGGGCAACGCCTCACCCATGAACGACGGCGCCGCGGGCCTCCTCCTCGTCAGCGAGGAGGCGCTGAACGAACTGGGGCTGGAGTCCCTGGGCCGTTATGTCGCCGGCGCCTCCGCCGGCGTCCACCCCGACGTGATGGGCATCGGCCCGGTCCCCGCCACCCGCAAGGTGCTCGCCCGGGCCGGCTGGAGTGTCGACGACGTCGAGGAGGCCGAGTTCAACGAGGCGTTCGCCGCCCAGGTGCTCGCCTGCGTCGACCAGCTCGGCATCGACCCCGGCCGGGTCAACCCCAGCGGCGGCGCGATCGCCCTCGGCCACCCGCTCGGCGGCTCGGGCGCCCGCATCCTCACCACTCTTGTGCACCGCATGCGGCGTACGGGAGCGGAGCGCGGACTGGCCACGATGTGCGTGGGCGTCGGACAGGGCAGCGCGGTACTGGTGGAGCGGCACTGAGCGGCATGAGTGGCGCCGGGAGGCACTGAGCGGCGCCGACGCCGTCGGCCGGGGCCGCCGGGCGAGGGGCCGGCGGGGCGGGAACGGCCACCAGGCGAGACGCCTTCGGGCCGTCCGGTAGGTGTGCGTACCATCGGTCTCCGCATGAACACGATGAACCTGTGGCACATCACCGGCTGGGAGTTCGCGGCGCTGGCCCTCGCGGCCCTGCTCGTCGGCTTCTCCAAGACGGCCGTCAGCGGGGCCAACACGGTCAGCCTCGCGATCTTCGCGGCGATCCTGCCCGCCCGCGCCTCCACCGGCGTCCTGCTGCCGATCCTGATCGCAGGCGACGTCCTCGCCGTCCTCACCTACCGGCGGCACGCCCACTGGCCCACCCTGTGGCGGCTGTTCCCGGCGGTCGCGGCCGGCGTGGTCTTCGGGACGGTGTTCCTGGTGTGGGCCGACGACGGCATGGTGCGCACCTCGATCGGCGCGATCCTGCTGCTGATGGCGGGGGTCACGGTGTGGCGCCGCCGCACGGCCGACGCCCAGGGCGAACCCGACGCCGTGGCCACCCGGTCCGGCCGCGTCAAGGCCCGCTCCTACGGCGTCCTCGGCGGCTTCACCACCATGGTCGCCAACGCCGGCGGGCCGGTGATGTCGATGTACCTGCTCTCGGCCGGCTTCCGCAAACTCGGCTTCCTCGGCACCTCCGCCTTCTTCTTCCTGATCGTCAACGTCTCGAAGGTGCCGTTCAGCGCGAGCCTCGGACTCATCGACGGGGAATCCCTCCTCCTGGACGCGGCACTCGTCGCGTTCGTCGTCCCCGGCGCGCTGCTCGGCAAGTGGGCCGTGCCCCGTATCGACCAGCGGCTCTTCGAGCGACTGGTGATCGCGGCGACCGTGGTGGGCGGCCTCCAACTCCTGCTGCGCTAGGTGTTCTGTCCCGGGAGGTTGTGGACGGGCGGCTGGGCCGCGGCCGGAGCGACTTCCTCGGTGAGCGTCACGAGGTCACGATCACACCGGCGCCCCCGCCGCGCACGCGGTGACGGGCCGCCCGGGGGAGGTTACTCCCGCCCCGGATCGCGGCGCAGCAGATAGGTGTCCATGATCCAGCCCTTGCGTGCGCGTGCCTCGGCGCGCAGCCGCTCGATGCGGGGGCCGGCCTCGGCGATCGGACCGCTGACGAGGATCTCGTCCGGGGTCCCTATGTAGGCGCCCCAGTAGATGTCGACGTCCTCCTCGGCGTACTGCCGGAAGGTCTGGTGGGCGTCCAGCATCACCACCACGTCGTCCACCCCCTCGGGAAAGCCCTCGGCGAGCCGCCGGCCCGTCGTGATCTGCACCGGACGCGCCACCCGGTTCAGGCCCGTGCGGTGCCGGGCGACGAGCGCCGAGACGCTGCTGATGCCGGGGACGACGTCGTACTCGAAGGTCACCGCGCCCCGGGCCAGCACCTCCTGGAGGATGGCCAGCGTGCTGTCGTAGAGCGCCGGGTCGCCCCAGACCAGGAACGCGCCGCTCTGGTCCGCGCCGAGTTCCTCGGTGATCAGCCGCTCGTAGATCCCGGCGCGGGCGCTGCGCCAGTCGCCGACGGCGGGGGAGTAGGCCGCGCCGCCGGCCCGGCGGTCCCGCTCCGGGTCCCGCGCCTCGACCACCCGGTAGCCGCCGTCCGGCAGGTGCGTGTCGAGCATGTCGTGGCGCAACCGCGTCAGGTCGCTCTTCACCTCGCCCTTGTCCAGGACGAAGAACACGTCCGTGCTGCGCAGCGCCCGCACCGCCTGGAGGGTCAGCTGGTCGGGGTCGCCCGCGCCGATACCGATGACATGAATCTTTCGCACGCCACGAGTCTGCCGTACGCCACTGACAGTGACCGGGCCGGGTCAGCACAGCCGGGGCGCCCGCGCCCTCGCGTCCACGGCGGCGCCGGTGCGCTCGACGGTGTCCGCCAGCTCCCGCGCCCAGTCGGCCAGAGCGTCGAGATCCATCCCGTACGGCCGGTCCTGCCCCGCGCCTGCCGCCCACTCCCGCACCGCACCTGCCCCGCGCCGCAGCAGCCGCGCCCCGCCCGTGAGGTTCCCCCGGGCGGCGTGCGTCAGACCCACCGCGAGCTGCGCGAGCCCGCGCCACAGGGTGCGCTCGGACTCCGGGCCCGCCTTCCAGGCGTCCTCGAAGACCTCGTGCGCGTGGAACGGCTTCCCGGCGTCCAGCAGGGCCTGCGCCTCGGTGACGGTCGCCTCGGGGGTGCGGACGACGCCCTCGGGCTGCCGCTCCACACCGGGCGTGCCGTACGGCAGGGGCCGGCCGAGTCCGTCCCGCGGCCGGGCGTTGCGCGCCCGCCCCTCGCCGTCCCGGTCCCGGGGACCGGCGGGCCGGCCGCCGCTCGTACCTCCTGTGCTGTCCAAACGGTCCATACGGCGATTGTCCCGCGACCGGGCCCTCTACGGCGCACCGCCCGGCGTGGGGTAAAGTGCTGTTCGCGCGATCACACGGCGAACACCGTGCGAAGCGCACCGGGACGTGGCGCAGCTTGGTAGCGCACTTGACTGGGGGTCAAGGGGTCGCAGGTTCAAATCCTGTCGTCCCGACCAGCTTCACGGCAGGTCGGAAGCCGCTTTCTCGTCATCGAGAAGGCGGCTTCGGTGCGTTCGGGGCACATCGCCGGTCCCGTCGGCCGCCTTCGCCGCCCGGGAGAAGCCCTGACCGGGGCGTCGTCGGTGGCGCGACGGGAGGTGAAACCGTCGCCGTCGACCGTGAACTGACCGAGGACCAGCGCTCCCGGCCGGACGCCGCGCACCGCCGGCCGGGCGCTCCGCGGCGGGGGCCCGGGAGCAAGGGGGGAGGCTACGCTGAGATCATGCCGTCCAACCGCCGTACCGCCAGACAGGCCGACCTGCTGGAACGCCTCGTCGCGCTGCTGACGGCGGAGGGGTTCTCGGACCTCACCCTGGACGACCTCGCCGAGCGGCTGCGCTGCTCCAAGACGACCCTGTACCAGCTTGCCCGCAGCAAGCAGGGGCTGGTCGTGGAGGCGGTCAAGCACTACTTCCGCGGGGCCACCGAGGCGGTCGAGAAGCGGGTGGCGCAGACCGTCGACCCCTCGGACCGCGTCCGCGTGTACCTGACCGCCGTGGCCGAACAACTGCGCCCGCTCTCCCGCCGGTTCCTCGACGACGTGGCGGACTTCCCGCCGGCCCGCGAGGTGTACGAGGCCAACACGCGGATGGCCGCGGAGCGGGTGCGCCGGCTGATCGCCGAAGGCGTCTCGGACGGCGCCTTTCGCGAGGTGCACACGGCGTTCGTCGGCGAGGTCGCCGCCGCGACCATGCGCCAGATCCAGCAGGGCGAGCTCAAGACCCGCACCGGGCTGACCGACGCGCAGGCCTACGAACAGCTCGCGTCGCTCATCGTGCACGCCGTCTCCTCCTGAAGCGGACACTTTCCGACCGTGGCCGGATGCCGGGCGCCACCCGCGTGCCGTACTGTGAATGATACGCTGGTACGCACTCCAGTATCACTTCCAGTACTCACCGGTACTCCTACGTGGAGGTCACCATGCCTGCCACTCGTGCCCTGCCGACCGAGGAAGCCGTCGAGCTCATCCAGCTCACGCGCACCCTCGCCGCCAAGGAACTCGCACCCCGGGTCGCCGACGCGGAGGCGGACGGGACGTTCCCCCGGGACGTCTTCCGCACCCTCGGGCGCAGCGGCCTGCTCGGGCTGCCCTTCGCCGAGGAGGACGGCGGGGCGGACCAGCCGTACGGGGTCTACCTCCAGGTGCTGGAGGAGGTCGCCGCGGTCTGGTCGAGCGTCGCCGTGGGCATCTCCGTGCACGCCCTGTCCTGCTTCCCGCTGGCCCGCTTCGGCACCGAGGAGCAGCGGCGCAGGTGGCTGCCGGACATGCTGGGCGGTGAGCTGCTCGGCGCGTACTGCCTGTCCGAGCCGCACGCCGGCTCCGACCCGGCGGCCATGCTCACCCGCGCGGTCCGCGACGGCGACGACTATGTACTCAACGGCACCAAGGCCTGGACCACGCACGGCGGTTACGCCGACTTCTACACGGTCATGGCCCGCACCTCCGACGACCGGGCGCACGGCATCTCCTGCTTCCTGATTCCGGCCGGCACCCCGGGACTCAGCGCCGACCCGCCGGAGCGGAAGATGGGCCTGACGGGCTCGGCGACCGCGACCATGCGGCTGGAGAACGTCCGGGTGCCCGTCGAGCGCCGGATCGGGCAGGAGGGGCAGGGGCTGAAGATCGCGCTAGCCTCCCTCGACTGCGGCCGGCTGGGCATCTCGGCCGTCGCCACCGGCCTCGCCCAGGGGGCCCTCGACCACGCGGTGCGCTACGCGCGGGAGCGGGAGACCTTCGGCAAGCCGATCATCGAGCACCAGGGACTGGCGTTCGTGCTCGCCGACATGGGCGCCGCGATCGAGTCGGCGCGGGCCACCGCGCTGTCCGCCGCCCGGTTGAAGGATCTCGGCCTGCCCTTCACACGGGAGGCGTCGATCGCCAAACTCGTGGCCACGGACAACGCCATGAAGGTGACCACGGACGCCGTGCAGGTCCTCGGGGGGTACGGATACACCCGCGACTTCCCGGTGGAGCGCTATATGCGCGAGGCCAAGGTCATGCAGATCTTCGAAGGAACCAACCAGATCCAGCGCATGATCATCTCCCGTGCGCTGGACCGTGACGAGGGCGGTGTGCTCACCGTCCTCGGCAAGGAGTGATGATGCAGCTCGAGAACACCGCCGCCCTTGTCACCGGCGGTGCGTCCGGCCTCGGCGCGGCCACCGCGAAGGCCCTCGCCGAAGGCGGCGCCCAGGTCTTCGCCCTCGATCTCAAGGACGGCATCGACAAGGCGCCCGAGGTGCCCGGCGTGACCTATGTGCCCGCCGACGTCACCGACCCCGAGCAGGTCGGCGCCGCCGTCGCCACCGCGGCGGGCTCCGGTGTCCCGCTGCGCACGGTCGTCAACTGCGCCGGTGTCGGCCCGTCCGCGCGGATCCTCGGCAGGAAGGGCGTCCACGACCTCGGCCTCTACGCCAAGGTGATCCAGATCAACCTGATCGGCACCTTCAACGTGCTCGCGCTCGCCTCGGAGGCCATCGCCGCGACCGAGGCCGACGAGAACGGCCAGCGGGGCGTCATCGTCAACACCGCCTCCATCGCCGCGTACGACGGACAGATCGGCCAGGCCGCCTACGCCTCCTCCAAGGGCGGGGTCGTCGGCCTGACCCTGCCCGCCGCCCGCGACCTCGCGCAGTACGGGATCCGGGTGTGCACCATCGCCCCGGGCATCGTGGAGACGCCGATGCTGGCGACGGTGTCGGAGGAGTTCCGCGCCTCGCTCGCCGAGGGCGTGCCCTTCCCGCGCCGCCTGGCCCGGCCCGAGGAGTACGCCCGGCTGGCCCTGGCGATCGTCGACCACGACTACCTCAACGGCGAGACCATCCGCATGGACGGCGCGCTGCGGATGGCCCCGCGGTAGGTCCCGGGGCGCCCTCGGCGGCCCTCAGGGTCTGACCAGCAACTGGAAGTCGAACGCGTACCGGGACGCACGGTAGACGTGCGTCCCGTACTCGACCGGCCGGCCGGTGTCGTCGTACGCCGTGCGCTGCATGGTCAGCAGGGCCGCCCCCTTCTTCTCGGCCAGCAGCTCGGCCTCCTCGGCGGTGGCGGAGCGGGCGCCGATGGTCTGGCGGGCGCTGTGCAGGGTGATGCCCGCCGAACGCAGCAGCCGGTACAGGCCGGTCGACTCCAGGCGTTCCGTGTCGAGGTCCAGGAGGGCCGGGGGCAGGTAGTTGCACAGGAACGCCACCGGCTGTCCGTGCGTGGCGCGCAGCCGCTCCAGAAGGGTGACCTCGCTGCCCTCCGGGACGCCGAGCGCGGCGGCCACGTCGGCGGTCGCCGGCACGCGGTCGTTGCGCAGGACATGGGTGGTGGGTCCCTGTCCGGCCGCCTCCAGGTCGTCGTAGAGGCTGCTCAGTTCCAGCGGCCGTTTCACCTGGCTGTGCACGACCTGGGTGCCGACTCCCCGCCGGCGCACCAGGAGTCCCTTGTCGACCAGGGACTGGATGGCCTGGCGGACCGTCGGGCGGGACAGGCCGAGGCGGGTCGACAGGTCGATCTCGTTGCCGAGGAGGTTGCCCGGGGCGAGCGCTCCCTGTTCGATCGCCGCCTCCAACTGCTGGGCGAGCTGGTAGTAGAGCGGCACGGGGCTGGTGCGGTCCAGGGCGAAGTGCAGCAGGTCGAGCGCGGAGCCGGGCACGGCACGGGATCGGTCGCCGGTCTTCGCCATCGGGGCACCTCCTCGGGTCGGTCGGGTCGGGTGGGACAGCGGACGGGGTGCGGGCGGACCGGATCAGCCGGGTCGGCCGGTTGCGGGGCGTCTCCCGGTTCGCCTGCCGGTCCCGGCGCCCGTTCCGGTTCCGGTCCCGGTCTCGGCCGGCAGGGTCAACTCTCGCCGGGCGAGGGCGACACGGTCCTTTTCGAACGTCTCCGTGCGTGTGAGGGGTACGTCCGGTCGCAAGGGGTAGAGATCGATCCCGGTACGACCCATCGTGATCACGCCCCATGGCTGGGCCGCTTCGGCCATGTGCGACGCTCCTCACGGTGATCGTGGGCCTGGCGTCTCCCAGGTGTAGGTCCAGGGGACCCGCACTGTCAAGAGTTTGTACTTACATTCGGACCTGATCGTGAAATGATGTCTTAACAAAGTATTGACAGTCAGCTCGGCAAGGGATTGGATCCGGCATCAGCAGCGCACGCCGGGTCCGAGACACCTGAACAGTCGCGGACCCGGCCCCATGGCCCCAATCTGATTAGAAACGGGCCCCGGATCTTCTTGATCGCCTCCCCTTTTCCCGTCGTTTTCTCCGTCGCACAGTGAGGTGCAGGAAAGATGGACAGCTCTTCTCCCTTCCGCTCGCGCAGAATCGCCCCGGTCGTGGCCCTGGCCGCGGCGGCGGCCCTGACCCTCGCGGGCTGCTCCAGCGGCTCCGGCGGCAAGAAGTCCGAGGAGAGCGCGGACGGCGCTTCCGCGGGCAAGGCGAGCACTCCGCAGATGACGGTCGCCCTGGTGACCCACCAGTCGCCCGGCGACACCTTCTGGGACATCGTCCGCAAGGGCGCCGAGGCGGCCGCCGCCAAGGACAACGTCAAGCTGGTCTACTCCGCCGACCCGAATGCCGGAAACCAGGCCACCCTGATCCAGAACGCGATCGACCAGAAGGTCGACGGCATCGCGGTCACCCTCGCCAAGCCGGACGCGCTGAAGGACGTCATAGCCAAGGCGAAGGCCGCGAAGATACCCGTGGTCGGTCTCAACTCCGGTGTCAGTGAGTGGAAGAACCTCGGCCTGATGGAGTTCTTCGGCCAGGACGAGACCGTGGCCGGCGAGGCGCTCGGCAACAGGCTCAACTCCGAGGGCGCCAAGAAGGCCGTCTGTGTCATCCAGGAACAGGGCAACATCGGCCTCACCCAGCGTTGTGCCGGTGTGAAGAAGACGTTCTCCGGCACGACGGAGACCCTGTACGTCAACGGCACCGACATGCCGTCGGTGAAGTCGACGATCACCGCCAAACTGAGCCAGGACAAGGCCATCGACTACGTCGTCACCCTCGGCGCCCCGTTCGCTCTGACGGCGGTGCAGTCGAAGGCCGACGCGGGCAGCAAGGCGAAGATCGCCACCTTCGACCTCAACAAGGACCTGACGAGTGCCATCGACAAGGGCACGATCGAGTTCGCCGTCGACCAGCAGCCCTACCTCCAGGGCTACCTGGCGATCGACTCGCTGTGGCTCTACAAGAACAACGGCAACTACATGGGCGGCGGCGAGCAGCCGGTGCTGACCGGTCCTGCCTTCGTGGACAAGACCAACGTCGACGCGGTCGCCTCGTTCGCCGCGAAGGGCACCCGGTGATGAGCATGACCCATCATGCCGAGCCGGCGGTGACCACACCGCCGGCCCCCGGCCGCAAGGAGAGCGACGGCCGGACCAAGCAGCGCCCCCTCGCGATCCGGCTGTTGGCCCGCCCCGAGGTGGGGGTGTTCCTCGGCGCGGTCGCGGTGTACGTGTTCTTCCTGATCGCGGCGCCGCCGGTGCGTGACGGCAGTTCGATGGCCAACATCCTGTATCAGTCGTCGACGATCGGGATCATGGCGCTGCCGGTGGCGCTGCTGATGATCGGCGGCGAGTTCGACCTGTCGGCCGGTGTCGCCGTCATCACCTCGGCGCTCACCGCGTCCATGCTCAGCTACCAGCTCACCATGAACGTGTGGGTCGGTGTGGTCGTCGCCCTGTCGGTGTCCCTCGGGATCGGCTTCCTCAACGGCTGGATGGTCGTGAAGACCGGGCTGCCGAGCTTCCTGATCACCCTGGGCACGTTCCTGATCCTCCAGGGCGTCAACCTCGCCGTCACCAAGCTGATCACCACCAACGTGGCCACCGACGACATCAGCGACATGGACGGCTTCGGCCAGGCGAAGAAGGTCTTCGCCTCGTCCTTCGACGTCGGCGGCGTCCAGGTGAAGATCACCATCGTGTACTGGCTGGTCTTCGCGGCCATCGCCACCTGGGTCCTGCTGCGCACCAGGTACGGCAACTGGGTCTTCGCGGTCGGCGGCAACAAGGAGAGCGCGCGGGCGGTCGGCGTGCCGGTGACGTTCACGAAGATCTCGCTGTTCATGCTGGTCGGCTTCGGCGCCTGGTTCGTCGGGATGCACCAGCTGTTCACGTTCAACACCGTGCAGTCCGGTGAAGGCGTCGGCCAGGAGCTGATCTACATCTCCGCGGCCGTCATCGGCGGCTGTCTGCTCACCGGCGGCGCCGGCTCGGCGATCGGCCCGGTCTTCGGGGCGTTCATGTTCGGGATGGTGCAGCAGGGCATCGTCTACGCGGGCTGGAACCCCGACTGGTTCAAGGCCTTCCTCGGCGTCATGCTCCTCGGCGCCGTACTCATCAATCTGTGGGTCCAGCGCACGGCCACCCGGAGGTGACCACCCCTATGACCACCGACGGAACCGGCACGCACGGCGCCATCCTCGCGGACACCGCCCCCGAGGGCGGTGACAGTCCACTCGTGGAGCTGCGCAACGCGGGCAAGTCCTACGGCAACATCCGCGCCCTGCACGGGGTGGATCTCGCCGTCCGGCCAGGCCAGGTGACCTGTGTCCTGGGCGACAACGGCGCGGGCAAGTCCACCCTCATCAAGATCGTCTCCGGGCTGCACCAGCACACCGAGGGCGAGTTCCTCGTCGACGGCCACCCCGTGCGCTTCTCCACCCCGCGCGAGGCCCTCGACAAGGGCATCGCCACCGTCTACCAGGACCTCGCGACGGTCCCGCTGATGCCGGTGTGGCGCAACTTCTTCCTCGGCTCCGAGCTCACCAAGGGCCCCTGGCCCGTGCGCCGGCTCGACATCGAGAAGATGAAGAAGACCGCCGACGAGGAACTGCGCAACATGGGCATCGTCCTCGACGACCTCGAACAGCCCATCGGCACCCTCTCCGGCGGCCAGCGCCAGTGCGTCGCCATCGCCCGCGCCGTGCACTTCGGCGCCCGCGTCCTCATCCTGGACGAACCCACCGCGGCCCTCGGCGTCAAGCAGTCCGGTGTGGTCCTGAAGTACATCGCCGCCGCCCGCGACCGCGGCCTCGGCGTCATCTTCATCACCCACAACCCCCACCACGCCTACATGGTCGGCGACCACTTCAGCGTCCTGCGCCTGGGCACCATGGAACTCTCCGCCTCCCGCGACCAGGTCAGCCTCGAAGAACTCACCAACCACATGGCCGGCGGCACCGAACTCGCCGCACTCAAGCACGAGTTGGCCCAGGTGCGCGGCGTCGACGTCGAGGAGCTCCCGGAGGAGAAGGACCTCACCGCGCCCGTGGCGAGTCCCGGGGAGAGGACGCCCTGACATGGCGAACGCTCTCGACCGCATCCGGGTCGGCTCGGCCCCCGACTCCTGGGGCGTGTGGTTCGCGGACGACTCCCGGCAGGTGCCCTGGGAACGGTTCCTGGACGAGGTCGCCGAAGCCGGCTACTCCTGGATCGAACTCGGCCCCTACGGCTATCTGCCGACCGATCCGGCCCGTCTCACCGACGAGGTGGCCCGGCGGGGACTGCGCGTCTCGGCCGGGACGGTCTTCACCGGCATGCACCGGGGTCCGTCCGTCTGGGAGTCCACCTGGGCGCACGTGAGCCAGGTGGCCGCGCTCACCCGGGCGACGGGCGCCGGGCACCTCGTCGTCATCCCGTCCTTCTGGCGGGACGACAAGACGGCCGAGATCCTGGAGCCGCCGGAGCTGACGGGCGAACAGTGGGCCCACCTCACCAAGGGCATGGAGCGGCTGGGTCACGAGGTGAAGGAGAGTTACGGACTGGACCTCGTCGTCCATCCGCACGCCGACACGCACATCGACACCGAGGAACACGTCGAGCGCTTCCTGGACTCCACCGACGGCGAACTGGTCAACCTCTGCCTGGACACCGGCCACTACGCCTACTGCGGCGGGGACAGCGTCGAGCTGATCGAGAGCTACGGCGAACGCATCGGCTACCTCCACCTCAAGCAGGTCGACCCGGCGGTCCTCGCCGACGTGGTCAGGGACAAGGTGCCGTTCGGCCCGGCCGTGCAGCGCGGAGTGATGTGCGAACCACCTTCCGGTGTACCGGAGTTGGAGCCGATCCTGGTAGCGGCGCAGCGGCTCGGTGTCGAGCTGTTCGCGATCGTGGAGCAGGACATGTACCCGTGCGAGCCGGACCGGCCGCTGCCCATCGCGGTGCGCACCCGGAAGTTCCTGCGCTCCTGCGGGGCCTGACCCGGGCCGGGGCACCAGGCGCGTCGCGCCGTCGCCGACAGGCGGCGGCGCGCCCGCGCTCGTATCGTGGTGGTGATGGGCCGCATGCGGCCCGTGCCCCCTGGTGCGGCCGTGGCCTGCGGCGGAGACCTCCTCATACGGGAGCGGGCCCATGACACAGTCGTGTATCCGAATGCGCAGGGGGATCGTCGTCGCCGCCGCGGTGGGGGCGCTGGTGGTGCCGGCCGCGGGCGGGGCGACGGCCGTGCCGGCCTCGGCCCCCACGGCCCCCACGGCCACCGGCACCGAACCACCTTCGCCGTCCTCGTCCGGGGACGGCGTCGTCGAACTCACCCCGGCCGTACGGCAGCAGGTCGACGACGCCGTCCAGCGGGTCATGAAGCAGGCGAGCATCCCCGGCGTGTCGGTCGGCATCTGGACGCCCGGCAAGGGCGAGTACGTGAAGTCCTTCGGCGTCGCCGACAAGAGCACCGGCCGGGAGATGGACCCCGGCCTCTACATGCGCATCGGCAGCGAGACCAAGACGTTCACCGTCACCGCGATCCTCCAGCTGGTCGACGAGGGGAAGATCGGCCTCGACGACACCATCGGCGAGTACATCGACGGCGTGCCGAACGGCGACAAGATAACCCTGCGCCAGCTGGCCGGCATGCGCAGCGGACTGTTCAACTACTCGGCGGACGAGGACTTCTTCAAGGCGCTGACCTCCGACCCGCAGCGGCCGTTCACCCCGCAGCAGCTGCTCGACTACTCGTTCAAGCACCCCGTGCTGTTCCCGCCGGGTGAGAAGTTCTACTACTGCAACACCAACCTGATCCTGCTCGGCCTGGTCGTCGAGCAGATGAGCGGCTCGCATCTCAACGACTACATCCAGGACCACATCCTGGACCCGGCCGGACTGGACCACACCCTGTTCCCGACCGGCAACGAGTTCCCGAGCCCGCACTCCCAGGGCTACACCGACCAGACCGCGACCGGGAAGGTCGAGGACTCCGCCGACTGGGACCCGTCCTGGGGCTGGGCGGCCGGCGCGATGATCTCCCGGCTGGAGGACCTGCGGATCTGGGCACGTACCGTGGCCACGGGCGTGCTGCCCGACGGTGAGCGGATGATCAGTCCCGCCACCCAGAAGCAGCGCCTGACCACTCCGCCGACCCCCATTCCGGGCGCCGGATACGGTCTCGGCATCTTCGACGTGCAGGGCTGGATCGGCCACAACGGCTCGCTGCCCGGCTACGAGTCCCTGACCGTCTATCTGCCGTCGGCCCGGACCACCCTCGTCGTCGTGCTCAACACCGACATCAACTACAAGAACCAGGAGCCGAGCACCCTGTTCGGCGACGCGATCACCACGATCATCTCCCCGGACCACGTCTTCGACCTGCCGGCGGAACCAGCGGCGAGGTGAGGACGTTCAGACAGGTACCAGGTGTGTGCGGTCGTGGACGGGGAGGGTGAGATGCAGGAGGAAGAGCAGGCCGGCACCGCGGAGGTCCGGCGCCGGGCCCGGTTCGGCGCGCTGCCCGAGCGGGTACGCCCGCAGGACATGGTCGAGGAGCGGCCGGCCACCCCGCGTGACCCGGCCCGGGACGCCTACGACCCGGACGAGTTCGCGGTCCGCTACGGCCTGTGAGCCGGTGAGGGCGACCGGGGAGCACCTTCGCCCCGGTCGCCCTCACGCGCGGATGCGCCGGGCTCAGGAGGCGCGGACCTCCGCGATCGTCACCGGCCGGTGCTCGTGCAGGGACAGCGTGCACGCCTCCGCGATCCAGCCCGCCTCCAGGGCGTCCTCGATCGTGCAGGGGGAGGGACGGGTGCCGGCCACGACCTCGGTGAACGCGGTGAGTTCGGCGCGGTAGGCGGCGGTGAAGCGGTCCATGAAGAAGTCGTGCGGAGTACCGGCCGGGAAGGTCACCCCGGGCTCCACCGAACGCAGCGGCAGCTTGTCCTCCAGGCCGACGGCGATCGAGTCCGTGAAGCCGTGGATCTCCATGCGGACGTCGTAACCACGGGCGTTGTGACGGGAGTTGGAGACCACCGCGATCGTGCCGTCGTCGAGGGTGAGGATCGCGCCGGTGGTGTCGGCGTCGCCCGCCTCCTTGATGTAGTCGGCGCCCCGGTTGCCGCCGACGGCGTACACCTCCGTCACCTCACGGCCGGTGACCCAGCGGATGATGTCGAAGTCGTGCACGGAACAGTCCCGGAAGATCCCCCCGGAGGCGGCGACGTACGCGGCCGGCGGCGGGGCCGGGTCGAGCGTGGTCGAGCGGACCGTGTGCAGCCTGCCCAGCTCTCCCGAGGTCACGGCCGCCCGCGCGGCGACGAAGCCCGCGTCGAAGCGCCGGTTGTAGCCGATCTGGATGGGGACGGCACTGCCCCGCACGGCCTCGAGGACCTCGACGCCCTCGCTCATGGTCCTGGCGACGGGCTTCTCGCAGAAGACCGGGATGCCCGCCCCGACGGCGGCCAGGATCAGGTCCGGGTGGGCGTCCGTCGCCGCCGCGACCACGACACCGTCCACCCCGGCGGCCAGCACGGCCTCGGGGGAGTCCGCGACCTCCGCGCCGAACCGCTCGGCGGCCTTCTTGGCGGCCTCCGCGAACGGGTCGGCCACGACGAGCGACTCCACGGCGTCGAGTCCGGAGAGGGTCTCGGCGTGGAAGGCGCCGATGCGGCCGAGGCCGAGAATTCCGATGCGCATGCGCTCCGCTGCTTTCCTGGTGGTTTTGGTTGCTGTCTGTTGCCGGGGCTCTGCCGCGGCCCGTCGCCCTTCGGGCTCGTCCTCGATCGCCGGACGGGCTCAGGACGCGGGCTTCGGATGCCTGGGTGGGGTCGAGATGTTCAGTCCAGGCCGCCGAGCACGTTCTGGTCCCAGTCGATCACCGAACCGGTGACCACGCCCGACCGCTCGGACAGCAGGAACACCACGAAGTCGGCGATCTCGTCCGGCTGGCCCAGCTTGCCCATCGGCAGTCGTGCGGCGGCCTGCTCGCGCCAGTCGTCCCCGGCGCCGTGGAAGGCCTTCTGCGTCGCGTCCTCGCCCTCGGTGGCGGTCCAGCCGATGTTGAGGCCGTTGATCCGGACCCGGTCGAAGCGGTGCGCGTGCGCCGCGTTGCGGGTCAGGCCGATCAGGCCGGCCTTCGCGGCGACGTACGGCGCGAGAAAGGGCTGACCGCCGTGGGCCGAAGAGGTGATGAGGTTGACGACCGTGCCGGGCGCCTCACGGGCCAGCATGTCCGCGACGGCCGCCTGCATGGCGAAGAACGGCGCCTTCAGGTTGATCGCGATGTGCTGGTCGAACAGCTCGGGCGTGGTGTCGAGCAGCGTGCCCCGGGTGGTCAGGCCCGCCGAGTTCACCAGGCAGTCGACGCGGCCGTAGGAGGCCACCGTGTCGGCCACCGCCCCCTTCGCCTGGCCGGCGTCGGCGAGGTCGGCCCGGACGAAGAGCGCCTTGCCGCCGGCGGCGGTCAGCTCCGCCACCAGCGCCTCGCCCGGCTCCGTCCGCCGTCCGGTGACGGCGATCACGGCGCCCTCGCGGACGGCGGCCCGGGCGATGGCCGCGCCGACGCCCTGGCTGCCGCCGTTGACGAGGACGACCTTGTCGTCGAGAAGTCCCATGGAGGGAGGTCCTTTCAGCTCGTGCGCCGCAGGGCGCAGGCCCGCAGCTCGTCCCGCAGTGCCTGCGGGGTCCACTCCTCGTGCAGCGCCCGCCGTACGAGGTCCGCCTGCGCGGGCGGGGCGAGGCCGTCGACGGGCGGGTCGCTGTCGAGGTTGGTGGGGAAGGGATAGCCCTCGGCGCTCGCGGCGACGACTCGCTCCAGCCACTCCTCGCCCACGCCCTGCGCCCGGCGCTCCAGCAGCACCGGGTAGACCGCGTTCGCCACGGCCTCCCGGTCCACGGTCTCCATCGCGCGCCCGAACGCCGAGGACACCTGGAGCAGGTTGGCCATCCGGCGTACTCCGGTGGTGCGGTTGGTGCCTGCGGCGTGGAAGACGGCCGGGTTGAAGAACGCGGCGTCGCCCTTCGCCAGCGGCAGTTGGACCCGGTTCTTCTCGAAGTACTCCTGGAACTCGGGCCGTCGCCACGCC
Source organism: Streptomyces zaehneri (assembly GCF_032248645.1). Taxonomy (NCBI): domain Bacteria; kingdom Bacillati; phylum Actinomycetota; class Actinomycetes; order Kitasatosporales; family Streptomycetaceae; genus Streptomyces; species Streptomyces zaehneri. The sequence goes on from NZ_JASTTJ010000003.1 coordinate 124,071, forward strand.
AGGTAGCCGGGCTCGTAGGTCTGTGAGTACGGCAGGTACAGCGTGGGCCCGGTCTCCACAGGCATGTCGCCGTGCGCGACGGCGCCCTGGAGGGTGAGCACGGGGGAGAGCCGGTGGACGTGCGCGGGGTAGGCGGCGGCCCGCGCGTCGGAGAGGAAGCCGAGGTGGTAGTCGCGGTGCACGCTCTGCGCCTGGCCGCCCGGGTTGACCACGTTGACCTGGGACGTCATCTGGTAGCCCGGCCCGAGCCAGGCCCGCGCGACCAGCGCCAGGATGTCGTTGGCGTAGTAGTCGGCGAACACCTGCGGGTCACGCAGGGCGGCCTTCTCCAGGGCGTTCCAGACGCGGTCGTTGGCGCCGGGCTTCGCGAAGTGGTCACCGGCGGTCGCGCCCGAGGCGCGCTGCTCGGCGATGAGCGCGTCGAAGACCGCGGTGGCCCGGTCGACGACCGCCGGATCGGGGAAGGCGTCGCGGAACACGACGACTCCGGGGCCGTCGCTCAGGGCCCGCACCAGCTCGGCGCGGACCGCGCGGTCCGTTCCGGGGGCGCGCAGCCGCTCACTGTCGTAGACGAGGACGTTCCCCTGCACCGCCGAGGCGTGCGGGAAGTCGGTGAGGTCGGTGGTGCGTTCGACGAGCGGGCGGAAGGTGTCGAGGTCGCAGTCCTGCTCGGTCAGCCAGGCGTGACCTCGCACGGAGGTGAAGGACATCGTCGTCCCTTCGATGGCAATGGCGGCTCAGTGCTGCCATTCTTGTCATGACAAACCCGTCGAACAACCAGCAGGCGGCCATCAAAAACCCCTCAAGCAGATCCCGGAGGAGCATTCCGTGGGCCACCCCTTCCCCATCCGGGAGATCGCACGTCAGGCGGGTCTGAGCGAGGCCACCGTCGACCGGGTGCTGAACGGCAGGGGCGGGGTGCGGGAGTCCACCGTGCGGGAGGTCCGGCGCGCCATCGCCGACCTGGACCGGCAGCGCACCCAGGTCAGGCTCGTCGGGCGCACCTTCATGGTCGACATCGTGATGCAGGCGCCGGAACGGTTCACCACCGCCGTCCGGGCCGCCCTGGAGGCCGAGCTGCCGTCCCTGCACCCGGCCGTGCTGCGCTCCCGCTTCCACTTCCGGGAGACCGGACCGGTCCAGGAGCAGGTCGCCACCCTCGACCGGATAGCCCGGCGCGGCTCGCAGGGGGTCGTCCTCAAGGCGCCGGACGTACCCGAGACCAACGCCGCCGTCGGCCGGCTGGTCGCCGCCGGGATCCCCGTCGTCACCCTGGTCACGGATCTGCCGGCCAGCGCCCGCCTCGCCTATGTCGGTATCGACGACCGGGCCGCCGGCGCCACCGCCGCCTACCTCATGGGTCAGTGGTTCGGTGACCGCCCGGGCAATGTGCTCACGAGCCTGAGCAGCGGCTTCTTCCGCAACGAGGAGGAGCGCGAGATGGGCTTCCGCGGTGTGATGCGGGCCCGCGATCCCGAGCGCACGCTGGTCGAGATCGCCGAGGGGCAGGGGCTGGACGCCACGCAGTACGAGCTCGTCCGGGCCGCGCTGGAACGCGACCGGGACATCCGCGCCGTCTACTCCATCGGCGGCGGCAACGACGCCACCCTGCGCGCCTTCGCCGACCTCGGCCGTGAGTGCGACGTGTTCGTCGCGCACGACCTCGACCACGACAACACCCGGCTGCTGCGCGGCCACAGGCTGTCCGCCGTCCTCCACCACGACCTGCGCCGCGACGTGCGCGAGGCCTGTCACACCGTGATGCGGGCGCACGGCGCGCTGCCGCCGGCCGGGCCCCCGCTGCCGTCGGCGATCCAGGTGGTCACCCCGTACAACATGCCGCCCCAGGCGGCTGCCGGCTGACGCGGCTGCCAGCCGGGGCGCGGGCCTCGCGGGCGGGTCAGTGCCGTGGTGCCGGTGTCCCGGCCGCCGGGGCGACGCGTGCCGCGCTGCGGTACGCGCACACGCCCAGGGCCAGCAGCCAGTAGCTGAGGACGGCCCCCAGCAGGGCGGTGGTGCCCCAGCCGTTCGCCGCGTAGAAGAACGCGGGGTCGTTGCCGAAGAACAGGGAGGGCACGAAGGCCAGGTTGAGCCCGGCCAGGACGTACGCCGAGCGAGCGGTCCAGCGCGGCAGCAGGCGCGCGCGGGTGACGGCCTGGCCCAGCGCGGTCAGGAAGATCGCCAGCATCAGCTTGGAGATCGATCCGTAGAGGATGTAGGTGCCGCTGACGTCGATGGTCGGGTCGATCGGGTGGTCGACGGCGATGACCGCGCCGGCCTCGAGGCCCATCGAGACCAGGGTGACCGTGGCGTAGACGAGGCCGGTGGCGAAGGCGAGGGAGCCCGCCCACGCGTGGGCGGGACCCGCCTGGGCGACCAGTTCGCGGAACGCCGTCACGAACACCACCAGGGAGGCCAGCGCGACGATCCCGATGAGCAGCCGGGACAGGACGTTGCCGTCCGGCGGCGGGCCGTCGTGGACGAAGTAGAGCGGCACCTGGACGATGAGCGCGACCGCGGCGACGAGGGCGGCGAGGCCGGTCAGACGGCGGGCGATGACTTCGGACATGAGGGTCCCCCGAGTTCTCGGTGTGGCGGATTCGGTGCCGGCGTCCGCGGGTTCGTGTCGCGTTCGCCGACTCCTGAAGCCTGCCGTTCCCGGGGCGCGCCGTCCCTGGGCCTGAGAACCGGACCGGGGGTGGTCCTGTCGCCACCCCTACGGGTGCACGTCCACCCAGGAGCCGCTCTCCGCGGACCGTGTCATCGCCTCCAGCACGGTCGCGCTGTGCACCGCGTCCGCGAGCGTCGCCCCGCAGGGGGTGCCCTCGGCGACCGAGCGCAGGAAGCGGTACGCCTCCACCACCTTGAGGTCGTCGTACCCCATGGCGTTCGCCGCGCCCGGCTGGAAGGCGCCGAACTCGCCGTCGCCCGGGCCGACGTACACCGTGCTGACGGGCTGGTCCTGGTACGTGGTGCCGCGGCTGACGCCGAGCTCGTTCATCCGCCGGAAGTCCCAGAACACGGCGCCCTCGGTGCCGTGCACCTCGAAGCCGTAGTTGTTCTGCTCGCCGACCGAGACCCGGCAGGCCTCCAGGACGCCCCGGGCGCCGGAGGCGAAGCGGAGCAGGCAGTTGACGTAGTCCTCGTTCTCGACCGGGCCGAGTTCGCCGCCGACGGCAAGGCTGTGGCCCGCCGTCGCTCCCGTCGGGCGGGCCCGCTCGGGGACGAAGACCGCCGTGTCGGCCGTCAGGGACGTGATCTCGCCGAGCAGGAAGCGGGCCAGGTCGACGCCGTGCGAGGCCAGGTCGCCCAGCACTCCGCTGCCGCCCCGCTCCCGCTCGTACCGCCAGGTCAGGGCGCCGTCGGGGTGGGCCGCGTAGTCGCTGAAGAGGCGGATGCGGACGTGGGTGACCGTGCCGAGCTCACCGGAGGCGATCAGGTCGCGGGCGGCCTCCACGGCGGGCGCGTTGCGGTAGTTGAAGCCGACCGCGCCCTGCACGCCCGCCTCGGCCACCGCGTCCGCCACCGCCCGGGCGTCCGGGGGAGTCAGGCCCACCGGCTTCTCGATCCAGATGTGTTTGCCGGCTTCGGCCATCGCGACACCGATCTCGCGGTGCAGGAAGTTCGGCGCGGTGATGCTGACGGCCCGCACCCGTGGGTCGGCCGCCACCTCGCGCCAGTCCCGTGTGGCGCAGGCGAAGCCGAACTGCGCCGCGGCCTCGTCGGCCCGGCCGGGCACCTCCTCGGCGACGCTCACCAGCTCCGGCCGCAGCGCCAGCCGCGGATAGTGGTGCCGTACGCGCGCGTACGCCTGGGTGTGCACGCGGCCCATCCAGCCGAACCCGACGACGGCCACTCCCAGCGCATCCACCATGGCAGTCACCACAGCCCTTCCTTGGACCGCTCCATCCCACTGACCAGGCCACCCTGCGGGCCGTCTCCCCAGGGTGTCAAGGGATTACAGGCCCTTTGACAACCGGTGCGCCACATGGAACGGTCCAAGCATGAGAGCGCCGACCATCCGTGACGTCGCCGACCGGGCCGGGGTGTCCAAGTCACTGGTCTCCCTGGTGCTGCGCGGCTCCGACCAGGTACGTGCCGAGAAGCGCGAGGCCGTCCTGCGGGCCGTGCGCGAGCTGGGCTACCGGCCCAACGAGGCGGCCCGCAGTCTCGGTGAGCGGCGCACCGTGCCCGGCTCCCGGCCGGACCCGGGCGGGGGGAACCCCATGGTCGGCGTCCTGCTGCACGACCTGCGCAACCCCTGGTACGTGGACCTCCTGGACGGCCTCAACTCCCTGCTGCACGCGAGCGGCCTGCACATGCTGCTGGCCGACGCCCGGCTGCACCGGCGGGTCGGCCAGGACCCGGCCGGGCCCTTCCTGGACCTGGGAGCGGACGGGCTGGTCGTGGTCGGCACGCTGCCCGACCCGGCGGCCCTGGAGACCGTCGCCGCCCGGATGCCGGTCGTGGTCGCGGCGGCGCGGGAGCCGGTGCCGGCCGGGGTGGACCTGGTGGCGAACGACGACGAGCGCGGCGCCCGCCTGGTCACCGAGCACCTCGTCGGACTCGGGCACCGCCGCATCGCCCACCTGGCGGGCTACGGTGCCGTCGCCGACCTGCGCCGGCGCGGCTTCGAGGCCACCATGCGGGCGGCGGGAGCGGACCGTGAGGCGCTGGTCGAGGCGGGCGACATGACCGAGGAGGGCGGCTACCGGGCCACGGTGCGGCTGCTCGCCCGCGCCGACCGGCCCACGGCCGTGTTCGCCGTCAACGACATGACGGCGGTGGGGGTGCTGTCGGCGGCCGGGGAACTTGGCCTGCGCGTGCCGCGCGACCTGTCGGTGGTCGGCTACGACAACACAAGCATCTCCCGGCTGCGCCATGTGTGGCTCACGACCGTCGACGGCGCCGGCCACGAGGTCGGCCGCCGGGCCGCCCGCTGTCTGCTCGACCGGCTCGAACGGCCGGGCGGGGAGGGGCGGTTGCAGCTGACCCCGCCGGTCCTGGAGGTCCGGGGGACGACGGCGCGCCCGCCCGCGGTCACAGCGTGATCGCGTAGGCCTTGCGCAGCGTCTCGTGGACCGTCCAGGTCGTCCGGTCGCCCTCGCGCAGCACCGCCATGTCGCCCGGACCGACGGTCAGGGTGGGGCCGCCCTCGACCTCGATGGTCGCCGACCCGCTGATCACCACGAACAGCTCGTCCGCCTCGGTGTCGGTGACGACGCCCGGGGTGATCTGCCAGATCCCCCTGACCTGCCGGCCGTCCGCCGACTCCCACACCACCTTGCCGGTCACCTCGGGGGTCCCGGCGACGATCTGCCGCGGATCGAGCGGCTCTGGCTCGAGGCCGGCGTCGGGGATGTGGACGACGAAGCTGTGGGGCGGAGGGCCGGCGGGGCCGCTGTCGGTGCTCATGAGGCGACCCTAGCGAGGCCGTACGTCCGCCGGGCGTGGACACTGTGTGGGCTGTCGGCCCAGGTGGGAGGACACATCGTCACGCTGGTCGCGCCGCTGTCGGGCGGTCGCGGTGCTGACGGGGGCGGTCGACGCGCTGCTCGGCGGGACCGTGGTCGTGGCGAACGCGTTGACCGAGTGGCCCGCGCCGTCCCGCGCCGGCCCGTCCGGTGGGAACATGACGCGGCGGAAGCACGCGCGCAATACGGCGGACAAAATTGTTGACAATCTTGTTTCGCTAGATTTAGGTTCGACAGGCACTCACTCAGGGAGGGCAACCATGCCGAAAGAAGCCCGTCCGAGCACCGGGGAGCAGGCCAAACAGCATGCGCTCGCGCAGCTGCGGCAGGCGATCCTGCACGGCGAGATGGCACCGGCCCAGCGGCTGGTGGAGAACGAGCTCGCCGAGCAGTTCGGTGTGACGCGGGCCAGCATCCGCGCGGCGCTCATCGATCTGGAGTCCCAGGGGCTCGTCGAACGGATCCGCAACCGCGGGTCGCGGGTGCGGGTGGTGACCGTGGACGAAGCGGTCGCCATCACCGAGTGCCGCATGGTTCTCGAAGGGCTCTGCGCCTCGAAGGCGGCCGTCGCGGCCAGCGACGACCAGCTGACCGAGCTGACCGACCTCGGCACGGCCATGACCAAGGCCGTCGCCGACGGCGAGCCGGTCACCTACTCCGACCTCAACCACGAACTGCACGTCCGCATCCGGGAGTTCTCCGGCCAGCAGACCGCGCAGGAGCTGCTGGAGCGGCTCAACGCCCAACTGGTGCGCCACCGATTCCAGTTGGCGCTGAGGCCGGGGAGGCCGCAGCAGTCCCTGAGTGAGCACCTGACCATGATCGAAGCGATCCGGGCCAGGGACCCCCAGGCGGCCGAGACGGCCGTCCGCGCCCACCTCACCAGCGTGATCGAGGCGCTGCGCGACTGATCACGGCTGCGCGGGGCGGGCGCCCACCTGTCACCAAGGAGATCTGAGAATGACCCAGGCCAACGCGCCCGCCAGCCCACCACGATCGACCCTCGTCGTCACCGCGCACGCCGGCGACTTCGTGTGGCGGGCGGGCGGTGCCATCGCCCTGGCCGCCTCCCGCGGGGAGAAGGTCACCATCGCGTGCCTGACCTTCGGCGAGCGCGGCGAGTCCGCCAAGGCGTGGCGCGAGGGCAGGAAGCTCGACGAGATCAAGGCGATACGCCGGGACGAGGCCGAACGCGCCGCCGCCACCCTGGGCGCCGAGGTCCGCTTCTTCGACGCCGGCGACTACCCGCTCGTGGCCACCGCCGAGCTGACCGACCGGCTCGTCGCCGTCTACCGGGACACCCAGCCGGACGTGGTGCTCACCCACCCCACCGAGGACCCGTACAACGGCGACCACCCGGCCGCCAACCGCATGGCGCTGGAGGCCAGGGTCCTCGCCCAGGCCATCGGCTACCCGGGCGAGGGCGAGATCATCGGCGCGCCGCCGGTCTTCTACTTCGAGCCGCACCAGCCGGAGATGAGCGGCTTCAGGCCCGAGGTGCTGCTCGACATCACCGACGTGTGGGACACCAAGCGCAAGGCCATGGAGTGCCTCGGCGCACAGCGGCACCTGTGGGACTACTACACCGACCTCGCCGTGCGCCGGGGCGTCCAGCTCAAGCGCAACGCGGGACCGAACCTGGGCCTGGCGCACAAGACCATGGCCGAGGCGTACATGCGCCCCTACCCGCAGATCGCCAAGGAGCTGTCATGAGCGGCGTGATCGTCACCGGTCCGCCGAAGGCGGAGCTGAAGGACGTCGACGCGCTGGCCGGCTTCGGCGTGGCCACGGTCGGCGAGGCGTTGGGCCGCACCGGCCTGCTGAGCCCGGAGATCCGCCCGATCCAGCAGGGCGTACGGGTCGCCGGCACCGCCGTGACCGTGCTCAGCTGGCCCGGCGACAACCTCATGATCCACGCGGCCGTCGAGCAGTGCGGCGAGGGCGACGTCCTGGTCGTCACCACCACCTCCCCGTCCACGGACGGCATGTTCGGCGAGCTCTTCGCGACCGCGCTCCAGCGGCGCGGGGTGCGCGGCGTGATCACCAACGCGGGCATCCGCGACACCCAGGAGCTGCGGGACATGGGCTTCGCGGCCTGGTCGCGGGCCGTCTCCTCGCAGGGCACCGTGAAGGCCACCGGCGGCTCGGTCAACGTGCCGATCGCGATCGACGGCCAGGTGATCCGTCCCGGCGACGTGATCCTCGCCGACGACGACGGTGTGGTGGTCGTCCCGCGCGAGCGTGCCCGCGCCACCGTGGCGGCGTCCGAGGCCCGCGAGGCCAAGGAGGCGCGCTCCCGTGCCGCCTTCCTCGACGGCGAACTCGGCCTGGACCGCTACGGGTTGAGGGATACCCTCAAGCGGCTCGGCGTCGAGTACAAGACGTACGACGCGTACACGGGGGAGTCGTCGTGACCTTCGTGCCCGAGGAGCTGCCCTGTCTGCTGATGCGGGGCGGCACCTCCAAGGGCGCGTACTTCCTCGCCGGCGATCTCCCCGCCGAACCGGCCCTGCGCGACGAGCTGTTGCTGCGTGTCATGGGCAGTCCGGACGCCCGCCAGATCGACGGCCTGGGCGGCGCGCACCCGCTCACCAGCAAGGTGGCCGTGGTGTCGACGTCGGCCGACCCGCACGCCGACGTCGACTACCTCTTCCTTCAAGTCGGCGTGGACCGGCCTGAGGTGAGCGACCGTCAGAACTGCGGCAACATCCTCGCCGGTGTCGGCCCGTTCGCCGTGGAGCGCGGGCTCGTCGCCGCGGGGGAGGAGGAGACCGCCGTCCGGATCCGCATGGTGAACTCCGGCGACCACGCGACGGCGACCTTCCCGACGCCGGGCGGTCGCGTGGACTACACCGGCGCCGCCGAGATCTCCGGGGTGCCGGGGACGGCCGCGCCCGTGGTGATCGAGTTCCCGCCGGGCACCGGCACGCTGCTGCCCACCGGCAACGTCCGCGACGAGATCGACGGTGTGGCGGTGACCTGCGTGGACAACGGGATGCCGACGGTGCTCATGGAGGCCACCTCCGTCAAGGTCACCGGCTACGAGCTGCCCCGGGATCTGGAGGAGGACGTCGCGCTCGCCGACCGCCTGCGGACGATCCGTCTGGCGGCGGGCCGGCTGATGGGCCTCGGCGACGTCTCGGACACCACCGTGCCCAAGCTCACGCTGCTCGCCGCGCCCCGCGGCGACGGCGCGGTCACCACCCGCACCTTCATTCCTGTGCGCTGCCACCCCTCGATCGGGGTACTCGGTGCGGCAAGCGTCGCGGCCGGCCTGCGGATCGAAGGCAGCGTGGGGGCGGAGCTGGCGAGGATCGACGCCGGAAGTGACCGAATTCGCATAGAACATCCCACGGGATTCCTGGATATCGAAAGTAGCCTCGGGACCACCCCCGACGGCCTGCCCCGCGCCCGCCGCACCGCCGTGGTGCGCACGGCCCGAAAGATCTTCGACGGCACCGTCTTCCCCAGGTCCGCCGAGACGGCCCCCCTCTCTCCCCGCTCCCTTGGAGGTCAACGATGACTCCGCCGCTCGGCGACATCGCCCACATCGGCCATGCCCAGCTCTTCACCCCGGACCTGGACGCCAGCGTCGGCTTCTTCACCGACTACCTGGGGCTCACCGTCAACGGGCAGGACGACGACACCGTCTACCTGCGGACCTTCGACGACTACGAGCACCACAGCCTGGTGCTCACCGCCCGCGCGGAGCCCGGCCTCGGCCGGCTGGCCCTGCGTACCTCCAGCGAGGAGGCGCTGCGGCGCCGGGTCGCGGCGATCGAGGCGGCGGGCGGCAGCGGCCGCTGGACCGAGGGCGAACCCGGTCTCGGCAAGCTGTACGTCACCACCGACCCGGACGGCCACGAGCACGCCCTGTACTGGGAGAGCGAGCACTACCGGGCCCCCGACGAGCTGAAGCCCGCCCTGAAGAACCAGCCGCAGGCCAAGCCCAACCGGGGTGTGGGCGTACGGCGCCTGGACCACATCAACTTCCTCGCCGCCGACGTGCTCGCCAACTCCGAGTTCCAGCAGAACCTGCTGGGCGCCCGCCCCACCGAGCAGATCAGGCTGGACACGGGGAAGATCGCGGCGCGCTGGCTGACGTACACCGACAAGTCGTACGACGTCGTCTACACGTCGGACTGGACCGGCAGTTCCGGGCGGCTGCACCACATCGCGTTCGCGACGGACACCCGTGAGGACATCCTGCGCGCCGCCGACCTCGCCATCGACTCGGGCGTGTTCATCGAGACGGGCCCGCACAAGCACGCCATCCAGCAGACGTTCTTCCTGTACGTCTACGAGCCCGGCGGCAACCGCATCGAGCTGTGCAACCCGCTCACGCGCCTCGTCCTGGCCCCCGACTGGCCGCTGGTCACCTGGACCGAGGAGGAGCGCAAGAAGGGGCAGGCCTGGGGTCTGCGGACGATCGAGTCGTTCCACACGCACGGCACACCGCCCGTGAGCTGAGTCCGTTCTTCGGGTGCGCAGGGCGTCGGACCAGCGGATCGACCGATTGTCGATGAGATTGTTGACAAAAGTGTTGACTCTCTTCGGGCTGATCCTTAGCGTCTTGCGCACACCGGGTCAGCCGCACGAGCCGCGCCGGCCCTCTTCACTCGTCCCCTCCAGGGAACGCCTCCTGGACGAGAGGAAAACAACGATGTCCTCCTCCCCCGCGCTGTCCGCCCGCGGCAGCAGACTGGCCCTCCTGGTCGTCGGTCTGTGCTGGCTGGCCGTGCTCTTCGACGGCCTCGACATGTTCATCTACGGCTCGGTGCTGCCGCACCTGCTGGAGACGAAGACCTTCGGCCTCACCCCGGACACGGCCGGCGACCTCGGCAGCTACGCCACCTTCGGCATGCTGATCGGCGCCCTGACGGCGGGCACCGTCGCCGACCGGATCGGGCGCAAGAAGCTGATGGTCGGCTGCGTGATCCTCTTCTCGCTCGCCTCCGGCGTGTGCGCCATGGCGGGCAGCGTCGAGGTCTTCGGCCTCGGCCGGACCCTGGCGGGCGTCGGCCTCGGCGGCCTGCTGCCCACCGCGATCAGCATGGTCTCCGACTACGCCCCGCGCGGTCGCGGCGCCATCGTCATCGGCCTGCTGATGACCGCCCACCACGCCGGCGGCATCCTCTCCGCCTACGTCGCCAAGTGGCTCATCGACCCGGTCGGCTGGCGCGCCGCGTTCTGGGTGTGCGTGCTCCCGCTGCTCTTCGCGCCGGTGCTCGCCAAGCTGCTGCCCGAGTCGCTGAGCTTCCTCGTCGCCAAGGGCCGCGCCGACGAGGCCCGCGAGCTGGCCACCCGCTACGACGTCGAGCTGCCCGCCGACAAGTCCGGCAAGCAGGGCGCGGGCGACCGCTGGAACGCGCTGAAGGACCTCTTCCGCGGCGGCGAGTGGACCCAGACCCTGCTGTACTGGCTGGCCTCCTTCGGCGGTCTCCTCCTCGTCTACGGCGTCGCCACCTGGCTGCCCACCCTGATGCGCGCCGAGGGCTACGAGCTCGGCTCGGCCCTGTCCTTCGTCGTCGTCTTCAACCTCGGCGGCATCGTGGGCATGCTGGTCGCCGGGCGCGCCGCCGACCGGTTCGGCGCCCCGCGCATCTCCGCGGTCTGGTTCGCGCTGACCGCCGCCGGCGTGTTCCTGCTCAGCGTCCACATGCCGATGAGCGTGACCATGATCGTCGTCTTCTTCACCGGCGTCTTCCTCAACAGCGCCCAGACGATGATCTACGCGACGGTCTCCATCCGCTCCCACGCGGACAACCGGGCCACCGCCGTCGGCTGGACCTCCGGCATGGGCCGCTTCGGCGCCGTCTTCGGCCCGTGGCTGGGCGGCCAGCTGCTCGCCTCGAACCAGGGCGACCGGGGCTTCACCGCGTTCGCGATCGCCGGCCTGTCGTCCATGGTCTTCATCGGCATCGCCGCGCTGCGCACCTCCCGGCAGACCCCGCGCGGCGCCGACCAGGAGCTGGTGGGCGCCCACTGAGCGAGCGCACAGGCGCACGGCTGTCACCGGGGGCAAGGACGGACGCCGGCCACCGCACGAGGTGCGGGGGCCGGCGTCCGGCATGTCCGGCGCCCGCCACGCCGGGGGCCGCGGGAGTTCGCCGACCGCGGCTCCGCGGGGGCTGGTCGCGCGGTTCCCCGCGCCCCTGGGAAGCCGCGGTCGCCTGCGCTGTCCGGCGCCGTCCGCCCGGGGTGCGGCGAGGCCCGTCCGGCCGCACGCTCGAGGTATGGGTGAGCGCTGGGAGATCCGCCGGGCGGGCGCCACGAACGCCCCGCACCGGGTGCTGATGATTCCGGGCGGCCTGTGCACGACCGAGTTCTACGCGGACGTCATGGCCGAGCCGGCGGTGGCGGGGCTGGGCATGGTCGCGGCGACGCAGCCGGGCTTCGGCCGCACCGAGGCGCCCGAGGACGTGTCCATGGAGCACTACGCCCGGCTGATGGCCGGCTTCGCCGCCGACGCCGGCTGCGACGCGGTCGTCGGGCACAGCCTCGGCGCGAACGTCGCGCTGGAAATGGCAGCACAGGGCCTGTTCAACGGCCCGCTGGTGCTGCTGTCGCCGACCTTCTCGCGGGGCGACGAGGCCAGGTTCCTGACCGTGCTGAACGCCGTGGGCCGGGTGCCCGGGGTCGGTGCCGCGGCCTGGAAGGCCATGATCACGCTGGTGCCGCGGTCCATGAGACGCGAAATGCCGCCGCACCGCGCCGAAGCGCTGGCGGCGGACATGGGCGGCAACGATCCGGCGACCTGTCGCCGCATCGTCCGGGGCTACTACGCGTACCTGGACCGGTATCCGTCGCTGGTGCCGAGGCTGTGCGGGTCCGGGGTACCCGCCTGGGTGGTGCGCGGCGACCGCGACGGGATCGGCCTGACGGCCGACGAGCGGCAGGGCCTAGAGGCCTGTCCGCGCGTGCGCATGGTCACCGTGCCCGACGCCGGGCACCTCCTCCTCGTCGAGCAGCCGGCCGCCGTCGCCGCGGTCATCGCGGAGGCGGCCACGGCGTCGGTGCGCTGACGGGGCGGCCCGTGCTCAGTCGTCGGAGCCCATCTGGTCTTCCGCCGACAGGTGCTCCACCGTCCGGCCGGTCTCGGTGAACGTGCGCGTCACACGGCCCGAGGAGTACACCCACAGGATCCGCAGCGGGACGTCCCCGGTGTTGCGGAACAGGTGGGGGATCGGGGACGGCACGTACGTGGTGTCGAACCGCTCCAGCTTCGTCACCTCGCCGTCCACCCACACCTCCGCCTCGCCCTCGAGGATCGTCACGTGCTCGTCGCAGTTGTGCGAGTGCAGCGGGGCCCCGGATCCGACGGGGTAGACGCTCATCCCGCTGGTGATCCGGTTCTCCCCGTTCGCCGACGCGGTCGTGACGAGCGGTGTCGTCACGACCGCGCCGCCGCGGTCGAGCAGCGGGACGGACGCGGCCTTGATGATGGTGGTCATGTCGGACGACGTTAGGTCGCCGCCCGGCGAACGGGGGGCATCCGGCGTGCAGTTTTACGTTGCGTTCCGAGGTGGGTGAGCTTCTCGGACACGGCTGTACCTTCACCGGACACCGCACGGATCCACGACCCGTGCCCGTAATGCGCCGGAAAGAAAAGGCAGGTATCGGCCGGATGAGGCTCCCCGTTCTCGACGAAGAGGAAATGGATGCGCGGCAGCAGGAGCTGGCCGCGCGGATCGCCGGCCGCCGTGGCGCGGTGCGCGGTCCCTTCCGGGTCTGGCTGCACAGCCCGCAGATGTGCGAACGGGCCGAGTCGCTCGGCGCGTTCGCCCGCTTCGACTGCTCGCTGCCCAAGCACCTGCGCGAGCTGACCCTGCTGATGGCCGCCCGCAACTGGGACGCCCAGTACTCCTGGAACGCCCATGTGCACCAGGCCGTCGAGGCCGGCATTCCGCCGGCCGCCGTGCAGGCGATCGCCGAGAAGCGCGAGGCCGTCTTCGACAACGCGGCCGACCAGGCCTTCTACCGGTTCTGCCGGGAGATCCTCGACGATCACTTCGTCACCGACGCCACCTTCGCGGCGGCACTGGCGCACTTCGGCTCCAAGGGCCTGGTGGACACCATCGGCGCGCTCGGCAACTTCACCATGCTCGGCATGTGCCTGAACACCTTCCAGGTGGACCTCCAGGCCGACAAGGAGCCCCCCTTCCCCGACATCCGCGGCTACGGACGTGTGGCCCCCGAGGGCGACCGGCCGTGACCGCCGTACTGCGCGCCCGGGGCGTCACCAAGAGCTTCGGCGGGGCGGCCGCGCTGAAAGGCGTCGACCTCGACCTGTACCCCGGCGAGGTGCACGCCCTGATGGGCATGAACGGCGCCGGCAAGTCGACCCTCGTCCAGGTGCTGTCCGGCGTCCACCAGGCCGACGCCGGCACGATCGAGGTCGACGGGCAGGAACAGCACGGGCTGAGTGTGCGCAGGGCGCGCAGGCTGGGCATCTCCTCGGTGCCGCAGCGCCGCGAGCTGGCGATGGGCCTGAGCGTCGCCGAGAACATCCTGCTCGGCGACCTGCCCACGCGGGGGCGCGCCGTGCGCTGGAAGGCCGTCCGGGAGGAGGCCCGCACGGCGCTGGCCGCCCTGGGCATCGCCATCGACGTGGAGCGGGCCGCCGGTTCGCTCACCGTCGCCGAGCAGACCATGGTGGAGGTGGCCCGTGAGGTCCGGCGCGGCGGCCGGGTGCTGATCCTGGACGAGCCGACCGCGTGTCTGAGCGCCAAGGACGCCCACCGGATCCGCGCCCTGGTGCGCACCCTGCGCGACGAGGGCGTCGCCGTCGTCTACATCTCGCACTACATCGACGAGGTCATGGCCGTCGCCGACCGCCTCACGGTGCTGCGGGACGGGGCCGTCGTGACGAGCGCGCCGGCCGCCGAGCTGGACGACGCGGGACTGGTGCGCGCCATGGTCGGCCGGGACGTCGTCTCCACCCGCCCCGAACGCCCCACGCCGAAGGACGAAGTCGGCCTCGCAGTGAGGGGGTTGAGTCAGGGCCGGGCCATCCGGGACTTCACCGTCGAGGTGCGCAGGGGCGAGATCGTCGCCGTCCTCGGGCCCGCCGGGGACGCCCAGTCCCGGCTGTTCGACCTGCTGTCCGGACGGCAGCGCCCGCAGAGCGGCGAGCTGCACGTCGACGGCCGGGCCGTGCCCTTCGGCCGGGTCCCGGCCTCGCTCGCCAGCGGTCTGCGCTGCGTCACCGGCGACCGCCGCTCGCTGGGCCTGGTCCCGGGCATGTCGCTGGACGAGAACCTGATGCTCGCCGACGACCGGTTCGCGCGCCGCCGGCTGCACCTGCGCGGTCAACTGGCCCGCCGGGCCGCCCCGTTGCGGCACAGCTACGGAGTCAGAGCGCTGGCCGGGAACCCGCCGGTCGGCGCGCTGTCGGGCGGCAACCAGCAGAAGGTGCTGCTGGGCAAGTGGCTGGAGACCTCACCGGCCGCGTGCTTCCTGGAGGACCCCACCAACGGCGTGGACATCGCGGCCATGGCCGACATCCACACCCTCCTCGACGACCTCGCCTCCCGGGGAGTGGCCGTACTGCTCGCCTCCTCCTCCGCCGAGGAGGTCATGCGGCTGGCCGACCGGGTCGTCGTCGTGAGCGCCGGCCGCACGGTCGCCGAACACGACATCACCGCCATCACCCGCGACGAACTCGTCGCCACGGCCCTCGGAGGACAACCGCAGTGAGCGTTAAGACACTTACCGATGCCCCCGGCGTGTCCGACCCGCCCGAGGCGCCCAAGTCCCGTCTCTGGCCGGCCAAGGCGCGCGATCTGCCGCACGCCGGTCTGATCGCCGTGCTCGTCCTCGTCGTGGTGTTCACCGCCGCGCAGAGCGAGACGTTCGCCACCGACCGCAACATCGTCAACATCCTCGGCCAGGTCAGCGTCAACGCGGTGCTGGCCGCCGGACTCACCCTGCTGATGACCGCGGGCGGCATGGACTTCTCGATGGGCAGCAACGTCGCCGTCACGGCCGCCGTGTCGGCGAAACTGCTCGCCGACGGCCGGCCCACCGGTTACGCCGTGGTCGTCGCGCTGCTGCTCGGCACCGCCATCGGACTCGTCAACGGGCTGGTGGTGACCTTCACCAACGTGGCCCCGTTCGTCGTGACGCTGGCCTCGGCCACCCTGCTCGACGGCGTCGCACTCCTGGTCCACGACGGCTCCACCATCCCCATCGGCACCCGGATGTCCGCCCTCGGCAACGACAAGGTGCTCGGGGTGCCGTATCTGCTGGTCGTCGCCGTCCTGGTGCTGGTCGCGACGGCGCTCGTCATGCGGTTCACCGTGTTCGGCCGGGACGCCTTCGCCATCGGCGGCAACGAGCACGTGGCCCGCCTCAGCGGCATCGACGTCACCGCCCGCAAGCTCACCCTGTACGGCCTCACCGGAACCCTCTCCGGACTCGCCGGCCTGATGCTGCTGTCCCGCCTCGGCTCCTCCAGCCCCGGTGGCACCGCCGGCCTCTCGCTCCAACTGGCCGTGGTCGCCGCGGTGGTCATCGGCGGCACCTCGCTGGCCGGCGGACACGGCACCGTCATCGGCACCGCTCTCGGTCTGGTGCTGCTCGGCGTGGTGGCCAACGCACTGAACCTCCTGGACTTCTCCAGCAACTACCAGCCGGTCTCCGTCGGCGCCGTGCTGCTCGTCGCGGCCGTCGCCAACGAGATGCACAAGGCCCGCTCGGGCTCGGCGCGTCACTGACCTTCCCGCTCGTTCATGCCTCGTCCTGAAAGGCGTTTCCCATGAGACTCTCCGCCCGTTCGCGCAGGGCACTGTTCGCCACCGTCACCGGCTCCACCCTGGTGCTGACCGGCTGCGGCAACGGCGACAGCGGCAGTGGCAGTACCGACAGCGTCTCCCTCGGCTTCGTCAACGGTGGCGACACCAGCTTCCACAGCTGTCTGCAGAAAGCCGTCGAGGGCCAGGCGAAGACCGCGGGAGCGAAGGTCTACACGGCCAACTCCCACCAGAACGCCGGGACCGAGCTGTCCAACATCGAGGACATGATCTCCCGCGACGTGAGCGCGCTGATCGTGCAGACGGTCAACGTCGACGCGCTCAAGGGCGACATCGCCAAGGCGAAGGCCTCGGGCATACCGATCTACCTGACCTCGGTGTCCACCAGCGAAGCCGACGACATCCTCGGCGCGGCCGTCGTCGACCTCGAGAAGGTCGGCAGCCTCGACGCGGGCTGGATCGCCCAGGACGCGGGCACGAAGCCGGTCCAGGTCGGCATCGTGGCCGGTGCCCCGGGCGCGGCCTCGGACCTGCTGGTGGGCGGCTTCAAGGGCGCTCTCCCGGTCACGGCGAAGGTCGTCGCCGACCAGCCGGGCATGTTCAATCCCGCGAAGGCCCAGGACGTGGCGGAGAACATGATCCAGGCCAATCCCGGCCTGGACTACGCGTTCGTCGCCAACGAGGAGATGGCCTTCGCCGTGCGCAAGGCGTTCGACGCGGCCGGCGCGAAGGACGTCAGGATCGTCACCGTGAACGGGACCGACGAGGGCCTGGCCGCGGTCAAGAGCGGCGCGTTCTCCGCCACCGTCTCGAACTCGGCGAAGACGATCGGCGAGACGGCCGTCAAGAACGCCGTCGGGCTCCTTGGCAAGGAAAAGGTTGACAAGATTGCCGACATTCCTCTTCTGTTGGTCACCGAGGACAACCTGAGCGAGGCACCCCAGTACTGCCCGAAGTGAGGGCCCCACCGGGAAGCGGTGCCTGCCGGCGCCCGGTTGTCCCGAGCCGCAGGAATGCTCCCGTTCTCGACGCCGCGGGCGGGAGCCGCAATCGGAGGAATCATGGACCGCTTGCTGCTGATGCACAGTTTCGTCACTGTCGCTCAGGCCGGAAGCTTCAACGGAGCCGCCAAGAAACTGGGCTCCTCCGGGTCGCTGGTGTCACGGCACGTGGCCGAGCTGGAACGGCAGGTGGGGGTCCGCCTGGTCAACCGCACCGCCCGCTCGGTGAGCCTCACCGAGCCGGGGCTGAGGTACGCGGAATTCGCCGCCCGCATCCTCGAGGAGATCGACGCGCAGGACGCGGCACTCGCCGACTCGCACGACCGGGCCGAAGGCACCCTCAGCATCATCTGCCCGAAATGGATAGGCAGCCTGGACCTGGGTGACGCGATCGCCGCCTTTTCCGCGGCCCACCCGAAGATTCAGGTCCGTTTCGAACTCGGCGGCATGTCCGACCGCACCTACGATTTCCTGGACAGCGGATTCGACGTCGCTTTCCATACCCGCGACCTCCGCGATTCCAGCGTCCGCCTGAAGAAGATCTCCTCCCTGCCGTTCGTGCTGTGCGGCTCGGCGGACTACGTCGAACGCCAGGGCGGTCTCGCACATCCCAACGACATCGCGGGCCACGACTGCCTGGTGCACGTCAACGACCCGGTCTGGCGCATCGGCCACGGCCACGCCAGCACCCTGCACAAGATCCGCAACATCGCCTTCTCGTCCAACTCCTACCTGGCCCTCCAGAAGGCCGCCGTGCACGGCCGGGGCATCGCCCTGCTCCCGCAGCGCCCGGCCTACGACGACCTCGTCTCCGGCGCCCTGAAGGTGCTGCTGCCGGAACTCGCCGTACCCGACCGCCCGCTGTACGCCATCTACGGCCCCGGACAGGACACCCCGCGCAAGATCAGCGTGTTCCTGGACTTTCTCTCCGAATGGTTCTCGCAGAACCCGATTCCCGCGATCCGGCAGCCCTGACGGCAGGCGCAACCAAGAGTTGCGCATTTGGTGGAGCCAGGGCCATTGAGGCCCCAGCCACCTCAAACCTACGCTCACCAGGCGACCCGGAAACGAGGAATCCATGGGAATCCAGAGAATCGAATCGGTCACCTACGGCATCGACGACCTCGACGAATGCGTCCGGTTCTTCGAGGACTTCGGCCTGTTCCTCGTGGAGCGGACCGAAGAACACGCCGTGTTCGAGACCCGCACCGGGCAGACCCTTCACCTCGACACCGCTCCGAGCCCCCTGCTCCCGCCGCCGGTGGAGGACGGACCCACCCTGCGCGAGGTCGTCTGGGGCGTCGACACCCGGGAGGAGCTCACCCGCCTGGCCACGGCCGCCGGCCGCCGGCGCGCGGTGCGCGAGAGCGCCGACGGCGTCTTCCACACCGTCGACCTCAGCGGCTTCGGCGTGGGCCTCACCCTCGCCCGGCCGAGGCCGGTCACCGTCGCCGCCCGTCCCGCCAACGCGACGGGCGGCGTCCACCGGTGGAACACCGCGCTGGAGCCGCTCACGCGCGCGTACCCACTGCGCATGTGCCATGTGGCGCTGAACATCGCCAAGGCGGGCAAGGACGAGGCCGTCGCCTTCTACACCGACGTCCTCGGCTTCCGGCCGACCGACATCGTGGAGCCGATGGGCGTCTTCATGCAGGCCCCGGGCGACGACGACCAGCACACCATGCTGCTGTGCCACCGCCCGGACCGGGCCGGCGTCAACCACATCGCCTACGAGGTGCCCGGTTTCGACGACGTCGTCGAAGGCGGCAACCACATGATCGAGAAGGGCTGGCGGGAGGCCCGTCGGCTCGGCCGCCACACCGTCGGCTCGAACGTCTTCCGCTTCCTGCACGCCCCGTGCGGGGGCCGCGTCGAGTACGCCGCCGACATGGACCGCGTCGACGACGCCTACGAGACCCGCGTCCACGAGACCACCCCGCCGCATCACATCTGGGCGCTGCGCACGAACCGCGACCAGGACGCCACCACCGCCTCCTGAGCCGCTTCAGCCCCATCGACTCCCCAGCCTGAGAGGGCACCCACCCATGACCACCGACCACGGCTACCCCGCCGTCCGCCTTCACATCGCGGGCGAGTGGTGCCAGGGCGGCACCGGACGTACCGCCCCGATCGTGAACCCGGCCACCGAGGAGGTGATCGGGGAAGTACCCCTGGCCGACCCCGCCGACCTGGACCGCGCGCTCGAAGCCGCCGCGGCCGGCTTCAAGGTGTGGCGCGCGACGCCCGTGGCCGAGCGCACCGACATCCTGCACGCCGCCGCCGGCCTGCTCACCGAGCGCGCCGCCGAGGTCGGGCGGATCATGACCCTGGAGCAGGGCAAGCCGCTCGCGGAGGCGACCGGCGAGGCCCGTCGGGTGGCCGGCACCCTGCGCTGGCACGCCGACGACGCCCGCCGCGCCTACGGCCGGATCATCCCGGCCGAGCCCGGCACGGTACTGACCGTCCGCCGTGAGCCGATCGGCCCGGTCGCCGCCTTCGTGCCGTGGAACTTCCCGGCGGGCGGCCCGATGCGCAAGATCTCCGCCGCGCTCGCCGCCGGCTGCTCGATCGTCATCAAGGCCTCCGAGGAGACCCCGGCGACCGCCATGGAACTGGTGCGCTGCCTCACCGACGCGGGGCTCCCGGCCGGCGTGCTGAACCTCGTCTTCGGTGAGCCCGCCGAGGTCTCCGCCCACCTGATCGCCTCCCCGCTGGTCCGCCTCGTCGCCTTCACCGGCTCGGTGCCGGTCGGAAAGCTGCTGGCCGCGCAGGCCGGCCAGGTCATGAAGCCGTCGCTGATGGAACTCGGCGGCCACGCCCCGGTGATCGTCTGCGCGGACGCCGACCCGGTGCGGGCCGCCCGCGAGGCCGCCCGGGCGAAGTTCCTCAACGCCGGGCAGGTCTGCACCTCGCCGAGCCGCTTCCTCGTCCACGAGAGCCTCGTGGCGGAGTTCACCGCCGCGTTCGTGAAGGCCGCCGAGGCGGTGGTCGTCGGGGACGGTCTCGAGCCCGGCACCACCATGGGCCCGCTGGCCAACGAACGCCGGCTGAAGTCCCTGGAGCGGCTCACCGCCGACGCCGTCGCGCGCGGCGCCAAGGTCCTCACCGGCGGCGAGCGGCCCGGCCGGCCCGGATACTTCTTCGCGCCGACCGTTCTGACGGACGTCCCCGAGGACGCGGAACTGCTGCACGAGGAGCCGTTCGGGCCGATCGCGCCGATCGTGCCGTTCAGCGACCTCGACGAGGCCCTCGCCGTCGCGAACGCGCTGCCGTACGGCCTCGCCGCCTACGGCTTCACCGACTCCGCCGTGACCGCGGAGAAGCTGTCCGCCGAGCTGGAGGCCGGGATCCTCTCCCTCAACCACTGCGGCGGCTCCGTCCACGAGGCGCCCTCCGGCGGCGTCAAGGACAGCGGATACGGCCGGGAGGGCGGGCCCGAGGCACTGGACGCCTACCTGGTCACCAAGCGCGTCTCCCACCAGCTGGCGCCATGAGGTACGCACGAGTCTCGGTCGACGGACGCGCGCGGTGGGGCCGGGTGGGGGAGACGCACGTCGAGCTGCTGTCCGGCTCCCCCCTGGAAGGCGACGCCGGCCGGCCGGATCCCGAAGTCGTCGGGACCGTCCGGCGCGACACGGCCGACTGGCTCCCGCCCGTCGTCCCGCCCGTGTTCTACGCGGTCGGACTGAACTACCCCCGGCACATCGAGCACGCGGCCCGGCTCGGCAATCCGGCCGCCGTCCTGCCGGACCGCCCGGAGGTCGGCTACCGCGCCAACAACGCGCTCACCGGGCACCGTTCACCGATCGTGAAGCCCGCGCAGGTCGAGGGGCGGTTCGAGGCCGAGCCCGAACTCGTCGCCGTCATCGGCCGCACGATCCGGCACGCCTCCTACGAGGAGGCCCGCACTGCCGTCTTCGGCTGGACCATCGGCAACGACGTCAGCGCCCGCACCTGGCAGCACCGGGACCGCACCTTCTGGCGCAGCAAGAACAGCGACACCTTCAAGCCGATGGGGCCGTGGATCGAGACCGACGTCGACGCCCTGGCACAGACGACCACCCTGCGGGTCGACGGCGTGGAGCGGGCCTCGTTCCCCACCGGCGACATGGTCTTCGACCCCTTCGACTTCATCGTCGAGATCACCCGGCACATCACCATGCGGCCCGGGGACGTGCTGTGGATGGGCGCCGAGTCGACCTGCGGGATCGAGCCCGGGGACACCGTGGAGGTCGAGATCAGCGGCATCGGCGTGCTGTCCAACCCCGTTCACCTCGAAGGGAAACACCAGACATGAGCGCGGAACCCCGCTACATCCACCACGTCAACTTCCCCACCACCGACCCCGATCGCACCGCCGAGTGGTACACGAAGGTCTTCGGCATGAAGCGGATCATGCCCAAGTCGAACACCCGGGTCGTGCTGATGACCCGCGGCAACTTCGATCTGCACTTCACCCCGGTCGAGGAGATGGAGCGCATGGCGCCCTATCACTTCGCCGTCGAGGTCGACGACTGGGACGACTTCCTCGCGCACCTCGGCGAGTTGGGAATCCGGCACACCCGGCCCGTCCAACGCCCCGAGAACCAGTCGAAGTTCTGCTACATCCACGACCCCGACCACACCATGATCGAACTCGTGTACCACGCCAAGCGCCCCAACTGACGGCCCACGCTGAGGAGTTACCTCCCATGCCCCTCGCCGAATCCGACGGCACCTCCCTCTACTACGAGCGCCACGGCAGCGGTCCGGCGATCCTGTTCGTGCACGGCAGCGGCGGCCACCACGCCGCCTGGTGGCAGCAGGTCGCCGCGCTGCGCGACGAGTTCACCGTGGTCACCGTCGATCTGCGCGGTTTCGGCAAATCCGACTCGTCCATGGCGGAGTTCGACGGCCAGGACTTCCCCGGTGACGTCGTCGCCGTCCTCGACCAGGCGGACCTGACCGACGTCATGCTGGTCGGCCAGTCCATCGGCTCCGTCGCCGCCCTGCGCGCCGCCCTGCTGCGCCCCGAACGTGTCTCCGCCGTCGTCCTCGGCCACTCGCTGGGCGGCATCAGCCACCCGGAGCTGACGGAACTGGCCGCCGCCGACCGCGCCGAGGCGGTCAAACTCCCTGTCATCGACCGGCTGTTGACCAAGCCCTTCCAGCGGGAGCGCGCCGACCTCACCTTCCTGTTCCAGCAGATGGGCACCTTCAACGTCGCCAGGATGCAGGACCTGCGCAACCTCGACACCAACGGCCCCTCCCTGGCGGAGATCGAGGCCTCGGGCGTCAAGGTCGCCTTCCTCGCGGGCGAGAAGGACGCCGTACTGAGCGTCAGGACCGTGACCCGCGCCCACGAACTGCTCGCCGGATCGCACCTGGAGATCGTCCCGGGCGCCCCGCACTCCATGTACTGGGAGACGCCCCAGGCCTACAACGAGGCCGTCGCCCGTCTGCGCCGCACCCTCACCGCACCGAAGGAAGCCGTATGAGCAGCCTGACCCTGGCCGCCGCCGAGGAGATCATCGAGGCCGCCACCCGGCGGGCCCGGGCCGTGGGCAAGGCGGTGAGCGTCGCCGTCGTGGACGCCGGCGGCTTCCCCATCGCCATCCGCCGCCCGGACGGGGCCCGCCCCCTCACCCCGGACATCGCCCGCGCCAAGGCGTACACCGCGGCCGTCATGCAGCGGCCCGGCACGATGCTGAAGAAGTGGCAGGAGAGCCAGCCCGTCTTCTTCGCCCAGCTCTCCCAACTGCCGGGCGCGGCAATGCCCATCATGGCCACCGAGGGCAGCGTCACCATCAAGAAGGACGGCGAGATCATCGGCGGCCTCGGCATCGCCGGCGGCACCGCGGACGAGGACCAGACCATCGCCGACGAGGTGCTCGCCTCCCTCGGCTACGAGCTGGAGTTCGCCGCCTGGGGCGTCGCGGGCGGCCCGGCCGGGCCCGGAAAGGACGCGTGACCCATGGCGGACACGTTCAACTACCGCATCGACCACCACGGCAGCCTGGTGCGTCCCGCCGAACTGGTCGCCGCCCGCGCGGCCGGTGACCCGCAGGCACGGGCGGCCGCCGAACGCAGGGCGGTCGAGGAGGCGGTCGTCTTCCAGCGCCGGCTCCGCTCGACCGTCGTCACCGACGGCGACTTCCCCCGCGAGGACTTCCGCGGCGCCGTCCTCGACGCCGTCACCGGTTTCCGCCGTACCGGCGAGGTCGGTGCGGACGGACTGGCCGGCTGGGTCGCCGAGTCCCTGCCCAAGGCGAACGGCCCGCTGCTCGCCGACGCGGCCGAGCGGCTCACCGCGCTGACGGTGATCGCGCCGAAGGTGTCGCTGCCCTCGCCGGCCTACCTCGCCGCGACCACCTACCGCCCCGGCCTCGGGGTGTCCTCCGCACGCGAACTGGGCGAGGCCCTCGCGGAGATCATCCAGGCCGAGATCGAACTGCTGGTGGCCAGGGGCGTACGCCTGATCCAGCTCAACAACCCACTCCTGCTAGGCCAGTTGGCGACGGACCCGGCCGACCCTGGCGCGCTGCCCTTCGAGGACGCCCTCGCCGTCGAGGCCCTCGCGGTACGGCTGGACACACGTCCCGAGGGCGTACGGATCGGACTCGCCCCCGGCCTCGCCGCCCCCGGGGCCGTGGACCGGGCGCGCGCCGAACGGCTGTACGGCGCGGTACCGGCCGATCGCTGGATCCTGCCCTTCGACCAGGGCACCGACGCCGAGCTGGACCTCGTCCGGGCGCTGCCGGAGGACCGGGACGTCTGCCTGGGCGTGGTAGACGCGACCGTGCCCGCACTCGAGGACATCGACACGGTGATGGCCCGCATCGACGCCGCCGGTGAGTTCAAGGACCTCGAGGACGCGGCGGTGTCGCCGTCCCGGGGCTTCGCCGACGTGGCGAGCCGGCCGCTGCTGACCACGCAGGAGCAGCGCAAAAAGCTCGTGCTGGTGGAGACGGTCGCCCGCTACGTCTGGGGCAACGAGTTCTGACAGCGACGGACAAGGGCCGGGCGACTCAAGGGAGTCGCCCGGCCCGGGTCGTACACGGCCTCGCCCTACAGCGTCTCGCCCTACAGCGCCTCGGCGAAGGTGACCGTCCGGTCCGTCAGCAGCGGCCACACGGCGGCCACGATCAGCTTCCGGAAGTGCTCGGCCGCCTTGTGCGCCTCGAACCCGGCCCGGTCGGCGTACCGCTCGTACAACAGGAATCCGCCGGGCTGCCCCTCGACCGCGTGCACCTCGTACCCCTCGTTCGCCGGCTCGGCACGGGTGTGCTCGCGCACCTGGAGGAGCACGGCGCGCACGGCGCTCTCGTCGGCGGGGGCGCAGCGGTAGTGGGCGACGACGGCGTAGGACATGTCCGGTTCTCCTCGGTGGGTCGGCGAAGACCGATGTCAGGCCTCCGGCCCGCCGATTCCAGCATGGATCAGACCCGCGCCCACCCGCGCGCGGCGCAATCAATGCCTGCTGCCGCAGAGCTGGCGGCACCGCCCTGACGTGGTGTGTCGTCACAGTCCGCACCCTGGCCGACAAAGGAAGTGACCCGAGATGCGTACCCTGGAAACCCTCGTGGGCGGGGAGTGGGTGGCGAGCGCCGAATGGATCGACGTCCTCGACCCCGCCGACGTCCGTACCCCCGTCGCCCGCGTTCCGGCCCTCACGGCCAAGGACGTCACCCGTGCCTTCGACCACGCCGAGCGCGGCTTCGCGCTCTGGAAGCGCACCAGTCCCTTCGAGCGGGCCAGGATCTTCACCGACGCGGCCCGGCTGATCCGCGAACGGGTCGAGGAGATCGCCGCGGACGTGACGGCGGAGAACGGCAAGACCCTGACCGAGGCGACCGGCGAGACCCTCAAGTCCGCCGACTTCCTGGAGTACTACGCCGGTCTCGCCCGCCAGGGCTACGGCACCCTCCTGCACGACGTACGGCCGAACCACCGCACCCACACCCAGCGCGAGCCGATCGGCGTGATCCTGGTGATCAGCCCCTGGAACGACCCGCTGATCACGCCCGCCCGCAAACTCGCCCCGCTGCTCGCGACCGGCAACGCGGCCGTGTTCAAGCCGGCCACCGAGACGCCGGTCTCCGGCCTGCACTTCGCCCGCGCCCTGCACGACGCCGGCCTTCCCGCGGGCGTGCTGAACGTGGTGACCGGCCGCACCGCCGAGATCGAGGAGGCCCTCCTCGACGACCCGCGGATCGTCGGCATCACCTTCACCGGCTCCAACGCCGTCGGAAACCGTATCCGTCGCCGCCTCGCCGACCGCAACGTGCGTTTCCAGGGCGAGTTGGGCGGCAAGAATGCCTCGGTGGTGCTGAAGGACGCCGATCTGCCCGCCGCCGCGAAGGCCGTCGTGGCGGCTTCGTTCGGGCAGGCGGGCCAGCGCTGCACCGCCACCAGCCGGGTCGTCGTCGAACGGCCGGTGTACGAGGAGTTCACCCGGCTGCTGGTCGCCGAGGTCGAGGAGCTGAAGGTCGGCCCGGGCAGCGACCCGGCGACCACCCTGTGCCCGCTGTCCAGCCCCAGGCAGCGCGACGGCGTCCTCGCCGACCTGGCCGGTGCGGTCGAGCAGGGCGCCACCGTCCTCACCGGCGGCCACGCGGACACCGGGGGCGAGCGGGCCCACGGCTGCTACGTGCAGCCGACCGTGCTCGGGGACGTCACCCCAAAGGCGGCGATCTGGCGCGAGGAGGTCTTCGGGCCGGTCCTCGTCCTGCGCGCGGTCGACGGCTTCGACGCGGCCGTCGAGGCGGTCAACGACTCCGGCTTCGGCCTCGCCGCCGCCGTCTTCACCCGCGACCTGTCCCGCGCCCACCGCTTCGCCGACGAGGCCGAGTGCGGACAGGTCGCGGTCAACTCCACCACCACCGGCTGGGACGTCCACCTGCCCTTCGGCGGGTTCCACGACTCGGGCACGGCCTACAAGGAGCAGGGAGAGGAAGTCCTGCGCTTCTCCACGCGGGTCAAGACGGTCGCCGTGCACTACGGCGGCTGACGATCATGTGCAGCGACTACAGAGAGAGGAGGTGCCGATGGCTGACGAGACGATCGGCATCGTCGGCGCCGGGATCGTGGGTCTGGCCACGGCCCGCGAGATCGCCCTGAGCAGGCCCGGCACCCGGGTGGTGGTCTTCGAGAAGGAGCGGGAGGTCGCGCTCCACCAGACCGGCCACAACTCGGGCGTCGTGCACGCCGGCATCTACTACACGCCCGGCAGCCTCAAGGCCGAGCTGACGGTACGGGGCGTGGCCCTGCTCCGCGCGTACTGCGAGGACCGGGAGCTGCCGTACCGCGAGATCGGCAAACTGGTCGTGGCGGTCCGCGAGGACGAGCTCGGCCGGATGAACGCCCTGTACGACCGGGCCAGGAACAACCATGTGCCTGAGCTGCGGAAGGTCTCCCGCGAGGAGATCCGCGAGATCGAGCCGAACGCCGGCGGTGTCGCGGCCCTGTACTCCCCGCGCACCGCGATCACCGACTACCCGGCGATCGCCCGTGCCTTCGCCGAGGACGTGGCCGGCTCCGGGGGAGAGGTGCGGACGGGCTTCCCGGTCACCTCCCTCACCGAGGTGCCCGGCGGCATCGAGGTGGCCTCCGGACCGCGGCGCGAGCGGGTGGACCGGCTGATCCTGTGCGCGGGCCTGCACTCCGACACCGTGGCCGGCCTCGCGCAGGACCGGCGGGAGCCGCGGATCGTCCCGTTCCGTGGCGAGTACATGTTGCTCAGGCCGGAGAAGACTGACCTGGTGCGGGGCCTGATCTACCCGGTGCCGGACCCCCGTTACCCGTTCCTCGGCGTCCACTTCACGCCGCGCGTCGACGGCTCGGTGGAGGTCGGCCCCAACGCGGTCCTGGCCCTGGCCAGGGAGGGGTACACCCGCACCCGGATCTCCCCGAGGGACCTGCTCGGCCTCGCCGCCTATCCCGGCGTCTGGAGGATGGCGGCCCAGCACTGGCGCACCGGCGTCAAGGAGTACCGCGGGTCGTTCTCGGCGGCGGCCTTCATGAAGGACGCCAAGCTGTACGTACCCGCGGTCGGCGTCCAGGACGTCGTACGCGGCGGCGCGGGGGTGCGCGCCCAGGCCCTGGACCGGGACGGCACCCTCGTGGACGACTTCCGTATCCATCGGGTGGGCCGGATCACCGCCGTCCGCAACGCGCCCTCGCCGGCCGCGACGGCCTCCATGGCGATCGCCGAGCACATCGTCGAAGCCGTTTTCGACCGCTCTTCCGGCAGCAGCTGAGAAACAGGCCGAGAGACAGGCCCAGAGACAGGCCGAGAGACAGGCCGAGAGACAGGCCGAGAGACAGGCCCAGAGACAGGCTCAGAGACAGGCCGAGAAGCACGCCGCCGCAGGCTGCTGAGAAGCAGGTCAAGAAACCGGTTGCGCAACAGGTCGCCGGTGCAGGCCGAGAAACAGTCCGGGAAACCGGTTGCGCAACAGGCCGCCGCAACAGGCGGAGAAACCGGTTGCGCAACCGGGCGAGAAGCCGGCTGTCCACCGGTTGCGCAACCGGCACGGAAACCGCTTTCGGCGACCGCTCGCGCAACCTGAAAGTGCCCCGCGAACAGCGCACTTTCACGCAACAACAGCTTGCGCTCCCAGGGGCTCCGCAAGGCCGTTGCGGCCCCCTAGCGTTCCCTCCGCAACGCCTCACCACGTGCCCTACCGAGAGAAGGAAGTGCGGGACATGTTCGTCGTCGACACGCAGATCCACATCTGGCTGGAAGAGACCCCGGACCGCCCCTGGGTCCCGGGCGCCCGGGAGCGGATCCGCCTCAACGGCCACCGCGAGGACCCCTTCTCCTACGAGGAGGCCCTCGAGCTGATGGACGAGGCCGGCGTGAACCGCGCGCTGATCCTGCCGCCGTCCTGGGAGGGCGACCGCATCGACTACGCCCTGGAAGCCTGTGAGGCGCACCCGGACCGGTTCGGCATCATGGCCCGCATCCCGCAGAACAAGCCCGAAGAGGGCAAGGCCATGCTGACGGACTTCGCGCAGAACCCGCACATCAAGGGCACACGACTGACCTTCCACCGGCCGCAGGACCGCAACTGGATGATCGACGGCACCAACGACTGGTACTGGCCCGTCGCCGCGGAGCTCGGCATCCCCACCATGGTGCACGCCCCGATCTGGAAGCGTGAGCTCGGCGAGATCGCCGCCAGGCACCCCGAGCTGAAGATCATCATCGACCACATGGGCATCATGGCCCGCTGCGTCGACGACGCGATCGGATACTGGGTCGCCGAGACCGCGGACCTCGCGGCCCACCCGAACATCTACGTCAAGGTGTCCGCGCTGCCCGGCTACTCGACGCAGCCGTTCCCGAACAACAACATCCAGAAGTACGTGCGCGAGATGGTCGACAAGATGGGCCCGCAGCGCTGCTTCTACGGCACCGACATCACCCGCCTGCTGGGCCACGGCATCACCTACACCGACACCATCGAGCAGTTCACCAAGCACTGGGACTTCACGCCCGAGGAGCTGGAGTGGATCATGGGCCGCGGTATCTCCGAGGTCCTGAACTGGCCGATCGAGGGCTGAGGAACCACGCGAGATGACCGACACCACCACCGCACCGGGCGCCGACGGCGGAGACGCGCTCGTCACCGCCTTCAACGCCGTCGGCGCCGACTACCTGTTCTGCTCGTCCGGGTCCGAGTGGGCCCCGGTATGGGAGTCCCTCGCCCGGCGCCACCGGGACGGACTGCCCTGCCCGCGGTACCTGGACCTGACCCACGAGACCGTCGCCGTGGGCATGGCCACCGGCTACGGCCTGGTCAGCCGCCGGCCGCAGGGCGTGCTGCTGCACGCGGCCCCCGGCCTGCTCCAGGGCTCGATGGCCGTCCACGGGGCGCTGCTCGCCGGCGTCCCGATGGTGGTCAGCTCCTCGGAGTCGACCACCTACGGTGACGGCCCCGGGCAGGACCCGGGCGGCCAGTGGTACCGGAACCTGTCCATCGTGGGCGGCCCGCACGGCGTCGCGACCCCGTTCACCAAGTGGTCCACCGAGGCCGCCAGCGTCCACACCCTGCCCACCATGGTCACGCGGGCGGCCGAGCTCGCCTGGCGGGCCCCGGCGGGCCCGGCCTACCTGAACGTCCCGCTGGAGATCCTGCTGGAGGACTGGGACGGCCGCGAGGCCAAGCCCCTCGTGCCGCCGGGCTCCACGCACAGCTCGCCCGAGGAGGTCGACCCGGTCGCCCAACTGCTCCGCGAGGCGAGGAACCCGGTCGTCGTCACCGAGACCGCCGGCCGTGAGGCGGGCGGCTTCGAGGCCCTCGTCGCCTTCGCCGAGGCCTGGAACATCCCGGTCGTCGAGCCGGACTCGGCGGTGTGCGGCAACTTCCCGCGCACCCATCCGCTGCACGCGGGCAGCGACATCGGCCCGTGGATGGACGAGGCGGACCTCATCCTCCTCGTCAACTGCCGGGCCCCGTTCTACCCGCCGTCGCGCCGTCCCTCCAAGGCACAGGTCGTCGTCATCGACGAGGTGCCGCAGCGTCCGCACGTCGTCTACCAAGTCCTTTTCGCCGACGCGTACTTGGAGGGAAACGTCGCCAACACGCTGCGCCAGCTCGCCAAGCGGGCGAAGGATCTCGACGAGGCCGCCGTCGCCGTACGGCGCACCGCCCAGGACGAGCGGCACGCCGCCGAGCGGGCCGCCGTCGCCGACGCCGAGACCAGGGCCGGGGCCGGGGCGCGGCAGCGGACCGAGGGCGTCGACCCGGTGCTGGTCGCCGCCACGCTGCGCGAGCTGCTCGACGGCGCGGACGCCATCGTCGTCGACGAGACCATCACGCACAGCCGCGTCGTCAAACGGCACCTGCGCACGGCCGAACCCGACTCGTACTTCTACGTGCAGGGCGGCCTCGGCCAGGGCATCGCGGTCGCGCTCGGCGTCAAACTCGCCTCCGGGGAAAGGCCGGTGGTCCTCACCATCGGCGACGGCGCCTTCACCTACAACCCGGTCGTCCCGTCGTACGACGCGAGCAAGACGTACGAACTACCTCTGCTGATCGTGGTGTTCAACAACCGCGTCTACAAGTCGATGAACCTCAACCACCGCAGGTTCTATCCCGACGGAGCGGCCGCCGAGACCGGCGAGTGGCTCGGCACCGACCTGCACCGCCTGCCCCGACTGGCCCGGTTCGCCGAGCCGTTCGGCATGCACACGGAGACCGTCGACACCTCACAGGCGCTCGGGCCCGCCCTCGAGCGCGCCCTCAAGGCCGTGGCGGAGGGCACCACCGCCGTCGTCGACGTCCTCGTCACCCGCTGAACCAGGAGGCACCGCCACCATGTCCACCCCACCCACGAAGATCCTGGTGTCCGCGCAGGACCTGCGCACCTTCTCCGCGGCCCTCCTCGAGAAGGGCGGTCTGAGCGCCGAACACGCCCGCACCACCGCCGACGTGTTCGTCTGGGCCGCGCTGCGCGGCGTCGACTCGCACGGCATCGCCCGGGTCCCCGCCTACCTGGACCTGCTGGAGAAGGGCGTCGCCAACGCCGACGCCCGGATCACGGTCGAGTCCACCACCGCGGCCGCGGCCGTCCTGGACGCCGACCGCGCCCCCGGCCCGGTGGCCCTCAGCGCGGCGGCCGACGAGGCCGTGACCAGGGCGCGGACGACCGGCATCGCCGCGGTGGGCGTACGCCGCACGGTGCACACCGGCGCGATCGGCTACTACGTGTCGAAGATCGCCGAGCAGGGCCTGGTCGGCATCGGCTTCGTCGCCGGGATGCCGAACATGGGCTACACCGGCGTCAGGGGAGCGGCGGTCGCCACCAGCCCGCTCGCGATCGCCGTCCCCACCGACTCCTCGTCGGCGCACGCGCCGCTGCTCCTGGACATGGCGACGGCCACCATCGCGCTCGGCAGGATCCGCCAGGCCAAGGCGTCCGGCGCCCCGCTGCCGGAAGGCGCGGCGGCCACCGAGGACGGCACCCCCACCACCGATCCGGAGAAGGCGGTCATGCCGCTCCCGCTCGGCGGGGCGAAGGGCTCCGGCATGTCCCTCGCCTTCGAGCTGCTGACCAGCGTGCTCGTGGGGGCGCCGATCTTCGCGTCGTTCCACTCGGACGACCCGGCCGGCCGCAAGCACCGCCAGAACGCCCTGCTCATCGCCGTCGACCCGGCCGCCTTCGGGGGCGCGGACGGCTTCACCGAGTCCGTGGACGCCACGCTGGACACGCTCAAGGCTCTGCCGGCCGCGGACGGCGCGCAGGGCGTGTTCTACCCGGGCGAGCGCAGTGCCGCCGTGGCCGCCGGCCGCGGGGAGAAGGGCGTCCCGGTGGCGCCCAAGGTGTGGCGCGACCTGACCGAGCGTGCCGAGAAGCTGGGCGTCGCCCTGCCGGAGGCCGCCGGCTAGGGGCCGGGGCCGCCCGAGGCGACGACGCGGCAGGGGCCGTTGGCCGGGCATGCCGGTGCGGCGGAGGACGCCTTCGGACCACCCGGGCGGCGTCCGGTGCGGCGGACGCGCCCTCCCGGCCCCTCCCGGCCCCTCCCGCCCTCCCCCGTCCCCTCGTGGCCTCAAGAGGCCGGTGAACCACCCGCGTCGGTCGCCTGTCGAAGATGACGGGCGATCAGTGCGTAGGTGGTCCGGGCCCGTTCGTCGTCCTTGGTGTCGTAGCCGTGGTCGGCCCCGGCGAGGTCATGGTGCTCGACGAGGGCACCGGCCGCGCGCAGCCGCTCCGCGTACCGCACCGCCTCGTTCCTGAGCAGGTCGTACTCGGCCGTGATGACCAGCGCCGGGGCGATGCCCGTCAGGTCGGCGGTGTCGGAGGCGTGGGCGGGCGAGACGAGCCGGTGGGCGCGCTCGCGCGGATCCGGCACGTACGAGGTGTCGAAGATCTCGGCCATCCAGGGCCGCAGCATGGGCTTGGCGACCGCCGCCTTCTTCTCCTTCGCGCTGGTCGCGAGGTCCAGCGGCGGGTAGTGCAGCACCTGGAGGGCGATCGCGGGTCCGCCCTGTTCCAGGGCCTGGCGGGCCACGGCCGCCGCGAGTCCGCCGCCCGCGCTCTGTCCGCCCACGGTGAGCCGCCCGCCGTCCCAGCCGTGCTCGGCGCCCTGCTCGGCGACCCAGCGCACCACCTCGAAGGCCTGCGTCGGCGGGGCCGGGAACGGGTGCTGCGGGGCGACGACGTACTTCACGTTGACCACGACCACCCCCGCTTCGGCGGCCAGCCACCGGCAGAGCCCGTCGTCGAGTTCCGGCATCGACACGACATAGCCGCCACCGTGGAAGTTGACGTGGACGGGCGCGGGCGTCGCCGTCCCGGCCGGGGGCGCGTACACCGTGACCTGCGCCGGGGCGACGGAGCTCGGCACCGTCAGCTCACGCACCGCGCGGGGGTGCTCCGGGAAACGGGCCTGCCCCACGGCGGTGGAGCCAGGCCCGCCGGAGCGGCGGCTCGCCAGCCCGGTGAGGCCCTGCAATGTCTTGGCGGCGAGGGCGGCCACCGCCGGTCTGGCCAGGAGGGACATGCGCGTTCCGTTCGTCGAGCCGTGCCGTCGATCATCAGGATTCCTGTTGAAGAGAACGGGGCGAAGCTAGCACGGCGGGACCCGCGAGCGCACCGGTCCGTCAGTCGCGCCGGGCCACGATCCGGTACGCGTTGGAGACGCCGAGCCGGTGCGAGACAGGACGCACCGCGAACCGGTCGAGCAGGGTGCCCACGATCAGCGCCGGGATCCCGGCGACCAGCAGCGCCCCGCGCAGCGTGCGGCGCAGCGCGCCCGGCGGCTCGGGCAGCCACGGCGCGTCGTCGCGCGGCGCCGCGTGGTCCAGCGCCAGCCATACGGCGGCCAGCAGGTCTACCGGGTCGTGCGGCTCGGTGTGCTGCTCCGCCACCACCGTGAAGCCCAGCCGCGTGAGCCGTTCCCGCAGATTGGCCACCGGCACGAAGTGCAGGTGCTGCGGCTGGAGCCAGGGCAGCCACCAGCGGCCCAGCAGCCGCGCGTAGCGGCTCTCGGGGTCCGGCACCTCGATGAGGAGATGGCCGCCGGGGCGCACCGTCTCGTGCGCGGCGCGCAGTTCGCGGTCGGGGTCGGTGCTGTGCTCCAGGTAGTGGAACATGCTCACCACGTCGTAACGGGCGGTGAGTTCGGGTGCCAGCTCGGGGAACGCGCCCCGGTAGCCGTGCTCCACCCGGCCCTCCCGCTCGGCGAGTTCGACGCCGTCGGTGAAGTCCAGCCCGTCGAACGTCGTCCCGGGCAGCACATCCCGGGCGGCCGCGCAGAAGTGACCGTGCCCGGTGCCGACGTCCAGCCACGTCTTCGGCGCGGGGTCGTGCGCCAGCATCGACCCGGCCCGCCCCCGGTACATCTTCGTCCGGCCCCCGAAGGTGTCCCCGAGCTTCTTCTCACCCAGCCCGTCGTAGAAGTCCCGGTAGTAGAACTCCAGTCCTTCGGGGCTCAGCCGCGGGTTCTGGAAGGTGTGCCCGCAGCCCTCGCAGCTATCCAGGACGAAGCGGCCCGGCTTGTGCTGGAGCAGGTCGGTGGTGCGCAGCCGCGTGGTCAGCGCCGCCGAACCGCACCACGGGCAGCTGGTGCGGCGGGGCTCGAAGAAGCGGTCCAGGCCGGCGGCGATGTCCGCCCGGTAGGCGGGACGTGCCTCGGCGATCCGCTCGGCGGGCTTGCTCTCTTCGCTCATCTGAACTCCCTCGCCAGGTCTTCGAGATGGGCCGCGGCCGCGGACGAACCGCCCGCGGCGCGGAACGCCGTTCGGATCCGGCCGGCGGCGGCGCGGTATCCGGGTTCGTCCAGCACGGAGTCGACCGCCGCGCCCAGCTGCCGCGCGGTGACCCGGCCGAACCGCACCCGCACCCCGGCTCCCGCGTCGGTGACCTGCCCGGCCACCACGGGCTGGTCGTCGCGGATCGGCGCCACGACCAGGGGGACCCCGTGCCACAGGGCCTCGCACACGCTGTTGTGCCCGGCATGGCAGACCACCGCGCCGACGCCCCTCTCCAGCCTTTCCAGCAGGGCGAGTTGAGGTATCGACGGCAGGATCAGCACGTCCTTGTCGTCACCCCGCGGCTCCAGCGTGCCGCCCGGGTCGACGATCACGCCCTGCACCCGGTCGGCCCGCTCCCGCAGCACCTCCCGGCAGACCTCGAGGAACCGGACCCCGACGTCGGTGTTCGCGGTGCCGAGCGTGACCAGCACGGTGGCGCGGCCGCCGTCGAGCCACTCCCAGGGAAATCCGGCGGCGGACGGCCGGGCCGTGACCGACGGGCCCACCCAGTGCACCTCCCCGCGCGCTTCGCCCGCCAACTCCGGTGTGCTGAAGGCCAGGACGAGATGCGGCGAGAAGCGGGGGTCGGCGTCGCCCGCCGGATCGCCGATCGCGGACCGCAGGGCGGCCAGCCGCCGGTCGAGCCACTCCCCGACCTTGGGCAGCCCGGCGAGGGGATCCGTGAACTCGGCCGAGGTGGTCGCCGAGGTCGCCCACGGCAGGCCCAGCCGCTCCGCGACCAGCGCGCCGGCGAAGGCCTGCTGGTCGGCGACGACGACGTCCGGCCGGAACGCCTCGGCGGCCGCCCGCACACCCGGCGCCATCGCCTCGGCGAGCGGCAGCAGGTACCACTCCCACAGGAACTTCAGCGCCTGCGGACCGCGCAGGTCGGCGGGCCGCTCTCCGGGCGGTGCCCCGCCGCAGGCGAACACCGCCCCGGCCCCGGGGCCCGCCAGCCGGCCGACCAGCTCCGGATCGGCGCAGACCCACGCCACCCGGTGGCCGCGTGCGGTGAGTTCGGCGGCGACGCCGACGGCCGGGTTGACGTGACCCACCAACGGCGGCACGACGAACAGGAACCGGCTCATCCCGTCGCCTCCGCCGCCACCCGCCCGGCCTCGTCGACGAGGGACAGGATGTGCCCGCCGACCGTCCCCGAGGCCTCCACGAGGACCGAGTGCTCATGCCCCGGGATCACCACGGTGCGGCAGTCCGGCAGCACCGCCCGCAGCCAGGGCGCCAGTTCGGCCAGATCGGAGTCGGCGCCGTACAGGCCGAGCACCGGGCAGCGCACCGCCGATATCTGATCAACCGTCAGTACCCGGCTGGCCGGGATGTCCCGTCCCAGGGAGGTCTCCCGGGCAAGCCGGGCCGCGCCCTTGGCCAGGCGGGCCGTGTTGTGGCCGCGGTTCGCGGTGATCCAGGCGATCGCGTCGGACTCGTGGTGGGCGAGCTGGTTCATGACCCGGTCCAGGATCCCGCCGAGCTTCACCGCCCAGGCGGCGGTGGCCGGTTCGGACTCGACGAGGCTGACGCTCGCCGCCCGCTCGGGGTGACGGGCCGCGTAGCCGAACGCGATCGTGCCGCCGTAGGAGTTGCCGACCAGGTGCACCGCAGCGGTCACCCCGAGCCGGTCGAGCAGCGCCTCCAGGTCGTCGATGTTGTCGTCCAGCGTGTAGCCCGCGGCGGGGCGCCCGCTGCGGCCGTGGCCCCGCAGGTCGTACATGACGACGTCGAGGCCGGTGGCCGCGAACGCCGGGGCGACGGTGAAGTAGTAGCTGGCCAGGCTGTCGGTCAGCAGGCCGTGCACCAGGACCACGGTGGCGGTGGCCGGCCGGCCCTGCCGGGGGCCGATCCGCTGTACGTGCAACCGGACGGAGCCGGTGTCGACCATCGCCATGGCTCAGCTCGCCTCCGCGGCCCTCAGACTCGTCACGACGTACTCGACGAGCCGTCCGACGGTCAGTTCGATGATCTCGTCGAACTCCATGCCGGCCAGGAACTCGGCGAAGTTGACCCGGTCGCCGTACCGCTCCTGGAGCAGGCCGGCCAGGGTGACGAGGTCGATGCTCTCCAGCTCCAGGTCCCGGTTGAAGGTGGTCTGCAGGTCGATCTCGATGTCGTCGAGGCCGTACTCGTCCTGCAGGAGTTGCGTGAGCATGCCGGTGAGATCGGCCAGGACGGACTTCTCGTCGGCGGTGACGGGGGTGCGGGGAGTGGGGGGTGTCATCGGGCGTCGTGCTCCTTCGCGGTCGGGTGTCCCGTCGTCCAGGCCACCACGTACGAACGGTCGGGCAGCCGGGGCGGGTTGGCGGCCGGTGCGCAGTGCACGGGATAGGCGCGTTCGAGGCGGCCCGCGACGGTCAGCCGGTCGCCGGCCGGTGTCGCGTCGAGCACCGTGAAGTCCCGCGGCCTGCCGTCGAATCCGGTGCCCTCCGCCTTGGCGACGGCCTCCTTCGCCGCCCAGAAGCGGGTGAACCACAGGGCCTCGGAGCCGCCGGAGCCGGCCGACAGGGCTCGCAGCAGCCGTAGTTCGTCCTCGCCGAGGGCGGCGGCGAGGGTCTGCGGGGTGCGGTCGGTGACCTCCTCGATGTCGATCCCCGGGCCGGGGCCCGGTGTGTGCGGCCGGACGATCGCGACGCCCGCCTCCGCGCAGTGGGCCAGCGAGACGTCCAGCGCGGGCAGGACGCGTCCGTGTACGCCGGTGACGTACGGCCGTCCGGATTCGTCGTTGCGCACCCGCAGCTCGGCCGGGAAGACCGGGCCCTCGCCCTGGTCCCACAGCCACTGCCGTACCGCGTCCTTCACGGCGATCCGGCCCAGCAGCCACTGCCGGCGCCCGCGCGGCGCGTGCTCCGCGTACTGCGAACGCTCCTCTCCGCCGAGGGAGTTGCGCATGATGAGCTCACGGGACGCCAGGTCCGGCCACCGCTCGTGCAGCAGCTGCCAGCCGCCCGGACGGGTCTCGGACAGTGTGTGGCGCTCCGGGAAGCGCTCGACGGGCCGGGTCTTCGGGTCGTTGTCGAACCGGCGGTCCTGCCAGCCGTACAACTCGGCCCACACCGTGCCCCCGACCGTCAGCTGGACGTCGGCCTCCAGGAAGGCGTCGGTGAGCGAGGTGATCCGCACCAGGCACCCCACCTCGGTACCCGGCGCCGGATGCGGGCCGTGGAAGCGCATCTCCCGCATCCCGACCGGGAACACGACGGTCCGCTCGGTGCGGGTCGCCATGATCCAGTAGCCGAGGAGCTGGCCGACGTTGTCCAGCAGCGCGCCGGGCGCGGACGGGGTGGTGATCACCCCGCGTACGTGGCGGTCGCCGATCGCGCCGAGTTCGGTGACGCCCTGGAACGCCGGGCCGTGGAACATCCAGCGCTCGTCGTAGAGCTGGGCGGCGGTGTGGTCCGGGGTGCGCTCGACGCCGGGGCCGGTGGGCCACGGGGCGGGCGGCGGTGGGTGGGCGGCGGCCAGTTCGACGGTGGCGCGGGCCCGGGGGCCGAAGGACACGGCCAGCCGGCCGGGGCCTTCGGGGGTCACGGTCACCGGCACGTCGACGGCCGGGGTGGCGGTGAGCCACTCCTCGAACCGCGCGCCGTGCACGGCGACCGGCACCGGGCCGGGGGCCGAGTCCCCGGCCGCGTCCGCCGCCGCGTCCACGATGTGCTGCACGATCGTCGTCGCCGGGACGACCGGCCACCGGTCGGCCACCTCGGGCCAGCCGGGCCGCTGCGGGAAGAAGCAGTGGTCCAGCAGGTAGGGCATGGCGCCGGGGGAGACGTGGACGACGGTGTGCCACGGGCCGGTCCGCCGCGCGGCCGCGGGAGCGCCGGCCCTCGCGGTCATGAGGGCGGCCGCCGTGTCCGCCGTCTCGTGGAGCAGGGCGGACAGTTCGGCGGCCATCGCCGAACCCCCGGCCAGGGCGTCCAGCGGCGACGGACCGACGGGGCCCGCCGCACGGACCGGGGCGCGCAGCTCGGCCCGCAGCGCGGTGAGCCGCTGCGGCGCGAGGGACACGAGGGCGCCGCCCAGATCCAGCCGCACCGGCGGCCGTGCCGCCCGCGCGGTCGCGCCGGGCGCCGGGGAGAGCGTGAGGGACGGGGCCGGCGAGGGCCCGAGGGAGGGCGCCACCGCCGCTCCCGCCGTCCACAGCGCGGTGGCCACCCGGCGGAGCTGGGCGAGGCCCGTACGGTGGGGGGAGTTGGCGGCGACGACCAGGTGGTCCCGGCCGCCCAGGGTGTCCCCGACGAGGGAGCCGAGCTGACCCGGGCCGACCTGGACGTACACCTGGTGTCCGGCCGCGTACAGCGCCTCGGTCAGCTGCCGGAAGCGGACGGGTTCCAGCAGATGGCGGACGAACAGGGACCGTATCCCCGCCTCGTCCTCGGGGAAGGGCGCGGCGGTCGTCCCCGACCAGAGGGGGGTGTGCGGCGGATACAGCCGGAACCGGTCGGCGGCCTCCTCGATCGGGCCGAGATGCGGTTCCAGCATCGGAGTGTGGAAGCCCGACCGGAACGGCAGCACCTGGCTGAGGACACCCTGGGCGCGGAAGGCCCGGACGAACTCCTCCACCGCCGCTTGCGGTCCGCACACCATCGACTGGCCGGGCGCGTTGTCGTGGGAGAGCACCAGGCCCGCCGTGGCCCGGCCGCCGTCCCGCAGGGCGGCCAGGACCCGCTCGGCGGACGCGCCGATCGCCCCGAAGGCCAGCCCCGGAACCGACACCGAGTCGGGGTCGAAGTCCGCCATGAACGCGTCGACCTCGTCCCCGGAGTACAGCCCGGCCGTCGCCATCGCCGTCCACTCGCCCACGCTGTGCCCGGCGACCGCGGCCGGCACGATCCCGCTGCGCCGCAGCGCGGCGTCGAGCAGCCGGCCGACGGCGACCACACCGAATCCGTGGCGGCCCACGTCACCGGTCCGGTCCCCGGCGACGGACAGGGCGGGCAGAGCGAAGTGGGCGGCCACGTCGTCGACCTGCGGAGTGAAGTCGCCCTCCAGACCGGGGAACAGGAACGCGGGCCCGCCCCGGTCGGCGCCCAGCAGGGGGCTCGGCCGGAACCAGACGTCACTGCGGCCGTGCCAGGCGCGCCGCTTGCCGACCGCGCGGCGGGCCAGGGCGAGCCGCTTCGCGGTCGGGTCGACGATGCCGAGGCGGGCCGGTCCCGCGTCCGGGTGCGGATGCGAGGGGGCGAGTCCGGCGGCCCGTACGGTGTGGTCGTCGGCGTCCAGGAGGGCGGCGAGACGCGCGGGGGAGCCGGCGGCGAGCAGCAGGACCTGCTCGGGTTCGGTGACCGCCAGGACCGGACGGGGCGGGGCGGTCGCGCGCGATCCGCCGGCCCCGGGTGCCTCCTCCAGCACCACGTGCGCGTTGATCCCGCCGAACCCGAACGCGTTGACCGCGGCCCGGCGCACGGGCTGCCGCTCCGTGGTCTCCCAGTCGGCCGCCTTCTCCAGGGTGCGGAACCGGGTGCGGGCCAGGGCGGGGTGCGGGTCGTCGCAGTGCAGCGTCGGGAGCAGCATGCCGTGATGCACGGCGAGTGCGGCCTTGACGAGGCCGGCCACCCCGGCGGCGGGCATGGTGTGCCCGATCATCGACTTGACCGAACCCAGCACCGCTTCACCGTCGCCGGGTCCGAACACCTCGCAGAGGGTTGTCAGTTCGGCCGTGTCGCCCGCCGGGGTCGCGGTGCCGTGCGCCTCCAGCAGACCGACCGAACCGGGCTCGGCCGGGTCGAGCCCGGCGGCCCGCCACGCCTGCCGGACGGCCAGCGCCTGACCGCCCGGATCGGGGTTGACCAGCCCCGCGGCCCGGCCGTCACTGGCCACCCCGGTGCCCCGGATCACCGCGTAGATCCGGTCGCCGTCGCGCTCGGCGTCGGCCAGCCGCTTGAGGACGACGACGCCCGTCCCCTCGCCGATCAGGAGGCCGTCGGCGTCCCGGTGGAAGGGGCGGCTGCGCTGGCTGGGGGAGAGGGCGCGGAGCTGGGAGAAGACGCTCCACAGCGTGATGTCGTGGCAGTGGTGGACGCCTCCCGCGAGCATCAGGTCGCAGCGCCCGGAGCCGAGTTCGGCCACCGCCTGGTCCACGGCGACCAGCGAGGACGCGCAGGCCGCGTCCACGGTGTACGCCGGACCGCGCAGGTCCAGCCGGTTGGCGATCCGGGAGGCGGCGAGATTGGGCACCAGACCGATCGCCGACTCGGGACTGTCCGGACCGAGCCGTTCGGTGAACGCCGCCCGTACGCGGCCGAGTTGGTCGGAGGTCAGGTCGGGCAGCAACTCGCCGAGCGTACGCACGAGTTGGCCGGCCGTCCGGACCCGTTGGTCGAGCCGGACCAGGCCGGGACCGAGGTAGCCGCCCCGGCCGAGGACGACGCCGACGCGCCCTCGGTCGGGGAGCCGCTCGGGGCCGCCCGCGTCGTCCAGGGCGGCCGAGGCCACATGCAGGGCGATCAGCTGGTCCGGCTCGGTCCCGGCCACCGAGTGGGGCATGATCCCGAACCGGGTCACCTCCACCTCCGCCAGCCCGTCCACGAACCCGCCCCGCCGCGCGTACACCCGGTCCGCGACGGCCGGTTCGGAGGCGCTTCCGGGACGGTAGAACTCGGCGTCCCACCGCCCCTCGGGCACCTCGCCGATCGCGTCCACGCCGTCCCGCAGGTTCCGCCAGTACGCGTCCAGGTCGGCGGCGCCCGGCAGCAGGACCGCCATGCCGACGATGGCGACGGGCCGGTGACGTGCAGCCACGGCCGCCGTCACCAGCCCGAGGCGGTGTGGACGACGGCCGTGGCGGACTCCTCGCCCCAGGCCAGCTCCCGCAGCAGCGCCGCGGTGCCCTCCTCCGGATCGATCAGCCGGATACCGCGCCGGGCGTACTCCCGGGCCAGCTCCACCCCGACCATGCCCGCGTGCCCGGCGGCGGGCGCCCACGGCCCCCAGTGCACGGTCACCGCGCGGTGCCCGGTACGGGCGGCGAAGGCCGCGCCGAGGGTCTCCAGCGCGTCGTTGGCGGCCGCGTAGTCCACCTGGCCCCGGTTGCCGAGGACGGCCGAGATCGAGCCGAACAGCACGGTGAACGCGGGTGCGGCGGGGAGTTCCTCCAGGGCGGTGAGCAGGGCGTCCGCGCCGGTCGCCTTGGTGCCGTAGACACGCTGGAAGGACTCGGCGCTCTTCTCCGCGACGAGCCGGTCCTCGATCACCCCGGCCGCGTGCACCACGCCGTCCAGCCGGCCGTGCTCGGCGTGGATCTCCTTCACCGCCTGGAGCACCGCCCCGGGCTCCCGGAAGTCGACGCAGCGGTAGCGTGCCCGGCCGCCGAGCGCCGTGAGTTCGGCGAGGGTGGCGGTGATCTCCCGCTGGGCCAGCAGGAGTTCGGCGGCACGGTTGATCTCCGTCGGCTTCATGCCGCCGCGCGCGGCGAGTGCGGCCCGCAGCTCGGCCGGGGTGCGGGCGGCCGCGGTGTCCGCGGCCTCGGGGCCGTCCGGCGCGGGGGTCCGGCCGAGCAGCTCCAGACGGCACCGGGCGGCACGGGCGAGCGTGGCGGCGAACTGCGCGGTGATGCCCCGCGCCCCGCCCGCGAGCAGGACCACCGAGTCCCGGTCCAGTCCGAGCGCCGCCGCCTCGGCGGCTCCGTCCCCGGCCGGTCCGGCGCCCGTGCTGCCGAGCGTGCCGAGCGGCGCCTCCACCAGCTCGAAGCCGTGCCGTCCGGCCGCCGTCCGCAGGACGACCGGGGTGCGGTCCGGCGCGACCGCCTCCGCGACCACGGCGTCCGCGACGGCGGACGGCGAGGCGTCGCAGATGTCGACGACCCGGGCGACCAGCTCCGGATACTCACGTGCCACCGTCCGGAACAGACCGCGCAGCCCGGCGGTGCGCGGATCGGGTGTCCCGCCGTCGGCGGTCCGCACGGCCAGCAGCCAGCGCGGGCCGCGTGCCAGGGCGGCCTTCAGGACGGGGAAGGCGTCCGGCAGTACGGGACCGTCGCCGGCGCCGTCCAGGGCTCCGAGGTACAGCACGCCGTCGACCGGCCCGTCCGCCTCGGTCAGGACGTGGTCCCGGGCCCGTACGTCGACGTCGGCGCCGTGGGACACCAGCCGGGCCACCGCCTCCGGTGCTTCCCCCAGGAGGATCCAACGGGTTCCGGAGAGCGTGGCGGAGGGGACCGCGGAGGGGGTGGCCGAGGCGTCGGCGCCGGCGTCGAG
Source organism: Streptomyces zaehneri (assembly GCF_032248645.1). Taxonomy (NCBI): domain Bacteria; kingdom Bacillati; phylum Actinomycetota; class Actinomycetes; order Kitasatosporales; family Streptomycetaceae; genus Streptomyces; species Streptomyces zaehneri. The sequence goes on from NZ_JASTTJ010000003.1 coordinate 166,243, forward strand.
CAGGACCGGCCGCAGCACATGCCTGCGGGGCGGCTCGCCGGTCACCTCCGGTGGGGCCTGCCCAGGCGTTCCGGGCTCCGTGACGGGTACCGCCACCGCTCCCGCCACCGCCGTGTCGGGCTCGGCGGTGGGCGCGGGGGCGGCCGGTCCGCCCAGCCTGGCGGTCAGCCAGTCGGTCACCGCGGCGGCCGTCCGCGCCTTCGCGAGCTCCTCCAGCTCGTCGTCGTCCATCGATGCGAGGTCCGCGCCCGCGCCTGCACCCAGACGCCGGGCCAGCTCGCCCGCGATCTCCGCCCGCTTGATGGAGTCGATGCTGAGGTCGGCCTCGAGGTCGAGGTCGGGCTCGATCATGTCGACGGGGTAGCCGGTGCGCTCGCTGATGATCTCCAGGACGACCTGCTGGACATCGACGGGCCCGGTGTCCCGGGGCGGCGCGCAGTCCTCGGCCGGTTCCGCCGTGGCGGCGGCCACCGCCGGCTGTGGCGTGGGGAGTTCGGGCACCGCCTGGATCACCTGCGGCACCCCCGCCACGGGCGCTGCGGGCGGCGCGCCCGCGGTGGCCCCGAAGTAGGTGAGCAGCACGTCCCGTTGGGCGGCGATCATCTCCCGGCTGGTGCGCAGGAATTCGGAGACGAGCGCGTCCCGGTCGGACGGGACGCCGTGCGGGGGGTTCGTCGTCACAGTCGCCACGGTCCTCTCGAGGGGTTCCACGACTCGTCGGGCCGGTGCGAGCGCACCGGGGAGGAGAGCGCCGGCGGCGGTACGGACCAGCTGTCCGTCGACCGTCCAGCCGGGCCGCTTCGGCACGGGGGTCCGTATCGCGTCGATCGCGTCCCGGCCGCGCAGCAGCCACCCGGCGCGTACCGGCAGGCCCGCGACGGCGAGCCGGGCCAGCGCGTCGAGCCAGCCGTGCAGACCGCTGCCGGGGCGGGGCTCGCAGGCCACCGTGCGGTGCGGACGGTCGCCGAGGATCTGCCCGACCAGCCGGGTCAGCACCGACCCGGGACCGGCCTCGACGAAGACCCGCGCGCCCGCCGCGTACATCGCCTCGATCTGCTCGGCGAAGGCGACCGGGGCGCCGATCTGGGCGGCGAGTTCGGTCCGTACCCCGTCCGCGTCGGCGGGATACGGCGCGGCCGTGCGGTTGGACCAGACCGGGAACTCGGGCGCGTGCACCGGCCGGACCGCCAGTGCCTCGGCGAAGCGGCCCGCGGCACCGGCGACCAGCGGGCTGTGGAACGCGCAGGCCACGGGGATCCGCTTGGCCCCGATACCGGCCTCGCGCAGCAGCCGTACGGTGTCGGCGACGGCGTCCGAGGGGCCCGAGATCACGGTCTGCTCGGGCGAGTTGCGGTTGGCGACGACCACGGAGTCCGGTGCCCGCACCGCCTCCAGGGCCCGCGCCACCTTGTCGGCACCGGCCGCGACTGCGGCCATGGTGCCAGGATCGCCACCGGCGGACCCGGCGGACCCGGCGGCTTCGAGGATCGCCGTCGCGCGTTCCGCGCTGAGGTCCAGCAGGGTCTCGGGGCTCAGGGCGCCGGCCGCGCAGAGGGCGACCAGCTCGCCGTAGCTGTGTCCGGCGGCCATGTCCGGCCGTATCCCGGCCGCGGTGAGCACGGCGTGCGCGGCGAGTCCGGCGACGCCGAGGGCCGGCTGTGCCACCCGGGTGTCGGTCAGCGCGGCCTGCTGACGGTCGCGTTCCGCGTCGTCGAAGGCGGCCGGCGGGTACAGGGCGTCGGCGTGGGCGCGGCCGAGTTCCAGGTAGGGCCGCAGCTCGGGGAAGGTGACGAACAGGTCTGCGAGCATGCCGGTGCGCTGGCTGCCCTGGCCGGGGAAGAGGAAGGCGACCTTGGAGTCCGCGGGGTCGTCCTGGGGGTCTTCCGGTCCGGCCCGGTGGATCCCGCGTGCCGGGTCGTGCTCGGCCGGATCGGCCGACACCCGTCGCAACTTGCCGACCAGGTCGTCCACGTCCGTCGCCACGACCGCGACCTGCGCCGGATCACCGCTCGCGTCCGACCGCCGGGCGGCGCCGAGCGCCAGGTCCCGCAGCCGCCACGGCCGGCCCTCCGCCTGCGCGAGCCTGAGGAGTTCGTCCACCGCACGGCCGGCCGCGGCGGCGTCCCGTCCTCGGAAGACGAACAGTTCGGCCGGCCAGGCGTCCGCGCCCCGTACCGGCGGCACGCCGCCGGCGTAGGCACTCAGCACCACATGGAAGTTGGTGCCACCGAAGCCGAACGCGCTGACCCCGGCGACGCGTTCCTCGGCGGGCGCCGCCCAGGGCCGGGCCCGTGCGTGGAAGGCGAAGGGGCTGCTCTCCCGTTCCCAGGCCGCGTTGGGGGCCTCGACGTGCAGTGTGGGCGGCCGGACGCCGGTGTGCAGGGCGAGCAGTGTCTTGATCAGCCCGGCGAGTCCGGCGGCGCACTTGGTGTGCCCGATCTGCGACTTCACCGAGCCGATCGCACAGCCGCCCGGCTCCGCCCCGGCCTCGCCGAACACCTCGCTGAGGATGCGCAGTTCGGTGCGGTCGCCCACCACCGTTCCGGTGCCGTGCGCCTCGAGGAGACCGACGTCGGCCGGGGAGACGCCCGCGTTGCGGTAGGCGCGTTCCAGGGCCGAGCGCTGGCCCTCGGGCCTGGGCGCCGTGAGTCCGAGCGAGCGGCCGTCGCTGGAGGAGCCGAGGCCCTTGATGACACCGTAGATCCGGTCGCCGTCGCGTTCGGCGTCCGCGAGCCGCTTCAGGACGACGCAGGCCACGCCCTCGCCGAGGGCGATGCCGTCCGCCGAACCGTCGAAGGCGCGGGAGCGGCCGGTCGGGGACAGGGCGTGCACGGAGGAGAAGAGGACGTAGTCGTTGATGCCGTTGTGCAGGTCGGCGCCGCCGCAGAGCACCACGTCGGAGGTGCCGCCCACGAGTTCCTTGCAGGCGACGTCCACGGCGGCCAGCGAGGAGGCGCAGGCCGCGTCGACGGTGTAGTTCGCGCCGCCGAGGTCGAGCCGGTTGGCGATCCGTCCGGAGATGACGTTGGCGAGCATGCCGGGGAAGGAGTCCTCGGTGAGCTGCGGCAGCTGGTCGTCCAGGCCCGCCGGGACGCTGCCGTAGTAGGAGGGCAGGACCGCCCTCAGCGTGGCCGCGTTCGACAGGTCGCTGCCGGCCTCCGCGCCGAACACCACCGAGGTGCGGGAGCGGTCGAACTCCCTTCCCCCTTCGCCGTATCCGGCGTCCTCCAGGGCGCGCCGGGCCGCCTCCAGGGACAGCAGCTGCACCGGCTCGACGCTGCCGAGCGACGTGGGCGGGATGCCGTACCGCAGGGGGTCGAAGGGGATGCGGGGCAGGAAGCCGCCCCACTTGGACGGGGTGGACTCGCCGTGGTGGACGGCCGGGTCCCAGCGGTCGGCCGGGACCTCGCCCACCGCGTCCACGCCCCCGACCACGTTCGCCCAGAAGGTGGGCAGGTCGGGTGCCTGCGGGAACATGCACGCCATGCCGACGACGGCGATGTCGAGCGGGGCCGGGGCGGCCGGCTCCCGCACGGTCTCCTCCCGGCCCAACTCGGCTGCCCGCCGGGTGAGATGCTCGATCGCGCCGGTGGTCACCGACTCGTGCAGCGCGGCGACCGTGGTGGTCGCCGAGCGCAGCACGGCCACCGCCCCGGCCATGAACATCCCCTCGTCGAGCTGGCGTTGCTCGTCGACGGGGGTGAGCGAGCCGTCGGTGTCCCGGGTCACGCCCTTGCTCGCGAGGCGCAGCCGGCCGACGTTGAGCCGCTCCAGGGACTCCCAGATCTGCCGGTCCCCGGCGCCCTCGGCCCGCAGCCGGGCCTCCTCGTCGCGGTAGCCGGCGGCGAACGGGCTCGGCACGCACCGGGTGGCGTGTCCCGGCGCCGACTCCAGGAGCGTGGTGCGCTCGGCGGCCATGACCTGTCGCTGGAAGAGCGGCCGGATCGCACCGCGGGACACGGCCTCTTCGGTGAACAGGTACGCGGTGCCCATCAGCACGCCGACGGCCGCTCCGCGCGCGGTCAGCGGCGCGGCGAGCGCGGCGACCATCGCCGCCGACCGCTCGTCGTGGACTCCGCCCGCGAAGAACACCTCGACGTCCTCGGCCCGGTGGCCCCGGGACCAGTCCTCCAGGACCGCCAGTTGCGCCTCCCAGAGCGCGAAACTCGCGCGCGGTCCGACGTGTCCGCCGCACTCCGAGCCCTCGAACACGAACCGGCGGGCCCCGGCCTCCAGGAACTGCCGCAGCAGCCCCGGCGACGGCACGTGCAGGAAGGTCCGGATGCCGTCCCGCTCCAGTGCCTGTGCCTGTGACGGCCGGCCGCCCGCGATGATCGCGTGCGTCGGCCGCAGCTCCCGTACGGCCTCCAGCTGTGCGGCGCGCACGTCCTCCGGCGCGAAGCCGAGCACACCCACGCCCCAGGGCCGGCCGGCCACCGCCTCCCGGGTCTCGGCGAGCATGGCCCGCGTCCGCGCGCCGTCCGCCAACGCCAGGGCGAGGAAGGGCAGTGCGCCGTCGGCCGCCACCGCCGCGGCGAACGGGGCCCCGTCGCTCACCCTGGTCATCGGCCCCTGGGCGAGGGGGAGCCGGGTGCCGAGCGCCCGGCTCATCGGCGACCCGGCCCGCAGGGCCCGTCCGGCCGTGTCGTCGCGTACGGCGTCCAGGATCGCGTCCCGCACCGCCCGCAGGGTCCGCCGCACGTCACCCCAGCGTTCGGCGAACCGCGCGGCGAGGAAGCCGTCCTGGCCCACCGGGAGCAGCTGTCCGCGCGGATCCTGCGCGCCCAGCAGCGCCGCCACCGCCTGCGGTCCCGCGTCCTGCGGGATCCGCGGTGCGTCGGGGCCGCGCCGCAGCAGGACCCGGTGTCCGGCGAGGACGACGGTCTCCGAGCCGTCCAGGGTGCGCAGCGCCGCGGCGGCGGGTTCGGGCAGCGCGGACTCGGCGAGCAGGGCGAGCTGGCTGTCCAGGACGACGCCTGCCGCACCGCCTGCCACCGCGGCGGCGGCCGTGCGCGGGCCGATGCCGCCGCACGCCCACACCGGGGCGGCCACCTCGGGTGCGGCGAGGAGCTGCTGGAGCAGGACGAAGGTGCTCAGCTCGCCGACACGGCCACCGCTCTCGGCGCCGCGGGCGATCAGGCCATGCGCCCCGGCGCGTAACGCGTCCAGCGCGCCCGCCAGGTCGGTGACCTCGACCAGCACGCGGTAGCGGGCGCTGAGGCCGGCGATCGGCCAGGGCGCGCTGTCGGTCTCCGGGGTCCGCGCGGTCTTCGCGGTGTCCGCGGTCTTCGCGGTGTCCGCGGTCTGGTAGGCCTTACGGGCCTGTGCGGCCTCCGCGGTCAGGATCACCGTGTGCGGGCCGTCGGGTTCCAGGTCGGCGGGGGTGAGCCGGCAGTGTGCGCCGACCCGGACCCCGAAGGCGCCCGGGGAGGCGCGGCGCAGGCGGGACAGGGCCTCGCGGGTTCTTCGGTCACCGGATCCCAGGTCGAGTACGCCGAGCCCGCCGGCCCGGTTGATCGCCAGGGCGAGCCCGGCATCGGGTTCGCCGAAAGGAGTGATGCCGATGATCATGTCCTCGGAACGCACAGCAGACGTCATGATTCTCCGAATCAAGGGTGAGACTGCACGGTGGGGGGTTCGGGACAGCAATGGCGGCTCACCGGATTCCCGCGGGCAGGGGTCCACCGCGGAACGCCGTTCTAAAGCGCGTGCTCGAAACGCGTTGAAAGGTAGTGCGCTTATTACTCACTGGTCAACGTTCGAACGATCGGACGGTATCCAGCCGCAATGATTCGGTCAGTCATGGGCGGAGGGCCAGGGCGTAGGAAATCGGATGAATTCCTTTCGTGCCCGGCCTCGTTCACCCTCCACTCACACTGTAGAAACATGAACGAACGCAGGAAATGGGTTCCTCTGGACCGCTTGTCCGAATCGACACGCACATTCCCGGCGTCGGCCGGGTGGCGGGGAAAATTCTGTGTGTCGCTCCCGGAGTGACCGGGAAAGGCTTGTGCGGACGGCGGTGCCCGAGTCGACCTGTGAGACGGGCCTTGACGCGGACCGGACCGCCCCGAAGACTGGAACGACTGCGGAGTCGAGCCGGTCTTCGGGAGGTCGTCGACCGGCTTGACTGCGTGGTCACCCGCCCTCCGCCCCCTCCGCCCTCTCGGCGAGGCCGGGCGCTTCACACGCTGTAGCCCCCGTCCACCCCCAGGGCCTGGCCCGTGATGAACCCCGCCCGGTCCGAGGCGAGGAAGGACACGGCCTCCGCGATGTCCGTCGCCTCCCCGAACCGGCGCAGCGGGATGTTCCGCCGGGTGACCGCGAGCGCCTCGTCGTCCAGTTCGCCCGACGCGATCAGCCGGCCCGCGATGCCGTCGGTGAGCATGCCGGGCGCGACGCAGTTGACGCGGACCCCGTAGCGCCCCTCCTCGGCGGCCAGGGCGCGGGCGACCGCCTCGACCGCTCCCTTCGCCCCCGAGGACAGCCCGTCGCGTACCGGGAAGCGCCGGGTGGCGACGGTCGTGACCGCGACGATGCTGCCCCGGCTCCGGCGCAGCACGGGCAGCGCCGGATGGGCGAGATTGAAGAACGCCCCCGCGTCCGCATCGAGTTGGGCCCGGTACTCGCCCGGCGTCACCCGGCTCAGATGTCGCATCGGCACATGCGGACCGGCGGCGTACACGAGCGTGTGGATGCCGCCGTGCGCCTCGGCGGTCGCGGTCACCGCCCGGGCCGTCGCCGTCTCGTCGGTCAGGTCCAGGGGGAGCGGCGCGAGCCCCTTCGTCTCGTCGGCGAGGGCCTCGGCCGCCTCCCGCCGGGCCCGGTAGGTGAACACCACCGCGCTGCCGCGTGCCGCCAGTGTCCGTACGACCGCCGCACCGATGCCGCCCGTGCCACCCGCGACGAACGCCACCCCCGGCCTGCCGGAGAAGTCCTCCATGCCTCACCGTCCTCCCGGTCTGCGTGCCCTGTCTCCGTGCCCCGCCGCCGCGTGCCCCGGCTCGCAGCCCCAGGGGCTTGGCGATGGCCGCCTTCATGACCTCGCCCGTCCCGGCCCGGATGCGGGTGCTGCGTTTCGTCCGCGTACAGCCGGGCGATCGGGTACTCCAGCATGTAGCCCTGTCCGCCGAAGAGTTGAAGACATCGGTCGACACCGATGGCCCGCGTATCGGTGCGGAAGGGCTTCGGCTTCGCCGCGTCGGCGCCGGAGAGCCGGCCCGCGACGAGTCCGGCGACGGCACGATCGAGCAGGGCCTGTCCGGGCGGTCGCCTCAACCGGCCGGGTCGACCGGGCGCCTCAACCGGCCGGGTTAACCGGTCGGGTCGGGGGAGGTGTGCCGAGGGCCGTACGGGTCCGGGGTGACGGCGTACGGAGTGTTGACCCCGTGACCGATGTGACAATCAGCCCATAGTGCCCGTATGACGCGTACCCGTACGGCGCTGCTGTGCGCCGCCGCTCTCCTCGCCTCCACCCTCCAGACGGCGGCCGCGGCCGCCACCGCCGTCCCCGATCACCAGGGCCGGGCCTGCGCCGCCACCGCGAAACCGCGGGGCCAGGCGCGCAGGGTCCTCGCCCTCGTCCGCGCCGCCCGCAAGGAACTCGGTCTCAAGGCCGCCCTGGTCAAGGTCACGGTCGACGGGCGTGAGCTCGTCACCGGCGCGGACGGCGAGTCCCTCACGGATGTGCCCGCCACGCCCGCCATGCACTTCCGGACCGGCTCGGTCGGCATCGCCTTCATGGGCACGGTGCTGCTCCAGCTCGTCCAGGAACACAAGGCGCGCCTCGACGACCCGGTCTCCCGCTGGCTGCCGAACCTGCCGCACGGCGACAAGATCACCCTGCGGATGCTCGGCGACTCCACGTCGGGCCTGCACGACTACGTCACCGACCCGGTGTTCCTGAAGAAGCTCTACGCCGACCCCTGGCAGCACTGGACCCCCAAGGAACTCGTCGGGATCTCCCTCAGCCACCCCCTGTGGTACCGGCCGGGCACCAACTGGAGCTACTCGCACGCCAACTTCGTCCTCCTCGGCCGCGCCCTGGAGAAGATCTCCGGCACCCCGCTCGACCGTCTCCTGCGGCAGCGTGTCATGAAGCCCCTCAAGCTGCGCAACACCCGCAGCAACGACAACGCGCTCATCCCGCCGCCCGTGCTGCACGCCTATGACGACGAACGCGGCACCTACGAGGAGTCCACCTACTTCAACCCCTCCTGGACCACCGCCCCGGGGGCCATCCTGACCCAGGACATCTGCGACCTGGCCCGCTCCGGGCAGGGCATCGGCTCGGGCGAACTTCTCTCGAAGCACTCCTTCGACATCCAGCTGGACCCGGGCACGGTCGGCCTCGGACACCCCACCGCGAACTGCCCCGCCACGGTCTGCCTGCCCATGACGGAGGACTTCCACTTCGGCATCGGTGTCGTCGTCAAGAACGGCTGGGTGGTGCAGAACCCGTCCTTCTTCGGCTACGCGGCCGTGATGGCGTACGAGCCGCACCAGCGGCTGTCCATCGCGGTGTCCACGACGGTGGGCCCGGACGCCCCCGAAGGGAACACCGCCCAGACGATCACCGAGCGGATCGCGGACCTGCTCGCCCCGCAGTACCCGCTGTCCGGCTGACCCTCCCGTCGGCGACCGGCGCGCACCCCGTCCGGCCCGGTCAGCGACCGGCGCGCACCCCGTCCAGGGCGATGGCCAGGACGCGGTCGCGCTGGGCGTCGTCCACGAAGGCCGTCGCGGTGATCCCGGCGACCATCCGCAGCAGATCGCCGAAGTCCATGTCCGGGCGGGCCGCCCCGGCTCGCTGGGCCCGTTCGAACAGCGGGCCGCCCGCCGCGTACATCGAGTCACGGCAGGCCTGGAAGATCTCCGACCCGTCCTCCAGCGCCTCGCGCACCGCCCGCTTGGTGACCATGTAGCCCGCGAACCGTTCGAGCCAGGCGGTGAGCGCCTCCCACGGATCCAGGCCGGCGAATTCCACGGCCGACCGGCACAGCGCGTTGACCTCGTCCGCGTACACGCTCTCGAACAGTGCCCGGCGGGTCGGGAAGTTCCGGTACAGCGTGCCGATGCCGACGCCCGCGCGCCGGGCGATGTCCTCCAGGGACGCCTCGGAGCCGTGCTCGGCGAACGCCTCGCGCGCGGCGGCCAGCAGCGCGTCGTAGTTGCGGGCCGCGTCCCTGCGGACGGGCCGCTGGGCCGCGACGATCTCGCTGACGGGGAACTGCTGAGCCGGCACTGCTGCCTCCTGGGCGGGACCCGGTTGAACCGGAGGGGTGCCTCCGCTAGAGTGGAGGAGTGCCTCCACTTTAACAGTCCGAGGCCTCTTCTCCTCTTTCCGGGTCCTTCCGAGAGGCTTGTCATGCCCCGCAAGTCCACCCGCCTCACCTTCGCGGTTCTCGCGACCGGTGCCGGCGTGTTCTCCATGCTCCAGTCGCTGATAGCGCCGGCCCTGCCGACCGTGCAGCACGCCCTGCACGCCTCGCAGTCCACCGCGACCTGGGTGATGACCGCGTATCTGCTGTCCGCGTCCGTCTTCACGCCGATCCTCGGCCGGGTCGGCGACCTGATCGGCAAGAAGCGCACCCTCGTCGGGGTCCTGCTCGCCGTCCTGGCCGGCTGTCTGCTCGCCGCGCTCGCGCCGGACATCGGCGTCCTGATCCTCGCCCGGGTCGTCCAGGGCGTCGGCGGCGCCCTGTTCCCGCTCTCCTTCGGCATCATCAGGGACGAGTTCGCCCCCTCCCGGGTGCCCGGCAGCATCAGCAACCTGTCCGCCGTGATCGCCGCGGGCGGTGGCGTCGGCATGGTGGCGGCCGGACCGATCGTCTCCGCGCTCGACTACCGCTGGCTGTTCTGGATCCCCGTCGGCATCGTCGCGGCCGCCACGCTGATCGCCCTGCGTTATGTGCCCGAGTCGCCCGACCGGGCGCAGGGCAAGGTCGGCTGGCTCGGCGCCGTGCTGCTGTCCGGCTGGCTGGTCGCCCTGCTGCTGCCGCTCAGTCAGGCGGGCAACTGGGGCTGGGGTTCGGCCCGGGTGATCGGTCTGTTCGCCGTGGCCGTGGCGCTGTTCGCGCTGTGGCTGTTCACCGAGGCCCGCTCCCGCAGCCCGCTGATCGACCTGCGCATCATGCGACTGCCGGCCGTGTGGACCACCAACCTGGCCGCCCTGCTGTTCGGCGCGGGCATGTACGCGATCTGGTCCTTCCTGCCGGGGTTCGTCCAGACCCCGAGCACGGCCGGCTACGGCTTCGGCGCGAGCGTCACCGCCTCCGGGCTCCTCATGCTGCCGATGCTGCTCGCGATGTTCGTCTCGGGTGTGCTCAGCGGCCGCCTCGAGCCCCGCGTGGGCGCCAGGGCACTGCTCACGGCAGGCGCCGCACTCGGCGCGCTGGCCCTGGGCTTCCTCGCCCTCTGGCACGACGAGCAGTGGCAGATCGCCTTCGTGGCAGGCGTGTTCGGCCTCGGTATCGGCCTGGCCTTCGCCTCGATGGCCAACCTGATCGTCGGCAGCGTGCCCGCCGGGCAGACCGGCGCCGCCACCGGCATGAACGCCAACATCCGTACCATCGGGGGGTCCATCGGGGCCGCCGTCACCGGCGTCCTGGTCACCGGCCGTCTCCAGCCGTCGGGCCTGCCGTACGACTCCGGCTACACCCACGGATTCACCCTGCTCGCGGTGCTCTGCCTGGGCGCCGCCCTCGCGGCCCTGCTGGTCCCGGTCCGCCGCGCGAGCCGTCTGGGGGAGCCGGCCGCCCACCAGACGCCGACCGCCGCACCCACCCCCGTACGGTAGGCTCTGCCTGCGTGTTCCCGCAGCTCACCGCCGCGGCAACGCCTCGGGACGTGGCGCAGCTTGGTAGCGCACTTGACTGGGGGTCAAGGGGTCGCAGGTTCAAATCCTGTCGTCCCGACTTTGCGAAGTCGCAGGTCGTAGGTCAGAGGCTGTACCGGAGCGGTTCCGGTACAGCCTTTCGCCTGGGGATCAGGACTCGAGGATCCTGCGCTTCTGCTCCTCGAACTCGGCCTCGGTGAGGACACCCTGGGCCTTGAGCTCGCCGAGCTGCTTCAGCTGGTCGATCTTGCTGCTCATGTCGGGCTGCGGGGCGGGCGGGGGAGCGGCGGCCGGCGCCTGCTGCGGCGCGGCCTGCTGATCCTCCTGCTGGGCCCAGCGCCCTTGCTGGCGGCGTGACACGCGGTTGGACACGGCGGTCGCGGTACCGGCCACGACGGCTGTGCGGGCTACCCCGCGGAGGAGACCTGGCACGGCGGATTCCTTTCTCGCCGGAGACCTGCGGAAGGGTCGGCTCATCCGGCCGGCGCGCGACGGTCGGCGCACCGGATACCCCCATTGGACCACCGCCGGATTTCCCTCGCACCTCGGCCCCCGCGCTGAACTGCGTGAATACCGGTGTTCTGCCGGTTTGTGCTTCTCGTGGCAAGCTGATATCTGGGCGAACGAACGGCCACCTGTCAGTGGCGAGATGCAGTGGGAGGAGCCCGAAATGGCCGCGACCGGAATGCACCACGGACACAGAACGGCAAGCAGCGGCGGAGCGTGGGTGTCCGGCTGGACCGGCTTCGCCGGAGTCATGATGATCTTCGGCGGAGTGATGGCGATATTCCAGGGAATTGCCGCCATCGCCGAGGACGACGTCTTTGTCGTCACCCGGAATTACGCCTACAACTTCAATCTGACGAGTTGGGGCTGGATCCATCTCGTCCTCGGCGTGCTGGTCGCGCTCGCGGGCGCCGCTCTGTTCCGCGGCGCGGTGTGGGCACGCGTCATCGGTATCGCCGTGGCCGGCCTGTCGATGATCGCCAATTTCATGTGGCTGCCGTACCAGCCCGTCTGGGCCATCGTGCTGATCGCCGTGGACGCCTTCGTCATCTGGGCGCTGTGCGTCGGAACGGGCCGGGAGACCCGCACCGAGTAGCCCGTTCGCGCGGCCGGTCCGACCAGCCCGCCCGACCGGCCCCGCCCGACCAGCCTTGACCGGCCCGTCGACCAGCGCGTCCGGCCTGCCCGTCCGAGCGGTCCGCGCCGCCCCGCGCGACCCGGTCGGCGGGCATTGGGCCGTTCAGCGCGGGCCGGCACCCGGGCGGCTGACGGGAGACGCGCCACCGTGCCGTACCGATCCACACGTGTTTTCGTTGTCGGGCGGATTCCTTCGAGTGTCCGCCGAATGTCCGCGCCGGCACGCACAGGGAGACACGAGTGGAAACCAGCGGCAAAAATGGTCGCCAGCCCCTTGCCCCGCTGCTTCTCAAAGGCCAGAAAGCGCTGGTGACGGGCGCGAATTCCGGCATCGGAAAGGCCACGGCGATCGGCCTGGGCCGGGTGGGTGCCGATGTGGTCGTGAACTACGTGGCGGGACGGGAAGACGCGGAAGAAGTGGTGCGCGAGATCGAGGGTTTCGGCGTCCGCGCCTATGCGCACGAAGCCGATGTGTCGCAGGAGGACCAGGTCGTCGACATGGTCTCCCGTATGGTCGAGGAGTTCGGCACCATCGACGTCATGGTCGCCAATGCGGGCCTTCAGCGGGACGCGGCCCTCACCGACATGACCGTCGGCCAGTGGCGCAAGGTACTGGACGTGAATCTGACCGGACAGTTCCTGTGCGCACGGGAAGCGGCCAGGGAATTCATGCGGCGAGGTGTCGTTCCGGAGGTGTCCCGGTCCGCCGGGAAAATCATCTGCATGAGTTCGGTCCACCAGATCATCCCCTGGGCCGGCCATGTGAACTACGCGTCGTCCAAGGGCGGGGTGCAGATGCTCATGGCGACCCTCGCGCAGGAGCTCGCGCCGCACCGGATCCGGGTGAACGCCGTCGCTCCGGGAGCCATCCGCACGCCCATCAACCGCAGTGCCTGGGAGACCCCCGAGGCCGAGGCCGACCTTCTCCGGCTCATCCCCTACCACCGCGTCGGCGACCCGGACGACATCGCGAACGTGGTGGCCGCGCTGGCCTCCGACCTCCTCGACTACGTGGTGGGGACCACCATCTACGTCGACGGCGGAATGACGCTGTTCCCCGGATTCGCCACGGGTGGCTGAGACCCACCACGCCAGCGCCATCCCGGACGAGCCACCGAGGACCATGTGAACAGCGCGATCGACCACTTTCTGGCGGACGGCCCCGCACAGCTGCTGCCGGCCCGGGAGCTGATGGCCTTCACCCTGGGCTCCCACATCCTGCTCGTGCCCTTCGGCGTGGCCCTGCCCGCCATCACCCTCCTGATGCACTACCGCGGGCTGCGCAAGGCAGACGCCGTCGCCCTGCTGCTCGCGCGGCGCTGGTCGGCGGTCATGGCCGTCCAGTTCGCCATCGGCATCGTTACCGGCACGGTGCTCTCCTTCGAACTCGGCCTGCTGTGGCCGGGGATGATGGGCCGGTGGGGTGATGTCTTCGGCCTCGGCTTCGGGATCGAGGCCTGGGCGTTCTTCCTCGAGGCGATCCTCATCGCCATCTACCTGTACGGCTGGCGCCGGCTCAAGCCGTGGACGCATTTCTGGCTCGGCCTGCCCCTGCCGCTGGCCGCCCTGATGGGGGCGTTCGGCATCGTGGCCGCGAACTCCTGGATGAACACCCCGCGCGGCTTCTCGCTCGACGCGTCCGGCAAGCCCGTGGACGTCGACGTACGCAGGGCGATCTTCACCCCGATGTTCGGCCCGGAGTACTGGCACTTCGTGGTCGGAGTGGTGCTGACCGCCGGCTATGTCATCGCCGGGGTGTACGCGGTGGGCTGGCTGCGAGGCCGCCGGGACCGCTACCACCGGCTCGGTTTCACCGTGCCGTTCTCCGTCGCCGCGATCCTGACCCCCGTGCAGTTCGTGCTCGGGGACTCGATCGCCCGGTCCGTCTTCCACAAGCAGCCGGTGAAGTTCGCGGCCACCGAGATCGTCTGGAAGACCGACACCCACGTGCCGGAGTACATGTTCGGACGGCTGCATCCCGACGGGACGATCTCCGGCGGGATCAGGATCCCCCAACTGGACTCGATCCTGGCCGGTTTCAGCCCCGACACCAAGGTGACGGGACTGTCCTCGGTCCCGGCGGGCGACCGTCCGACGGCGACTCAGGCCACCATCGCGCACTGGGCGTTCGACATCATGGTGACCATCGGCAGCCTGCTCGTCCTGCTCGCCCTCTGGTACGGCTGGTGCTGGCTCCGCCGCCGTGACCTGCCCGGGTCCCCGTGGTTCTTCCGGTGTGCGGCACTGGCCGGCGGCGCCTGTCTGCTGACCGTGGAGTGCGGCTGGATCACCACCGAGGTGGGCCGGCAGCCCTGGATCGTCTACCAGAACATGCGGGTCGCGGAGGCGGTGACGGACACCCGGGCCCCGACCCTGTGGACGATGCTCGGCCTCGTCGTGGTGCTCTACGTCCTCGTGTTCGGCGCCTTCCTGACCGTCCTGCTGAGGATGAGCAGACGATGGCGGCTGGCCGACGAGGGCGCCGCCACGGCAGCCGCCCCCGGGGACGTGGAGGGCGACACCCCCTACGGGCCCCGGCCGTTGTCCACGACCGGCGGCAAGGACGGGGGCGGCGCATGACCGAGGACGCCGTCGCCTGGGTACTGCTGGCCGTGGTGACCGCCTACGCGTGCGCCGGCGGCACGGACTACGGCGCCGGATTCTGGGACCTGCTCGCGGGGGGCGCCCGGCGGGGCAGGCGCCCCCGGTGGCTCATCGACCACGCCATGGAGCCGGTGTGGGAGACCAACAACGTCTGGCTCATCTTCGTCCTGGTCATCATGTGGACCGGCTTCCCGGTGCTGTTCCAGACGGTCTTCACGGCCATGTGGCTGCCGCTGGCCCTGGCGGCCGTGGGACTCGTCCTGCGCGGCGCCGGGTTCGCCCTGCGCAAGCCCACACGGCGGCTCGCCGGGCGCAGGGTCTACGGCGCGGTCTTCGCCGTCTCCTCGCTGCTGACGCCCTTCTTCCTCGGAGCGGCGGTCGGCGGGCTGGCCACGGGCCGGGTGGCTCCCGGGACCAAGGCGTCGGCCGACGCGTGGTCCAACGGGACGTCCGTGATCGCCGGCCTGCTGACCGTCGCCGCGACCGCCTTCCTCGGGGCGGTGTTCCTGACCGCCGACGCCCGCCGCTTCGACGCCGCCGACCTGATCGGATACTTCCGCCTGCGGGCCTGGTGCAGCCTCGGCGTCCTCGCCGTCCTGGCGTGCGTCGGCCTCGTCGTCACCCGCGACGACGCGCGCTACGTCCACGACGGGCTGACCGGCGGCATCGGTCTCGCCCTCGTCCTGGTCGCCGTCGTCAGCGCGCTGGCCACCGCCGTGCTGCTGTACCGCACCGCCACGGGATGGGCGAGGATCACCGCCGTCGGCAGCGTGGCCCTGGTCGTCGTGGCCTGGGGGCTGGCCCAGCGGCCCTATCTCATCCCCACCTCGCTGACCGTGTCCGAGGCGGCCGGCGCGCCGACGGCACTGCGCTGGCTGCTGCTGGTCACGGCCATCGCCGTGGTGCTCGTCGGACCGCCCCTCGTCCTGCTCTACCGGCTGGACACCGCCGGGGCCCTCCAGCCCCTCACCGAGGCTGACCTGCGGCGGACGGCGGCCGGACGGGAGCCCGAGAGCCCGTGACCGGCGGCGCGGAGTCGTTGCGCGGGGCCGGGCAGGCACCGCCGATCGTGCTGGTCCTCGGGGTGTCCGGCTCCGGCAAGACCACCGTCGGCAAGGCGGTCGCCGAGGGGCTCGAAGTGACGTTCGTCGAGGGCGACGGCTTCCACAGCGCCGCCAACATCGCCAAGATGACCGCCGGCCACGCCCTGGACGACGCCGACCGCGGGCCCTGGCTGCGGGCTCTCGCCGACCGCGTCCGGCGCTCCGCCGAGGCCGGGGAGGGGCTGGTCGTCGCCTGCTCGGCCCTCAAACGGGCGTACCGCGACGAACTCCGGGCGGCCGCGGGCGCCCGGCTGTGGTGCCTCTACCTCGCCCTGGACCGGGACACCGCACGGGAGAGGGTGTCCCGGCGCACCGGCCACTTCATGCCCGCCCGGCTGGTCGACTCGCAGTTCGCGACGCTGGAGCCGCTGGAACCGGACGAGCCGGGCCTGACCCTGGACGCCACCGCGGCTCTGCCGGCCGCTCTCGCCCGGGTGCGGTCCGCCGTCGCCTCCTTCGGGCGGTCCACGGGCCGCTGACGGGGCACGCGCTCAGGAGTACGGCGAGGTCCCCCGGCCGCGGCGCCGGGCCGCCGGACCGGGTGCCGGGGAGGAGCCGGTCCGGCGAGCCTGGTCGGCGAGGGAGTCGCTACGTCCTCGGCGGCCGTACGTCGTCCGTCTCGTCCAGCGCGGCCAGGACGGCCGGTACCGGGATCCGCCCGGAGGCGACCAGCTGTGCGCCCCCGCGTCGCAGGGCGGTGGCGAAGGGCGCGGCCCACACGTTCTCGTAGACCAGGATCGCCGCGGAGTTGCCGGGTCCCAGAGCGCCGCCGGCCTCCTCGATGTCGTCCTGGCCCAGCAGGCCGGAGGAGGCGCCCTCGAAGACGGCCAGGTCCAGAACCCCGTCCCCGGTGAGATCGGCGATCTCCAGGCCGACCACGGAGCCGTCCTCCTCCTTCCGGACGAACAGCAGATCGAGGATCCGGATGAGGCCGCGGTCGACCAGATCGACCAGCAGGGGAAAGCCCTCACCGGTCATGCGGTTCCCGGGGAACTCGACGACGACGTAGTCGATCGGTCCCATTTCGACGAATTCATCGCTCACGGCTTCACCCCTGGGTGGTCACGGCGTTCAGCGGCCCCCTGTTTTCGGACTTCATTGCAGCATCGGACGGAGGCAGCCGCACCTCGGTGCACCGCCGACCCGCACGGCTCCTGCGTCACGCGCCCGCACGGCTGCGGCGACTCGGCGTGCGGGCACCGGGGACCTGCCGGAGGGTGGGGGCATGCGGACGAGCGGCGAGCTGAGCGAGGCCGGCTTCCGGCGTCTGTACCGGCACCTGCGCGACACGTCCCCCGGCGGAGCCGGGCCCCGGGGCGCCCTGGACACGATCACCGCGGAGCACGTGCTGGCCGCCGTACGCGAGGTGCGGTCGGGGCGTACGGTGTCGCTCGCCGCCCCCGTGAACACCCGGAGCGGACCCGACGACGCCGACCCGGCCGAACACCGGCTCACCGCCCCGGCCGGCGGCGAACCCGGGCCGAGCGGACTGGAGTTCGCCCGCGACCGCTTCGCCATGAACGTGCACGGCGACGTGAACAGCCACCTCGACGCGCTGTGCCACGTCGTCTACGACGGCACCCTGCACGGCGGCGTACCGGCGGCCGACGTACTGTCACCGGACGGCGCGAGCGCCCTGTCCGTCGACCTCGCCCGCGACGGCATCGTCGGACGCGGGGTCCTCCTCGACATCCCCCGGCTGCACGGCGTCCCCTGGCTCGAACCCGGAGCGCGGGTGCGGGCCGAGGACCTCGCCGCCGCCGAGGCGCGGCAGGGCGTCAGGGTCGGTCGCGGCGACATCCTGCTCGTCCGGGTCGGACACCGCCGCCGCCGCGAGGAGCTCGGCCCCTGGGACGTGGCCGACGCGCGTGCCGGACTCCACCCGACGGCCATGGAGTTCCTGGCCGAACGGGAGGTGGCCGTGCTCGGCGGCGACGGCAACAACGACAGCGCGCCCAGCGCGGTCCGGGAGGTCGCGTTCCCGGTCCATGTGCTGGGCATCCACGCCATGGGACTGCACCTGCTGGACTATCTGCGGTTCGAGGACCTCACGCCGGTCTGCGCGCGCGAAGGCCGCTGGTCGTTCCTCTGCGTCATCGCCCCGCTCCGGCTGCCCGCGGCCACCGGATCTCCCGTCAATCCCCTCGCGATCCTGTGACACCTGCTCGGTCCGCCCACGCACGTGCACGGGGCGGCGTCGCCTCCCGGCGTCCCGGGTCACCCGAGCGGCCCAACTCGCCGGAAACATGGCCCGGAGATACGTTGGTGGTCGGGTCGGACGGCCCATTCACCCGGCAGGACCGGCGCATGCTCCGAGGACGGTGGCCGGCATGACCGACGCGCAGTACTACGACGTCATCATCATCGGGACAGGCGCGGGCGGTGGCACCCTCGCCCATCGGCTGGCACCCACCGGAAAACGGATCCTCCTTCTCGAACGGGGCGGCTATCTTCCCCGTGAACGGGACAACTGGGACTCCACCGCGGTCTTCGTCAAGGGGAAGTACCGTGCACCGGAGTTCTGGTACGACAAGGACGGCAAGGAGTTCCCGCCCGAGGTCAACTACTACGTGGGCGGCAACACCAAGTTCTACGGTGCCGCGCTCTTCCGGCTGCGCCCCGAGGACTTCGGCGAACTCCGCCACCACGACGGCGTGTCCCCCGCCTGGCCACTGGGCTACGAGGACTTCGAGCCGTACTACACGCAGGCCGAACACCTCTATCTGGTCCACGGCCGGCACGGCGAGGACCCCACCGAGGGCCCCACCAGCGCCCAGTACGCGCACCCGCCGGTCCAGCACGAGCCGCGCATCCAGCAACTCAGCCACGACCTGGAGAAGCAGGGACTGCATCCCTTCCACCTCCCGATCGGGGTGAACCTCACCCAGGACGACCGGGGCAGGGCCACCCACACCAGCGCCTGCATCCGCTGCGACCGCGTCGACGGATTCCCCTGCCTGGTCGGCGCCAAGTCCGACGCGCAGGTCATCTGCGTCGACCCCGCTCTCGCACACCCCAACGTCGAGATGGTCACCCACGCGGACGTGCGGCGGCTGGAGACGGACGCGACCGGCCGGAGCGTCACCTCGGTCGTCGCCACGGTGGGGGAGCCGGGCGACCGGGACGCTGCCACCGTGGAGTTCCGCGCCGACCTCGTGGTGGTCGCCTGTGGCGCCGTCAACTCCGCTGCCCTGCTGCTGCGTTCGGTCAGCGACCGGCATCCGCGGGGACTGGCCAACAGCTCGGACGTGGTGGGCCGGCACTACATGCGGCACAACAACCTTGCCCTGATGGCCGTGTCCAGGGAACCGAACGACACCAGGTTCCAGAAGACCCTGGCGCTGCACGACTGGTACCTGGGATCCGACGACTGGGACTACCCCCTCGGCGGCATCCAGATGCTCGGCAAGTCCGACTCCGAGCAGATCCACGGCGAAGCGCCCCGCTGGGCCGGTGCGGTGGCCCCCGACATGCCGTTCGAGGTACTGGCCCATCACGCGGTCGACTTCTGGCTGTGCGGAGAGGACCTGCCCGCCGCCGGCAACCGCGTCACCCTGGACCGGGACGGCGGTATCCACCTGGCCCTGGACGAGAAGAACAACGTCGCCGGACTGAACCGCCTGCGGCACAAACTGCAGGGCATGCTCGGTCACCTGGGCATGAACGAACACCATCTCCTGTCGCACAGCATCTATCTGCACAAGGGCATGCCCATCGGCGCCACCGCGCACCAGGCGGGCACGGTCCGCTTCGGCGACGACCCCGGCAGCTCCGCCCTCGACGTCCACTGCAAGGCCCACGACCTGGACAACCTCTACGTCGTCGACACGAGCTTCTTCCCGAGCATCGGGGCGGTCAACCCCTCGCTGACCGCCATCGCCAACGCCCTGCGCGTCGGCGACCACCTCGCGGAGCGGCTCGCATGACACCTGCCGGTCCGGCCGGCGGCGTCGTCGGTACGGGGTGGGCGGGGTGTCCGTGCCGCTGTCCGCCGGCGGTGGGGCCGGGGTCGTGAAGGAGGGGCCGGAGAACCGATGGGTGGGGTGGCGGCGGGTGCTGCCACCCCGGTGCGCCGACCGACCCTCAGGGAGTCTGGTCCATCATGATGCACCTGTTCGTGCCGATGGCCGCGGTCGAGGCGAGTTCGGCCGCCGAAGCATTTGGCGCGGCCACGCCAAGAATGGCGAAAGCGGTGAGACCGGCCATGACGGCCATTCGGCTTATCGTGCTCACTTGAACGGTTACCTCTCCCTGACTCATGACTCATGACTCGACTCATGATCCTTGATCTTGGGAGGGGACCGTAGCGGATCTCGGCTTGCATGGGAAATCGAACGAACGGCCGTTACTGGTTGCGACTTTAATTACCGCCTGGTTCGAACGTCTGTCGCGGTAGGGCACGCGCTGTCGCCTCGCCACCCACCGTACGCCGTACGTCCGTCAGAACGTCTTCCGTCCTGGCTTTCTCGTCGACATCGTGGGTGCGCTCGGCCAGTGAAAGGGCCACCTCCAGATGTTTCCTCGCCGCGTCGAGCCGGCCGGCCGCGAAATGCGCCTGACCGATGTGGCGCAAGGCCTGGATCTCCTGGTGGGCGGCGCCGATCAGCCGGGCGATGTCCAGGGCGTCCAGGAAGTGCCGCTCGGCCTTCCCGGCATCCCCCGCCTTCCGGTGCGCCTCGCCCAGGCCGATCAGGGTGTCGGCCTGGCTCTTGCGGTCGCCGAGCTCGCGGAATTCCGCCAGAGTCTCCTGGTAGAGCGGGAGAGCCGCGGCGGTGTCGCCCGATTCCGTGAGGACATCGGCGAGGCTGCCGCGTACGGTGGCGCGGTCGTAACGGTTCCCGGAATGTTCGAGGAAGGTCAGCGATTCCTCGAACGACCGACGCGAGGATTCCAGGTCTTTGCGACGCAGATACAGATCACCGATGTTGTTGAGCGTTTTCCCGAGCGCCGCGTGGTCGCCCGCCTCGGTGAATCCGCTGAGCGTCTTCTCGAAGTGTTCCAGCGCGCGGTCGTGTTCCCCGAGGAAGAGCAGGGTCACGGCCATGTTGTTGTGCAGGCGCGCACAGGCCAGGGAATCTCCGGATATCGAGGTGATGGCGAAGGACTTCTGGAAGAGGACGAGCGCCGCCCGATGGTCGCCCATGTGCCAGTTCAGGGTGCCGAGCGTGCGCAGCACCTCGGCCTCCGCCTCCTCGTCCCCCGTCGCACGCGCGATCCGCAGGGCCCGGTCTCCGCTCTCGGCCGCCTCCGGGTAGCGCCCGGTGTGCGCGTGGACGGCGCTGAGATGCAGCAGGGCACGGCACAGCGCGGCCTGCTCGCCGGTCCCGGTCCAGTGCTCGACGGCGGTCTCCAGGACGGCCTCGGCGTCGACCCAGTGGCACTCCTCGTCGAGGAAACCGGCCATGGCGTAGGCGAGTCGGGCGGCCGCCCCGGGACGGCCCTGGCCACGCGCCTGGCGCTCGGTGGCCAGCAGGTTCGCACGCTCGGCGGCCAGCCAGGACCGCGCGGCCCCGGCGTCGGGCCAGTCGGGCGGCGCCGCGCCGGGGCCGCGCTCGCGCGGCGGCGCGGGCCTCGTGCGGCGGGGGTACGCGAGACGGTCGGCGCGGTCGGCGGCGTCGACGTGGAAGTCCGTCAGGCGCCCGAGGACCTCGGCACGCTCCTCGTCGGTGTCGTCCGCGAGGGACCTGGAGCGGCCGTACTCGCGCAGCAGGTCGTGGAAGCGGTAGCGGTCCGGGGTCGGTTCGCGGAGCAGATGGCAGGTCAGCAGTGACTCCAGCACGCGCTCCGCGGCGGCCGGGCGCAGGTCCAGCGAGGCGGCCGCCGAGTCCACCGTGAAGTCCGGGCCGCAGTGCAGACCGAGCCGGCGGAACGCGGCGCGCTGGTCCGGGGTGAGGGTCCGGTACGTCAGGTCGAAGGCCCGCAGCAACTCCTGCTCGGCATCCCGGATCTCGACCAGCCGTCCCTCGGTACGGGTCAGGCGGTCGGCCAGGGTGCCGAGCGTCCAGGCCGGGTGGGCGCGGAAGCGGCTCGCGACCAGCTCGATCGCGAGCGGGAGGTGACCGCATAATCGGACGATCGTGGTGATCTCCCGGATGTCCAGGGTGCGTTCCCCGCCCGCGCAGGCGCGGAACAGGGCGATGGCGTCGTCGGTCGGCAGCACGTCGAGCGGGATGTGCCGGGCCTGCGGCAGACCCGTCAGCCGGCGCCGGCTCGTGATGATCGTCAGGGTGGGCGATCCGCTCGGCAGCAGCGGGCGGATCTGGTCGGCGCTCACCGCGTCGTCCAGGACGATCACCGCCCGTCGCTCGGCGAGCATGGTCTGCCACAGCGCGGTCCGGCCCTCCAGTTCGACCGGGATGGTCTCCGCCGGCGCGCCGAGCAGACGCAGCAGGGTGGCCAGGGCCGCGCCGGGACCCAGCGGTTCGCCGACGGGGGAGTGGCCACGCAGGTCCACATACAGCTGGGCGTCGGGGAACCGCTCGGCCAGCCGGTGCGCGCCGTGCACGGCCACGCTGGTCTTGCCCACCCCGGCCATGCCGCTGACGGTGCTGACGGACTCCAGGCTGACCACCCGGCCCTGCTCCGCCGCCGCGTCGACCGCGGCGCTCAGGGCCCGCAGTTCGGCGCGTCGGCCGATCAGGGGCGGCTGATGCGGCAGGTTCCTCGGCGGACGCGGGCGGGCAGGCGGCGGGCCCGCGGCCGGGCGGGCCGGGCGGGGCACGGCCGTGCGGCCCCGGACGAGGTCGGCGGCCGGCACCCGATCGAGGATCCCGCGATGGACGCGGTCCAACTCGGCGCCCGGGCGGGAGCCGTACTGGGTCATCAGCATCCGGCGGGTCTCCTGGTGCACCCGCAGCGCGTCGGTGTACCGGGCGCCGCCGTAGTACGCCAGCATCAGCTGGCCCGCCAGCGTCTCGTCACCCGGATACCGGTCGACGAGAGCGGACAGCTCGGCGGTCACCTCCGTGAACCGGCCGAGCCGGAGGCAGGCGGCGATCCGGGAGACGGCGGCGCCCAGCCGCCGCTCCGCCAGCATCCGGCGGGTGGTCTCGGCCCACAGTCCGGGCAGCCCGGCCAGTGCCTCGCCCCGCCAGAGGCCTTCCGCGCGGTCGAGGAGGGCGGCCGTCCGCTCGTCGTCGCCGTCCGCCGCGACCGCCCCGGCCTGCGCCACGAGCTGCTGGAACCGGTGCCAGTCGACGGCCTCGCGGGCCGCCTCCAGCGTGTAGGTGTGGGCCCGGCTGACGATGCGCGGCGCGCTCGCCGAGGACGGGTCTGCCAGCCGGAGCCGCCGGCGCAGCCGTGAGACATAGCTGTGCGCGTTCTCCCGTGCGTGCGGCGGCGGTTCACCGTCCCAGAGCCGGTCCATGAGCACGCCCAGCGCGACCGGCCGGCCCACGTCCAGTGCCAGCAGGCCCAGCAGGGTCCGCTCCTTGTCCGAACCGAGCTCCACCCGCCGGCCGTTCGCGCGCAGACCCACCGGGCCCAGTACCTGGAATTCCACCAGCGCCTCCCGCTGGTCCGGCCGTTCGACGACCATGGCGCCGGGGATGGTCATGCCATGGGGCGAAGAGCATGACAGGGAGGGCAGGGGGTTCCAAGAGGGGCCGTTGTGCTGGCCGAATCGCTTCCTTGCCGGAGCCCCGGCGTCCGTGGCCCGCATCGCCGGAGGCCCGGCGGGGGTAGGACCACCTTGATCGATGGAGCGGGCAACCGGTCGGAGGGGGACGAGCGGTATGAGTGCGGCGCGGGAGGACGACCAGGAAAGAGCGAGTGGCAACACCATCGGTGGATCGGCCCGGTTCTACGGACCGACCGTCCAGGCCCGCGACGTCCACGGCGGCATCCAGGTCCGGACCGCCCCGCCGCAGCCACCACCGACGCCCCGCCAACTGCTGCCGGTACCGGCGCACTTCACCGACCGGCGGGACGAACTGGAAGCCCTGGACCGGCTGCTCACGCGGCATACGGACGCGGGATCCCGGCAGCCGCTGATCGTGGTGAACGGTCCGGCCGGCATCGGGAAGACCACCCTGGTCTCCCGCTGGCTGCGCCGGCACGAATCAGCCGCTCCCGACGGGCAGTTGCACGCCGATCTGCGCGGACACGCGACGGGCGGACCGGCGGACCCGGGCGAGATCCTCGGCCGGTTCCTGCGTGCGCTCGGCGCCTGGGCGGTCCCCGTCGACCTGGCCGAACAGGCGTCCCTGTGGCGGTCCGTCACCGCGGACCTGCGCATCGCGGTGGTGCTGGACAACGCCTTCTCCGCGGCACAGATCCGGCCGTTGTTGCCGGGCGGGCCCGGCAGCCTCGTCGTCGTGACCAGCAGGCACCGGCTGACCGGACTGCGGCTGGACGGAGCGGAGTTCCACCGGCTGCGGGCGCTGGACCCCGCCGCCGGGGTGGAGCTGTTCCTGCGCGGTGTCGGCGAGCGCCGGGTCGCCGGGGAACTGCCCGCGGTCCGCCAGGTCGTGGACCTCTGCGCGGGTCTGCCCCTCGCGGTGTGTCTCGCCTCGGCCCGGCTCGCCGCCCGCCCCAGACAGCCGGTCGCCGCACTGGCCGACGCGCTCACACCCGACGTCGGCCGGCTGGCCGCGCTGGAAGTCGAAGGGGAGGCGACCGTGCGCAAGGCCCTGGACGCGTCGTACGCGGTGCTGGGAGCGGAGGCCGCCCGGATGTACCGGGCCCTCGGGCTGCTGCCCCTGCCCGACTTCGACGTCCGGACGGCCGCCGCGGCCTGCGCGGAGCCCCTCGACTGGGCGGAACGCCGGCTGGACGAACTCGTCGAGGCCAACATGCTGGAGGAGGTCGGCCCGGACGCGCTCCGCTTCCACGACCTCGTCCGCCTCCACGCCCGCGACCGCGCGGCCCTGGCCGACACCGAGGCGGACCGGGAACGCATCCTGCGGCGCGTCGCCGACTGGCATCTGCTGACCGCGACCGAGGCCCAACGCCTCATCACCCCGATCCAGTTCACCCTGCCCCGGACCTACGCGCAGCCCTTCCCGCTGCCCCCGCCCTTCACCGACGACCGCGGCGCCCTCGGCTGGCTGCACGAGCGACGCGGCCACCTCATGGCGATGCTCCGCCTGGCCGTCGAGCGCGGCTGGCACGCCACGGCCTGGCAACTCGTCGACGCCATGTGGCCGTTGTTCCTGCGGCTGCGCCACTACGACCTGTGGATCGAGGCCCACCGCATCGGTCTGGAGGCGGCCCGCCGCGACGGGCACCGGGAGGCCGAACGCCAGATGCTCAACTCCGGGGCCATCGGGCTGAGCGCCGCCCGGCGGCTGGACGAGGCCGTGCAGTGGTACACGGCCGCCCTGTACGCGGCGCGCGACGGGGAGGACCCCCGTGACGAGGGACAGGCGCTGCTCGGCCTCGGCAACTGCCACTTCGAGGCGGGGCGGTTCGCCGAGGCCGTGTCGCGGCTGAACCGCGCGGTGACGACCTGGGAGGGGTGCGGCTACCCGCGCGGGGTGGCGCTCGCCCGGATCACGCTCGGCGAGGTCGCTCTCGCCGAACACGACCCCGAGCGGGCCGTCACCTGCTTCGCCCGGGCCAGGCAGGGACTCCTGGACGCGGCCGACCCGCACGACACGGCCCGGGCCCTCGCCTTCCTCGGCCGGGCCCGCGCCCGCACCGGCGAGCACGCCCTGGGCATCGCCCACATGACGGAGGCGCTCGCGGTGTTCACCGCCTCCGGCGCCGTCCACTGGCAGGCCCGCACCCTGGAGATGCTCGGCGACACCGCACGTGAACGGGGCGAGGACACGGCCGGCGAGGAGTTCCACGCCCGCGCCCTCGACCTGTACGAGACCACCAGCCCGGCCGACGCCCGCCGGCTCCGGCGCACGTAGGCGCCGACGTGCTCACCCGCCGTGCACCACGCGGATGTCGTGGATGTCCCGCAGGGTGTGCCCCGCCACCAGCCAGGCGTGCAGACAGGACGCCAGCAGGGGCTGGTCCGGGGGAACCCGGTGCGCCAGCGGCAGGACCGTGCGGCTCGTCCCGTCGATGACCGCCCAGCCGCCCCCGGTCAGCGGCGCCGCGGCCAGCCGGCACCCCGGATGGGCGGCCGTGAGGTCGCCCAGTCGGCGCACCGCGTCGGCGTACGGGCGCGGAATCCTCTCGTGCAGCACATCGGCGCAGACGGGCCACCGGATCCCGGGGCACGGTCCGGCCTCCGCGGCGACGTGCTCGTCCGCACCTGCCGGCGGCCCGTCCGGGCCGGGCGGGTCCCCGGGCGCCAGGAGACCGATCCGGGCCCGCACGTCGTGGTCGCCCGCGGCCGAGCGGACGCGGAGCGACAGGTCCGCCGCCGGGGCGCCTCGCGGACCCCGGGGGCACGGCGGCGAAGCCCGCAGCCGTACGGAGACGAAGCGCATCACGCCGGCACCTCCCGCCGCCCGCGCGCCCAGGTGTCCAGCCGGGGCGGCTCGGGCAGCGGGACCGTCACCGGTTCGTGGGCGGGCCGGCCCAGACCCAGCAGGCGGTACATGAGCCGCCGCATGTTGCGGTTGAAACGGCCGGGTTCGGAGGTGATGCGCGAGGCGATCGCCGCGTACTCCTCCCGGCGGTACTCGGCCGCCGTGTACTGGAGCTGGCCGACGAGCGGGTGGGCGGGCGAGAGCGCCGGCGCGGTCACGGCGAGGGTGGCGGCGGGCGAGGCGGGGTTGATCTCCTGGTCCGGCGAACCGGCCAGCAGGATCGGGGCACCGGTGAGCGTGCCGTACAGCGTCACCGAACCGTGGTCGCCGATGATCCAGTCCGCGGCGATCAGGACACTGCGCCAGTCCGCCTCCGGCGGCACGAGGGCGGTACCGGGCTCGGCGCCGCGCGCCAGCCAGGCCCTGACCTGCCAGGAACCGTGCCCCGACCACACGTTGGGGTGGACCAGGATGACGGACCGGAACCGTCCCGCGGGCAGTTCGGCGGCCAGCCGGGGCAGCAGCGCCTCGAACCGGCCGAAGGACGAGCGCGCCCCCCAGGTCGAGGCGACCACCACCAGCTTCTCGCCGTCCGCGAGGCCGAGCGCCCGGCGGTAGCGGGCGCGCAGTGGCAGGCTCGCCGCGATCCGGTCGTGCACCGGATCGCCGACCACGTGGGTGAGCGGGAGCACCTCCGGGCAGTGCCGTTCCAGGTCGGCCAGTTCGGCGTGGTGGGGCACCGCCACGGCGGCGGGGAGCCGGCCGCCGGGGACGAGATCCTGCCTGCGCAGCCCCGCCACACCGGGCTGCCGCACCGAGACCAGCCGCTTGAGGTATCCGGCTCCGTGCGACATCGCGATCACCGGCCCGGAGATCTTCTCGACGCCCCGCGGACCGGCGGCGAGAGCCAGGTCGAACCGCATCCGCACCGCCTCGTCCCACGGCAGCACCGCGCCTCCCAGCCCTTCGAGGAAGCGCGGGACCTCGTCGCCGAAGACGTGCGGCGGAGCCGTGAACACCACCTGCACCCTGAAGTCGGCCTCCAGCAGCGACAGGACCTCGACCAGCCGCTTGCCGTAGGTCAGGGTGTGCACCACGACCAGCACCAGTTTGCGTTCGACGAGCGTCAGCCACTCACGCTCCTCGACCGACGACTCCGTACTCTTGCGCAACGCCGACATCAAGACCCCCGTCGTCCGTGCGGGACCGGCTCGGCCCCGTCTGCCGGGCGTTTTGCCCCTCCCGATGGACGGAAGGCCTGCCGGGACCTTGCGGAAACCTTGCGGCGGGCGTCACGAGAACACGTGCACCACTTCGATCTCGCCCACGATATGCGCGTTGAACTCGTCCAACTCCTCGGCAGGCACCCAGAGTTCGAGGATCGTCCGGCCGCCCGCCTGCTGGACCGGATACCTGCGCAGGAACGCGGTGTCGACCTCGAACCGGGTGACGTAGCCGGCGCCGTCGTGCTTGACGTTCCAGTCCCGGGCGATCCTGATGGCGTAGTCCTCGTCGAGGACCGGGTAGAAGATCGGCTGCTCGGGCAGCCGGGGCGGCCAGGCCCGCCGGCCGAGCTCACGGACGAGCTCCAGCTCCTTGGGACCGGTGGGACGCCACAGGGTCGTGGTGGCTCGGGGGTGCTGCCTGGTCATGGGATGCGTTCTCCGGGTGCGGCGACCGCCGGCGCGGTCGGCTACGGGCCCCGACGCTACGGGACGCTCCACGGCGGCGGCCACGGACTTTCGGCTACCGCTTCCCGTGGCGCGCGACGACCTCGGTGAGATAGCAGCGCAGCATCGCCTTCGCCTCGTCGAGGAGGTCGGTGTCGCCCTCCGGGGTGCGCCGGAAGGCCTCCTGGGCGAGGGCGTCGGCGGCGAGGATCGCCGCGTGGCAGGCCCGCGCGAGCGCCTCGTCGTCGGGGGCGACGCCCAGCGCGAGCAGCACCCGGCGGATGCCGTCGGCCATCCGCCGCTTGTGCTCACGGTCCGCGGCCCGGGTCCGCTCGGTCAGCCCGCTGCCGAACCACAGGGCACGGAAACCGTGTTCGGTGCGGTAGACGCGGGCGAAGGTGTCGACGAGCAGGCCCACCGGATCCTCCCACCGCTCCCGCGCCGCCGTCCGGACCAGCTCGTCCATGACGTCTTCGAGGCGGGCGAAGTAGCCCGTGGCGAGGGCGTCGATGATCGCGTCACGGTCGGGGAGGTACTGGTACAGCGAGCCGACCGACACCTTCGCCTCGGCCGCGACCCGCGTCGTGGTGAGCGCCTCGAGGCCGTCGCCGACCAGGATGCGCTCGGCTGCCTCCAGCATCAGGGCCAGACGCGCCTTGCTGCGCGCCTGCCGCGGCGTGCGGCGCAGGGGAGCGCCACCGCCCGGACCCGCGGTCGCCTGGACCAAGGAATGCCTCCAAACCTGAACGTGACTTTGTTTCACGTTTACGCTACCTTCGCGCCCATGACCGCCTCAAGCTCGGCGCTGAGTCAGGAACGGGCCGCCGTCGCGGACGTCTGCCGGCGTCTGGGGGCCGAAGGCCTCCTCATCGGCACGGCCGGCAACGTGAGCGTACGCGTCGAGGACCGGGTCGCGGTCACCGCGACCGGAGCGGTCCTCGCGGAACTCACGCCCGACCAGGTGAGTGTGGTCGACCTCGACGGCGAGGTGGTGGCCGGAAGCCTGCGGCCGACCTCGGAACTGGAGCTGCATCTCGGCGTGTACCGCCGCTACGGAACCGGCGCGGTCGTCCACACGCATGCTCCGATGGCCACCGCGGTCTCCTGCGTGCTCGACGAACTGCCATGCATCCATTACCAGTTGATTGCTCTCGGCGGCGCGGTGCGGGTCGCGCCCTACGCCACCTTCGGCACCCCCGAACTCGCCGCGTCGGTGCTGACCGCGCTCGACGGCCGCAGCGCCGCCCTGCTGGCGAACCACGGCGCCGTCACCCACGGGACGACCCTCGACAAGGCCGTCGAGAACGCGCTGCTGCTCGAATGGGCCTGCGGCGTCTACCAGCGCGCGGCCGCCATGGGCCGGCCCCGCTTCCTCGACGAGCAGCAGCAACTCGCCGTGATCGAGGCCGCGATCGCCCGCGACTACGGCACCACCCACCCCGTACCACCCGCGCAGGAACAGGGCCGATGAAGCCGACAGGGCGACGAGGCCGATGAAGGCCGATGAAGGCCGATGAAGGCCGATGAAGGCCGATGAAGGCCGATGAAGGGGGACAGCCGATGAAGATCTTCACCATGGGCGTGCACGTCCTGGACGTGCTGGTGCGTCCGGTGCAGGAGATACCCGAGGGGCAGGGCGCGACGCTGGTCGACGACATCCGGATGACCGCCGCCGGGACCGCGGGCGGCACCGCGCTCACCCTCGCCAAACTGGGCGCGCAGGTGCGCAGCGCCGGCGCCATCGGCTCCGACCCGACCGGCGACCTGCTGGTGGCGTTGCTGGACCGGGCGGGCATCGACACCGAGTTCCTGGTCCGGCGCACGGACACCGCCACCTCCGCGAGCGTGCTGCCGATCCGGCCCAACGGCGACCGCCCCTCGCTGCACCTGCTCGGCGCCAACATCACCTACGGCCTCGACGACGTCCCCTGGGACGCCCTCGCCGAGGCGGACCATCTGCACCTGGGCGGACCGGAGTTGATCGGCGTCGAGGTCGCCACGCGCATCCTGTCGTACGCCAAGGAACACGGTGTCGTCACCTCCGTGGACCTGCTCGCCCCCGGTGTCCTCGGCAGCTTCGAGCAGATCGAGGCGGCCCTGCCGTACATCGACCATCTGCTGCCCAACGAGGACCAGGTCCTCGGCTTCACCGGCGGGAGCGACCTGCTGACGGGCGCGCGCAGGCTCCTCGGCGCCGGTGCGGGCGTCGTCGCCGTCACGCGCGGCGGCGACGGCGCACTCGTGGTGAGCGCGGACGGCGCGGAGCCGGTCCCCGCCTTCGTGGTCGACGTCGTCGACACCACCGGGTGCGGCGACGCGTTCTCGGCCGGCTATCTGCGGGGCGTGAGCCTGGGCCGTACGCCGAGCGACGCCGCCGTGCTGGGCAGCGCCGCCGCAGCCCTCGTCGCGCAGGGGCTCGGCAGCGACCACGGCGACTTCGACCTCACCGCCGCCGACGCCTTCGCCGCGTCGGCCAGGTCCCGCACCTGAGAGGGATCGGGGAGCGGGAGGGGCCTGCCGCCGGCGGGTGAACGGGCCGGCGGTCGGCCCCCGGCCGGATCCCGGCGCCCGCGCACCTCACCCTCGCCGCGCACGAGCGGGTGGGGGGCGAACGGCCCCGGGGGACCGGCGGACCCCGCTCGGCATGTTCACCGGAGCCCCACGGGTGGTACGCCACGAGCAGGCGGGCGCGGGCCACCACACCGGCGTCGGCCGTACCGCTCTCGCCCACCACCCGCATGTGCTCGCCCTCGTCGAGGAGTGCGCGCCGGGTGTGCGGGCGCTGCCGACGGAGAAGGGACATGGCGATGAGTGAGGCTTCGGACACCGCACTGCTGCTCGTACGGGTCGTGCTCGGTGCGGTGATGCTGGCGCACGGCTGGAACCACTGGCGCGGCGGAGGCGGCATATCCGGTACCGCCGGCTGGTTCGGCGGGCTCGGACTCACTCGTCCGAGACTCCAGGCATGGCTCAGCGTCCTCACCGAACTCGGCGCGGGCGTCCTTCTGTTGGCGGGCTTCCTGACCTCACTGGCCTGCGCGGCGGTGCTGTCCGTGATGCTGGTGGCGGGCCTGCTCGCACACCGCCGCAACGGCTTCTTCGTGTTCAAGGAGGGCTACGAGTACGTCCTCGTCCTGGGCGTCCTCGCGGTGGCGCTGGGGGCGTGGGGGCCGGGGGAGTACGCGGTGGACGAGGCCGCGGACATCGGGGTGACCGGATGGACCGGCGCCGGTGTGGTGCTCGGGGTGGGTGTCGTCGCGACGGCCGGGCTGCTGGCCGTGTTCTGGCGCCCCCGGCAGGAGAGTTGAGGAGGCCCCCCGTGCGCGTCGGCTTCATCGGACTGGGCGGTCAGGGAGCGCCGATGGCCCGCCGGATCGTCGAGGCGGGCTTCGCGACCACCCTGTGGGCCAGACGGTCCGCCGCCCTCGACCCCTTCGCCGGCACCGCCGCCGGGACCGCCGGCTCAGCCGCCGAACTGGCCGCCGCCAGCGACCTGGTGTGCCTGTGCGTGGTGGCCGACGCGGATGTGGAGCAGGTCGCCTCCGGCGTCCTGGAGGGACTGCGGCCCGGCGGGGTGATCGCCGTGCACTCCACCGTCCACCCCGACACGTGCCGCCGCCTCGCGGGGCGGGCCGCGGCGCAGGGCGTGTCCGTGCTGGACGCTCCCGTCAGCGGTGGCGGTCGGGCCGCCGAACAGGGCACCCTGCTGGTCATGGCGGGCGGGGACCCGGAGGTGTTCGCCTCCTGCCGACCGGTGTTCGCCACCTACGGCGACCCGGTCGTGCACCTGGGTCCGGTCGGTGCGGGTCAGGTCGCCAAACTGCTCAACAACACCCTGTTCACCGCCCAGTTGGGCCTGGCGGCCGACACCCTCGCGCTCGGTGGGGCCCTGGGCCTGGATCCGGCGGTCCTCGGCCGTGTCCTGCCGAGCGGCAGCGCCGCCAGTTTCGCGCTGGAGCGGGTCGCGGACGCGGGCGGCACCCTCGACCGCATCGGCGCCCACGCGGGCGGGCTGCTCGCGAAGGACGTACGCCTGCTGGGCGAGGTCGCGGACGCTGCGGGCCGGACAGGCAGGGGCCCGGTCCGGGACGCCGCCCGCGCCGCCCTGGACGCCATGGGGAGGTGAGGAGGACCGACGCGCCCGGCCGCCGGGGCGCTCCCCGCATCCGGCCGGGCGCCCCCGAGCCGCCACCCACCGCGGGAGCCCCTGGGGCGGCGCCGGTACTCACCTGGTGGACGCCCCCTTGACGGAGGCTCGAGGCGGATCGACACTCGATCCGGGAATCCTAGTGAACGGGTAGGGAAACAATGGGGCGACTGGAGCCGGCCACCGGCCGAGCGAGCCGCACGGCGTGGTCGTCCCCCCTTCTCACCTCCCGCCGTCACATCGACCTGAAGCGCGTCTGCAGCGCCATCAGGTTCCGGGACTGAGCCGGGCCCGTCCCCGCGCCGAACCGCACCGGCGGTGTCCCACGGACGCGGCCGCACCCGGCACGTGCGGACGAGGTACGCGAGGTCCGCACCTCCCGTACCTTCCGCACCTCCCTCTTCGACGTCGCATCCGCCGCGCGCACGTCCCTCGTGCGTCCCGCCTCCGGGGAGAGTCATGTCCGTCACACCACTGGCCGCCCATCTGTCCACCCGGCCCGCCGCCGCCTTCAGGGGCCGGATCGGCCGCGATGCGCGCAGCGGCCACTACGCGGTGCCGCGCCGCTACCGCCTCCACCTGGCGGCGGCCGACCCCGACTGTCTGCGCATCGCCGTCACCCACAGCCTCCTCGGCCTGGACAAGGCCTGCCCGGTCACCTTCCTGCCCGCCGTCCCGGACTGCCCCGACGGAGGCCACTTCGCGCTGCGTCCGCTGTACGAAGCCAGCGCGCACCGGTACACCGGACCCGCTCTCGCCCCCGTACTCAGCGACGACTGGTCCGGGCGCATCGTCAGCAGCCACGGCCCCGACATCGCCCGGGACCTGGCCCGGCACTTCGGCGGCGGCCGGCCCACCCTGTACCCGTGCGGCGAGGAGTCGCAGATCGAGGCCGTCGAGCGGATGTGCGCCCAGGGCATCGAGGAGGCCGCCCAGCGCGCCGGAGCGGCCGACGCCGAGGAGGCGGAGCGCACCGCCGCCCTCGACACACTGCTCACCACGCTCGGGGTGCTGGAGCGAGGTCTCGGCGCCCACGAATACCTGATCAGCGATCAGATCACCGCGGCCGACGTCGAGTTGTGGGTCACCCTGGTCCAACTCGACACCGTGCACCGCTACCACCTGGACGCCGCCGCCGTGCACCGCATCGCCGACCACCCCGCGCTGTGGGCCTACGCACGGCGGCTGGCCGCTCGTCCGGCCTTCGGAGCCCACCTCGACCTGGACGCCATCGCCCGCCGCCACCACGCCCGTTGCCAGGGCCTGGAGGCCGCCGGCGCCGCCGTCCAGATCCTGGACTGGGAGACCCACGCGGAAGCCGGCTCGGCGGTCCGACCGCAGGTCAACCGGCCCTGACCCGGTCCACCCACCGGACCGCCGTTGACATTCGTTCGGGCAACTGTCTTACTTACGGCCCAGAACGGTCATGAGCGTCAGCGACAAGCCCTGGCTAGCTGACCGGCAACCCTCGCTCCGCGGTGGGGTGCCCCAGGTGACGACCGGACCGACGTTTCGGCAGTGACGTATCGGTAAGCGCGAGGGCCCCTCAGGGCCGGAACAGTGATGGAGACGGACATGTACGCAGCTCATCGGACGGCGCCCCGTCGCCCCCGGGGCTGCGTACGGCCGTACCTCGACATCCTCGTCGCCAACCGCGCCGTCGACCTCCTGCGCGTGAACAGCGCACTGTGTACCGCACCGGGCCGTGCCCGCTGTCGGGGCTGAACGAAACCCCTCGCACCGCAGCCCCGCCTCCGCGTTCCTGACGAACACCGCCCGAGCGGTGTGCCGTTGTCCGCCCCACCCCGGTCTTCCGTACGCATCCGTGCGCCATGCCCTGTTCGCGCCCGCGGAGCGGTCCCCGCCGCCCCGCCGAAGCGCGTCCGGCCACGCACGTCCGCCGTGCCCCGGGGTGTCCCACTCCCGCCGGAGCCCCTCATGAGTGAACCCCCAGGCGCCGTGACCCTCGCCGAACCCGCACCCGCCATCGACGTCCCGTCGCAGAAGCTCACCGCCCAGCGCGTCCAGCCGCTGCGCAAGCCCGGCCGCTGGATCGCCACCGCCGTGGCCCTGGTCCTGGTGGCGCAGTTCACGCACGGACTGATCTCCAACCCCTTCTACCAGTGGGACCGCTTCGGCTACTGGTTCCTGCGGCCGGTCATCCTCGACGGACTGCTGATCACCCTGGAAGTGGCCGCCTACAGCGCGGTGCTGGGCCTCCTCGGCGGCATCCTGCTCGCCCTCGCCCGGCTCTCGAAGAGCCCGGTGCTGCGCGCGGTCAGCTGGACCTACGTGTGGGCGCTGCGCTCCATCCCGCTGATCGTGGTGCTGCTCTTCCTCTACAACTTCAGCGCCCTGTACCAGACTCTGAGCGTGGGGGTCCCCTTCGGCCCGGCGTTCTTCCGCTTCGACGAGTCCCGGCTGGCCACCGACATGGTGATCGCCGTCGTCGGCCTCAGCCTCAACGAGGCGGCCTACGCCGCCGAGGTGGTCCGCGGCGGCATCCTCTCCGTCGACCAGGGCCAGCACGAGGCGGCCGCCGCCCTAGGCCTGCCCAGGCGCTACCAGTTCTGGAAGATCGTCTTTCCGCAGGCCCTGCGGTCGATCACGCCGAACTACGTCAACCAGCTGATCGGCCTGGTCAAGTCCACCTCGCTGGTCTTCTACGTGTCCCTGCTCGACCTGTTCGGCACCGCGCAGACCATGGGGGCCACCTACCCCGGCGACATCGTGCCGCTGCTGCTGGTCGTCACCGTCTGGTACCTGATCCTGACCAGCCTCGTCTCCGTCGTCCAGTTCTACGTCGAGCGGTACTACGCCCGGGGCGCCACCCGTTCCCTGCCGCCGACGCCGCTTCAGAAACTGCGGACCGGTCTGACCGACCTGCGGGCCCGCATCCGCCGGGAGGCCGCCGTATGACCACCGAGACCGTGCAGAGCGCCGACACCGCAGGGATCGTGCCCGCCGCCGTCGAGGTGCACGACGTGCACAAGTGGTACGGCGCCCACCGGGTCCTGGACGGTGTGAGCCTGACCGTGCGGCCCGGCGAGGTCACCGTGATCCTCGGCCCGTCCGGCTCCGGCAAGTCCACCCTGCTGCGGGTCATCAACCACCTGGAGAAGCCCGAGATCGGCTATGTCAGCGTCAACGGCGAGCTGATCGGCGTCCGCCGCAACGGCGACCGGCTGCGCGAGCTGAGCGAACGGGCCATCCTGACCCAGCGCGGCCGCATCGGTTTCGTCTTCCAGAACTTCAACCTCTTCCCGCACCTGACCGTGCTCGACAACGTCGCCGCCGCGCCCACCGCCACCGGGCGACTCACCAAGCCCGCCGCCCTGGAACTGGCCCGTGAACTCCTGGACCGGGTGGGCCTGGCCGACAAGGCCGGCGCCTATCCCCGGCAGCTCTCCGGCGGCCAGCAGCAGCGCGTCGCCATCGCCCGGGCCCTCGCGCTGCGCCCCGGCGTCATCCTCTTCGACGAGCCCACCTCGGCCCTCGACCCCGAACTGGTGGGAGAGGTCCTCGCCGTCATCAAGGACCTGGCGACCAGCGGCACCACGCTCGTCATCGTCACCCACGAGGTCGGTTTCGCCCGCGAGGTCGCCGACCGGGTCGTCTTCATCGACGGCGGGAAGATCGTCGAGCAGGGCCCGCCCGGCGAGGTCCTCGACAAACCGCGGCACGAGCGGACCCGGGACTTCCTCAGCAAGGTGCTCTGACACCGAAGCGCCCCACGACTTCCCCCCCCACGCCACCACCCTCTCGATCAGTCACACCAGTCACAAAGGACGGCCATGTCTGCCCACTTCACCCGACGCAGCCTGATTCGCGGCATCACCGCGGCGACCGCGGTCGCCACCCTCGCCACCGGGCTCGCCGCCTGCGGTGGTGACAGCGAGGCCGCCACCACGACCGACAGCGCGGCCGGCAGCGTGACCATCGGCCGGGTGTCCAACGGCGCCGCCAAGGAGACCGCCCTCAAGGTCTCCGAGGTCAAGTCCATCAGCGCAGAACTGCCCGACGCGATCAGGAAGAGCGGCAAGCTGAACATCGGCATCGGCGCCCTGCCCTCCGGCTTCGCCCCGCTCGCCTACGTCGGCGACGACCAGAAGACCCTCACCGGTGCCGAGCCCGACCTCGGCCGCCTGGTGGCCGCGGTCCTCGGCCTGGAGTCGGAGACGAAGAACTTCACCTGGGAGAACCTCTTCGTCGGCATCGACAGCGGCAAGGTCGACGTCGGCTTCTCGAACATCACCGACACCGAGGAGCGCAAGAAGAAGTACGAGTTCGCCTCCTACCGCCAGGACAACCTCGGCTGGGAGGTCAAGAAGTCCAGCACCTGGAACTTCGACGGCGACTACGAGAACCTCGCCGGTCTGACCGTCACCGTGGGCTCCGGCACCAACCAGGAGAAGATCCTCCTGGAGTGGAAGAAGAAGCTGGAGTCCGAGGGCAAGAAGCTCACCGTCAAGTACTACCCGGACCGCAACGGCATCTACCTGGCGCTCGCCAGCGGCAAGATCGACGCGTACTTCGGCCCCAACCCCGGCATCGCCTACAACGTCTCCCAGACCGCGGGCAAGGCGAACGCCACCCGCAACGCCGGCACCTTCTCCGGCGCCGGTGAGACGCTCCAGGGCCTGATCGCCGCCACCGCCAAGAAGGACAGCGGTCTCGCCAAGCCGGTCGCGGACGCCATCAACTACCTGATCGAGCACGGTCAGTACGCCAAGTGGCTGGCGGCCTACAACCTCTCCAACGAGGCCGTCGCCAAGTCCGAGGTCAACCCGCCCGGACTTCCGCTGGACAACTCCTGACCGATCGTCACCATGACGCTCAAGCAGGTGGGTTGAGTCAGGCCTGACAGCAACGACAGCAACCACGGCAACGCCAGGTACGACAGGAAGGGACTCCGCCTCCGTGACCACCCCGATCGACCTCCGCGGAGGCGGAGCTCCGACCGTCACCCACCCGCACCCCCTCGACAACGCCGTGTGGGCCGCGCTCGCCGGCCCGCACGCCCACCTCGCCGACCGGGTCGGCCGCGCCGCGCGCTACCCGGCCGACGTCTACGACTTCGCCGCCCTCGCCGACCCCGGGGACCCCGCCGCCTGGGCCGACCTGCTCACCCTCGTCGGCCCCGGAACCTCCGTACGCATCAAGCCCGTCGAACGGGTTCCCGACGGCTGGGAGGTCATCGGCGGGGGAGAGGGCGTCCAGCTCGTCGCCACCGAGGCGTTCCGCACCGAACCGGCGCCCGAGGCCGTCCACCTCGGCCCCGACGACGTGCCGGAGATCCTCGACCTCGTCGCCCGGACCCGCCCCGGACCCTTCCTCCGGCGGACCGTCGCCCTCGGCACCTACCTCGGCATCCGGTACGAGGGACGCCTGATCGCCATGGCCGGCGAACGCCTGCGGCTGCCCGGCTGGACCGAGATCAGCGCCGTCTGCACCGACCCCGACCACCGCGGCAACGGCCTTGCCACCCGGCTGATCCGCGTGGTCGCCGACGGCATCCGCGAGCGCGGCGACACCCCGTTCCTGCACGCCGCCGCCGGCAACGCCCCCGCGATCCGCCTCTACGAATCCCTCGGCTTCACCCCGCGCCGCCGCTCGACGATCGTCTCGGTGCGCACACCGGGAACATCCGGCGATTTCACGGCGTTCTGACTGATGACGAGATGTGTGAGGCGCCGCGCGGCGCCAGGAAAGAGGGAGGTGCGGACGTGACCCACGTACGCCACGCCGTACACCTCCACTCCCGGCCCCACATCGACCTTCAGCGCGTGGCCGGCGCGCTCTGTTGCTCCTGATCCTTCCCCAGCCTTCGGCCGGGGGGACCCCCGGCTCGACGCGCTCGCACCTCGCCGTGTGCCCGCGCCGTCTCCGCGCGCAGGCCGGCGCTCTCGTACGGACCTCCAGGAAGGCACCCTCGTGTCCTCGACCCCCTCCTCCCCGCTGCATCTCGCCGTCGCTCTGGACGGCACCGGCTGGCACCCCGCCTCCTGGCGCGAGCCCGTCGCCCGACCCCGTGAGCTGTTCACCGCCGGATACTGGGCCGACCTGGTCGCCGAGGCCGAGCGCGGACTGCTCGACTTCGTGACGATCGAGGACGGCCTGGGCCCGCAGTCCTCCCACTTCCTCGACCCGGACGACCGCACCGACCAGGTGCGCGGCCGGCTCGACGCCGTCCTCGTCGCCTCCCGAGTCGCCCCGCTCACCCACCACATAGGCCTGGTGCCGACCGTGGTGGCCACGCACACGGAGCCCTTCCACCTGTCCAAGGCGATCGCCACCCTCGACTACGTGAGCACCGGCCGCGCCGGCCTGCGCGTGCAGGTCACCGCCCGCCCCACCGAGGCCGCCCACTTCGGCCGGCGCACGATCCCCCGGATCGAGGCCTACGACGCCCCGGCCACCCAGGATCTGGTGACCGACCTGTTCGACGAGGCCACCGACTACGTCGAGGTCGTGCGCCGCCTCTGGGACAGCTGGGAGGACGACGCCGAGATCCGGGACGTGGCGACGGGCCGATTCGTCGACCGCGACAAACTCCACTACATCGACTTCGAGGGCCGCCACTTCAGCGTCAAGGGGCCCTCCATCACCCCCCGCCCGCCGCAGGGCCAGCCGCTGGTCACCGCCCTCGCGCACGACACGGTCCCCTATCGTCTGGTGGCCCGCGCCGCCGACGTCGGGTACGTCACCCCGCACGACACCGGCCAGGCCCGCACGATCGTCGCCGAGATCCGCGCCGAACAGGAACGGGCGGGACGGGCGGCCGAGCCGCTGCACGTCTTCGCGGACCTGGTGGTCTTCCTCGACGACGACCCGGCCGAGGCCGCCGCCCGGCGCGACCGCCTCGACGCCCTCGCCGGCGAGGAGTACCGCAGCGACGCCCGCGTCTTCGCCGGCTCGCCCGCCCAACTCGCCGATCTGCTCCAGGACTTCCAGGCAGCCGGGCTGACCGGATTCCGGCTGCGCCCGGCCGTGGCCGGGCACGACCTCCCGGCCGTCACCCGGGGTCTGGTCCCCGAACTCCAGCGCCGCGGCGCCTTCCGCCGTGCCTACGAGGCCGACACCCTGCGCGGGCTGCTCGGCCTGCCCCGCCCCGCCAACCGCTACGCCGCCGTCTGAGCGGGAGGGAGACCCCACCATGAGCAAGCCCCAGAAGCAGATCCATCTCGCCGCGCACTTCCCCGGCGTCAACAACACCACCGTGTGGAGCGACCCGCGGGCCGGCAGCCACATCGAGTTCAGTTCCTTCGCGCACTTCGCGCGGACCGCGGAGCGCGCCAAGTTCGACTTCCTCTTCCTCGCCGAGGGGCTGCGCCTGCGCGAACAGGGCGGCAGGATCTACGACCTGGACGTGGTCGGCCGCCCCGACACCTTCACGATCCTCGCCGCGCTCGCCGCCGTCACCGAGCGCCTCGGCCTGACCGGAACCATCAACTCCACCTTCAACGAGCCCTACGAGGTGGCCCGCCAGTTCGCCAGCCTCGACCACCTCTCCGACGGCCGTTCCGCGTGGAACGTCGTCACCTCCTGGGACGCCTTCACCGGCGAGAACTTCCGCCGTGGCGGCTACCTCCCGCAGGACGAGCGGTACGCCCGTGCCAAGGAGTTCCTCGCCACCACGGGCGAGCTCTTCGACTCCTGGCGGGGCGACGAGATCGTCGCCGACCCGAGCACCGGCACCTTCCTCCAGGACGCCAAGGCCGGCGCCTTCGTCCACGAGGGCCGCCAGTTCGACATCCAGGGCCGGTTCAACGTGCCGCGCAGCCCCCAGGGCCGCCCGGTGATCTTCCAGGCCGGGGACTCCGACGAGGGCCGCGAGTTCGCCGCCTCGTCCGCCGACGCGATCTTCAGCCGGTACGCGGCCCTCGACGCCGGCCAGGCCTTCTACACCGACGTCAAGTCACGGCTCGCCAAGTACGGCCGGCGCGCCGACCAACTGCTGATCCTGCCCGCCGCGAGCTTCGTCCTGGGCGACACCGACGCCGAGGCCGAGGAGATCGCCAAGGACGTGCGCCGCCAGCAGGTCAGCGGCGCCACCGCCCTCAAGCACCTGGAGTTCGTCTGGAACAGGGACCTGTCCGGCTACGACCCGGAGGGCCCCCTGCCGGACATCGATCCGGACCTCGGCGAGAACCACATCGCACGCGGCCGCGCCCAGGTCCGGATGTACCGCGACCCGCTGGCCACCGCGCGCGAGTGGCGTGAGCTCGCGGAGGCCAACAACTGGTCGATCCGCGACCTGGTCATCGAGACCGGCAACCGGCAGAACTTCGTCGGCTCCCCGGCGACCGTCGCCAGGACGATCAACGAGTACGTGCAGGCCGACGCCGCCGACGGCTTCATCCTCGTCCCGCACATCACCCCCGGCGGCCTCGACGCGTTCGCCGACCAGGTCGTCCCGCTCCTCCAGGAACAGGGCGTCTTCCGCACCGAGTACGAGGGCACCACCCTCCGCGACCACCTCGGCCTCGCCCTCCCCCACTCTCGGCTTCGCTCGAGCGGGGGGACCCCCGTCGACGAGGCGGACGGCGCCGCGCGGGTGGCCTCGTGAAGTTCCTCGCCATCACCCTGATCGTGCACCGCCCGGACCCGGTCACCGGTGTCCTGAAGCCCACCCGGGACCGCTTCCGCGAGGTGCTCGACAACGCCCTGCTCGCCGAGGAACTCGGCTTCGACGGCTTCGGCGTGGGGGAGCGCCACGAACGGCCGTTCATCTCCTCCTCCCCACCGGTGGTGCTGAGCCATGTCGCCGCCCTCACCCGCCGCATCCGGCTCTTCACCGCCGTGACGACCCTCAGCCTCCTCGACCCGGTCCGCGCCTACGAGGACTACGCCACCCTCGACCACCTCTCCGGCGGCCGTCTGGAGCTGATCATCGGCAAGGGCAACGGCGCCGCCCAGCGCGAGCTGTTCCAGGTCACGCCCGACGACCAGTGGGAGCGCAACGCCGAGAGCTACGAGGTGTTCCGGCAGATCTGGCGCCAGGACAAGGTCAGCGCGGCCACCCGATTCCGCCCGGAGTTGACGGACGCGGAGGTGTGGCCCCGGCCGTACCAGCAGCCCGTCCGGGTCTGGCACGGCAGCGCCACCAGCAGGGAGTCCGTCGACCTGGCCGCCCGCTACGGCGACCCGCTGTTCTCGGCGAACGTCACCCACCCCATCGAGCCCTATGCCGAGCTGATCCGGTACTACCGGGAGCGCTGGGAGCACTACGGTCACGACCCGGGCGCCCTCGCGGTGGGCGCCGGCTCGGCGGGACTGTACGTGGCGCGCACCTCCCAGGAGGCCGTCGAGGCCTACCGGCCGGTCTTCGAGGGCACGCTCGCCTTCCAGAGACAGGCCGGGCTGCCCGTCGTCTTCGAGACGGTGGAGGACCTCGTCGAGCGCAGCTCCGCCCTGATCGGCAGCCCGCAGCAGGTCATCGACAAGGTGCACCGCTACCACGAGCGGTTCGGCCACACCGTGCTGCATGTGCACGCCGACGCGGGCGGCCTGACCGACGCCCGGCACCGCGAGTCGCTGGAGCTGTTCCAGTCGGAGGTGGCGTCCGTGCTGCGCAAGGACCTGCCGGACCCGCCGTTCGCCTGGGGTCCGGTGCTTCCCACACCGTCGGACACCGAGGAGCCGGCCCGTGTCTGACATCCCTCTCGGCGTGCTCGACCTGGTCCCGATCCCCTCGGGCTCGACGGCCGCGGACGCCCTGCGCAACTCCATCGACCTGGCCCGGCACGCGGAACGGCTCGGATACGCCCGCTACTGGTTCGCCGAACACCACCTCAACCCCGGTGTCGCGGGCACCTCCCCGGCCGTCGTCCTGGCCCTGACCGCGGCCGCCACCTCCACCATCCGGCTCGGCTCCGGCGCCGTGCAGCTCGGACACCGCACCGCCCTGTCCACGGTGGAGGAGTTCGGCCTGATCGACGCGCTGCACCCCGGCCGCTTCGACCTGGGCCTGGGCCGCTCGGGCGGCCGTCCGCCGGGGGAACGGCCGAGCCCGCCGTCGACGGCCACCCCGGTCGTCGACGGCCGGGCCCCGAACGGCCTGCTGATCCCGCCCCGCTTCTCCTTCGAACGCCTCCTCGGCTCGCCCCGGATCGCCCTCCAGCGCCGGCTGCTCCTCCTGCCGGACGCCACCTCGCAGGACTACGCCGAGCAGATCGACGACGTCCTCGCGCTGCTGGCCGGCACCTACCGCTCGCCGGAGGGCCTCGAAGCGCATGTCGTCCCGGGCGAGGGCGCCGAGGTCGACGTGTGGATCCTGGGCAGCAGCGGCGGCCAGAGCGCCGAGGTCGCGGGCGCCCGGGGTCTGCGCTTCGCCGCGAACTACCACGTCAGCCCGGCCACCGTCCTGGAGGCGGTGGACGGCTACCGGGCCCGCTTCAAGCCCTCCGCGTCCCTGGACGCGCCCTATGTCAGCGTCTCCGCCGATGTCGTCGTCGCCGAGGACGACGACCGCGCCCGCGAACTCGCCGCCGGCTACGGCCCGTGGGTGCGCAGCATCCGCACCGCCGAGGGCGCGATCCCGTTCCCGACGCCGGGGGAAGCACGCGCCCACGCCTGGACCGACGAGGACCGGGCGCTCGTCCAGGACCGGATCGACACCCAGTTCGTCGGCTCCCCGGCCCGGGTCGCCGACCTCCTGGAACAGCTCCAGGAGGCCACCGGCGCCGACGAACTGCTCGTCACCACCATCACCCACGACCACACGGACCGCGTCCGCTCCTACGAACTCCTCGCCGAGGAGTGGCGCCGCAGGGGTCACTCCACCCCGTCGGACTGATCCACCGGCGGTCCCGCCGCACCGGCGTCCTCACGGACGCCGTACGTGACCGCCTCGGCGCGGCCGGCCGCCTCGCCGCGCCGACGGCGGCACACCCGCCGTCACCCGCCGCCTACCGCGAGGTGCCCGCTGTGGAGCGACCGCGCTCGGCCCCGACGGCACGGGCCACGACGTCCAGCAGGCGTCCGCCGTCCTCGCCGGAAAACCACTCGGCGTGCCCCACGCAGTACTCGTACGCCAGCCGGGTGTTCTCCGCGGACCGCGTGACGCCGTGGAAGTAGCCCAGCTCGGACAGCGCGAACTCGGCGTGCACCAGCGGCAGCAGCTCGGGGAGCGCGGCCGACTCGACGGCGGTGAGCGGTCGTACGGACGCATAGCCGTCCACGAGCGCGGTCAGGTCCGCCTCCCGCACCGGGTAGCCGGGCCGCAGCCACTGCACGGCGTTGCGCTCGATCGCGGTGGCCAGGTCGTGCACGGCCGTCGTGCGGTCGCTCATGCCGAAGTCCAGGACGGTGCTGACCTGTCCGTCGCCGCCCCACAGCAGGTTGGAGGCGTGCCAGTCGTTGTGGGTCCACAGGGGCTCCAGGCCGGACAGATGGGGCGCGAGCCGTTCGTGCAGGGGCAGCAGCACCCGCCGGACGTCCTCGCGCCACGGGAACCGCCCGATCCCCGCGGCCAGTCGGGGCCGCTCGTCGAGGAACCGGTCCAGCGCCTTGAGGGGATCCCGCGCGGCGAACACCGTGAACGAGGCGACGAGAGGCTGCGCCCGGCGCCGGGGCGCGTCGAACCCCCGGGCCGCCAGGTGCAGCCGGGCCAGCGCCTCACCCGCCGCCCTGGCGTGCGCGGGGGAGCGGAAGGGCGACCAGGACAGCGCGTCCCGGTACAGGTCCTCCCCGGCGCCGGTCGAGTGCACCTCGTACGTCCAGGCGCCGCGTGCCGCCGTGCGCAGCACCTCCACCACCGGCGCGCCGTGCTCGCGCAGGTGGCGCAGGAAGGCGTGCTCCTCCGCCAGCCCCGCCGGGGAGCGCACGGCGATGTGGTGCCGCTTCACGAACAGCCGCCGGCCGTCCCGCTCGACGACGGCCGCCGCGGACAGCGGGCGCGGGCTGCGCCACACCACCCGGGCGCCCGCCCCGACGACGTCGGTCACCTCGTCGTCGGTCAGCGGCGCCCAGTCGGGCTCGACCGGCTCGGTGCCGAGACCGTGCGCCAGATGTGCGCTCACGCGGTCCTCACCGCCGTCGTGCCGCGCAGTGCTTCCAGGACCCGGCGCTCGGTGGCCGTGAACCCGGGCGCCGTGAAGTCCTGCGCCCCGCGCGGGCGGGCCAGCGGCACCTCCACGCGGGCGACGACGGTGGCCGGGCGCGGCGACAGGACGTGCACGGTGTCCGCGAGCAGCACCGCCTCGCGGATGTCGTGGGTGACCAGCAGCACCGTCCAGCGGTGCCGTTGCCACATCTGCGCCAGCCACAGCTGCATCTCGGTGCGGGTCAGCGAGTCCAGCGCCCCGAACGGCTCGTCCAGCAGCAGCACCGGACGCTCCAGGACGACCGTGCGCAGCAGCGCGGCCCGTTGCCGCATGCCCCCGCTGAGCTGCGAGGGGTACGCCTTCTGGAAGCCGTCGAGCCCGAAGTCGGCGAACAGCGCGTCGGCCCGCGCCCGGGCCTCCTTCCTGCGCACGCCCTGCGCCTCCAGGCCGAGCGCGGTGTTGTCCAGCACGGTCCGCCACGGGAACAGCAGGTCCTTCTGCGGCATGTAGGCGACCTTGCCGGAGCGCACCCCGGCCGGTTCGCCCTCCACCAGCACCCGGCCGGTCGTCGGCCGGTCGAGCCCCGAGACGAGGTTGAACAGCGTGCTCTTGCCACTGCCGCTCGGCCCGATCACGGCCGCGAACTCGCCCGGCTCCACCGACAGTCGGAGGCCGCGCAGCA
Organism: Streptomyces zaehneri; assembly: GCF_032248645.1. NCBI lineage: Bacteria > Bacillati > Actinomycetota > Actinomycetes > Kitasatosporales > Streptomycetaceae > Streptomyces > Streptomyces zaehneri. The sequence continues at coordinate 210,903 of NZ_JASTTJ010000003.1, forward strand.
CCTCCAGCGAGCCGAAGGACCTACCCACCTCCTCGATCCGCAGACTGCTCATGACGTCTCCTCCCGCTGCGCCCGCTCCCAGGGCAGCACCAGCCGCTGCAGCAGGCAGGCGGCCCCGAACAGCGCGATGCTCAGCGCCGCCGTCACGCCGACCGCCGCGAACACCAGGTCCGTCCGGAACGCGCTCTTCTGCGCCTGCATGTAGATCCCGAGCCCGGCCTCCGCACCCGCGTACTCCGCGAACACGGCGCCGACGACGGCGTAGGTGATGCTCACCCGCAGGCCGGCGAAGAAGTACGGCATCGCGCTCGGTACCCGCACCAGCCGGAACGTCCGCAGCCGGCCCGCGCCCAGCGAGCGCAGCAGCCGCATCGCCTCACGGTCGGTCGCGGCGAACCCGGCGGCCAGGTTGGCGGCGAGCGGGAAGAACGTCGTCAGCGTCACCACCAGCATCTTCGGCAGCAGCCCGAAACCGAACCAGATGATGAGCAGGGGGGCCACGGCGACGATCGGGACGGTCTGCGAGGCGACCAGGAGCGGGTACAGCCCCCTGCGGGCCGCCGCCGAGAAGTCCAGGAGCACGGCGACCAGCCAGGCCGCCGCGAACGACAGCGCGAAGCCGAGCAGGGTCTCCTGGAGCGTGGGCACGGTCTGCGCCCACAGGTCCGCGCGGTTGGCCCAGCCCTGCTCCACCACCCGCGCCGGCGACGGCAGCATCGTCGGATCGACGCCCGCGCCGGACACGTACAGCTGCCAGCCGCCGACCACGACGGCCAGCACGAGCAACGGCGGCCACGACGACCGCAGCAGCGACCTCACTCGGCGCTCCCGGCGTCCTTCGAGGTGGGCAGGTAGGCGTTGGTGAAGAACGACCTGGCGTCCGGGGCCTCGGTCAGCCTGCTGCCGTTCGCGTCGCTCAGCAGCCCGGCCCGGTACTCGAAGTCGGCGAAGGCCTGCCAGCGCTCCTCGCTCTGGGCGCCGATCGTGCCGTCGGCGGCCCTGTAGTACTCCTTGGCGAGCAACTGCTCGCTCTTCCGCACGAGTTCGGTGTTGGTGAGCACGCTCTTGTTGGCGTCGACGAGGAGATCGGCGGCCTGGTCGGGGTGATCGGCCGCGTACCGGTACCCCTTGTCGACGGCGGCCAGGAACTTCCTCGCGACCTCCGGGTGCTGCTTCAGGAACCGGTCGGAGGACGCGAGGAGCGTCGAGTAGATCGCCGGGAAGCCGTAGTCGGACAGCTGGAAGTTCTTCAGCGGCTTGCCGCTCAGCTCCGCCTCCAGCCCCTCCCAGGTCGGCATCGGCATCGCGAAGTCCGCCTTGCCCGCGTAGAGCGCCGCGTACGCCGAGGTGCTGAGGGTGACCTGCTTGAAGTCGCCCTTGCCGCCCGCGTCGCGGATCACCTGTCGCAGCAGCGGCTTCTCGTAGGGCGCGCCGAAACCGGCGTACGTCTCGCCGTCCAGGTCCTTGGGGGACGCGAGGTCCGTACGGCCGGCGCGCACCGCGATGGTGACGTTGGTCTTCTGGGTGACCGCGTAGACGGAGGTGATGTCCTGTCCGGCGGCGCGCGCCGTGGTGACGCCCTCCTGGTAGGAGACGCCGAAGTCGGCCTTGTGGCTCGCGATCAGCGTCTCGGGCGCGGTGGAGCCGTAGGGCACGATCTTCAGGTCGATGCCGGCCGCCTTGAACCAGCCCTTCTGCCGGGCGACGTAGATGCCGGTGTGGTTGGTGTTGGGGGTCCAGTCCAGGGCGAGGGTGACGGTCGTGGTGCCGTCCTTCGCGGTGGCGTCGGCCGAGGGGTCCGCGGAGCAGCCGGTGGCGGCGAGGACGGCCGACGCGGCTATGACGGACAGGACGGTACGGCGGTGCATGAGGGTTCCTTCGGGGGCGAGTGGGGTCGGGGCGGCGTCGGCGCGGTCACGCGCGGCGACACAGCGCGCTGTCCACCCGCTTGAAGTCGACGGCCAGCCGCCGGGTCAGCCCCCGGGCCTGGCAGGACAGGACACTCACGCGGTCACGGCCGGCAGCAGCGCGTTGGTGAAGGAGCGGTCCCAGTCCCGGTCGTGCGCGAGGGCGCCGTGCTCCGACAGCCAGTGCGCGTACGGGCCGGTGCGCGCCGGGTCGATCACTCCCCAACGGCCTTGCGGGTCCGTCCAGGTGGGTGCGATCAGGGCGAGGGAACGGGCTATCAGCGGGCGCGGGAAGTAGGGGATGACCCCTTCGAGCAGTTCCAGCGTCCGCTCGGCGTCCTGCGCGGCGGCCGCGTAGCCCCGGGCCGTGACGGCGAGGAAGTCCCGTACGAGGGCGGGCTGTTCGGCGAGCAGGTGCTCGCTCGTGCCCAGCAGGTAGCTGTGGTAGCGGGGTGCGCCGATCTCGTCGACCGGCCAGGTCACGCGCCGGTCCTCGGGGAGGTCGCCGCGCAGCGCGTCCCAGGACCAGTAGGTGCCGAAGGTGGCGTCGGCCTCGCCCGCCTCGATGTCGTCGACCGTCAGCTCGCGGGCGCCCGCGTCGATCGTGACCACCGCGTCCGGGTCGCCGCCGTCGGCCGCCACCAGATGGCGGACCATGGCCAGGCCGCGCGGGGTCGGGTTCAGGGCGACGCGACGGCCCGCGAGCTCACGGGGGCGGGTGATGCCGGTGGACGCGGTGGTCTGGATCGCCTCCAGGCCCCGGTGGTTGACGGCGGCCACCGCGATCAGCGGCTGGCCGTGCGCGGCACGTCGGGCCAGCAGCCGGTTGGGCGGGAAGACACCGAAGTCCACCTCGCCGCGGGCCAGGTACTCCAGGGTGTCACCACGTCCCGGATCCTGGACCACGAGTTCCACGTCCAGCCCGGCCTGCGCGAACCAGCGGCGGGCACGGGCCACGTAGAAACCGGAGGAATTGGGCCAGGGATGGAAATAGTCGAGCATGACCCGGATGTGCGGCATGAGGGAACTCCGAAGGCGGCGCGCGGGAACGCGGAAGAGTGGCGGGGGAGGGGAGTGTGCGGTGTGCGGGCGGTGCGCGGTCAGAGGGGCCGGCGACAGCGGCACGCGCGGCAGTTGCCCGGGCGACAACAACAGGAGCTGGTCGCCCGGGTGGAGACCACCGAAGGCTTCGGCTCTACTGCTGCGGACACGTGAACTCCTACGCGGGGCGCCGGGGCGCGTTTCGTGCGGTCGGCGTCCCCATGGGGACCGCGTTCGACGAACGGATCCCAGACGCCCTCTCAGCCCGTCCGGGGAGGGGCTCCCGCGTAGATGGCCGAAACCATAACGGCAGCCTGCCGTCCTCGCGCAACCTTGATCCGGAATATGAGACGGCCGTGATCATTGGGTAAGACGCCCAGCTCACGGGCGTACCATCGGCCGCCATGACCACCTCCCCGCTGCCCGGCCCCCTCGTCGACGACACCTGGCTGGCCGCCCGGCTCGACGATCCCCGGCTGGTCGTCCTCGACGCCACGGTGCTGCTTCCCTCACCCCGGCACGACGGCGACCACCGCAGTGCGAGCGGCCGTGAGGGATGGCTCCGACGGCACCTCCCCGGGTCCCGGCACGCCGACCTGACCGGGGACTTCTCCGACCGTGACGCGCCCTGCCACTTCACCGCGCCGGGCCCGGAGGCGCTGGCCCGCGCGCTCGCCCGGGTCGGCGTGGGGGAGGGCGGCGCGGTGGTCGTGTACGACACCGGGGGCGGGATCTGGGCGGCCCGGCTGTGGTGGATGCTGCGGGCGATCTCCGTGCCGGCGGCCGTGCTCGACGGGGGTCTCGCGGCCTGGGAGTCGGCGGGACGGCCGCTCGCGTCCGGCGACGACCCGGTGCCGGTGCCCCAGGTGACGCCCGTGACACCCGTCCCGCGTCCCGGACTGTGGACCGATGTCCACGAAGTGGAAGCCATCAGCCGGGGCGAGCGGCCCGGCACACTGGTCTGCGCGCTGCCCGCGGCCGGCTTCGACGGGTCGGCCCCCACCCGGTACAGCCGACGCGGACACATCCCGGGGAGCCGCAGTCTTCCCGGTCGCGAACTCCTGGACGGCGAAGGGCGCCTGCTGCCCGCGGCCGACCTCGCCGCGCGCGTCGGCGCCGGCCTCGACGCCGCCGACCCGCCGGTCGTCCTGTACTGCGGCGGCGGTGTGTCGGCCGCCGGGGTCGCCCTCGCCCTCACGCTGCTCGGGCGCGAGGACGTGTCCCTCTACGACGGCTCGCTGGAGGAGTGGTCGAAGGACCCGGCGCGACCGCTCGAGCCGGTCGGCCCGGCCCTGACGCCACCGGGGCAGGGCGGCTGACCGCCGACCCGCTGCCCCGCCGACGGCCTACGGCGCCTGGCTGGACGTACGGTCCGTGGCCCCCGCCCGCCCCCGCACCCGTCCCGCACCGGACGGAACGCGCGGCAGCGCCAGGCTCACCGGCAGGCCCGCCGCCGGCAGGCCCGCGCAGACGACCGACGCGATCGCGAACGCCGTCCTCGCCGGTCGGGTCCGCCCGGCACCGGCGGCCCCGGTGTGGCCGGGGACGCGTCTCCCTCCCCCGAAGGTGACGCGTCCCCGGCGCTTCCCCCGGCGCCGGACTGTGGTTCGCGGGTGGCCTCACGGCTCACCAGCACATGACCGCCGTCTCGCCCGAACCCCAGCCGGAGTACAGGCGTACGCGGACGAAGTAGCGGCGGTCCCTGACGAGCCGGACCCTGATCGTGGCGTTGTGCGCAGTGCCTCCGTCGTCGTGCCCCGCGAGGAAGCGGGGCTCCCCGTCCCGCTCCTCGAAGACCACGACCATGGAGTCGCTCTCCCCGAAGGTGGCGAAGGTGTACTCGCGGGTCTCGCGCGGCTCGACGGTGAAGTCGACCTGTTCGCCCGGCCCCAGCGACAGCGGCACCGAACGGAACGGCACCAGCGCCGGCGGCCGAGCCCCCTCGGGCGGCGGATACCAGCCGAGGACGAACTCCTTGTCCAGCGGTGACAGCCCCCCGGACGGATGCACACCACCGCGGAACTGCTCCGGCTCCAGGACCAGCCCCGCCGAGAAGGGATACTCCATGACGGACTGCGGGTCCCACACCGACCCGTTCACCTCGGCCGGGTCCAGCTTGCGCAGGATGTTGAACCAGGTCCGGTCCCGGCTCCAGTGGTTGGGCGGGCCCGCGAGCTCGGCGTACACGGCCTCGTCGTCCCAGTGGAGGCCCGCGAACGGGCTCTGGTGCTCGTGCTGCATGCCGAGCGCGTGCCCGATCTCGTGCAGGGCCGTCGCGCGTTCCCCGGGCGCGGTCAGGTCCCAGCCGAAGTTCATGGTGCGCTCGTTGAGACCGGCCGACAGCGCGTCCCGGCCCACCGCCGACCAGGAGCCGTCACCCGGCTGGAACCCGATGCGCAGCTCCGCCTCCGAGCGGTCGGCGACCTCGGCGAAGGACACCCCGATGCCCAGCTCCCGCCACTCGCGGAAGCAGTCCCGCACGACCTCCCGCTGGTCCTCGCCGCCGACCCAGGACACCCAGCGGGTCCCCCCGGAAGCCGGCAGGGCGATGACCGACCCGTCGCTCTCGCCGTCGAGGAAGCAGTAGTGCAGCACCGTCCCGTTGACCCACATCCGCCGCCCGCTCATCAGCGCGCCGAGCCGCTCGGCGGCCAGCCCCGGCGCGAAGGCGGGGGCCGACTGCTGGGCGAGCGAGCAGTAACGGGCGGTCATGGGTCACAGGTTGCCCTGCGGGACCGGCGCCCGGCCTGAGTCGGGGGCTACTCAAGTCACCCTGTATCAGGCGTGAGTATGCCGACTCCCCATGATGTGACGACCTTCGAACCCCAGGACCGGACCCTGCGACTGCCGTGGCCGTTCACGGGCCGCGACGAGGAACTGGCGCTCGTCCGCCGCTCCTTGACGGTGGGCCGGCCCGGCATGGTGATCACCGGACCGGCGGGCTGCGGCCGTACCCGGCTGGCCATGGAGGCGCTCCGCGGCACCGACTGCGCCCGGGTGGCCGGCACCCCCGGGACCCGCGACCTGCCGTTCGCCGCCTTCGCCCACCTGCTCCCCGAGGGTGTCACCCTGCACAGGGCGGTCCAACTCCTGTCCGGTGTAAGGCAATTGCTGGCCGACGACGCACATCTGCTGGACGACGCCTCCGCGGCCCTGCTCCACCAGCTCGCCGTCCAGGGCCGAACCCGTCTGCTGGTCCTCGTCACGGACGGGGCCCGCCCGCCCGGCGCGGTCGCCCGCCTGTGGACCGGCGAACTGCTGCCCCGCCTGGCCCTGGAACCCCTGCCCCGCGAGGACACCGCCACACTCCTCGGCGCCGGCGCCGGCGGCCCCCTGGAACCCCTCGCCGTCAACCGCCTGCACCGCCTGTGCGGGGGCGATCTGCGCCTCCTGCGCGACCTGCTGGACGCGCTGCGCGAGCAGAGCCTGCTGACCAGGGACGCGGACACCGACGAGCGGGCCTGGCGCGGCCGCGTCCCGGTGACCCCGGCCCTGCGCGAACGCGCCGCCGCCGTCCTCGCCCGCACCTGCCCCGACGAACGCGAGATCCTCGACCGGCTCGCCTTCGCCGAACCGCTGCCACTGGCGGCGGACGCGCTGGACCTGAGGATCCTCGAACGCCTGGAGGCGGACGGCCTCCTCGACGTGGGCGACGACACGGCCGTCCGTCTGGCCCACCCCCTGCACGGCCCGGTCCTGCGCGCCGAGGCGGGCCGGTTGCGCGCGAGGCGGCTCACCGGCCGACGACGGTCCACCGCGTCCGCCCTCGACGCCGAGGCGGCCGGGCTGACCCGACGCATCGAGCGGGCCGACGTCAGGACGACGCCCACGCCGGTGGGGGAGTGGGCCGTCGCCGAGGGGGAACCGGTACCGGCGCGGTACGCCGCCGTCCGCGCGCGGTTCTCACGGCTGCGGGGTGAACTGCGCGAGGCGGCGGCCTGGGCGCGGGAGGGCCTGGCGACCGCCCCGCAGGACCGCGCCTGCCGCACCGAACTGGCCCTGGCCGCCGCCCAGTCGGGCGAGACGGGCACACCGATCGACCTCCTCGCCGAACACCCCGGCACCGCCGCCTGGCCCCCGGCAGCCCGCGGAGACCTCGACACGGCCCTGAAGACACTCGAAGAGACCGGGCTTGAGACCGGGGCCGAGTTCGGGCTTGAGACCGGGGCCGAGTTCGGGCTTGAGACCGGGGCCGAGTCCGGGCTTGAGACCGGGGCCGAGTCCGGGCTTGAGACCGGGGCCGAGTCCGGGCTTGAGACCGGGGCCGAGACCGGGCTTGAGACCGGTACCGGGCCCGGCTCCGACGACCCCTGCACCCGCACCAGTGGCCTCTGCCACGCCCACGACCCCTACAACGCCCACGACCCCTACATCGCCTACGACGCCGTCCGCCTCGGGGCTCCCCGGCGCGCGATCGGGCTGCTGCCCAGCGACGGCTGCCTCGCCCGGCACGCCCGGGCGCTGGCCCGGGGTGACGGACCGGCGCTCGACCTGGTGGCCGCCGAGCTGGAGGAGCGCGGATTCCTTCTCTTCGCGGCCGAGGCGTACGCGCAGGCGGTACGCGTCCACCGGGACGCCGGTGCGGCCCGCACCGCCCGTACGCGTGCCGTCGCCCTGGCCCGGCGCTGCCAGGGCGCCCGCACCCCGGCGCTGTCCGGTCTGGTCCTGGGCGAACTCACCGCCCGCCAACGGCAGATCGTCACCCTCGCCGCGGCGGGCCTCAGCAACCGGCAGATCGCCGAACGCCTCACCCTGTCCGTCCGGACCGTGGGCAACCACCTCTACGGCGCCTACACCCGGCTCGGCGCCGGCGACCGCGGCGCGCTTCCGTGGCTGGTCGATCAGCCGGCCTGAACAGGCCGGCCCCGGGGCGTCTCAGGCCGCGCCGAACGCCGTGAACGCCCATCCCGTCGCCTGGTGCAGCGCGTCGTCCGGCAGCGCGGCACGGGCGTCCCGCAGGGCCTCGGCCAGGGAGAGGCCCGCGCTGATGCCCTTGTGCAGGGCCAGCATCAGCGGGACGACCGCCGCGTCGTTGACGGGAGCGCTGCTCGCCAGCACACCCGCCGTGCCCAGCGGCAGCAACGCCGTTACCAGGCCCAGGAGTTCGTCCGCGCCGACCGAGGCGAGCCGGGCGGTGTCGCAGCTGGAGAGGATGATCCGGTACGGGCTGCGGGCGAGCCGCTCGAAGTCGTGGACGATCAGCGGTCCGTCCGCCATCCGCAGGGACGAGAACATCGGGCTGTCGCCGCGGAACGTGCCGTGCGCGGCGATGTGCGCCAGCGCGGCCCCGTCCAACTCCTTCAACACCCGCGACACATGGGCGTCCTCCTGCTCCAGCACGATCGGCCTGCCGTACCGCCCGGCGACCTCCGGCACCTCCGCCCCGCAGGACGCGAGCCCCGGCCCCCGTACGAGGACCTGCCGGCCGCCCGGGGGCGGTTCGGTCTCCCGCGCGCGCAGCCAGCCGCTGGCCGACGGCGACACACTCACCACCCGCTCCCGCAGCGACGGCAGCAGTGCCCACGGCACCCGGTGCAGCCGGGCCGGCGGCACCACGACCAGCGGACCCGGGCCCAGGTGCCTCGCCGCCTCGCCGAGCAGCAGTTCCTCCAGCCTGCGCCCCGCCGCCTCCACCACCGGCAGCCGGCCCTCCGCGCCGGGGTGGGCCAGCCGCCGTAGTCCGGCCTGTACGTGTTCGGCCTCCCGCTCCGCCTCGGCCAGCAGCCCGCCCGGGAAGCGGCGCACCCGCCCGCCCCCGCACAGCAGTACCTGAACCCGCCCGTCCAGTACGGCCAGTTCGACCAGCCGCCCGTCGCCGAGCCGTTCCAGCAGCCGGCCCGCGTCGAACCGGTCCCCGCCGAACCGGTCGCCGCCCCAGGGCGTGACCCCGCTGATGTGCAGGGTCCGGGAGCGGATCTCCCGCTCCAGGCGCCGCTGTTCACGCTCGAGCGTCGGCACCGGCCGGCCGTCCATCCGGGCGGCCTCGGCGCGGGCGGCGATCACCCGGAACGCGGTCAGCCCGCTCAGCAGCGCCGGGTCGGCCGGCGGCCGGGTGGGCGGCGTCGACAGTGCCGTGGCCCGCCACCGCTCGCTCCACACCAGCAACTGTCTCGGCCCTCCCCGCTCCAGACTGACCTCCTGGGCCAGCGCGGCGAGCTCGGCGCCCTGCGCGGTGGCCCGGGCCCGCAGCTCCGAGGCGCCCAGCGTCGTGCGGTGGTCGTCGAGGACGTCGAGCCCGCGCCGGCAGGCCTCCAGCACGCCCCGGCCCGAGCCGGTGGCCCGCGCCCACAGCGCCTGCGCCGCCCAGCCCGTCATCCGTGCCAGGGGCGGCCCGCTGCGCCGGCTGCGGGCCGCGATCTGGAGGTAACGCTCGGCGTCCGTGGTCCAGTTCAGGTCCAGCGCGATCCGGCCCGCCAGCAGCCAGGCCTCCGGTGCGGCCGGCGCCTGGAAGGAGGCCAGCCGTTCGGCGAGCCTGGCGGCGTCCGCGACCAGCCGCCCCGAGCCGCGTCCGGTGGCCACCCGCGCCTCGATCAGCACCAGCCGGGCGTGCGTCTCCCACCAGGTGCGCCGCTGCCCGGCGAAGAGCCGCTCGGCCACCGCCGCGCGGGCGATCGCCGTCCCCGGATCGCCCGCCAGCCGCGCCGCCCTCGCGGCCGTCAGCAGCAGTTCGGCCTTGCGGGTGGACTGCCCGCCGATGCCGTCCAGCACGCCGATCGCCGCGTCCGCCTCGGCCAGCGCCTCCGGCGCGAGACCGGCGGCCATCAGGACCTCGCAGCGCCGGATGTTGAGCATGAAGGTCGGCGTGCCGAGCTTCGCGTACCGCTCCTCCGCCTCGTCGAGGAGCCGCAGCGCGGCCGGCACGTCCCCGGAGCGGAAGGCGGCGAGCCCCCGGCTCTCCACCGCGTCCGCCTTGTCGTGCTCCTGGCCGGTGGTGTCCCACAGCGCCTCGGCCGCCGTGAAGTCCGCCTCGGCCCGCTCCACCGCCCCGAGGGCCAGGTGCACGGTGGCGCGCAGGGTGAGGGCGCGCGCCGTCCAGATGACGTCGTCGGCCTGACGCAGCACGGGGATCGTCCGGCGTACGTCCTCCAGCGCCTCGCGATGGTGGCCGAGGACCCACAGGGAGTAGGCCCGCCGGTACATCACGCGGGCGCGGGTGTGGCCGGTCCCGCGCTCGACCCCCCGCTCGAAGGCGGCGAGCCCCTGCCGGGTCCGGCCCGCGTGCACCAGCGCCACGCCGAGCGTGCCGAGGACGTCCGCCTCCCGCTCGGCCGAGTCCGCGCGCGCCGCGAGGTCCCGGGCGCGCCGCAGATGGTCCAGGGCCAGACGCATGTCGCCCCAGTCCCGCTGCCAGATGCCGATCACCTGGTGGGCGACCGAGGCGTGCAACGGCGTCGGATCGGTGTCGAGCACGCCTTCCGCCCGCGACAACGCGTCGCCCGGGGCGGCGAACACCATCGGCAGCAGTTCGAGAACCGATTCGTTTCCCGCTGTCACTCCACGGATGGTAGTGCTCCGGCCTGCGTGCCACACCGGTTCGGCACTGTATCCACCAGTAACAATTGGACGTCGTGTCAACGGAATCGGCATCGTGAGGGGGCGCGCGGACGCAACCGCACCACCCCTATCCGCCGTCGCACCACCTGTATCAGACGGCCGTCCCGCGGGTCTTGCTGTCGACCACCGGCTGTAGGGGAGGACACGCCATGGCACCACAGCGATTCCACGAGCAGTTCGACCATCTCCAACGTGCGCTGCCCGACGTCCCGTTGGCGATGGGGCCGGACGACTCCGCCGAGTTCATCTATGAGAAGGGTGTCGTCCTCGCACGCGACGGCGAGGAGGCCCGGACCGTCGAGGACGCCGTCCGCTCGCACTTCACCGCGACCGAGGGTCTGGTCCCCGACCATGTGCGCCGGGCGGGCCCGGAGACCAACCGTTCGGGCATCACCCGGATCCGGGTCGGCGACCCCGGCGAGGGCGGCCGCGGCGCCGACCACACCGTCGCCGGGGCCCTGCGCGCGCTGCGGGAGACGGAGGGCCGGGCCGGCCGCCGTCTGGTCAGCCGCAACCACCTGGTGTCGATCGCCGTCAACGCCTGCCCCGGCGACGAACCGGTGCCGGCCCCGCGCAGCGCCCGGCCCAACCCCTCCGCGGCACCGGCGGCCCGTGCCGCGGCGGGCGCGGAGGGCTCCGACGCCGTCGGCGTGCTCGTGATCGACACCGGCCTGACCCACGACTACCGCTCCTACCCGCTGCTGGCCCGCACCGAGGGCGACGCCCAGGTCAGGGAGACCGACGAGGACGGGATCCTCCAGCAGTACGTCGGCCACGGCACGTTCATCGCCGGGCTCGTCGCGGCCGTCGCGCCGGACACGGACGTCACCGTCCGGGGCACCCTCAACGACGCCGGCGCGATCCTGGAGTCCGAGTTCGGCGAGCGGCTCTTCGACGCCGTGCAGGACGGCTGGCCGGACATCATCAGCCTGTCGGCGGGCACCTCCAACGGCCGGGTAGACGGCCTGCTCGGCGTGGCCGCGTTCATGGAGGAACTCCGTTCCCAGGAAACCCTGTTGGTCGCTGCGGCCGGCAACAACGGCAGCGCCGCGCCCTTCTGGCCCGCCGCCTACGCCTCGCTGCCCGAGTACGCCGACGCGGTGCTGTCGGTGGGCGCGCTGCGCGGCGACGGCGAGTTCGGCGCCTGCTTCAGCAACCACGGCCCCTGGGTGAAGGTCTACGCCCCCGGCGAGCGCCTCACCAGCGCCCTCACCGGGTTCGACAGCCCCGTGCCGTACGTCTACCAGCACTCCACCTACGAGGCCTGCCGCTACGGCTTCGGCTACTCCTGCACCTGCCGCTCCCCGCGCCACACCGGGGTGTTGAGCGAGGCGCAGCAGGTCACCCCGGGCAAGCCGGACCAGGTGATGTTCGAGGGGCTGGCGTCCTGGAGCGGCACCTCCTTCGCGACCCCGCTGGTGGCCGGGCTCGTGGCGGCCCACATGAGCGCGCACGGGCTGACCGATCCACGGGCCGCCGCCCGCCGACTCCTCGCCACCGGTTCCGAGTTCGCCGAGGTGCGGGGTGCGCAGGTACCGGCACTGCTTCCGCCCACCTGGCGGCCGGCCCAGGTGGGTCCGGCGTGAGGCCGGCATGACGTCCGAGAGGTGCCCCGCCACGGCGTACGATGACAGGCCGTACACGAGGGGTGGGGCCGTGGACCGTACTGATGTCGGCGCGCTCGTCCAGTCCGCCGTCGACGGTGACACGGCGGCCTGGAAGGCGCTGGTGGACGGGCTGAGCCCATTGGTGTGGTCGGTCGTGCGCGCGCATCGGCTCTCCGACGCCGACGGGCACGAGGTGTACCAGACGGTGTGGTTCCGCTTCGCCCAGCATCTCGGGCGGATCCGCGAGCCGCACAAGGCCGGTTCGTGGCTCGCGAGCACCGCGCGCAACGAGTGCCTGAAAGTGATCAAGAGCTCAAGGCGGCTGACGCCGACCGACGATCCGCTGCTGCTCGACCGGGCCAGTGAGGATCTGACTCCTGAGCAGTCGGTCCTCGACTCGGAGGAGGCGGCCGCGCAGAGCGAGCGGGTCCGGTTCCTGTGGCAGGAGTTCGAGGCGCTCGGCGAGCGCTGCCGGCAGCTGCTGCGGGTCCTGATCGCCTCGCCGCCGCCCAGTTATCAGGAGGTGTCGGCCGCCCTGGGCATCGCCGTCGGCAGCATCGGACCGATGCGCCAGCGATGTCTGCGCCGCCTGCGCGCCCGACTCGACGCACGGGGAGCACTGTGAACGGCATGAACGGCATGAACGGCGTCAACGACGACGAGCCGGACGACTTCTTCGGCGAAGTCCCCTTCGTCGACGAGGAGTTCGACCACGACCGGCTGGAGGAGGAACTCCGCCAGGCCGCCGCCATCCTGGACCCGGTCCCCGCCGAGCTGCGGCGGGCCGCCATCGAGGCGTACGCGCTGCACGACCTGGACGCGCGGATCGCCGAGTTGACCTTCGACTCCTTGGTCGACGCCATCCCGGTGCGGGGAGCGGTGGACGTGCCGCGGATGCTGACCTTCCACACGGGTGGGCTGACGGTCGACGTGGAGGTGACCGACGAGGGACTGATGGGTCAGCTGCTGCCGCCCCAGTCGGCCTCGATCGAGGTCCTGAACGGTCCCCGGGCGGGCGCCTCGCTCACCGCCGACGACATGGGCCGCTTCGCCTGCGACGCGCCTGCGGGCGGCCCGTTCGCCCTCCGGCTGCGGACCGACGCGGAGGTCGTCGTGACGGAGTGGCTGCGCGCCTGAGGCCGACGACGGACGGCCTTCGCGGCCCCCGGACGACGGACCTCCACCGCGAGGCGACCCGCCCGGCCGGGACCGTGAGCCGCAGCCCCGGCAGCCGGCCGGCGGTGCGTCGACGGGCGTGCCGCCCATCGGCGGACGGGGCCCGGCAGGCCGCCACGGTGGGCTGCTCGGCCGTGTCGCCGACCGGCACCGGGTCCGGCAACCTGTCCGATGCGGGTGGGTGGGGTCGCAGGTCAGGCGGACACGGTGTCCACGAGGGCGGCGAGCGCCGAGGCGAGCCGGGTGAGTCCCGGGCCGGCCGGTCCGCCCGGCTCCGTCATGTACGTGTCGCGCCGGATCTCCACCATCAGCGCGCTCACCCGCGGTTCCCTGCCGTAGTGCTCCAGGGGCACGTAGGCCCCGGCGAACGGGCTGTCGAGCCCGGTTTCCCCGACCGCCTCCCCGAAGGCCTCGCGCGCGGCGGCCAGCAGCTCGGGCGGGGTGTGGAAGGCGTCGGTGCCGAGGCAGACCGGCGGCCTCGGTCCCTCGGGGTGCAGCTCGTAGGGCAGCGGCTCGGCGGGGTAGGAGTGCACGTCGACGACCACGGCACGTCCGACCGCCGCCAGCCGCTCGGCGACGGCGTCGGTCATCGCCTGCGCGTAGGGCCTGAAGTAGCGGGCGACGAGCGGCTCGGGATCGGTCTCCCGCGGCCGCAGCACCTCGCGGTGCGTGGTCCGCGTGTACACGGCCCCCATGCCGACGGCCCGCATCTCCTCGCGCTCGTCCGGGAACCGCTCCGGATCGACGACCAGCCGCGACAGCCGGTTCACGAACCGCCAGGGCGTCACTCCCGCCAGCCGCGCCGCCGCCTCGGCGATCTCCGCGGTGTGCGAGTCGGTGATGTGGTCCAGCTCCCGCTCCAGCGCCCCGTCGTCCAGCACGATGCCCTCCCGCACCCCGGCCGGTATCTCCCGGGCCGAGTGCGGCACATGGAGGATCACCGGCGAGCCGGCGGCGCCGGGGAGGAAGGAGAAGGACGGTGCGGCAGGGGTCATGAGGCTGCTCCGGGGGTGTTGTCGGTGGGCGTGGCGCATGATCAAGATGCCATGTCGACCCGTCCGGATGACCTGTGCGGTCGTCGCCGCCCCGAAAGCCGGCTCCTCGAGGGTCGAGGGCGGTGGGCGGTGGGACGGGGCCGGGTCGGCGGTGTCGCGGAGCGGTGGGGCGGGGCAGGACACACGGCCGCCCCGGCCGGGAGAGACCCGGCCGGGGCGGAGGTGGGTGTCGCGGTGCGTCAGCTCAGCGACGCCAGGGCCTCGTTCCAGGTGGCCGACGGGCGCATGAACGCGGCCGCCTTCGCCGGGTCGGGCTGGTAGTAGCCGCCGATGTCGGCGGGCTTGCCCTGGACGGCGTTCAGCTCGTCGACGATGGTCTGCTCGTTCGCCGCGAGGGTCTCGGCGAGCGGCGCGAAGGCCTTGGCGAGGTCCGCGTCCTCGGTCTGCGCGGCCAGCTCCTGCGCCCAGTACAGGGACAGGTAGAAGTGGCTGCCGCGGTTGTCGATGCCGCCGACACGACGGGTCGGGGACTTGTCCTCGTTCAGGAAGGTCGCCGTGGCGCGGTCGAGCGTGTCGGCCAGGACCTTGGCACGGGTGTTGCCCGTGAACTCGGCGTACTGCTCGAAGGAGGGCACGAGCGCGAAGAACTCGCCCAGGGAGTCCCAGCGCAGGTAGTTCTCCCGGACCAGCTGCTGGACGTGCTTCGGCGCGGAGCCGCCGGCGCCCGTCTCGAACAGGCCGCCGCCCGCCATCAGCGGGACGACCGACAGCATCTTGGCGCTGGTGCCCAGCTCCAGGATCGGGAAGAGGTCGGTCAGGTAGTCGCGCAGCACGTTGCCGGTGACGGAGATGGTGTCCTCGCCGCGGCGGATGCGCTCCACCGACAGCTTGGTCGCCTCGACCGGGTTGAGGATCCGGATGTCCAGGCCCTCGGTGTCGTGCTCCGACAGGTACGCGTTGACCTTGGCGATCAGGTTCGCGTCGTGGGCGCGGGTCTCGTCCAGCCAGAACACGGCCGGGTTGCCGGTGGCGCGGGCGCGGGCGACGGCCAGCTTCACCCAGTCCTTGATCGGCGCGTCCTTGGTCTGGCAGGCGCGGAAGATGTCGCCCGCGGAGACCGTCTGCTCGATCAGCGCGTTGCCGGCCCGGTCGACGAGGCGGACCGTGCCGGTGGTCGGGATCTCGAAGGTCTTGTCGTGGCTGCCGTACTCCTCGGCCTTCTGCGCCATGAGGCCGACGTTCGGGACGGAGCCCATGGTCGACGGGTCGTAGGCGCCGTGGGCACGGCAGTCGTCGAGCACGGCCTGGTAGACGCCGGAGTAGGAGGAGTCCGGCAGCACCGCGAGGGTGTCGGCCTCCTGGCCGTCCGGGCCCCACATGTGACCGGAGGTGCGGATCATGGCCGGCATCGAGGCGTCGACGATCACGTCGGACGGCACGTGCAGGTTGGTGATGCCCTTGTCGGAGTCGACCATGGCCAGTGCCGGGCCCTCGGCGAGCTCGGCGTCGAAGGAGGCCTTGATCTCGGCGCCCTCCGGCAGCGACTCCAGGCCCTTGTAGATGCCGCCCAGACCGTCGTTCGGGGTCAGGCCGGCCGCGGCGAGCGTCTGGCCGTACCGCGCGAAGGTCTTCGGGAAGAAGGCGCGGACCACGTGACCGAAGATGATCGGGTCGGAGACCTTCATCATCGTGGCCTTGAGGTGCACGGAGAACAGCACGCCCTCGGCCTTGGCCCGGGCGATCTGCGCGGTGAGGAACTCGCGCAGCGGCGCGACGTGCAGGACGGAGGCGTCGACGACCTCGCCCTCGAGGACGGGTACCGACTCGCGCAGCACCTTGGTGGAGCCGTCGTCGCCGACCAGCTCGATCCTCAGGGAGCCGGCCTCGGAGATCACGACCGACTTCTCGGTGGAGCGGAAGTCGTCCACGCCCATGGTGGCGACGTTGGTCTTGGACTCCGGCGACCAGGCGCCCATGCGGTGCGGGTGGGTCTTCGCGTAGTTCTTGACCGACGCGGGGGCGCGGCGGTCGGAGTTGCCCTCGCGCAGGACCGGGTTCACGGCGGAGCCCTTGACCTTGTCGTAGCGGGCCTGGATCTCCCGCTCCTCGTCGGTCTTCGGGTCGTCCGGGTAGGCCGGCAGCGCGTAGCCCTGCGCCTGGAGCTCGGCGATCGCGGCCTTGAGCTGCGGGATCGACGCCGAGATGTTCGGCAGCTTGATGATGTTGGCCTCGGGCGTCTTGGCCAGCTCACCGAGCTCGCTCAGCGCGTCCGGGATCCGCTGGTCCTCGGTCAGGTACTCCGGGAACAGGGCGATGATCCGCCCGGCCAGCGAGATGTCCCGCGTCTGGACGGCGACACCCGCCTGAGAGGCGTAAGCCTGGACCACCGGCAGGAGGGAATACGTCGCCAGGGCCGGGGCCTCGTCAGTGTGCGTATAGATGATGGTCGAGTCAGTCACCGGGTGCTCCGCTCCACGTCTGCAACATTGCTCGACATCAAGATATCTCGTGACCGGCGTCGGCTCGACAGGGGTCTCCCACACCCCGGGATGTCCGGGTGGTCCGGCGGGGCGACCGAAGCGTCCGTTCTCGTGGTCACGCGGGTGCACAGCGTGCACCTCGTCCGACGGCCGGACCGACCACCCGGCCGCCCGAGCGCAAACGGACCATGAGACATCGCGGCAGAGTGACGGCCCCGGCGGCCGCACTGATCGGCACGGCGGCGGTTCCGGCCGGGGGAGACACGGCGTGCGCGGGCGCGAGGACCGATGACGCCCCGGCCCCCGGGACGGCCCCCGAGACCCTCGGCGACCCCGTCCTCCCGGCCCTCGGCAACGATGGCCACCGCGTCGACGCCCACCACCTCGCCTGCGTCGACGCAGGACTGCATCGGCATCGCCTCGCACACCAGCGGGCAGGACGTGTCCGGCTTCCGGTGGCCTGGCTGTACGGCACGACGACACCGAGGACGCCCGGCCGTCCTTGACCGGACGGTCACCCCGGTGACGCCGTCCCTCACCGCCCCCGCCGGCAGGCGGGCGCGCACCCGCACGAGAACTCGGCCGCGCTCTGACCCGGCGGCCGACGCCCTCGGCCGCCGTCAGTCGTGCAGGGCGCTCATCCCGCCGTGCACGAAGTCGTCGCCGGTCCGCTGCTGCGGGATGACGACCGCGCCCGACTGCAACGCCACCGTGCGGGCCGGCGCCGGGATCCGGATGCCCTCCTCGCGGTAGCGGCGGTGCAGCCGCTTGATGAACTCGTGCTTGATCCGGTACTGGTCGCTGAACTCGCCGACGCCCAGGATCACCGTGAAGCCGATCCGCGAGTCGCCGAAGGTGTGGAAGCGGATGGCGGGTTCGTGGTCCGGGAGGGCGCCGTCGACGCCCGTCATGACCTCCGCGATGACCTCCGAGGTCACCCGTTCCACCTGCTCCAGGTCACTGTCGTAGGCCACGCCCACCTGCACCAGGATCGTCAACTGCTGCTCGGGACGCATGTAGTTGGTCATGTTCGTCTTGGCGAGCTGTCCGTTGGGGATGACGACGAGGTTGTTGGAGAGGGCGCGCACGGTCGTCTGACGCCAGTTGATGTCCTCGACATAGCCCTCCTCGCCGCTGCTCAGCTTGATGTAGTCACCGCGCTGGACGGTCTTGGAGGCCAGGATGTGGATGCCCGCGAACAGGTTCGCCAGGGTGTCCTGGAGGGCCAGCGCGACGGCCAGACCGCCGACGCCCAGGGCGGTGAGCAGCGGGGCTATGGAGATGCCCAGCGTCTGGAGCACCACCAGGAAGCCGATCGCCAGGACCAGGATCCGGGTGATGTTCACGAAGATCGTGGCCGACCCGGCGACCCCGGAGCGCGAGGAGGTCACCGACTGCACGAGGCCGGCGACGACCCGCGCCGCCGACACGGTCACCACGAAGATCAGCAGCACGGTCAGGCACTGGTTGGCGGTGTGCTGGACGGCCTTCGTCAGCGGCAGCACCGCGGCCGCGGCGGCCGCGCCACCGGCGATCATCGACCACGGCACCACCGTGCGCAGCGCGTCCACGACGACGTCGTCGCCGCTCCACCTCGTGCGCTTGGCGTGCTTCGCCAGCCAGCGCAGCAGCGTGCGGGACAGGAAGGCGGCCAACAGGCCGGTGGCCAGGGCGATTCCGGCGATGACTGCGTCGTCCAGGGTCAGGGCGCGGTTCACCGGTCACCTCCGGGAAGTCGATCCGCGGCACGGGGGGTCGCCGACGGCCGGATGTGAAGTCTCGTCACGATGTCACCTGTTCGGTTCCGGGGTGTGCGGTCGCGCCCGCCGTTCGCGCAGCGGGCGCGACCGCTCATCCTGCCGTATCCGGCACGGGAGTTCGTACCCGAGGATCGGCTCGCGGTGGCGGGATCCCGCAGCTCAGACGATTCCCTCGGCCAGTTCGGCCTGCTCGCGGTCCGATCCGTAGGCCGCCGTGGTGGGCGTCCCGTACGAACGGCGGGCCACGAACCACCACACCGTGGCGAGGAGCAGTACGACGGCCAGCGCCACGGACGCGTAGTTCATCGTGTCCACCGTCACCGGCGACGACTGGGGCAGGCAGAACAGCACCGTCACACAGGCCACCCACACCACGGCGACCCACCCGACCGGACGGCTCCAGCGGCCCAGATGCCACGGACCCGGCCGGAAACGGTCCCCGGCGCGCAGCCGCAGCAGCACCGGGATGGCGTACGCGGGTGTGATGCCGATGACGTTGATGGCGGTGACCGCGCCGTACGCCGTCGCCGAGTACAGGGACGGCAGGGCGAGCACACCCGCGACCGCCACCGACAGCCACACGGCGGCGACCGGCGTCTGGGTACGGCTGCTGACCTTGCGCCACAGAGCCGAGCCGGGCAGGGCCCGGTCCCGGCTGAACGCGAAGACCATCCTGCTGGCGGCGGCGACCTCGGCGTTCCCGCAGAACAACTGGGCGGTGATCACCACGACCAGCAGCGCGCTCGCACCGTCCGTGCCCAGCCCGTCGAGGAGGATCTGCGCGGGCGGCACGCCGGTGGCGGTGGCGCGGGTGGCGGCGTAGTCCTGGACGGCGAAGGTCAGCCCCGCCAGCAGCGCGAAGCCCGCGAGCCACGACACCCAGATGGAACGCACGATGCCCTTGGCCGCCGCCACCGAGGCGTTGGAGGTCTCCTCGGAGAGATGGGCCGAGGCGTCGTAGCCGGAGAACGTGTACTGGGCCAGCAGCAGCCCGATCGCGGCCACGTACACCGGGTTGTGCCAGCCGGTGTCGTTCACGAACTCGGTGAACACGAACGACGGCGACCGGTGGTGGTCCGGGACGATCCACAGCGCGCCGACGATCAGCGCCACCCCCGCCAGATGCCACCAGACGGAGACCGAGTTGAGGACGCTGACCAGGCGGACGCCGAACAGGTTCAGCACGGCGTGCAGCAGCAGGATCGCCACGAAGATCAGCATCGTCTTCTCCGGCGTCGGCTCGAAGCCCCAGCGCAGATTGGCGAACGCGCCCACGAACAGCGCGGCGCCGTAGTCGATGCCGGCGATCGCGCCGAGCAGGCCGAGCAGGTTCAGCCAGCCGGTGTACCAGCCCCAGCGCCGGCCGCCGAGCCGGTCGGCCATGTAGTACAGGGCGCCGGAGGTCGGATAGGCGCTGGTGACCTCGGCCAGCGCGAGCCCGACGCAGAGCACGAACAGGCCGACGCCCGCCCAGCCCCACAGCATCACCGCGGGGCCGCCCGCGCCCATGCCGAAGCCGTACAGGGTCATACAGCCGGACAGGATCGAGATCACGGAGAAGCTGATCGCGAA
This sequence comes from Streptomyces zaehneri, assembly GCF_032248645.1. Lineage (NCBI taxonomy): Bacteria > Bacillati > Actinomycetota > Actinomycetes > Kitasatosporales > Streptomycetaceae > Streptomyces > Streptomyces zaehneri. The sequence goes on from NZ_JASTTJ010000003.1 coordinate 230,995, forward strand.
GTTGCCGAAGCCGCCCATCCGGCGGGCCAGCACCGGCCGGTAGCCGAGTTCGCGCAGCCGCTGCTCCTCGTCGGGACCGGGTACGGAGGGTACGGAGGGTGCGGCGGGTAAGCCGGGCAGAGCCGCGGGGTCGGGGACGCTGGACATGACAAACCTCCGGAGGAAGACGGGCCACGAGGAAGCGCGGGGCAGAAGAGGAGGGAGGCGGGAGTGGGGGGAGTCGGGGGAGTGGCGGGCGATGAGTAGTAGGGGGGCAGGGGGCAGGGGACGCGGACGGTGTCAGGAACCGGGCCCCCGCGCCGGAGGCCGGCTGCGCGTACGGGCCTGGAGGAACACCTGCACGGCCTCGGCGTGATCCCCCGGGGCCGGGGCGCGGTACGCCCAGGGAAGCGGCGTGCAGTACGGGCCGATCGCGTCGAACACCTCGGCCGCGTCGGCGAAGCGGAGCGCTCCCCACAGGGCGTGCGCCAGGTGGTTGAGGTCGAGCGGCGAGCGCTCGGCGGGGCCGGCGCGGTCGAACCACGCCTCCCGCGCCCGCAGCGCCTCCCGGGTCGCGTCCTCCGCCACCCAGTGCAGGTCGAGGGCGGCGCCGCGCCCGCCGCCGCGCCGGTAGCGCTCGGCCCGCACGTACAGCGGCAGGACGTGCAGCGCGGAACCCGGCGGTGCGGTGCCCGCGACCCGGTGCGCGAAGCCCGCCGCCCCCGCCAGCCGTCCGGAACCCGCCTGCGTGTACAGGAACTGGAGCATGCGGTGGTGCGCCTCGCGGTTGTGCGGGTCGCGTCGGCCGGCCTCGGCCAGCAGCCCCCACGGGCCCGGCGGAAGGCCCGGCTCGGGCGGCCGCGCCCGGTGCTCCGCCCACAGCAGCCTGCGGTCCAGCTGGGCCAGCGCCAGCAGACACACCCACGGCACCGGGTCCGGCGGCGCCGTCCGGGCCGCCGACTGGCTCAGGTCCCAGGCCTCGATCCACAGTTCGTGCGTGCGCAGATGGCGCTCGCGATGCGCCCGCAGCGCCCGCTCGACGGCGACCCGGGCCTGCATCACCGTGGCCGGCACGCTGTCCGGTTCCTCGGCCAGCCAGGCCCGCACCACGTCCGTCCCGGCCGCCGCGGCGGCCAGCACCTGGGTACGCCGCGTCCACTGGCACCACGCGGTGGTGCGCTCCAGCAGGACGCGCATCGACAGCCAGCGCCCGGTGCGGACCTCCTGGAGAGCGGCACGCAGATCGCCGTCGTGCCCGGCGGGGTCGTAGGCCGGCCGTGCTCCGTCTCTCGCCATCAGCCACCCGCCCGCGGGCGTGGTACCGGCACGACGGCAGGGTGGAGTAACAACAGCCCTCCTCGGGGCGGCGGATGGAGCGGCGGGTGAGGAGATCGCGTCGGACGGCCGTCACTATAGAGGCGCGGGAAAGGCGTCACACGCGTTTCCCGCTCGATCCAACTCTCCTTTTGCACAATGCATTTGACTGACCATCAACCAGCGAACGAGGGCCGGGTCGCCGCTGGTCCGGGGCCTCTTGACGGGACCCGTGGCCCGACGGCAGGCTGTCGCCCCGTGATCACCGACCGATCACCCAGGGAGGCACGATGACGGGTCCGGTCCTCGCCGTCGACCAGGGCACCTCCGGAACCAAGGCACTGGTGATCTGCCCCGAACGCGGCGTGATCGGGAGCGGGTTCGCCTCCGTGCACCCCCGCTACCCATCCGGCGGACTGGCCGAGGTCGACCCCGGCGCGCTGTACGACTCGGTCGTCGCGGCCGGCCGCCACGCGCTGGCCGAGGCCCGCGAACCCGTCGTGGCGCTCGGCCTCGCCAACCAGGGCGAGACCGTCCTCGCCTGGGACCCGGCCACGGGCCGCCCGCTCACCGACGCCCTCGTCTGGCAGGACCGCAGGGCCGCTTCGGTCTGCGCCGAACTGGAGCCTTACGCAGCTGAGTTGCGCCACCTCACCGGCCTGCCCCTGGACCCGTACTTCGCCGCCCCCAAGATGGCCTGGATACGACGTCACCTCACCACCGAGGGAGTCGTCACCACCAGCGACGCCTGGCTGGTCCACCGCCTCACCGGCGCGTTTGTCACCGACGCCGCCACCGCGGGCCGCACCCAGCTGCTCGACCTGGACCGCTCGCGGTGGTCGCCGCGCGCCCTCGACCTCTACGGACTGTCCGGTGAACGGCTCCCGGACATCGTCGACAACGCCCGACCGGTCGGCACGACCCGCGCGTTCGGCCCGGAGATCCCGCTCACCGGCCTCGCCGTCGACCAGCAGGCCGCCCTGTTCGCCCACCGCGTCACCACACCCGGTGTCGCCAAATGCACCTACGGCACCGGGGCGTTCCTCCTCGCCCCCACCGGCGACACGGCCCGCCGCAGCGCCTCGGGACTGGTCGGCTGCGTCGCCTGGCGGCTGGGCGGACGCACCGCCTACTGTCTCGACGGCCAGGTGTACACCGCCGCCTCCGCCGTGCGCTGGCTCGCCGGCCTCGGTGTCATCCAGGGCGCCGCCGACCTCGACACCGTCGGCGCCACCGTGCCCGACAGCGGGGGCGTCACCTTCGTTCCCGCCCTTGCCGGACTGGCCGCCCCCTGGTGGCGCGGTGACCTGCGCGGCTCCCTCACCGGACTCGGCCTGGACACCACCCCGGGGCACCTGGTGCGCGCCCTGTGCGAGGGCCTGGCCGCACAGGTCGTGGAGCTGGCCGAGGCCGTGGCGGCCGACCTCGGCACGCCCGTGTCCACCCTGCGGGTCGACGGCGGCCTGACCCGCTCGGCGCTGCTCATGCAGACCCAGGCCGACCTGGCGCAGTGTCGCGTCGAGGTGTCCCCGCTGCCCGACGCGACCGCCCTCGGCGCGGGCGCCCTGGCCCGCCTCGGCGTCACCCCCGGTCCGAGCGTCGCCGACCCGCTGCCCGGCAGCGGGCCCTCGGCCGTGTACGAGCCGCGCGTCCCGGCGGCGGAGGCGGCGCACCGGCTGGGCGAATTCCGTTCCGCCGTAGCCGTGTTGCTGGAGCGGGAGTCGGCATGACGGTGACCTCCGAGGGGCCGCTGCCCACGGCTCCGTACGACGTCGCGATCGTCGGCGCCGGGGTCGTCGGCTGTGCCGTCGCCCGCGAACTCGCCCGTCGGCCCCGCCTGAAGGTCGCCCTCGTCGAGGCCCAGGACGACATCGGCCAGGGCACGTCCAAGGCCAACACCGCGATCCTGCACACCGGTTTCGACGCGGTCCCCGGCTCGCTGGAGGCCCGCCTGGTGCGTGAGGGCGCCGCCCTGCTCGCCGCGTACGCCGCCGAGTCGGGCATCCCCGTCGATCCGGTCGGCGCGCTGCTCGTGGCCTGGGACGAGGAGCAGCTCGCCGCCCTGCCCCGCCTGGCGCAGAAGGCCGAGCGCAACGAGTACCGGGCCGCGCGCCTGATCGGGGCCGCCGAACTGTACGCGCGCGAACCGCACTTGGGACCGGGCGCGCTCGGCGCCCTGCACGTGCCCGGCGAGAGCGTCATCTGCCCCTGGACGACCCCGCTGGCGTACGCCACCCAGGCCGTGCGGCACGGCGTGGACCTGCACCTCGACTCCCCGGTCCGGCAGGTGGACCGGCAGGGCGACACCCATCTGATCGACACCGGCCGGGGCATCCTGCGCGCCCGCTTCCTCGTCAACGCGGCCGGGCTGCACGCCGACGCGCTCGACCGGCTGCTCGGCCACCACGACTTCACCGTCACCCCGCGCCGCGGCCAGCTCATCGTCTTCGACACGTTCGCCCGCGATCTCGTCCACCACATCCTGCTGCCCGTGCCCACGGCCCTCGGCAAGGGCGTCCTGGTCGCCCCCACCGTGTACGGCAACGTCCTGCTCGGCCCCACCGCCGAGGACCTGGACGACAAACGGGCCACGCACTCCACGGCCGACGGCCTCGCGGGGCTGCGCGCGCAGGGCGGCCGCATCCTGCCCGGGCTCCTGGACGAGGAGGTCACCGCCGTCTACGCCGGACTGCGCGCCGCCACCGAGCACGACGACTACCGCATCACCGCCCACCCCGGTCGGGCCGTTGTCACCGTCGGCGGGATCCGCTCCACCGGTCTGACCGCGTCCCTCGCCATCGCCGCCCACGTCGTCGGTCTGCTCGAGACCGAGACCGGCCTCGACCCGGGGCCGGTGCGCGCACTGCGACCGGTCCGGATGAACCGGCAGCGGACCGGCCCCGAGTACGGCGTCCTCGTCTGCCACTGTGAACGCGTCTCCCGGGGCGCGATCCGCGACGCCCTCGCCGACACGATCCCGCCGCGCACCCTCGACGGACTGCGCCGCCGCACCCGGGCCCGCGCGGGCCGCTGCCAGGGCTTCCACTGCGGGGCGGCCGTGCGGGCCCTGTTGGAGGAGGCCCGGACATGAACGGCCCGGACATGAACGGCCCGGACATGAACGGCGCGGACAGGACCGGCCCGGAAGCGGCCGGAGCACGCCGGGTCGACGTCCTGGTCGTCGGCGCGGGCCCCGCGGGTCTCGCGACCGCCGCCCGGCTCGCCGCCGCCGGAGCGGGCCGCGTCGAGATCGTGGACCGGGAGACACGGGCCGGGGGAGCGCCGCGGCACTGCGCGCACGGCGGCTACGGCACCCTGCTGCATCCCCTCACCGGCCCCGCGTACGCCCGGCTGCTGGTCACCGCGACCCGGCAGGCCGGGGCGACCGTCCGCACCGGCGTGACGGCCCTCGACTGGGCCGGCCCCCTCGCCCTGCACACCCTCGGCGCCGAGGGGCCCGGGACGATCACCGCACGGGCGGTCGTCCTGGCCACCGGCGCCCGCGAACGCCCCCGGGCGGCCAGGCTGGTGCCCGGCACCCGCCCGGCCGGTGTCTACACCACCGGCGAACTCCAGCAGGCCGTACACCTCTACGGGCAGCGGATCGGTACCCGCGCGGTGGTGGTCGGCGCGGAGGACGTCTCGTACGCCGCCGCCGACACCGTACGGGCAGCCGGCGCCACGGTCGTGGCGATGCTCACCGACCTGCCCCGCCCGCAGACCACCCCGGCCCGTGCCGCCGACTCCCGGCTGCGCCACGGCACTCCGCTCCTCACCGGCGCCACGGTCGCCGAACTGCTGGGCCAGGGACGCCTGTCGGGCGTGCGGGTTCGGCACCGCGACGGCCGTACGGCCGTACTGCCCTGCGACACCGTCGTGTTCACCGGCGACTTCGTCCCCGACCACGAACTGGCCCGGCGCGGCGGGCTCACCCTGGACCCCGGCACCCGTGGCCCGGCCGTCGACGGTGCCCTGCGCACCTCACGCCCCGGTGTCTTCGCCGTCGGCAGCGTGCTGCACGCCGTGGAGAGCGCGGCGACCGCGGTCCGTGAGGGCGCCCACGCCGCCGGAGCCGTCCTCGACCACCTCGAGGCCACCGACCACCTCGAGGCCACCGACCGTCTCGCGGCCACCGGTCGGCCTTCGGGCGCCGACCGCGCCGACGCCGTGCCGCTCCTCGTGGATCCGCCCCTGCGCTGGATCGCCCCGAACCGCGTCACTGCGGCGGACCGCCTGCCGTACGTCCTGCGCACCGCCAGGGGACTGGCCCGCCCCGTCCTGCTGCTCGTCACCCAGAACGGGCGCGTGCTGCACAGGGAACGGCTGTGGACGGCCGCCCTGCCGAACCGCACCCTGCGCCTGCCGGCCGGCTGGACGCACCGGGTCGACCCGGAAGGCGGTCCCGTTCACGTGAGCGTCCGGCCGTGAGACGGCCGAGGCCTCGCGGGTGCCTCAGATGACCTTCATCCGTACCAGTGCACCGAGCGTCAGCGCCCCCGGCACCAGCGGCAGCCACACCGTGATGATCCGGTAGCCGAGCACCACGGCCGTGGCGAGCGCCACCGGACCGCCCGCCGCCACCAGTGCCACGATCAGCGCCGCCTCCACCGAACCGATCCCGCCCGGCGTCGGGACCAGCGCGACCGCCACCGTCGCCGCCAGGTACGCGACCAGCATGTGCGCCACCGGCACCGGCAGCCCCAACGCCTGCCCCACCGCGGCCAGGCCGGCCGCCTGGAGCACCGGGAACGCCAGCGAGCCGCCCCACAGGGCCAGCGCCCGCGCCGGGCGGGAGTGCACCGAGCGCGCCTCGCCCAGCGCGGTGCGCAGGAACGAGCACACCGCCGACCGCAGCCGCCGCACGAGGGCGAGCGCGCCCGCCACCACCAGCACGGCCGCGCCGAGGACGCCCAGCAGCGGGCCGAGCGCCCCGCCGGGCAGCAGGGAGCCGAGCCGCAGCGCGTCGGGGAAGACCAGCAGCAGCACCGCCAGCAGGCCCACCCGGGCCACGCCCTCCGCCATCAGATACAGCGCGAGGGCCGCGGAGGAGCGGGCCAGGGGCACTCCGCACACGGTCATGAAGCGCAGGTTGACCGCGCTCGCGCCCAGCCCTGTCGGCAGCAGGTGGTTGGCCGCGCCTGCCGCGAACTGCGCGGCCAGCAGCCGCCGTCCGGGCAGCCGCTCCACCACCGCGCCCTGCCGGGTGACGGCCGCCGCCACCCACGTCAGGCAGGTCGCTGCGAGCGCGGCCAGCAGCCAGGGCCACTGCGCGCTGCGCAACTGTGCGAAGCCCTCGACGAGAACGGACCGGTGCCGCACCGCGACCACGGTGACGAGCAGGAGCGGAAGCAGACACAGGATCCGGCGCACCGGCACGCGCCGGGCCGGCCTGCCCGGGGGAAGGGGAAGGGGAACCGCTGTCACACTCGGAGAGGTTCTCGGCACGGCGCCAACGGCGGGTAGCGGAAGCGGGGACGGAACATTACGTACGGTCATCGGGTCCCTCGTCTGATCCTGTGCCTGATCCTGTGCCTGATCCGTTGTCCTACCGGATGCGGGGAAAAAGTTGACCTCAAGGTTGCTTGAGGTCCTACGGTCACTCCCATGAGCATGGAGAGCACCGCCTGGACGCAGCTTTACAGCGTCATGAACGCCCGTCAGGAACGCCGCCCCTTCGACCGGGTGACCTTGCGCCGCATCGGCGCATTCGCCCGCCCGCACCGCCGCCGGATCGGCTTGTTCGTCCTGCTCGGGGTGCTGACCGCGCTGCTGGCGGTCGCCACCCCCGTCCTCGCCGGACGGGTCGTCGACGCGATCGTGTCGCACGGCGACCCGGGCACGGTCGTCCGCCTGGCGCTGCTCATCGCGGTCATCGCGGTGCTGGAGGCGGCGCTCGGCATCCTGGGCAGGAGGCTCTCGGCGACGCTGGGAGAGGGGCTCATCCTCGATCTGCGCACGGCCGTGTTCGATCATGTGCAGCGGATGCCGGTCGCGTTCTTCACACGTACCCGTACGGGAGCGCTCGTCTCCCGACTCAACAACGACGTGATCGGCGCCCAGCGCGCCTTCAGCAACACCCTCTCCGGAGTGGTCTCCAACCTGGTCACCCTGGTGCTCACCCTCGCCGTCATGCTCACCCTGTCCTGGCAGGTCACCCTGCTCGCGCTGGCCCTGCTGCCGGTCTTCGTGCTCCCGGCCCGGCGGATGGGCAGCCGGATGGCGGGCATGCAGCGTGAGGCGGCCACGCTCAACGCGGCGATGGGCACCCGGATGACCGAGCGCTTCTCCGCGCCCGGCGCCACGCTGATCAAGCTGTTCGGCCGGCCCGAGGAGGAGTCTGCCCAGTTCGCGGCCCGGGCCGCCCACGTCCGGGACATCGGCGTCCGCACGGCCACCGCGCAGTCGGTCTTCATCACCGCCCTGACCCTCGTCTCCGCGCTGGCCCTCGCCCTCGTCTACGGCCTCGGCGGCCACCTCGCGCTGAACGGCACCCTCGAACCGGGCGCCGTCGTCGCCCTCGCCCTGCTTCTGACCCGCCTGTACGCCCCGCTGACCTCCCTCGCCGGGGCCAGGGTGGAGGTGATGAGCGCGCTGGTCAGCTTCGAGCGGGTCTTCGAGGTGCTCGACCTGAAGCCGCTGATCGAGGAGAAGCCGGACGCCCGCGAAGTGCCGCCGGGCCCCGTCTCCGTCGAGTTCGACGAGGTCCGCTTCGGCTACCCGTCCGCCGACAAGGTCTCCCTGGCCTCCCTGGAGGAGGTCGCCGCCCTCGACTCCCGCGGCGGCGCCGAGGTCCTGCACGGCGTCTCCTTCCGCGCCGAGCCCGGCCAGACCGTCGCCCTCGTCGGTTCCTCGGGCGCCGGCAAGTCGACCGTCGCCCAGCTCCTGCCGCGCCTGTACGACGTCGACGCGGGCGCCGTCCGGATCGGCGGGATCGACGTCCGTGACCTGAGCGCGGGCTCCCTGCGGGCCACCCTCGGCATGGTCACCCAGGACGGCCACCTCTTCCACGACAGCGTCCGCGCGAATCTTCTGCTGGCCCGTCCCGAGGCCACCGAGGACGACCTGTGGGACGCCCTGCGCCGCTCCCGCCTCGACGACCTCGTCCGCTCCCTTCCCGACGGTCTCGACACGGTCGTCGGGGAACGCGGCTACCGCCTCTCCGGCGGTGAGCGCCAGCGCATGACCATCGCCCGGCTGCTGCTGGCCCGCCAGCGCGTCGTCATCCTCGACGAGGCCACCGCGCACCTGGACAACACGTCCGAGGCGGCCGTCCAGGAAGCCCTCGCCGAGGCCCTCGCGGACCGTACGGCGATCGTCATCGCCCACCGGCTGTCCACCGTGCGCGCCGCCGACCTGATCCTCGTCGTCGAGTCCGGCCGGGTCGTGGAACGCGGCACCCACGACGAACTCCTCGCGGCCGGCGGACGGTACGCGCAGCTGCACCGGACGCAGTTCGACCAGCCGGGGATGACGGAGGCGGCCGTGCGCTGAGGCGGGGCGGGGCAGGGCGGGGCGGGGCGGGGCAGGGCAGGGCGGGGCGAGGGCGGCGCGCAGACGGGCCGCCCGCGCCCCGCGGTGCGTCCGGAAGGTCAGCGCCTGGCGAGCAGATCCGCCGGGAAGGCGCCGGCGGCGAGCGCGGTGCGTACGAAGCCCGTGCCGAGCTCGGTCAGCCGGGCCACGCCCTCCGCACCCAGGTGCGCGTACGGGGCGCGGTCCAGCCGGTCCGTCTCCCGCTCGATCTCCTGGCGCAGCGCGCGGCCCTGCTCGGTCAGCTCCCCGTCCGCGTTCAGCAGGCCGCGCTCCCGCAGCCGGCCGGCCGCCGCGTCCCAGTCCTCCCGGCTCCAACCGCGGGTGTCGAGAACCCACTTGGGCGACATGCCCTTGCCGGTCGCCGTGTGGGTCACCAGGGCCTCCAGACCGTCGAGTCCCGCGGCGACCAGAACGGCCAGGTGCCCGTCGCCCCGGTGCTCGCGCAGCAGCGTGGCCGCGTGCCAGTACGCCAGGTGCGGCTCCTCGGGGACCGGCAGGTCGGCGTGGGCCGAGTACAGGGGCCGGGCGCTGCGCGAGCAGGCCTCGGTGGCGCGCAGGGCGAGCCGCGCCGCCTCCGCCATCTGCGCGGACGCGACCACGTCCGCGCCCAGCTGGCGCCGCAGCGTCGTGTCGACGGCGCGCGTGCGGGCCGCCAGGACCTGTTCGGGCGTGGCCGACTCCCAGACCGCGGGCACGTGCCGGGCGACGAGCGTGTGCTTGTAGTTGTAGAACGTCGCCGTCACCGCGCCGGCCCCCACCGGCCCCAACGCGGCCGCCCGCACGGCGAAGTTGACGGCCCGCGGGTGGGTGACGCCGAGCGCGCCCAGCTCCCGGCCCACGTCGGGGGAGAAGTAGTGCGTCGCGTGCAGCGAGTTGAGTGTGCTGTGACAGTGGCGGCCCGCGCGCGGGTCCGGAGCGACGGTGGTCATGACGGGCACGATACCGACCGGTCGGTAACTTTTCCAGGCCGTGACGCGAAGCTCGTACGGACCGGCGCACAGCGGCCGTGAAGGGCCTTTGTCCGGCCGGTCCGCCGCACTTGCGATAAGGGTTGATCCGTTGCGGAGGCGGACGCGGATTGGTCCGGGAAAAGAAATTCTCCGATCGGGTGAGAGACCAATCCGTTCTGCGTCCGGGCCCGGATTCCCCACGTGACGAACGGTGAGAAGAAACGGCGAAATCCCCACGGTCGGCTGCGGCCGGCGCTCGGCGCGCTCAGTGGCGCTGTCGCCGGGTTCGCCGCGCTCGCAGTCGCCGAACTGGTGTCGGGGTGGGTGCGTCCGCAGGCCGGCCCGGTCATCGCCGTCGGAGGTGCGGCGATCGACCGCACGCCCGCGGCCGTGAAATCCTGGGCTGTCCGGAATTTCGGCACCGACGACAAACTCGTCCTCGAGTTCGGGATCCTTTTCGTCCTTGCGCTGTTCGCTCTCGCCTTGGGTGTTCTCGCGCTGCGGCACCGGCGGAGTGGATCCGCCGGAGTTCTTCTTTTCGGTGCCGTGGGCGCGGCGGCGGCGGTCGGCCGTCCGGATTCCACAGGGCTCACGGACACGCTGCCCTCCGCCGCGGGCGCGGTCGTCGGGGCCGGCCTGCTGTTTCTGCTCGTCGGCCGCCTCGGGATCCGGGACCCGGCGCCCGGTCGGCCCGGCGTCCCGGGAGGCGACACGTTCGAGGGGCCGCAGTGGGAACGACGTGGGTTCGTGCTCGCGGCGAGTGCGGCCGCGGCCGCGTCCGTCGGAGCCGGAGCGCTCGGCCGGGTGCTGAACGGGTCGAGCGGCCGTGACGCGGTCGCCTCCCGGGACGACCTCGTCCTGCCCGCCCCGGCCTCGCCCGCCCCCGCGGTGCCCGAAGGCGCGCGGTCGCGGGTCTCCGGGATCAGCCCCTTCACCACGCCGAACCGGAGCTTCTACCGGGTGGACACCGCGCTGGTGGTGCCCAAGGTGGACGCGACCGCCTGGCGGCTGCGCATCCACGGCCTGGGGGTCGCCCGCCCGGTCACGTTGTCCTTCGACGACCTGCTGCGGCAAGAGCTGATCGAGCGCGACATCACGCTCACCTGTGTGTCGAACGAGGTCGGCGGCCCGTACGTGGGCAACGCCCGCTGGCTCGGCATACGTCTGGCCGACCTGCTGGCGGAGTGCGGGGTCCGGCCTCCCTCCGGGGGAGGACCAGCCGATCAGCTGGTGGCCCGGTCGGTGGACGGGATGACGATCGGCAGCCCGGTCGAGGACGTCATGGACGGCCGCGACGCGCTGCTCGCCGTCGGGATGAACGGCGAACCGCTTCCCTTCGAGCACGGCTTCCCCGTCCGCATGGTGGTGCCCGGCCTCTACGGCTATGTCTCCGCCTGCAAGTGGATCAAGGACATCGAGCTCACCACGTTCGACGCGTACGACCCCTACTGGGTCAGGCGCGAGTGGGCCCGCAGGGCGCCGGTCAAGACCCAGTCCCGCATCGACACGCCCAAGCCGTTCGCCCGCCCCAGGGCCGGCACCGTCATGGTCGGCGGGGTCGCCTGGGCCCAGCACCGGGGCATCGACAAGGTCGAGGTCCGCGTCGACGACGGCCCCTGGCGACAGGCCCGCCTCGCGGCCGAGGACTCCCGTGACACCTGGCGCCAGTGGTCCTTCCCCTGGCAGGCCACCAAGGGCGGCCACACCCTCACCGTGCGCGCCACCGACCGCACCGGCGCGGTGCAGACCGAGAAACGCGCCCGCACCGTCCCCGACGGCGCCAGCGGCCGGCACTCCGTCGTGGTCACCGTCGACTGACCGCCCGAGCCGCCTTCCCCCGGTCGGCCTGCCTCGCGCACGCCCCGGCGGAACTGTCCCCAAGCCACCTTTCCACCCCCCATATGAACGCAGCGCTCGCTGCGGATACCAAGAGGAGAAACACCATGAACAACCGAATCCGTCGTGTCGCCATGACCGTGGCCGCCGCCGCCGTCCTGCCGCTGGCGCTGAGTGCCTGCTCGGACGACGGCAGCGACTCGAGCAGCGCGGACTCCTCCAGCAAGGCGGCGGCGTCGGCGACCGCCTCCGACGACGGCATGGCCGGCTCCGGCAGCACCGCCACGGCGGACCAGCCCTTCGGCCCGGCCTGTTCGTCGGTGCCCGCGAGCGGGGCCGGCTCGTTCGACGGGATGGCCCAGGACCCGGTGGCCACCGCCGCGTCCAACAACCCCGCCCTGTCCACGCTGGTGACCGCGGTGAAGAAGGCCGGGCTCGTCGACACCCTCAACAACGCCCAGAACATCACCGTGTTCGCCCCGACCAACGACGCCTTCGCCAAGATCCCCAAGGCCACCCTGGACAAGGTCCTGGGCGACAAGGCCCAGCTGACGAAGATCCTCACCTACCACGTGGTGGGCCAGAAGCTCGCCCCGAAGGACCTGGAGAACGGCTCCTTCGACACCCTGGAGAAGTCCAAGCTGACCACCTCCGGCTCCGGCGAGTCCTACACCGTCAACGACTCCGCCAAGGTGGTCTGCGGCAACGTCAAGACCGCCAACGCCAACGTCTACATCATCGACACCGTCCTGATGCCCACCAGCTGACGGCACATCGGCCGCCGGGCACCACACCGTGGTGCCCGGCGGCCGGACGCTGCTCCACCTCGCTCCGGCTCCTCTGGTCACCCAGTTGGCACGGGCCACGAAGCGGCCGTGGCTTGCGCCCGCCCGCTGTCCGCGGAGTGCTACGCCACGCGTGACGGCCTGCCCGTGTCCCGACCGCGCGGCGCGGAGAGTTCCGCGGCGAACTGCGCCCCGGTCAGCAGGGCGAGGTTGGACAACCACAGCCAGACGAGGAAGACGACGACGCCCGCGAGCGAGCCGTAGAGCCTGCTGTACGCGCTCAGGCCGGAGGCGTACCAGGCGAAGCCCGCGGAGACCACGAGCCACAGCGCGGCTGCCAGAACGCCGCCCGGCAGACTGCTCCCGCGCCGGCGGGCCGGGGCCGGACCGGTGTGGAAGACGACCACGACCAGGAGGGCGACCAGGCACAGCAACAGCGGCCAGCGCAGCACGCTCCAGGCCCAGGTCGCGGTGGCGTCCACGCCGACGACCCGGCCCGCCGCCTCGGCCAGCGGACCGGTGAGCAGGAGGATCAGTGAACCGGCGAGGAGCAGTCCCAGCAGGGCGAGGGCGGTCAGCAGGATGCGGGGCGCCTTGCGCCAGGGTGAGCGCCGGTCCTCGACCCGGTGCATGTGGTGCAGGGCGCGGCGGAAGACGGCGAGGTAGCTGGAGGCCGACCACAGCGCACTGGTCGCTCCGGCCACCAGCAACGGCCAGGCCCCCCGGTCGGCGCCCAGCGCACGGGACAGCACGGCGTGCAGGTCGGCGCCGGACTCGGCCGGGGCGTACATCGTGACGTGGGTGACGAATTCCTCCGCCGTGTCCGGGCTGATCAGCCCGAACGCGAGGACGGTGACCATCATCGCGGGGAGCACGGCCAGGATCGCGTAGTACGTCAGCGCCGCCGCGTAGTCCGTGATGTCGTCGTTCCACAGGGACACCGGTGTACGCCGCAGCGCGGGCCACCAGGCGGCGGGCACCCGGGGCGGGAAGGCGCGGTGTACCTCGCCGGCGTACGGGTCAGCGGACATGGCACCTCCGGTGCGTCCGGGTACTGCGGTACATGCGGGTACTGAGGTGCGTCCGGGTACTGCGGTACGGGTGGGCACTGAGGTGCGTCCGGGTACTGCGGTACGGGTGGGCACTGAGGTGGGTCCGGGTACTGCGGTGCGTCCGGGTACCGAGGTGCGGGCGGGTGTGCGCGATGCAGGGCGCGGCCGTGTCCTCGGCCCTGCCCGCGGTCATCCCTGCGAACGGTGTGCTCATGTCCCTCCACCTCTCCCCCGGATCCACCCCCGCACACCCCGAGCCGGGCAGCTGTCGCCCGGCGTCGTCGACGGTCTCGACCGTGACAGGTCCGGGGCGGGCGGTGTCTCAGGATTCCGACGGACGGATGATCTGCCACTCCTGGTCGTCGGTGTTGGAGCAGGTGAAGAGCGTGAGGTGTTCTCCGTTGCCGCCGGTGCTGTACCCGGCGACGTCCAGGCACGCGTTGTTGCCCGCGTAGTTGCGGATCCAGTAGTTGCCGTCGTCCTGCTTGTCGAGCCACCACAGCTGGTTGTCGGCGGTCGTTCCGGCGCAGGCGTACTCCAGGATCGGCGACCTGATGGGCTTGGCGCCGTAGTCCGGCAGATCCACGCACAACTGGTCCTCGACGTTGCGGATCTGGAAGAGAGCCGTGCCGCCGGGGCCCAGCTTCGGGTACTTCACCTCCAGGTTCCACCGCTGGCTGCCGGCGGTGTTCTCGTCGCAGGTGGCCTGCACCACCCGGCCCGCCGAGTCGGCGTCGTCGCCGGCGGGGAGGTCGGCGCACATCTTGGTGGTCGGGTTGCGCAGCATGATGTCGGACGCCGGCAGCACGCTCGGGGTCTTCTTCTTGACCGGCGGGGACGCCGCGCCGCCGCCTCCGCCGTTCTGCGCCGAGGCCGACGCGGCAGGTGTGGCCGCCGCGGCGGGCGGGGCCGACACGGCGGGCGCCGAAGGCGGCGCCTGCGGAGCCGAAGGCGAGGGCGCCAGCGTACTCACGGCGGCCTCCTGCAACTCCCGGGCGGTGCTGGTGACCCTGGGCTTGTAGGCGATCCACAGCATCACGAAGGCGATCGTGAGCGACAGGAGGATCCCGAACAGCCTGGTGAGCCAGCCGGGCAGGAAACTCCGCTGCACATAGGTGCCCTCGACGGCGAGCGGCGTCACCCCCGACCGTTTCACCGCGAGGGTGTACGGCCGCTCCGTCCTGGACCCGAACCAGATGATCTGCCGGGGCTTCAGCGTGGCCTTCACGAACGCGGCACGGCCGGGCTCGATCTGGAAGTTGCTCGGGTGGATCTCGTACGACAGCTGGTCACCGTTGTCGCTGCCGCTCAGCGACCCGGTCACCTTCGTGTTGCCCAGGTTGTCGACAGCCAGCTTCGGCCGTCCCCGGAAACGGCCCTTCACCGTCGGCGGGACGAGCTCGGCCCGCACCTCCGTGAAAGGCGCGATCGTCAGATTCCCCTCGGGAACGGTCGTCGACTCCGGATGCTCGGTCGGGGTGATCCGAATCGCGTACGGGTTCGGGCCGGCCGTGGCGTCGGGCGTGCGCGGCGGCGCGAAGGTCAGCTCCACCGTGCCCGTCGTCCCCGGGTACAACCGCAGGGAAGCGGGCTCCACCGTGGTCCAGGGCGCGAGGTCGCCGACGGGCTCGAAGCGGTACTCGTCGACCACGTCACCGGTGTTGCGCAGGCGCAGCCGCACGGTCGTGCTGTCACCGGGATCCACCGTGGCCGAGGAAGGTTCGAGGGAAGTCCAAATACTCACTGCTCGACGCTACGGGGACGGACGGGATCCGTCAGGAGCCGTCAGGGCAGGCCGAGTTGCCCCGACGGGCACCGACGGTCCCGGAAGTACCCAGGTGAGAGAGGTGTACGAGGCCTCGGTCCGTCGGCACTGTACGCGTTCACCGTCCGGGGTACGGAGATCCAACGCTCCGGCGCGATTCCCGAGGCACTGGACCCCGCACGGCTGTTCCGCCCGCAGGACAGCGAATCGGACCGCGAACGCATTCCGTCGCCCCGTGCCGTTGCTTCGCGGCGCAGGGCGTCGGCGACCCGGTGGCCGGCGCTCGGCGCCGCCGCTCCGTCCGTCTCGGTGCCGCCGTTCGCCGGCCGACTCCTCGGCACGCACCCGGCGTCCCCCGCCGGACGGCGTAAGCGCGCCCGGCCGGCCCGAGGCCGTGTGACCGGTCGGGGCGGGAAGGCCGTGAACCGCTCGCCGAGCTCGCTCGGCCAGGGCGAACACGCGTCGCCCCCGACTGCTCGGCGAAGCGTTCCATGACCTCGCCCGGCGCTGCGGCTCCCAGGCGGCCCAACCGCCCGGCTGGTCGAAGGTACGGCGCGCGGCCTCGATCGCGGAGTCGATGTCCGCTTCCAGCCCCTCGGGCAAACGGTCAGCATCAGGCTGGACGGTGTCCGGCTTGCTGACCTGTACCGCGGCAGGGGGCCCGCTGCCCTGCCCTGCGACTATTCCCGGCGCGGGGACGGATCCGGCGGGAAGGCCAGGCCGGTGACGTTGCCGGCCTGGACGATCGGGCCGTGCTGGGTGCCGCCGGAGACGGTGTTGTGCACCGTTGCTGGGCGGCCCGCTGCGGCCGCCAGTCGGCGCAGCGACGCCCCGAGAGCACTCAGTTCCTCGCCGGTGAGCGCCCCGGCTTCCACCAGCCCGCAGAGACGAGTCTGCCACTCGGCCGCGATGCCGGACGCGGCGCGCCCATCCGCCGCGGTGCCCGTGAGGAGCAGCCGCGCACGCGCGTCGTCCAGGCCGGTGATCGCGACGGTGTCCGCGCCCGCACGTGCCAGGAACCGGCCCATCAGTGCGCGGGCGTGAGTCCAGGAATCGGTGACCATGAGGGAGACCAGGGTGGTGGCCCCCGATGCCGCCATCGCGGCCAGTTCTGCGTCCATCGCGTCCTCCTGGATGCACAGGGATGAAATCTTCCGGTCGACGGTCAGACCGTGTCGGTCGGCGGCCCGGGGTCGGAGGCCGGTTCCGCTCCGGTCTCGGGAGCGGGAGGTCTCGGCGGATCGAATCGGCGTAGGAGGTCCTCCGCTGTCTCGTGGCGGTTGTGCTGCTCGACGAGCTGCGAGAACTGTCGGGCCAGCATCGCCCGCCGGTCGTCGTCCTCCGTGAAGCCCATAGCTTCGAAGAACCCCGACAGGTGGTCTGCAGCCGAGGGCTCACGGGCTGGGAGATCGGCAGACTCCGTGCCGATGTCCGGCGTCCAGGGTCCTCCTCGCCGGTTCGGCAGCATCTCGAGCAGGCGCTCGGGGATGTCGGCGTCGTTGGCGGCGGAGGTCAGCTGCGCCAGCAAGGGGAGGTCGGCCACGGTCTTGGCTACGTGCTCGTCGTTCCTGGTGAGCCACCACACGACGGCGCTGCCGGTGTCCTTGAGGGCGTCCTCGCCCAGATACCGGCGCTTGCTCTGCTCGTACTTGCGCTGGTGCTCCCAGACCGCCTCGTCCTTGCGCACGCCGGCGAGCCGATCCAGACGCTCCTGGTCCTCGTCGGGCAACGTGAGGTTGATGTCCTCCGCCATCGCCCGGAGGTGGCCCGTGGAATCCGGGCACATACGGCTGAGGGCGCCACCGAGTTCGTGCTGAAGGAGCGAGGCGTGGCCGGGTTCCCGCTTCTCGGCAATCGCGCGGGCCCGGCTGAGGACCGCGTCGACGGCGAGGCCGGCCGGGTTGACGACCGTGCCGCGCCCCGGACCGTCGGCGAAGCACCACCGTACGGTCGCTGAGAAGACGAAGTGGTAGTCGTCCCGGAGGCTCGGGAGCGCGACTCGGTTGACGCGGTACTCGGTTCGCTCCACCGGGGCAGCCGTGAGCTGCTCCTCGAAGCTGACCGGCACCGGGCCGCGGCGCTGCGAGGCCACCCGGAAGGTCACCGCGGGCAGCACGAGAAGAAGCGCGGCCAGCGCCGGCCAGGTCCAGCCGGGCCATCGCTGCACCAGGCCGACGATGGTCAGCAGCAGGCCGCACATAACAGTGAGGAACACGGTCGTCGTCTTGCGTGCGGTCGTCATGATCGCCCCCTTCTGGCCGATGCCGACGGGGCGGCAGGACCGAGGTTCTGTGCCACGCCGATTTTGTGGAGCAACAGATCGGTCGTCTCGGTGGAGTGGGCGCCGGCGCCCGGAGAAGTGAACTCCGCCTGGCGTGCGGACGCGTACAACGCGGCGAACGCCGCGCCCCGGTCCTCCCCGCATCGGTCGGCGGCAGCGACCAGCAGGTCGAGGAGGACCTCCCCCCGGTCACCGGCGCCCTCGGCCGCCCAGTGCAGCCAGCTATGTATCTCTGCCCGTGGTGCCACGCGTCGGCCTTCCGGCCGCGACACCGCGTGGGTCAGCACGGCACGCCAGCACGTGATCAGCGAGCGTCGTACCCCGTCCTCGTCGACCAGGGCGCGAGTGGTGACGGAGCGGTCCGTGAGCGGCTCCGGATCGCTGACGCGCAGAAAGATGGCCAGGTCGGTCGGTGCGAGGTCGCCGCGTGCCAGCCGGTCGAGCAGCCTTCGGCGTAACCGTCGGCTGCCGGCCACCAGGCGGCACAGGGCCTGCAGCGCATGGGCCGTGCCGCGCTCACGCCGGGCGAGATGGTGCAGCCGGATCAGGGCGTGATCCGGATGGTCCAGCGAGAGGACGTCGGCGCAGACCTGGACCAGCACCTGGGCGAACTCACCGGTCAGCTGGCGGTACGCGCACCACTGGTAGATCCGCTCGCGGAAGTCCCTGCCATGGGCGGGGTCCGCGAGACCGCAGGTGAGCGCCTGGACCGCGGCCTCCGACCGGGCTCTGCCCGCTCCCTGTGCGCTCCACCGCTCGGCGAGCGCGGCGAGCGTGTCGGGCCGCCCGGTTCGCAGATACTCACCCGCCAGCCGGGCCACCAGGCCGTCGCGGACGTCCGGCACGAGATGCGGGTCGCTCGACTCGACGACCCGCGCGGCCCACGCGCCGAGGTGCGGCCGCAGGTCGGGCATGTGGTCCCAGAAGTGGGCGCGGACGGCGGAGTCGTAGTCCAGCTCGGTGAACCGCACGCGACCGTCCGGCCCGGGACGGGCCGAGATCTCCGACAGCCGCTGGGCGAGGTCCTTGCGCTGGAGGAGCGGAGTCTCCTCCTCGGGGGCCCCGACCGTGCTCAGCAGAAGTGCGGCCGCCCGGTGGACGACGTCGGCGTGCGCGCCGTGGAGCATGGACACGGCGACCATCAGGGCGCGTTGGGAGGCATCGGGCAAACCTGCGACGCGGTCGGCGACTTCGGCGCGGCGCCCGGCGCGCGCACGTTTCGCGGCCGCGCACCACTCGGGGAATCCCTCGCCGGGCCCGGCCGTTTCGCGGGCACGGCGTATGCGGTCGGCGAAGTCGGCGATCTCCCGCATGGGTTTGCGTTCGCTCAGGAACTCGTCGACAGTGACGTCGCTCCGGAGAAACTGCTCGCACGGCACGCCGTGGGCGCGCAGGTGTCGTCTGAGAACCTCCATGGGGAAAGCCGGCGGTCCGATCTCGACACGGAAGTGCTGCAGGTCGGGATCGAGAGCCCCTTCGTGCGGCATGACGACGACGAGATGGGCCCGCCGCTCGCGCACCGTCTGGCGTAGGGCGGGAAGGCCGCCCCGGGCCGCACGCCACAGACCGGCCTCCGCGGTGGACAGATCGAGCAGCAGCCGGTCGCCCGGGTCGACGAAAGCCGGGTCGTACAGCGGCAGCTCGTCCCGCTCGGCGGGCAGGAGTTCGCGGAAGGCACCGCCGGGACGGTGGTGTTCGCGCAACAGTACGCGAGCCGTGGCCGAGCGGCCGCTGCCGGGAGCACCGTCGAGGATGACGGTGCCCGTCTCCTCGAGCGTGTCGCGTGCCCTTCCCATGTTGACCGGAGCGACTAACACCCTCCGGGTCCAACGCAGTTGGTCATCGGGAAGCTGCCGGAAGACCGGCTTTCGGGGTTCGTGGGCAGCGGAGCCGAGGTTGACGTAGATGTGGCCGTCGCCCGTGTGCGTGACGCCCCGCGTGCTCTCGACCCGGGTGGTGTGTTCTGTGCTCACCGTCGGTCGTCCTGGGGCCGCTCCGGCTCCCCGAACCGCTGGTGGACGTCCCCGTGGTGGTCGCCCTCGGTGTACGTCGTCCCGGTGCCCGAGACGTAGCGGTCGCCCGACACATGGCGTGAGTTGTTGTAGATGCTGCCGCTGCCCGTGTGGACCGTGCCGTGGGAGTTCTTCACGATCGTGCCGCCGACGTCACCGCTGAAGTCGCCCGCTTGGACGGACGTTCCACTCACGTCCCCGATCGAGTTGTGCACGCTGGTCGACGTCGGCGACGGCTCGCCGGGCTCGGTCAGGTCCCGCAGCTCGGGCACCAGCTCGGCGACCAGATCGCCGATACGCCGGACGCCGGCCTCGGTGTCGTGGGTGCTGTCGAACGGTACGGACTGCAGATCGGCGAGCCGCGCCAGCTCGGGGGGCATGGCCGCTTTGTTCAGCCGGTCGGTCTTGCGGCCGTCCAGCACGGGAACGACGACGAGCCCGCACTCGAACGCGGCCTCGATCTCCTTGCGCACCCAGTCGTCGGGATCTTGCAACCGACTGCGGAAGTTCGCCCAGTCCGGTCCTATGACGGCCAGCAGCACGCAGCTGTGGCGTAACGCGGTCAGGAGAACCTCGGGGTAGGCCTCCCCTGGGGTGATGGACCTGGACGCGCGGAAGACGCGGTCCTGGCCGAAGCGACGTGACAGCTCCTGGTCGAGGAGGGCCGCGGTCCGCTCGCCGTCGCCGGTGCGGTAGTTGATGAACACGTGGGGCATACCAGTGGCTCCTTCAGATGGTGGAGGGGCGCGACAACGTGCCGAGTCGCGGTCCCAGCCGGCGTACGGAGGAATGGTTCGCGTGGCGCGCCAGGGCGCGGGCGAGCCGTCTCAGGTCGGTCGTGACCGTGGCGGAACCCACGGCCTCCACTCCGTCGAGCAGGGGCGCCGCCAGGTCGCATGCGTGGTCGATCTCGCCGGCCGACGCGTAGGCGAGTGCGCGGCGGACGCCGTACCTGACCTGGGTGCGAACCGCGTCCTCGCCGACCAGGGCGAGTTGTCGGTCCAGTTCCTCGCTCGCCTCCCGTGGTTGTCCGAGATCGACCAGGCACCAGCCGGTGACCATGCCGACCGGATCGGGAAGGTGCATGGTGCCGATCACCGGCTCGTCGGTCCCTTCGTCCTGGAGAGAAAGAAGCGCACGCGCGCGGTCCAGCGCGTCCAGACAAGCCCGGCGGTCACCCGCCAGGGCGTGGCCCTGGGCTTCGCGCTGGGCAGCGAGCCCGCGTATCCGCGGGGGCAGGGCCCTGCTCTGCGCGCGACGGGCCAGAGCGACTGTCTGCTCGGCGTCGTCCCGGTACAGCGTGATCAGGGCCCGGCGGACCAGCGCGTAACCCGCCAGTGCCCGGTCGCCGCCGGCGGCCGCCAGATCGACCGCGCGCTGCGTCCACCACAGAGCCGCCCGCTCGTCCCCGGTCTCCTGCACCAGCCAGCCGACGTATTCGGCGTACCGGGACCCAAGGGCCAGCAGGTGGCGACGGGTGCCGCTGTCACAGTGGGCGGACAGTTCCCGCAGGGTGTGGGTCTGTGCGATCAGAACGGGCAGGAGCAGACCGGGCGCCACCGTCTGGCCGAGTCTGCGGTAGTGGGTGAACAGCGAGCGGGAGGCTTCCATCATGTCCGCGCCCGCGGCTGGCGAGGCCGGGCCCGCGCTGTCGGACCGCCACGTCATCAGCGAAGCGGCACCGGCGCCTATGGCATCCCGTCGACTTAAGGGCTGGAAGGTGTTCGGGCCGTCCGGCGACAACTGCATGATCCAGTCCTCCTCGTGGACAAAGCCCGGCGCCGGATCGACGGGCGGGTCGGTGGTCTCTGGTGCGAGCAGGGACAGCAGGGCCCCGCCGGCCCCGAGGGCGGCGTCACACAGGCGGGCGAGATCACGGCTGGGGGCCTTCAGGCCCCGCTCCACCTTGCTCAACTGCGCCTTGCTGTAGTGCACGGAGCCGGACAGGGCGGTAAGGCTGAGCCCTGCTTCCAGACGCCGCTTCCTCAACTCCTCGCCGAACCCGGTGGACGGCTGTGGCACGGAAACCTCCAACCCCTCCCGCCATCGGCCGAGTCGGCGCTGCACGTAGCGTGCGGCAGTCTGGCCGGGGCGGACAAGACGATCGATGCTGTTTCCCGTTTCCTTCTCCGACATGGGAACGCGACATGCGCGGCAGCGAGGACCGGAGAAACGGACTATCTGGAAGTCGTGCCGAAAAGGGAGGCGATCGTGCGCTCGACCACCCACCGGACGACGTCCAGGCCACTGCCGTGGTCCTCGCCACGCTCGGCGATCACCGGCGCGATGCTGAGAGCCCGCACAAGACGGCGGTACTTGTCATGGCCGCAGCCGCGGTCCGCGAGCATGGCATCAGGCCGTCGGCGCGGGCGGCCGACCGCTCCCGCTACCCGCGGGATGCCCTGACCGTCGCCCGCCGGGTGCCCTCTCGTCCACTGCGCCGGCGCCATGGGCCTCCTCGGGACCGTCGTCATTCCCGAGGGCGGGAGGGAAGCCGCAGCCGACTCCATCGCGGCGGTCCTCCACGTGACCTGCTGTGCCACGATCACCCGCGCCCGCGAGCGGGGCTGGTCCTAGGTCGACAGGGCAGCTGGTTGCTACGCCACCTGGGGTTGTACGGGTAGGCCATGATGAGCGTCCGAGGGAGGGGCGGGCGGCGCCCGACCCGTACATACGGCAGGGGAGCTCCGTCTCCGCCATGCCGCCGCCTCCCAGCAGCGATACTGGATGCATGGACCCGACGATCACCGCCCCCCGCGCCGAGGTACTGCGGGACCGCTACCGCAGCCGACTGCCCGAGCGCTTGCAGGAGCTGGCCGGCCCCGTCGAGGGCAACGTGGACCTGCCGCTCCACATCGTCTGGTCCGGGCGGACCAGCTACAGCCTGGACCGTCCGAAGTCCCGCATGACGCTCTACCGGACCGTCCTCGCCGAAGGACTCCGTGAGGACCTGGTGGCACTCCTGCAGCACCGGCTGCTCACCGAGCAGTGGCCCGTGCTGCGGCGCTTGATCAGCCCCTACATCCGCGAGGTCTGGGAGGACGCTTTCCCCGAGCTGCTCCGCGCCGCTCCGGCCGACACGACCGCAGCGTGAAGCTCACTCCGCTCCACGAGCGTCTCCTCGCCGACATCCTCGACATCGGCTCCCCCTACCCTCTGGTCCTCACCGGCGGATACGCCGTGCAGGCGCACGGCCTGGTCCAACGCTTCAGCCGCGACCTCGACGTCGCCACCGAGAACCCCGCTCCGATGCAGGAGATCGTCGCCTCACTCACAGCGGGTCTCAGCGAGCGCGGATGGCGGACCACGCACGTCCAGACCGATCCGCTCAGCGGCCGTTTCCTCGTCACCGAGCCGGACACCGGCGAGGAGTGCGAGGTCGACGTCCTCAAGGAGGCGTTCTGGGCCCCTCCCGCTCAGACCCCCTACGGCCCCGTTCTTTCCCTCGATGACGTGATCGGCACCAAGGTCCGTGCCCTCGCCGACCGCGGCACCGTCCGTGACCTCATCGACGTCCAAGCTGCCTCCCGCCACCGCTCCACCGCCGACCTCGAATCCCTGGGCCGCCGTCGTGCCCACGACGAGTTCAGCCTTGAAGACCTCCGGGACAGGCTCATTGGCGCGGAGTGGTACGAGGATGAGGACTACACCGCGTATGGGCTCACCTCCCGCCAGATCGACGAACTCAAGGCGTGGGCACTGGAGTGGGCGGAGGATCTGGGTGCGCGGATCCATGACGAGAACGCCTGAGAAGGGGGCATCGCGCGGGGCAGCTGAGCGATGCCCCGCAGTGGACTCACGGCGAAGCTGGGCTGCGGTAACGGTCAAACACTGCATCCCGCTCCCAAGGACTGTCCGCGAAGCCGGATCCGCGGGCCGATAGGCCGGCCGCAGATCTCGGACCCGGTCCTTGAGCACGGTCAGGCTGCGGTCCCAGCCGATCCGCTCAACGATCACCGTCGCCGGCATATCGGGCCACTGTTCGAGCGGTTCACGGATCTGCGGCTCGACCGCGTCCACGATCGAGCCCTTCGGCGCCCGCTGGTACTTCGGCGGCGCGTCGTCCGTGATCGCCCTGCAGACGGTGTTCCTCGAGATCCCCGGCTTCCTCGCGGTCGCCCGCACCGGCATCCGCTCGGCCCGGTGAAGCCGGCGGAGCTCCGCCCAGTCCTCCACGCTGATCACCACTCCTCCCGGCCTGACTCAACGAGTTTCGGCAATCTGCGCAGCGCCCGGCCAATCGCCCTGCCGCTCGATCCGGTCGGGCACGAAGAGGTCAGGCTGCTCGTACAGGTTCGTGCGCAAGAACCGCAGCCGCCGTACCCGTGCCTCGTCTGCCTGCTACTGAGCAAGGTCCTCCCGTGTGCTCTCCGAGAGCGCCAGTTCTACAGGGGCAGTCAGACACCGGTACCTGGTGGCGCGAGGCGGCGGGGTGGCTTGAACATTTTCGGGGCCCGGTGCCGAGGATGGCCCAGTGCTCGAGGCAGCGCCTGTCTACCTGAAGTGTCGTCAGGCAAGTCAGCATCCGGTCAGCATGAGCCGCCGGCCTTTCCTGGAGGATTGCTTGAACAGACGCCGGTGCGGCGCGAAAGCCCAGGCATGAAGCCGTCTCGCCCGAGCGGAGCGATGTTCCTCACAATTCTTGACCGGCGTGTTCCGGTGTACAGTCGACACCGCCCTTGACCTGCACAAAGCAGGCAGGGAGCCGTCCTCCAGGAGTCCAACATGCTGCGCACCATGTTCAAGTCCAAGATCCACCGTGCCACCGTCACCCAGGCCGACCTGCACTACGTGGGATCGGTGACGATCGACGCCGACCTGCTGGACGCCGCCGACCTGCTGCCGGGGGAGCTCGTCCACATCGTCGACATCACCAACGGGGCGCGGCTCGAGACGTACGTCATCGAGGGCGAGCGCGGCTCGGGTGTCGTCGGTATCAACGGGGCCGCCGCCCATCTCGTGCACCCCGGTGATCTGGTGATCATCATCAGTTACGCTCAGGTGACCGACGCCGAGGCGCGGGCCCTGGAGCCGCGGGTCGTGCACGTGGACCGTGACAACCAAATCGTGGCCCTCGCGGCGGACCCCTCGGAGCCGGTACCGGGCTCCGACCAGGAGCGCAGCCCGCAGGCGGTGTCGGTCTGACCGCAGCAGTCAGCGTACGCACCACACCGCACAGGGAGTGCCCATGAGCGACATCGAGATCCGCGACGACCGGGCGGCGGGCCGCCTGGAGGCGCTCGGCGACGGCGGTGAAGTCGTCGGCCGCATCGAGTACTTCGTCCTGGAGTCGCCCGCGCCCGCCCTGGTGCCGGTGCACACCGTCGTCGAGCCCGCCCACGAGGGCAAGGGCATCGCCGGGTCGCTGGCCCGGGAGCTGTACGCGGCCTCCAAGCGCGAGGGCATCCCCGTGGCGCCGCTCTGCCCGTACGTCGTGAAGTGGGCCGAGCGTCACCCCGACGAGGCTCCGGCCGCCGACCCCGTACTGCTGCGCGCGGCCAAGGACTGGCTGCGCGCGCACCCGGGCCGTTTCTGAGCGACGTGCCCACGGCACCTCGTCGACGAGGTGCCTGGCGAGCCGGGTCCAACCGGGTGAGTGGCCGGCCGGGTCCGACCGGGTGAGTGGCCGCGGCCGCCCCGGGTACGCGGGGGATGAGTCCAGAGCCAAGCCTCGCATCCGGCCGGAGGACACCATGACGAACCCGTACGCCGACCCCGTCCACCCCGACCCCGTCCACCCCGACTCCGTCGAGCCCGATCCCGTCCAGCCCGGACCGCCGCCGGGGCCGGTCCCGGGCCCTCCGGAGCCGTTCCCCAGCCCGGTGCCCGTTCCCGAGCCGCCGCCGGGTCCGGACCCGACGCCGCCGCCACGGCCCGGCCCGCCCCCCGGTCCCTCGCCGTCCCCGGTCCCGCCGGGTCCGGAACCGGTCCCGAGCCCGGAGCCGGGCCCGCCCCTCACCTGACGGGATCACGGTGGGCGACGGGGAGACCGCCGCCCACCGTGATGTCCCGACGCCCTCGAAGGACTACGCCTGCGTCTCCGACCGGTCGCCGCCCCAGAGCGTGTGGAACGCGCCTTCGCGGTCCACCCTCCGGTAGGTGTGCGCCCCGAAGAAGTCCCGCTGTCCCTGCGTGAGCGCCGCCGGCAGCCGCTCCGCGCGCAACGCGTCGTAGTACGCGAGCGCCGCCGCGAACCCGGGCGTCGGCACGCCCTGAAGCGTCGCGGACACCAGCACCTCACGCCACGGGTCCTGCGCCGCCGCGATCTCCGAGGCGAAGGTCTCGTCGGACAGCAGGCTCGGCAGGTCCGCGCGGTTGTCGTACGCGGCGCGGATCCGGTCGAGGAAGGCCGCGCGGATGATGCAGCCGCCGCGCCAGATCGAGGAGACGGCGCCGAGGTCGATGTCCCAGCCGTACTCCTCGCTGCCCGCGGCGATCTCGTGGAAGCCCTGCGTGTACGACACGATCTTCGAGGCGTACAGCGCCTGCTCCACCCGGTCGGCGAAGGCCTGCGCCTCCGCCTTGCCCAGCGCGGACGCGGTCGGTCCCGCCAGGCCGCGTGAGGCCTCGCGCAGCGTCGCGTGCCCCGACAGCGACCGTGCGAAGACGGCCTCCGCGATGCCCGACACCGGAACGCCCAGGTCGAGCGCGATCTGGACCGTCCAGCGGCCGGTGCCCTTCTGCTCCGCCTGGTCGACCACCACGTCCACGAAGGGCCGGCCCGTCGCCGCGTCCACATGGGACAGCACCTCGGCGGTGATCTCGATCAGGTAGGAGTCGAGGCGGCCGGTGTTCCAGGTGCGGAAGATGTCCGCGATCTGCGCGGGCTCGTACCCGGCGACATCGCGCAGCAACTGATAGGCCTCGCCGATCAGTTGCATGTCGGCGTACTCGATGCCGTTGTGGACCATCTTCACGAAGTGGCCGGCGCCGTCCGGGCCGATGTGTGTGACGCAGGGCGTCCCGTCCGCCGCCTTCGCCGAGATCTTCTCCAGCATCGGGCCAAGCGACTCGTACGACTGCGGCGAGCCGCCCGGCATGATGCTCGGGCCGTGCAGCGCGCCCTCCTCGCCACCGGAGATGCCGGTGCCGACGAAGTGGATGTCCTGCTCGCGCAGTTCGCGCTCGCGGCGGCGGGTGTCGGCGAAGTGCGCGTTGCCGCCGTCGATGATCATGTCGCCGGGTTCGAGGAGCGGGGCGAACTCCCGGATCACCGCGTCGGTCGGCTCACCGGCCTTCACCATGATCACCAGGCGGCGGGGCCGCTCCAGTGCCGCCACGAACTCCTTGGCGGTCTCGGTGGCGACGAACTCGCCCTCGTGGCCGAACTCCTCGACCAGGGCGTGGGTGCGTGCCGCCGTGCGGTTGTGCAGCGCGACCGTGTAGCCGTTGCGTGCGAAGTTGCGGGCGAGATTGCGGCCCATGACCGCGAGTCCCGTGACGCCGATCTGAGCTGAAGTGCTCATACGGTTGGCTCCTCCAGGGGTGTGCCCGTGCATTCGGTCAGTCGTCCTGGGACCATCTTGACGGGTTCCGCGGCCGGATTCCCGCCCGGGGCGTCCGGTGTTCGCCCGCGCGTCGGAGCGGCCGGTTGTCGCCTTGTCATGGCCTGTTCGCCGCCCTTATTTTTGCCCCTCCTGACGCATGTCGAGGGGGATCTCCATGGCCGTACGCGGCCGGCACCGCCGGTATCAGCCGAACAGGATCAACCGGGCCTCGCTCACCGTCACGGCGGGCGGTGCCGGTATGGCGCTGCCGCTGATCGGCACCGGTGCAGCTCAAGCGGCCGACGTGGACACCTGGAACAAGGTCGCCGCGTGTGAGTCGACCAACGACTGGAACATCGACTCCGGCAACGGCTACTACGGCGGACTCCAGTTCACCCAGGCCACCTGGGAAGCGTACGGCGGCACGCATTACGCGCCCCGTGCGGATCTGGCCACCAAGGACGAGCAGATCGCCGTGGCCGAGAAGGTGCTGGACGGGCAGGGGCCCGGCGCCTGGCCCGTCTGCTCGGTGCGGGCCGGACTGAGCCGGGGCGGCGACACCCCCGACATCCACCCGGACGGCACCACGACGAAGTCCTCCACGCCGTCGTCGGCCCGGTCGTCGTCCCAGCCGTCCGCCAAGGCGGCTCCCAAGACGTCGAAGACGTCCCTGGACGACGTACGGCCGCAGCGCACACCTCAGTCCCGTGCGGGCACCGCGCAGATGTACACCGTGGTCCGCGGCGACACCCTCTCCGGGATCGCGGACACCGAGGAGGTCAAGGGCGGCTGGCGGGGGCTCTACGCCGCCAACCGGACGACCATCGGCGGCGACCCCGACCTGATCCTGCCCGGTCAGCGGCTCAGCCTGGAAGGCCGGACGGCCGCCGCGGCCAAGGCCCCGAGCGGCACCAGGCCCCGGACCGAGAAGCCGAAGACCTCCCCGGGCGCGAAGGAGAGCAAGCCGGCCAAGAGCACCAAGGCGAAGGACACCGGCCACAAGGCGACGACCGGCCGTTCCCTCGTGTCGCCCGTCAGCGCCTCCACCGGAACGCCGTACCACGCCACGGGTTCGTCCTGGTCGAAGGGCTACCACACCGGCGTCGACTTCCCCGTGCCCACCGGCACCTCCGTGCAGGCGGTCAAGGCGGGCGAGGTGGTCAGCGCGGGCTGGGCCGGTTCCTTCGGGTACCAGGTGGTCATCCGGCACGGCGACGGCCGCTACTCGCAGTACGCACACCTGTCGGCGATCTCCGTACGGGACGGGCAGTCGGTGAGCGGCGGACAGCGCATCGGCCGGTCCGGCTCCACCGGCAACAGCACGGGCCCGCATCTGCACTTCGAGGTGCGGACCGGGCCCGGTTTCGGAACGGACGTCGACCCGGTGGCGTATCTCCGGGCCGGCGGCGTCAGGATTTGACGCGCTCCCGATGCCGGTCCACGACCGGCATCGGGACGTACAGACCCCCGTACAGCGGGGTGTAGAACGAAGGAGGCGCGTCCCCGCCGGACGGGTCCTCCTCGTAGCGGTCCTCGCCGTCGACCGTGGCCGGAGCCAGGACGAGCCGCTCCCTGAATACCTCTGTCTCCCGTACGTCCGTCTCCCGGGCCGCCGCCGACCGTGCCTTGTCCAAGGCCGCCGCCGCTCCGGCGAGCCGCAGGTCCTCCAGCGCCTCTTCCGCCGACCGCACGTCCTGCGGACGCAGTGCGCGTGGCTGCTCGGGGAACGGGATCCCGTCCACCGTCCCGCCGGTCCTCCCGTCCGCAGGGACGGTGGCCGACACCTCCGCCGTGCCGCTGTCCGCCGGAGTCCGCGCGTCCGGTAGAGCAGCCGCCGCCGTCTCGGGCCGAGCGCCCTGAAGACGCTCCGTCGTGAGCAGGATGAGTCCGCCCGCCGCCACCACACCGCAGCCCAGGGCGAGCACGGTGCCCGTGGTGCCGTAGCGGAAGGTCTCGCCGAACATCGTGATGCCGACCGCGGCCGCCACCACCGGGTTGACCACCGTCAGGGTGGCCAGCGGGGCCGCGAGGCCCGCGCCCCGGTAGGCGGCCTGGGACAGCAGCATGCCGGCCGTGGCGAGCACGCCGATCACGGCCAGGGACGGGATGTCCGCCGTCGAGACACCACCGGTCCAGTCGACCGCGACGGTCTTGGTGAACACCGAGGACATGCCGAACGCGATGCCCGACGCGGTCGCCAGGAGCATGCTGCGGACCGCCGGGTGCCGGTGGGCCGCCCGCCCGGCCACCATCAGGGCCACGACCGCGGCCGCGGTGACCACGGCCACGCTGACCCGCTGCGGGGTGCTCAGCGACTGCGCGTCGGCCGCCCCCACCAGGGACAGCAGACCGGCGAGACCGACCGTCGCCATGATCGCGCCGCGCCAGGCCGTCGCCCCGGCCCTGCGGCCGACGAACAGGGCGGCCATGGGCAGCGCGAACACGATGGTCAGCGCGCCCAGCGGCTGAACCAGACTGAGGGGACCGTAGGCGAGCGCCACCACGTGGAGAACTCCGCCGAGACCGTTCAACGCCACCGCCGCCCACCAGCCCGGACGGCGCAGCGGGGCGTACTCCTCGTCGGGCGAGGACAGCGCGACCTGCTCCTGCACGATCGCCCCGGCCGCGTACGCGACGGCGGAGACGAGCGACAGGACCACGGACAACGCGAGGGCGCTCATCAGCAGCTCCTCTGCGTGAGGCGGGGGCCCGGGGCCCGGCGCGGCGAACGGTCGGCTCTCATAACCAACACGATGCCCTGTCGATCTGTTCCCGTCGTCGTACCTGAGCACGCAATAGGTCCTACTACCGATGGAGTACTGAAGGCCCGCTGTCCTCCCTCAGGCGGGTGACGGACCAGGGATCCCCCTGAGCACGGCCCCTGACGGCCTTGGTACTACTGCACTTCGTGGACCTCGACCCCGATCTCGCCGCGCTGCGCCCGCTCGGCCCCTTCTTCGCCCTGCGCACCCGACCGGGCGGCACAGGAGAGCCGGCCGTGGCGCCGCCGGCCCTCGCCCGCGCCTACGGGGAGCCGGCCCGCCGGAGGACCTCCGGGAGCGCGGCGCCGGACGTCCACGGGGAGCCGCTGGCCTTCCGGGTCCGCAAGGTGACCCGGGCCCTGCGCGCCCCTGAGGACCGGATCGGGGCCTCGGTGGCGCAGCAGGGCCTCGCGGCCCGCCTCTGGTCGGTGGCGCTGGGCTGCGCCGCCCTGTACGGGAGCGTTCCCGACCTCGCTCCCGGACTGCTGTGCTGGGACCCGGACGCGGCGGCCCCGGACGACCTGTGGCTGACCGAGGTGCGGACGCTGCCGGGGGACGCGGCGACCGTGGCCGCGACGGTCCTCGACGGCCACCTCGAACCCCTCTCCGCCGCGTTGCGCGCCCGCCATCGGGTCGCGCCGGGCCTGCTGCGGGGCAACTCCGGATCCGCGCTGGCCGGGGCCGCCCGGCAACTGGACCTGTGGGCCCGCGCGCACGGCCGTCCCGACGTCGCCGCACGCGCGCGTGCCCTCACCGCGGAGCTGTTCACCCACCCCCTCCTCGCGGACACCGGGACGCTCCGCACCGACACCGGGACATCGGCCGGCGCCGCCTTCCGCCGCCACAGCTGCTGCCTGTACTACCGGGTGCCCGGCGGGGGCGTCTGCGGCGACTGTTGCTTCACACGACCCCCGCGCTCTTCCCCACGCGCCCCGTCTGGGTGACCATGAAGGAAGCCGATCGCCGAGAGTGGGGGTTCCGGGTGCGTGTGGGACTGCTGACCCGGGAGTATCCCCCGGACGTGTACGGCGGCGCGGGCGTCCATGTGGAGTTCCTGGCACGTGAGTTGAGGCGGCTGGTCGACCTCGACGTGCACTGCTGGGGCGAGGGCCGCACCGAGGGCGTCCAGCGGCATCGCCCCTGGTCCGCGCTGGACGGCGCCAACGACGCGCTGCGCACCTTCTCCGTGGACCTCGCCATGGCGGCCGCCCTCGAAGGCCGTGAGCTCGTCCACTCCCACACCTGGTACGCCAACCTCGCCGGCCACCTCGCCAAGGAGCTGTACGGCGTCCCGCACGTGGTGACCGCGCACTCGCTGGAGCCCCTGCGGCCCTGGAAGGCCGAGCAACTCGGCGGCGGCTACGCCCTGTCGAGCTGGGCCGAGCGGACCGCGGTGGAGGCGGCCGACGCGGTGATCGCCGTCTCCGGAGCGATGCGCGAGGACATCCTCGCCTGCTATCCGACGCTCGCCCCGGACCGGGTCCACGTCGTCCACAACGGCATCGACACCGCCCTGTACCGTCCCGATCACGGCACCGACGCCCTCACCCGGATCGGCCTCGACCCGGACCGCCCTTTCGTGCTGTTCGTCGGCCGCATCACCCGGCAGAAGGGCGTGCCCCACCTGCTGCGCGCGGTCCGGGACATCGACCCCGCGGCGCAGGTCGTGCTGTGCGCGGGAGCGCCCGACACCCCGGAGATCGACCAGGAGTTCCGTGATCTCTTCGCCGGGCTGAGCCGGGCCCGGGACGGCGTGCGCTGGATCCCGAAGATGCTGCCGCGCCCCGAGGTGATCCAACTCCTCACGCACGCAGCCGTGTTCGTCTGCCCCTCGGTGTACGAACCGCTCGGCATCGTCAATCTCGAGGCGATGGCCTGCGGCACTCCCGTCGTGGCCTCCCGGGTCGGCGGCATCCCGGAGGTCGTCGAGGACGGGGTGAGCGGGACACTCGTGGACGTGGACGACGATTTCGAGGCGGGCCTCGCCCGGGCGCTGGACGCGGTTCTCGGCGACCCGGCGTCCGCCCGCCGGATGGGCGAGGCCGGGCGGGCCCGCGCGGTGGGGGAGTTCGGCTGGGACGCGGTGGCCCGGCGGACGGTCGGGCTGTACGAGGAGATCGTCAAACAGGCTTAGTTCCCCCGGCCGGGGGCAACCATGGTTCAACCAGGTTGAGGGGAGCGGCCATGCGTCGTGGTGGGCCTTCGGTGCTCGGAATCGTGCTGGCGGGTGGTGAGGGCAAACGCCTGATGCCTCTCACGGCTGACCGCGCCAAACCAGCGGTCACCTTCGGCGGCACGTACCGGCTCGTCGACTTCGTGCTGTCCAACCTGGTCAACGCGGACGTCCTGCGCATCTGCGTGCTGACGCAGTACAAGTCGCACTCGCTGGACCGGCACATCACCACCACCTGGCGGATGTCCAGCCTGCTCGGCAACTACGTCACGCCGGTCCCGGCCCAGCAGCGGCTCGGCCCGCGCTGGTACCTCGGCAGCGCCGACGCCATCCTCCAGTCGCTGAACCTCATCTACGACGAGCGGCCCGAGTACGTGGCCGTGTTCGGCGCCGACCACGTGTACCGCATGGATCCGCGCCAGATGCTCACCCAGCACATCGACAGCGGCGCGGGCGTGACCGTGGCCGGGATCCGGGTCCCGCGCGGCGAGTCCTCCTCCTTCGGGGTGATCACCCCGGGCTCGGACGGGCTGACGGTGGAGCGCTTCCTGGAGAAGCCGGCCGACCCGCCGGGGCTCGCGGACGACCCGGAGAGCGTGTTCGCGTCGATGGGCAACTACATCTTCACCACCAAGGCGCTCATCGAGGCGCTCCAGCGGGACGCCGAGGACGAGAGCTCCGTCCACGACATGGGCGGTTCGATCCTGCCCGCGCTCACCCAGCGCGGCGAGGCCCAGCTGTACGACTTCCACGACAACCACGTGCCCGGCGAGACCACCCGGGACCAGGGCTACTGGCGGGACGTCGGCACGCTCGACGCGTACTACGACGCCCATATGGACCTGATCGCCGAGCGCCCCGCCTTCAACCTGTACAACCGCAGCTGGCCCATCTACACCCACTCGGGCCAGTTGTCCCCCGCGCGTTTCAACGCGGGCGGCATCGCCGGCGAGTCGATCATCAGTGCGGGCTGCCTGATCCGCGGACAGGTCACCCGCTCGGTGCTGTCGCCGGGTGTGGTGGTCGACCCGGGAGCGGTCGTGCAGGGCTCGATCCTGCACGACAACGTGCACATCGGACGGGGTGCGGTCGTGCGCGGGGCGGTGCTCGACAAGAACGTGGAGGTGCCTCCGGGTGCGACCATCGGCGTGAACCCGGAGCGGGACGCGGAGCTGTACACGGTGTCGAAGGGCG
This sequence comes from Streptomyces zaehneri, assembly GCF_032248645.1. Taxonomy (NCBI): domain Bacteria; kingdom Bacillati; phylum Actinomycetota; class Actinomycetes; order Kitasatosporales; family Streptomycetaceae; genus Streptomyces; species Streptomyces zaehneri. The sequence continues at coordinate 264,115 of NZ_JASTTJ010000003.1, forward strand.
GCGTGATTGCGCTGGGTAAGGGCCAGCAGGTGCCCTGAACTTAATGCGCTGTTAACTGTGTGTAGCTTGATCGTACTTGACCGTAATCGCCCGGGCGCGCTTGACTGATTGCCTCCACTCTTAGCCGACGCGAGGCAAGCCCTTGACTGCTGACGATCTGCTGGCCCCCCTCGACCTGGCGTTCTGGAACCTCGAGTCGGCCGAGCACCCCATGCACCTGGGAGCGCTCGGCGTCTTCACGGCGCAGTCGCCCACCGCGGGCGCCCACGCCGCCGACCTGCTCGCGGCCCGTGCCGCCGCCGTTCCCGGACTGCGTATGCGGATCCGGGACCTGTGGCGGCCGTTCGACCGCTCGGAACCGTTCGACCTGCGCCGGTCGCTCGCCTTCGGGGGCGCGACCCGGGAGGCGGACCCCGACTTCGACCCCCTGCACCACGTCACGCTGCACACGCCCACCGCCGACTTCCAGGCCGAGGCCGGGCGGCTCATGGAACGCCCCCTGGAGCGCGGCCGCCCGCCCTGGGAGGCCCACGTCCTGCCCGGCGAGGACGGCGGCAGCTTCGCCGTGCTCTTCAAGTTCCACCACGCCCTCGCCGACGGACTGCGCGCGCTGGCCCTGGCCGCCGCCGTCCTCGACCCCATGGATCTGCCCGCCCCCCGCCCCCGCCCCGCCGAACCGGCCCGCGGGGGCCTCCCCGACGTGCGCGGACTGCCCGGCCTGCTGCGCGGAGCCGTCTCCGACGTGGGCCGCGCCCTCGACATCGGCGCCTCCGTCGCCGTGCACACCCTCGGGATGCGCCCCACCCCCGCCCTCACCGCCGCGGCCACCGGCACCCGCCGCACCGCCGGCGTCGTCATCGACCTCGACGACGTGCACCGGATCCGCAAGGTCGCCGGCGGCACCGTCAACGACGTGCTGATCGCGGTCGTCGCCGGAGCCCTTCGCCGCTGGCTCGACGAACGCGGCGACGGCAGCGAGGGTGTCGTGCCGCGCGCGCTCATCCCCGTCTCCAAGCGCCGCCCGCGCACCGCCCACCCCCAGGGCAACCGGCTCTCCGGGTATCTGATGCGGCTTCCCGTCGACGACCCGGACCCGCTGCGCCGCCTCGCCACGGTCCGCGCGGCCATGGACCGCAACAAGGACGCGGGCCCCGGCCGGGGCGCCGGCGCCGTCGCCCTGCTCGCCGACCACGTCCCGGCCCTCGGCCACCGCCTCGGCGGCCCGCTGGTCGGCCACGCCGCCCGGCTCTGGTTCGACATCCTCGTCACCAGCGTGCCCCTGCCGAGCTTCGGCCTGAAGCTCGGCGGGAACCCGGTGACCGAGGTCTTCCCGTACGCCCCCCTCGCCCGCGGCCAGGCCCTCGCGGTCGCCGTCTCCACCTACCGCGGCCAGATCCACTACGGGCTCGTCGCCGACGCCGAGGCGGTCCCCGACCTCGACCGGTTCGCCCGCGCCCTGACCGCCGAGGTGGAGACGCTCATCACGGCCTGCGGCTCTTGACGGGAACGGGTTTGGAGGAGGGGCCCGGCGCTCCGTAAAATCCGTCCTTCGAGGGCGGACTCGGTCGGAGCGCCGCACGGGTGATCAGGGAAGCGGCAGCGCGATGACGGTGACAGAGGACGGCTCGACGGCGGTCACGGAGGAGGTCGTGGACGAGGTCGTGTACGGGCCCGGCATCGACCCGGAGCGGCTCGCCGTCTGCCTCGCCGTGCTGGACGAGCTCGACAGGCTGGACGTCGACCACCCCGACGCGATCGCCGTGCGCCGGGCCACCGCCGGCGTCTACCGCACCGTGAAGCAGCGCCGCCGCCAGGACCGCCGGGCCGCCAAGACCGCCCACGACAAGGCGGTCACCGAGGCCACCGCGACCGGCTCCGCCCAGCGCATCGACGACGAGACCGAGGGCATCCTGCCCTCCTCGGTCACCGAGGAGGGCAGGATCGCCGGGATACTCCAGCGCCCGCGCTCCTGCTACACCTGCAAGACCCGGTACGTCGAGGTCGACTACTTCTACCACCAGCTCTGTCCCGCGTGCGCCCGCCTGAACCGCGACAAGCGCGACGTGCGCGCCGACCTCACCGGCAGGCGTGCCCTGCTCACCGGCGGCCGCGCCAAGATCGGCATGTACATCGCGCTGCGGCTGCTGCGGGACGGCGCGCACACGACGATCACGACCCGCTTCCCCAAGGACGCCATCCGCCGCTTCAAGGCCATGGACGACTCGGGGGACTGGATGCACCGCCTGGAGGTCGTCGGCATCGACCTGCGCGACCCGGCGCAGGCCGTCGCCCTCGCCGACCAGGTCGCCGAGGCCGGCCCCCTCGACATCCTCGTCAACAACGCGACGCAGACCGTACGGCGACTGCCCTCCGCGTACGCCGCCCTGGTCGACGGCGAGAGCGCGCCGCTGCCGGCCGGCGAGCTGCCCGCCCACCACGTCATCGGCGCCTTCGGCTCCGGCGCGGTCGACGGGCTGGCCACCCTGCCCGCCGGCATCTCCGGCATCGACGCTCAGCAGGTCGCCGACCTCGCCCTGGTCGCGGGCAACGCCAGCATCGCCCGGCACCTCGACGGCACCGCCATCGACGCGGGCGGTCTGGTCCCCGACGTCGTCGACACCAACACCTGGGTGCAGACCATCGAGCAGATCTCCCCGGTGGAGCTCCTCGAGACTCAGCTGTGCAACTACACGGCGCCGTTCATCCTGATCAGCAAGCTCCGCCCGGCCATGGCCGACGCCGCCAGGAAGGCGACGAGCGGCCGTGCGTACGTCGTCAACGTCTCGGCGATGGAGGGCGTCTTCGGCCGTGGCTACAAGGGCGCGGGACACCCGAACACCAACGCCGCCAAGGCCGCGATGAACATGGTGACGCGGACCAGCGGCCAGGAGATGTTCCAGGCCGACGGCATCCTCATGACCTCGGTCGACACCGGCTGGATCACCGACGAGCGGCCGCACTACGACAAGCTGCGCCTCGCCGAGGAGGGTTTCCACGCCCCGCTCGACCTGGTCGACGGCGCGGCCCGCGTCTACGACCCGATCGTGCGCGGCGAGCAGGGCGAGGATCTGTACGGGGTGTTCCTGAAGGACTACGCGCCCGGTAAGTGGTAGGGCCGTTCCACGCCGGTGGCCGGTGGCCGGTGGCCGGTGGCCGGGGGCGGGCTGAGGGGGGCCGGTCGCGCGGTCCCCGCGCCCCTCAGGTGGCGATGTGCGCCCGGCGCACCCTCGTGCCGCCGTCCACCAGCAGGTCGGCCCCGGTGATCCACTTCGCCTCGTCGGAGCACAGCCAGACCACCGCTCGCGCCACGTCCTCCGGTTCCCCGATCCGGCCCAGCGGCAAGGCCGCCGCGACCTCCTTCTCTCCCGGCTCCCATACGAACCGGGCCATCTCGGTGCGCACCAGGCCGGGGGAGACCGAGTTCACCCGCACTCCCGGGCCCAGTTCGCCCGCGAGCTGCTGGGTGAGGTGGAGGAGGGCCGCCTTGCTGGTGCCGTAGGCGCCGACGCCTGGGCCGACGTGTCCGGCGCCCTCCGTGCAGATGTTGACGACCACGCCGCCGTGCTCACGCATCCAGCCCCGCCACGCGCACTGCACCAGCCGCAGCGGCGCCTCGACGTTCACCGTGAACGCCTCCCGCCAGGCGCCGGGATCGGCGTCCATGAGCGGTCCGTACGGCTGGTTGGTCGCCGCGTTGTTGACCACCACGTCCAGCCGGCCGAAGGTGTCGAGGCACAGCTCGGCCAGCTCCCGGAGGTGCCCGGGGTCCCCGATGTCACCGGCCAGCCCGGCGCCGTCCAGTTCCCCGGCCGCGCGGCGCACCCCGTCCGGATCCCGCGCGCTGACGCACACCCGCGCCCCCGCGTCGGCCAGCGCCCGTGCCACCGCCCAGCCGATCCCGCGCGTGCCCCCCGTGACGACGGCGGCCCTGCCCCGCAACCCGTACGACGACGTCATCGCCGTACCGTCTCATGACGGTCCGTCAGTCGACAGCCCCCAGACGCGAGTTCCGTGCCGCCACCAGCTCCAGCACGGTGCGCCAGTCCTCCAGCACGCCCGCGTCGAACCCGGGCGCCCGGCCCTCCTCGTCGGCCTGGCGCAGGCTGAGCAGATCGTCGTCCGTGGTGGGCCCGTGCCAGGGGTGCAGGCGGACGAGGCGGGAGACCCGGGGGCCGAGCAGGGGGCGGACGGCCTCGGCGGCCCGTTCCGGCCGGCCGGTGGCGTCGGCGGGGCACAGCAGCCGGCCGATGGGGTGCACCAGCCCGGCGAGCTGGAGCTCCTTGTCGGCGGGGCGGCCGCGGCGCAGCAGTGCCGCCGTCCGGAGCGCGTGGTCGTGCAGGTCGACGCCCGGCCCACCGTGGTCCGCGGTGTCCCGCACGCCCCGGCAGGCGTACAGCAGGTCCATCAGCTCCTCGACGCTGCGCAGCTCCATGCGTCAGTCCTTCCGCGAGACCGCCGTTGCCGGTCGCCAGCAGACCATGGCCTGCTGGCGACGGGACGAACGGCACCTGAACTGCGCGACGCACTCACGGGCGAACGCGCGCCCTCCCTGGTCCGCCACGCCCAGCAATATCCCCCGGTCGGGTGAATCCAGAAGGTGCATCAGGGTGGAAAAAGGTTCAATTCACCTGCGGTGACATACGGGTGACTTGCCATGGTTACCCCAAATTTTCAGCCCTATCGAGCGGCCACCCGCTCATTTGGTTAATGTGTAGCGGACGGACAGCAGTACGGAGTGCCACCCACACCCACGGTCCGTCATGGGACAGGCCGCTTCACAACGGCTCGCCCTCCAAGAAGTTGCCGGCGCCACCGCGTCCTCGACCGACTTGAGCCAGGCCCGAGGGAGCGTCAGGCGCCGGACCGCAGACTGGCCGGCACGCCCCGAGGGTGACCCGACACATAAGGAGTGCGCGGTGACACCGGAGAAGACGAATCGCGAGCAACGTCCCAAGGAACGCCCGGAGCGGGCCGGCCGTCGGCCCGGCGAGATCGGCAGCCTCGACGTGTGGGCCCGCTCCGCCCCCATCCGTCTGGCGGGCTACGAGGAGGACCTCGCCGAGCCCCACATCCTGCCCAGCGTGGACTGACCGCTCGCGGTCGCCCGGCCTGGGTGTGCGCCAGGCACGCCCACGCCGGGCCCGCTCGTTCCGCTCAGTCGAGCGGAGCCGTCCGTCGCCACGGACGCAGGCTCTCCAACTGCTCGGCCAGCCGGAGCAGTTCGCCCTCACGCCCCGGCAGGCTCACCAGCTGTACCGCGGTGGGAGCACCGGAGGGCAGGGTGCCGAAGGGGACCGCCATGGCGGGCCAGCCGGTCAGGTTCCACGGCGGCGTCAGCGGCGAGTAGTTCGTGTTCACCAGGACGTTGCGCAGCCAGCCCCGCTCGTGCCACGGCACCGACTTCGGTGAGCGTCGCGCCAGCGCCGGCGTGAGCAGCACGTCGTACTCGGTGAAGAACGGTTCGAGACGCCGGCGCAGCGCGTCCCGTGCCGAGCCGCCCCGCACCCCGGACAGGAAGCGCCGGCCGACGGCCGCGTGCACCCGGGTGCGCCGGGTCAGCAGCCGCGGGTCGAGGCTCGCGGCGTCCACCGCCGTGCCCGCCGTCCAGTGCGCGAGCGAGGTGACGCCCAGCGACAGCGGATACGGCGGCTCGGCCCGTTCCACGTGATGTCCCGCCCGGACCAGCACTCCCGCCGCGTCCCGGGCGGCGCCGGTGTACGGCTTGCTCACCGTGACCCCGGCCAGCGGGCTGCGCACGGAGACGGCGATCTTCAGCGCGCCGGGTTCCCCGGCCGCCGCGACGTCGGTGTCCGCGAGGACCGACAGCATCAGCCGTGTGTCCTCGACCGTCGTCGCCAGCGGACCGTTCTCCGACATCCCGAACCAGTCGCCCTCGCCGATCCCGGCCGGTACCACCCCGTGGCCCGGCTTGATGGTCACCAGGCCGCAGTTGGCCGCCGGGATGCGCAGCGAGCCCATGCCGTCGTTGCCGAGGGCGATCGGTACCAGGCCCGCGGCGACGGCGGCCGCGCTGCCGCCCGACGAGCCGCCCGCCGTGCGGGAGGTGTCCCAGGGGTTGCGGGCGGTGCCGTGCACGCCCTCCGTGGTGCCGAAGACACACAGCTCCGGCACGTTGGTCAGGCCGACGACCACCGCGCCGGCAGCCCGCAGCCGGGCCACCGTCACATGGTCGGCGTCGGCCGGGGTGTCCGGTGTCGCGGCCGAGCCGACCCGGGTCGACTCGCCCCGCACGCCGAGGTTGTCCTTGACCGCCACCGGCACCCCGGCGAGCGGCAGTCCGGTCAGGTCGCCCCGGGCGGCCAGCGCGTCGGCCTCGGCCAGGGCGGCTCGGGCCCGCACCGTGCGGAACGCTCCGATCCGGCCGTCCAGCCGTTCGATCCGGGCGAGATGCTCGGCCACCACCTCACGGGGCGTGACCTCCTTCGCGCGTACGGCGGCGGCGATCTCGGCGGCGGTCCGGCCGACCCAGCTGGTCACAGGCAGCTCCCTCGGTATACGTGCACTACTGGCGAGTACGCAGGAGAACTCTGCCCCGGCGGGAGTCCCGCGTCGAGAGGCGGCCGTGGCTCAGGGCCCCACCTGCCCCCTGAGCCACTCCTCCACCTCGCCCACGTGGGCGGCCGCCGCCACCCGGGCGGCCTCGGGGTCACGGGCGGCCAGCGCGCGGTGGATCGCGGCGTGTTCGCGGCGGGTCCGGGCGAAGGCGCCCTCCTCCTGGTAGCCGCGCCAGACGCGGGCCCGGAAGGTGCGTGAGGACAGGCCCTCCAGGATCGCCGCCATCGTCTCGTTGCCGGCGGCCTCCGCGATCACCCGGTGGAACTCCAGGTCGTGCGCCAGGATCTCCTCCGCGTCGTCCGTCGCGTTCATCGCCGCCAGATGCCCCTCCACGACGGCCAACCGCTCCGGGGTGATGCGGGCCGCGGCCAGTGCGGTGGCCGTCGACTCCAGGATCCGGCGTACCTGGAGCAGTTCGACCAGACGCGGGCCCCGCGACAGATCCGCCACCACCCCGAACGTATCCAGCAGGTCCCCCGCCTCCAGCGCGGTGACGTAGATCCCGGAACCGTGCCGGGCCTCCAGCACCCCCAGCACCGTGAGCGCCCGGATCGCCTCGCGCATCGAGCTGCGGGAGATGCCCAGCTCCACCGCGAGATCGCGCTCGGTCGGCAGCCGCTGGCCGGGCTCCAGCGAGCCGTCTGTGATCATCGCCTTGATCCGCTCGATGGCGCGCTGCGTCACCGTGCCCTTCGGGACGCCGGTCCCGCTGCGCGGAGTGTCTTCCACGTGGCCTCTCCTGTCGCCGATGCGCCGCGATCCCCAGCGAGAGTGGTCGGACCACTTGGGCATGCAACTCGCCAAAAAGCTACCCGGGGGGTGTCGGCGAGCGGAAGTGGTCTGATAAATATTCGGCACGTATCCCGCCGGCGACTTCCGGGCCGCCGACCTCGTGATCCGGAAGGAGAAGGCGGCGTGAGCGACTTCGAAGGGCTGACGGCCCTGGTGACGGGGGGCGGCTCCGGCATCGGCCGGGCGACCGCGGAGCTCCTGGCCGAGCGCGGCGCCCGGGTCGCCGTCCTCGACCTGGACCCGTCGGGAGTGCGCAAGCCCCTGCTCGGTCATCTCGCCGACGTCACCGACGACGCCTCCGTGCGGGCGGCGGTCGCGGCGGCCGTCACCGATCTCGGGGGGCTGGACATCCTGGTCAACAACGCGGGTGTCGGCGCCCAGGGCACCGTCGAGGACAACGACGACGCCGAATGGCACCGGGTCCTCGACGTCAACGTCCTCGGCATGGTCCGCGTGGCCCGAGCCGCCTTGCCCCACCTGAGGCGCTCCGCGCACGCGGCGATCGTCAACACCTGCTCCATCGCCGCCACCGCCGGTCTGCCGCAGCGCGCCCTCTACAGCGCGACCAAGGGCGCGGTGTACTCGCTGACCCTCGCCATGGCCGCCGACCACGTACGCGAGGGCATCCGCGTCAACTGCGTCAACCCCGGCACCGCGGACACCCCGTGGATCGGCCGGCTGCTCGACGCGGCCGACGACCCGGCCGCCGAGCGCGCCGCCCTGGAGGCCCGCCAGCCCAGCGGCCGGCTGGTCGGCGCCGACGAGGTCGCGGGCGCCATCGCCTATCTGGCGAGCCCCCTGTCCGGCGCGACCACCGGCACCTCACTCGCCGTCGACGGCGGGATGCAGGGCCTGCGGCTGCGGCCGGCGGGCCGGTGAACAGCCTCGGGCGCAGCGGCGTCCCGGTCAGTCCGCTCGGCTTCGGCGCCGCCGTCATCGGCAACCTCTTCACCGAGGTCGGCGAGGAGCAGGCGCACGAGGCGGTGGCCGCCGCCTGGCAGCAGGGCATCCGCTACTTCGACACGGCGCCGCACTACGGTCTCGGCCTGTCCGAACGCCGCCTCGGCGCGGCCCTGCGCGAGCACCCGCGCTCGCGGTACACGGTCTCGACCAAGGTGGGCCGCCGCCTGGAGGCCGCGGACCGGGGCGGCGACGACCTGGCCGACGGCTTCGCCGTCCCCGCCACGCACCGCCGCGTCTGGGACTTCAGCGCCGACGGCGTACGACGCGCCCTGGAGGCCAGCCTGGAACGGCTCGGCCTCGACCGTGTGGACGTCGTCTACCTGCACGACCCCGACGACCACGCCGAAGAGGCCTTCCGGGAGGGCTACCCGGCGCTGGAGAAACTGCGCGCGGAGGGCGTCGTCGGGGCGATCGGCGCCGGCATGAACCAGGCGGAGATGCTCACCCGCTTCGTCCGGGACACGGACGTCGACGTGGTGCTGTGCGCGGGCCGCTACACGCTGCTCGACCAGCGGGCCGGGGCCGAGCTGCTGCCCGCCGCCGTCGAGCGTGGCGTGTCGGTCGTCGTCGGGGGCGCCTTCAACTCCGGTCTGCTGGCCGACCCCCGGCCCGGCGCCACCTTCGACTACGCGCGGGCGCCGGCCGGGCTGCTGGACCGGGCCCTGCGGATGAAGGAGACCGCCGACCGGCACGGCATCACCCTGCGGGCCGCCGCCCTGGCGTTCTGCGCCGCCCACCCGGCCGTGGCGAGCGTCCTGGTCGGCGCCCGCTCGGCGGCCGAAGTGCGCGACTGCGCCGAACAGTTCACGACCCGGGTGCCCGCCGCCTTCTGGCGGGAGCTGCGGGACACGGGTCTGCTTCCCCCCGAGGAGCCGTCATGAGGGTCGCCCTGCACACCAGGGTCCGTGCGGACCGCGTCGCCGCGTACGAGGCCGCGCACCGGGAGGTGCCGAAGGAGCTGACGGACGCCATCCGCGCCGCCGGCGCCACCTCCTGGACGATCTGGCGCAGCTGCACCGATCTGTTCCACGTCCTGGAATGCGAGGACTATCCACGCCTCCTCGCCGAGCTGGAGAAGCTTCCGGTCAACGTGGTGTGGCAGGCCCGGATGGCCGAGCTGCTCGACGTGGTGCACGACTACTCCGACGAGGGAGCGGGCGCCGGCCTGCCCGTCGTCTGGGAGCTGCCGTGACCGTCGACGCGCACCACCACCTCTGGGACCTGTCGGTACGGGACCAGGACTGGATCGCCGAAGGCAGCCCGCTCCGGCGGGACTTCACCGTCGACGACCTGGCGCCGCAGGCCCGCGCGGCCGGCGTCGACCGTACGGTCCTCGTCCAGACGGTCACCGTGGCCGAGGAGACCCCCGAGCTGCTCGCCCTGGCGGCCGCGAACGACCTGATCGCGGGTGTCGTCGGCTGGACCGACCTCACCCGCGCGGACGTCGCCGACGAACTGGCCCGGCTGCGGGAACTCCCCGGCGGCCGGTACCTCAAGGGCATCCGCCACCAGGTCCAGGGCGAGCCGGACCCGCGGTGGCTGCTGCGGGCGGACGTACAGCGCGGGCTCGCCGCCCTCGCCGCCGCCGGCCTCGTCCACGACCTCGTGGTGCTGCCCCACCAGCTCCCGGCCTGCGTCGAGGCGGCCGCCTCCCTGCCCGGACTCACCTTCGTCCTCGACCACCTGGGCAAGCCGCCGATCGCCTCCGCCGCGCCGGAGCCCTGGGCGTCCCACGTCCGGGCCCTCGCGGCGCTGCCCAACACGGTCTGCAAGCTCTCCGGCATGGTCACCGAGGCCGACCCCGCGTCCTGGACCACCGAGGACCTGCGCCCCTACGCGGACACGGTGCTCGAGGCCTTCGGCCCGGCCCGGCTGATGTTCGGCTCGGACTGGCCGGTGTGCACACCCACCGCTTCCTACGGTGAAGTCCTCGACATCGCAAGGCAGTTGACCGGCCCGGATGCGCACACCGAGATCTTCGAGACCACGGCCGTCCGGGTCTACGACCTCTGAGCCGACCCCGCGAGCCGCGTCGGCGGCAGATACTCCCGCACGTAACTCCGATGCCAGTACGCGCCCGTCTCCCGCAGCTCGCGCCATGTGGTGCAGCGGTAGCGGAAGAGGCGGGCGCGGATGTGGCGCGGGGGCTCGTCGGGCGGGAACGGGGAGCGTCGCAGCAGCCTCAGCGTGTCGCGGTCGTTCTCCAGCAGCCGTTCCACGAAGGCGGCGAACCACGCCCCGGCATAGGCGGGGGAGAGCGCCGCGAACCACATCATCCAGTCCAGCCGCAGATGGTACGGCGCGAACTGGCGCGGCCAGTGCCGGGGATCGCCGGGCTTGCCCTTGAACTCGTACTCCCGCCAGTCGGAGCCCTCGCGCGGCACCTCGTCGAGCGTGCCCTCGATCACCACCTCGTAGCGGATCCGGCTCACGCTGCCGAACGCGCCGTAGGTGTTGACCAGGTGCAGCGGATCGAAGGAGCGGTTCATCACCTGGCGGCGGGAGAGCATGTTGACCACCGGGCGATGACTGAGGAACAGCAGCAGCGCGGCCACGGCGAGGACCACGATCTCGTACCAGAGCGGGGTGGCGGGGGCCGCCCGGTGGCCTGTGGGCAGTTCGAGCGCGGACACGGCCAGGACGACGGTGATCCAGTTCAGCCAGGCGAAGTTGCCCGACAGCACCAGCCACAGCTGGGTCGCGATCATCAGGCACCCGGCCGCCGTCGCGATCGGCTGCGGGGCGAACAACAGGAACGGCACCACGAGTTGGGTGACGTGGTTGGCCGCCGCCTCCACGCGGTGCAGCGGTCTCGGCAGATGGTGGAAGAACCAGCTCAGCGGACCCGGCATCGGCTGGGTCTCGTGGTGGTGGTAGAGACACGTCAGCTTCCGCCAGCAGGCGTCGCCGCGCATCTTGATCAGGCCCGCGCCGAACTCGACCCGGAACAGGATCCAGCGCATCAGGAAGAGCACGAGCACCGGCGGGGCCACCTCGTCGTTGCCGAGGAACACGGCGAGGAAGCCCGTCTCCAGCAGCAGGGACTCCCAGCCGAACCCGTACCAGGTCTGGCCCACGTTGACGATCGACAGATACAGCGCCCACGGGACCAGCCACAGTGACATCGCCGCCCAGAGGGGCAGCGACGCGTCCAGACCGGCGAGCAGGGCCGCCGAGACCGCGCAGCCCGTCCAGGCGCAGCCCGCGAACAGGCGGTCGGAGTAGCGCCAGTGGAACAGGCTCGGCGCCCGCCGGAAGGGGACGCGCCCGACGAAGCGGGGCACCGGCAGCATCCCCCGTTCGCCGAGCAGCGCCCGGAACTGGAGGGCGGCCGTCAGGAACGCGACCAGGTAGACACCGGCCAGGGCCCGCTGGAAGACCAGGCGGCTGAGCCAGTACTCGGGTGCGGTGAACCAGTCCACGGCCGTGCGCTCCTTCTCTCCGGTCGGGCCATGTCACTGTGCGTGGTCGCGTCCTCCGGTTGCGTGACCCTGGCGGGTGAAGCAGACAATAGTGGTCGAATCACCTCCGGGTGAGGGATCGGGACGATGCACGAGACGATGCGGGAGAACGTGGTGCGACTACCCACTGCCACTCTCCTCACCGCCTGCGCGCTCTCGGCGGCGCTCCTCGTCGCCGGACGCGGTGGTGCGGGGGAGAAGATCACGATGCCGGGCGCGGACGGCGTCGTCCCGGCGGCCGAGGGGCGCGTCGTCTCCGGCGACCCGTTCACCGGCCTCTTGGCCGGCACCCCGGCGGCCGGCCAGGACTCCGGTCCGTCCCTCGCCCTCGCCGACGCCGATCCCGGCGCGGCATCCGGCTCCGGTCCCGACGAGGACCTCGGCTCCGACGAGGACCTCGGCTCCGGCCTCGACCGCGGGGTCGGCCCCGGTGAGATCGGCCCCGAGACCGTCCCGGAAGTCCCCGACCTGCCCGACGGCGGCGGGCTGGTCCCCGACGGGCCCGACGAGTCCGGCGCGCAGGACCGGACCGGCAGCATCTTCGGCAGCCCCCTCGACGTGGTCATGGGCTGAGGGTGGTCCCGGGCCTCGGTTCCCCGGTCGAAGAATCGGGCAAATCCTGGCAAGGTGGCCCCATGGTTGATCGGGGAGCGAGCGCCCTGTCCCTCCCGGACGACTGGCCCGCCCACCCGGATCCGATCCTGGCGCTCAACCGCATGGGCAGTTTCGACTGGGACCTGGACTCGGGGCAGTTCCACATGGACGCCCGGGCCCACGAGATCTTCGACCTGCGGCCCGACGAGTACGACGGCGACCCCGCGACCCTCGCCGTCCGGGTCCCGCCGGCCGAGGGCATCCGCCTGGACGAGCTGGTCGCCCAGGCCATCAAGGACGGCAGCGAGAACTACGGCGCCTACTTCCGTATGCGGTTGCGCGACGGCACCCTGCGCTGGACCCACACCCAGGGCTACATCCGGCGCGACGGGACCGGCCGGCCGCGTCGCATCGTGGGCATCGTGCGGGACGCGACCGACGAGCTCAGCCACCTGGCCGCCCGCCGCGACGAGGCGGCCCTCGACGACGCGCGTCGCGAGCAGACCAACGTCGTCCAGCTGACCACCGCGGCCCTGGCGCACGCCCGCACCGTGCGCGACGTGATCGACGTCCTCAAGGACACCCACGGCCTCACCCACCTCGGCGCGACCAGCCTCGTCATGGGGCTGGTCGAGGCCGGGCGGATCCGGCTGATCGCCGAGGGCCCGGAGGGCAGCTTCGTGCCCGGCACGCTGGTCACCCGCCTCGACGAGCCCTATCCGATGAGCGAGGTGGTGCGCACCCTCACCCCGCGCTTCATCGAGTCGCCGGAGGAGTTCGCGGGCGGCTACCCCGTGCTGTGGCCGCACCTCACCGACCTGAAGATCACCTCGGCGGCCTATCTGCCGCTCATCGTGCAGGCCCGCCCGATCGGCGCGATGGGCCTGCTCTACAGCGACCGCCGGGGCTTCACGCAGGAGGACCGCAACATACTCGTCGCCCTCGGCAGCAGCATCGCGCAGAGCATTCAGCGCGCGATGTTCTACGAGCAGGAGAAGGACATCGCGCAGGGTCTCCAGCAGGCGATGCTGCCGCGCACCATCCCCAGCGTGCAGGGCGCCGACGTCGCCGTCCGCTACCGCGCCGCCACCATCGGCGGCTCCCTCGGCCGGGACATCGGCGGCGACTGGTACGACCTGATCCCGTTGCCCGGTGGCCGGGTCGGCGCCGTCATCGGCGACGTCCAGGGCCACGACACGCACGCCGCCGCCGTCATGGGCCAGCTGCGCATCGTCCTGAAGGCCTACGCGGCGGAGGGGCACACCCCGGCCACCGTGATGGCCCGTGCCTCGGTCTTCCTGCACGAGCTCGACACCGACCGCTTCGCCACCTGTCTGTACGCGGAGGCCGACCTCTCCACGGGGGTCGTCCAGGTGGTCCGTGCCGGGCACATCGACCCCCTGCTGCGCGGCCTCGACGGGACCTGCCGGCGCGTCCCGGTGCCCGGCGGGCTGCCGCTCGGTCTGTCCGCCGAGTTCGGCAGCCTCGAGTACCCGGTCGGCACCGTGGAGCTCGACCCGGGCCACACGCTCCTGCTGTGCACCGACGGGCTGGTCGAGCAGCCCGGCACGGACCTCGACGACGGCATGCGGGCCCTCGCCGCGCTGATCGCCGCGGGACCCGCGGACGTCCGGAAACTGGCCGACCAGCTCATCGAGGTCGCCGAGGAGCGCGGTGGGGACGACGACGTGGCCCTGCTCCTGCTGCGCCGGCGCGGCCCCGACGGCCCCCAGGCCGGCAGCCGGCTCCAGCAGCATGTGGCCCCCGGTGACCCCGAGGCCCTCCGTGAGGCCCGGCACATGATCCGCGCGGCGGTCCGCACCTGGGGCGCCCGGGACCGCTCCGACGAGATCGAACTGGTCGCCGACGAACTGATCACCAACGCGCTCATGCACACCGAGGGCGCCGCGATCGTCACCCTGCGGGTGCTCACCGGAGCCGAACACCGGCTGCGCGTCGAGGTGGAGGACTCCTCCAGCGCCCTCCCACGCCGCCGTGAGGCGGGCGAGTCGGGGGTCTCCGGGCGGGGCCTGCTGCTGGTGGACCTGCTCACCGAAGCCTGGGGCGTGGAGGCGCGGGGCGGCGGCAAGTGCGTGTGGTGCGAGTTCGTGGTGGCGGAACGGACCTGAGCGCTCGGGTTGCGGATGGCACTCTGGACGTATGCCGGAACTCCCCGAGGTCGAAGCGCTCAAGGACTTCCTGGTCGAACATCTCGTCGGCCACGAGATCGTCCGCGTGCTGCCCGTCGCGGTCAGCGTGCTGAAGACGTACGACCCGCCCGTCACCGCCGTCGAGGGCCGCGAGGTCACCGCCGTACACCGGCACGGCAAGTTCCTCGACCTGGCGACCGGTGACGGTCCGCACCTCGTCACGCACCTCGCCCGTGCGGGCTGGCTGCACTGGAAGGACAGACTCCCGGACGGTCCGCCCCGCCCCGGCAAGGGCCCTTTGGCCCTGCGGGTCGCCCTGGAGACGGGGGCGGGCTTCGACCTGACGGAGGCCGGCACCCAGAAGCGGCTCGCGGTGTACGTCGTCCCCGATCCGCAGCAGGTCCCCGGCATCGCCCGGCTCGGTCCCGACCCGCTCGCCGCCGCCTTCGACGAGGCCCGCTTCGCCGCGCTCCTCGCCGGTGAGCGACGCCGGTTGAAGGGCGCCCTGCGCGACCAGAGCCTGATCGCGGGCGTCGGCAACGCCTACAGCGACGAGATCCTGCACGTGGCGAGGATGTCCCCGTTCAAGCTGGCGGCCACCCTGACGCCGGAGGAGACGCACACCCTCTACGAGGCCCTGCGCGGCACGCTCACGGAGGCGGTCGAGCGCTCACGGGGTCTGGCGGCGGGACGTCTGAAGGCCGAGAAGAAGAGCGGTCTGCGTGTCCACGGCCGCACCGGCGAACCCTGCCTTGTCTGCGGTGACACCGTCCGGGAGGTGTCCTTCAGCGATTCCTCGCTCCAGTACTGCCCCACCTGCCAGACCGGCGGCAAGCCGCTGGCGGACCGGAGGATGTCCAGACTGCTGAAGTAGTCACCAGTGGTCACGGCCCGCCAGGTGTCACCAGTGGCCGCTGCCCACCAGGTAGGCGACGAGCACGAGCAGGGCCAGCACCAGGACCGGGATCGCCATGCCCTTCGCGACCGCCGTCATGCTCCGGGTGCCGTGCGCCGCGGAGGGGGTGTCGGGCCCCCGAGGTGTCCCGAGGTCGTACCGGGCGAGCGCGCAGGCGACGAGCGCCGCGGCGGCGGTGATCAGGGCGACGGTGAGCGGCGGGAGCGCTCCCTGCTCGTGCACGCGCTCCTCGATGCTGCCCGTCGGCCCGTCGCCGCTGCGGTCGAAGACGGCCGCCACGGCCGCCTGGAGGGCCACGATCACCGTGATGACCGCGGTGACGGCGAGAGCGAGGGCGGCGCCGGCCAGGGCCCGGGCACGCCGCCCCCGGGGCGCGGGGCGGTCGCCGGTCCGCGCCCCGTCGGTCTGTCGCGCGGCCGTCCGGTGCGGGCCCGCGTGGCCGGTGCGGGTGTCGTCCGCGGCTGCCCGGGGCCGGCGTGAGCGCGGCGGCTTCATCGCTCTCGTGGGGTCCCCCGACGGCCCGACGACCACCGTGTCCCGGTCGTGGGGCGATCCCTCCGGGGGGTCGGTGGCGTCCGTTCGGGGGGTGTCGTGCGCCGGGACCACCAGCGCCTCGACGTGGATCACCGCCTCGTCGGCCACCCCCTTCAGCGCGATGTCACCGGACAGGCGCCCTTCCGCGGTGGTGGCGGCGACGCGAACCCGCAGACCGTTCGGCGTCGGTTCGACGCGCAGCCACGACTGCGCGGGCTGCGCCACACAGTGACGGGCCAGCGGTGGGCCGCCCATGGTCACGGCCTGCTCGGGAGGGGTCGAACCCCGGACCACCGGGCCGAAGTCCAGGTGGTCGGGGGACGGCGACAGGCGGATGTCGCGCAGGGCGCGGGACGCCTCGTCGGCGATCTGCCGGATGTCGTTGCGCGCGACCTCCTCCAGGGCCTGGCGTGCACCCTCCGCGAGCGGCACGGACTCGTTGTGCAGCCGGGAGCGCAGCTCCAGCACGGCGCCCTGCCGGGTGAAGGCGTTGTCGCTGTTGACGGCGGCCAGCAGGGAGGGCGGCGAAGCGATCGCGGCGATCTTGATGCGCCCGCGTCGGCTGTGGGCCAGATGCAGTTCCCCCTGCATCTCCACCGTCTTGCTCGGCGTCTGGTGGGGGTTCTGCTCCTGTACGTGCTCGAAGACGTAGTCGTACAGGTCGTCCAGGGAGACCTCGCCGTCCGCGTCGAGGTCGGCCTCGCCGGTCTCCAGGCCCTCGACCACCGCGTGGGTGAACACCGAGGGGCGCGGAGCGGAGTTCTCGGCGAGTTCGTCGCCCTCGAAGGCGAACTCCATCGAGTTGGACGCCGTGATGACGGCCCAGCCGCGCCCGCCGGGCGGCTTGTCGCTCGTGAAGGACTCCAGGACGTCGACGTCCCCGGAAGCGCGCACGGACGACGAGCCCCGGGAGAAGGCGCCGCCGTAGCAGCAGTCGAGGAACAGGACCGTCCGGCCGGCCCGGGTATGGGACATGCACCCGCGGACGAAGTGGGCGGGGATGGCCGTGGCGTCCAGCAGCCGGGGCTCGGTGTCGCTGGCGGCGAAGTACAGCTCGCCGGACTCGCTCTTCAGACCGTGGCAGGAGAAGTGCAGCACGAGGGTGTCGTCGCGACGGCGGTCGTTGAAGAAGCCCTGGATGCGGCGGCGCATGGCGTCGGCCGACGCGTTGCGCACGACGTCCACCTCGAAGTCGCCGATCTGCGGGTCGTGCAACACCCCGGCGAGGGCCGTGGCGTCCTGGGCGGGTGCCTTGAGCTTCTTGAGCCCCTGGTCGGCGTAGCGGTCGTTGGCGATGATCAGCGCATGTCTGGCGTCCGTCATGGCTCGGCTCCCGCCGTCGAATGACGTCGGACGAAGAGGTCGAAGGCCTCCGTGACCTGTTCGTCGGTAGCCTCGGATATCTCCAGCACGTCGTCGTCCAGCGTCAGGCGCAGCGAGGGGCGGGAGTCCCGGCAGCGTCCGCGCCACTCACGGAGCGCCCTCAGCACCTGGCTGAGCCCGGTGACCGCGCTGCCCAGGCTCACCAGCAGCGCTCCGACCGCGGCCACCTCCACGACCCGGGCCCCGGGCGGGGCCGGCTCGCCGGGCACCGACCGCACGTCGTCCACGTCGAGTTGGAGCAGTTCCTCGCGCAGATAGCCGGTGAGTTCCGCGATGTCCTCGGGGTCCGCGCCGTCCTCGGTGACGAGGATGCGCAAGGTGTTGTCCACCGGGTCAGCCCCTTTTCGGTCGTACGCGCAGGGGCGGCGCGGAGTCGGACCGTCGGTGGCTCCGCGTCCTGTTCTCACCTCATTTTCCGCCGACGGCCACCCCGTCGCAAATCACATGGAAAGTATCAACTTCTACTATTTTGGGGCGGAAACGGAGCCGGAAGCCCCGTACTGTGCCCGACCCGTCCGGACCATGCCCGTGCCGCGTCCGGCTGTCGTGCCCGGACCCGGTCCCGCCGACCGCTGTCGAAGTGACCTGAACTCACTCCGGTGCGGCGTCAGCGGGCCTCGAGCGTCACCAGGTGCTCCCCGGCCGACGTGCGCAGCTCGTAGCGGGCGATCTCGTCGGGATGCCAGGCCGCGGCGCCCTGCATGGTGTTGGGGCGGGCGTCGTGCTTGGGGACGTTCCAGCTGGTGACCGTCTGCTCGGAGCCGTCGAGGCCGACGGCGATCAGCCGGCAGGCGCGGGGGCCCGCCCCGTCCTTGACCTCGAGCTCCACATGGCTGCCCCACGCCTCGTTCTCGGTGGTGACCTGCGCCCACACCCCGGACTTCTCGTCCGTCGCGGTGACCCGTACGGCGCTCTCGCCCTCGCCGCTCGCGGTGCCCGCCATCATCGCGATCACGGGACCGGCCAGGGCGACCACCACCGAGGCGGCCACGGCGTACAGCACCCGTCGGCGCACGGCCCGGTGGCGCGCCGCCACCTCGGCGAGCAGCCGGTCCAGCAGCTGCGGGCCGGGCCCGGCGAAGGGGTGCACGGCGCGCGGGGTGGCGCGCCGGTAGAGCATCATCTGCCGTGCGGTGGGGCCGAACTCGGTGACCTGCGCCGCACACTGAGGACACTCCATGAGGTGGTCCTCGAAGCGGAAGGCTTCCGCTTCGTCCAGCACGCCGAGCGCGTACGCGCCGACGTCGCGATGCCTTTCCAGGGACCTCATGCCGAAACCTCGTGCCTTTGAGTGCCAGTGGGGTTACTCCTTGCTCCCACCGGTACGCACCCGGCCGCCGAATCACTCAAGCCACGTACCGAATCGTGACCCAGATGTTCGGAGCGGTCCGGCCCGCGGATTGGTGCGAATCTAAAAAAGATGAATCGCCAGGTGGCCGAGGGGCAGTCCGAGCTGCCAGGCGGGTGTCCAGACCTTGGGTCCCTCGTCCTCGCCGACCACCGGCGCACCGCCGGGAACCGCGTTGAGATCGGGAGCGAGCAGCTCCGTCTCCTCCAGCCAGCGCCAGGCGGCGGCCGCCAGGTCGAGATCGGGAGCCGGTCCGTCCGACCCCGCTGCCTCGGCCCTCAGTTGAGACATACGTTCGTCGACCCAGTCCTGCCACGGCTGGTCGTACGCCGTGAGCGAAAGCCACGTCTCCAGCTGAGTGACGACCCGGATGCCGGGCAGTTCGCCGTCGGTGTCGGACAGGAAGATGGTGAGCGCGAGGGCGTCGCGCCCGGCGCGGAACTCGAAGGACGTCGGCGGCATGAGATCGCCGGTCCGCAGCAGTTCGTCGGCGATGTACTCGGCATACAACCAGGCCATGGGGACGGTCAGTTCACCGCCGCCGGTGCCGTCCGTGCTCTGGTGACCTCTGTGCAGCATCCCTTCCTGCCTTCCTCCGGTGCTTGCGCTCGCCCGTTGCCGGGGCGCTGGGGACCCGGTCACCGGGCTCCATCCGGAACACGGATAAGGACACCCGATTACCCCAAGGGGGTCCTCGGCAAGGCGCTTTACGGAGGCTTGACCCAGTCGTGGGTTTCAGCGCAGGTCGGCCGCGTATCCCGGAAGCACCCGACGCAGGGCGCGCAGCGCGTAGTACGCGCGGGACTTCACGGTACCGGGCGGAATTCCGAGGGCTTCGGCGGCCTCCGCCACACTGGCCCCCTGGAAATACACCAGCACCAGGACTTCACGGTGCTCCGGAGTGAGTGTCTTCACAGCCTCGCGCACGTCGAGGGTGGCGGCCGCCCGCTCGGCGTGGTCGGCGCAGACGGGTGACGCGTTCTCCAGCACCGCGTCCCCGACCTCCGCGGGCCGCGCCTGCCGGGCCCGCCGCGCGTCGATCGCGAGCCGCCGGCCGACGGTGAGCAGCCAGGGCCGTACGGAGTCGAAGGTGTCGGCGCGCAGGGCCCCGGGATTCTGCCAGGCGCGTACCAGGGTCTCCTGGACGAGGTCCTCGGCGCGCTGGCGGTCGCCGTCGCACAGCCTCAGCAGCAGCGCGAAGAGCGGCCGGCCGTGCTCGCGCTGGAGTGCGGCGAGCTCGTGCTCGGCGGTCGTCGTCCGGGCGGTGAGGGTGGTTCCGGCGGTCATGGGCGTATGGCACCGCAGTGCGCCGGTTCGGGACAGTGCACGCACACGGATCTGCGGCGGACGGTCGATCGCGTCGACGAACGGTTCGACGAACGGTCCGGGCTACGCCGATCGCGGGCATCGGCCCTGGACGAAGGGAGTGCCGGGGCGGACGGCCGTCCCTCATGGCTTAGTACTGATACATGGGTAAATATGACAATTCATGGGAAGTGGGGTGACCCGGTGATCGCCCGCAGACACCAGGTGGCCCTGGCCCTGACGGCCCTCCTCGCCGCGGCCGCCGCCTGCCAGGCCCGGGACCACGGGCCGGCCGAGCGGCCCGGCCGCCCGGCCCCGGCCGCCGCCCGCGGCTTCACGCTCGTAGCCTCCGGCGACATCCTCCCGCACACCACCGTCATCGACCGCGCCCGCTTCGACGCCGGGGGCACCGGCTACGACTTCCGCCCCATGCTCGCGGGCGTCAAACCCGTCGTCTCCGGCGCCGATCTGGCGCTGTGTCACATGGAGACCGTGTACGGCGCGAACGGCGTCTACACCGGCTACCCGGACTTCAAGTCCCCGCCGGAGATCGCCGGGGCCCTGGCCGCCACCGGCTACGACGGCTGCTCGACCGCCTCCAACCACAGCCTCGACGACGGCGCCGCGGGCGTACAGCGCACCCTCGACGCGCTCGACGCCGCCGGTGTACGGCACGCGGGCACCGCCCGCACCGAGGCCGAGGGCAACTCGGTCACGCTGCTGCGCGCGGGCCCGGCGAAGGTCGCCCACCTCGCCTACACCTACGACACCAACGCTCACCCCGTCCCGCCGGGGCAGCCCTGGACCGTCAACCTGCTCGACGAGAACCGGATCCTCGCCGACGCCAAGGCCGCCCGGAAGGCGGGCGCCGACGTGGTCGTCGTCTCCGTGCACTGGGGCACCGAATGGCAGGACGCGCCCGACGACCGCCAGCTCACGCTCGCCCGCACCCTCACGGCCTCCCGCACGGGCGGCCGCCCCGACATCGACCTGATCCTCGGGACGCACGCCCACGTCCCGCAGGCCTACGAGAAGGTCAACGGCACCTGGGTCGTCTTCGGGCTGGGCGACCAGATCGCGGGCGAGATGTTCAACCACCAGGGCGTCCGGGACGCGCGCGGAAACCAGTCCACCGTCGCCCGCTTCACCTTCGCCCCGCCCGCCCGGCCCGGCGGCCGCTGGGAGGTGCGCAAGGCCGCGTTCGTACCGCTGCTGTTCGACATCGACGCCGGCCGGGTGGTCGACCTGAACAAGGCCCTCGCCCAGGGCGCGGGCGTCGAAGGGGTACGCGACCGGATCGGCGCGGTCGTCCTCGGCCGGGGCGCGGCGAAGGACGGGCTGGTGATGGGGAAGTGAGCCGGCCGTAGGCCGGGGTGGCCGGGGGCTACGGCACCACCGTCACCGGCCACCGCCCCGCCTTCACCAGCCGCACCGCGACGGACCCCACGATCCGGTGGCCGGCCTGCTCGGAGGCGCCCACCACCACCGCGTCCGCCTTGAGCTGGTCCGCCGCCTTCACCAGGCCGCCGTAGGGGTCGCCGCGGAAGGTGTGGAACTCCCAGCGCACGTCGAATATCCCCCGGGTGCGCTCGGTGGCCTCCCGGATCTGCGCGACGAGGTCCTCGGCGATCTCGTCGGTCGTCTCCGCGACCGGCACCCCGAGCGCCGCGCCCGCCACCAGCACCGGCTGCACGTACACCACGGCGAGCAGCGCGTGCTGGCGACGGGCCAGGCCGCCGGCGTAGGCCGCGGCCCGTAGGGAGGAGTCGGAGCCGTCCACCCCGACGAGGATGACCTTGGGTCCGTCCGTGCCCCGCTCGAACTGGTGCGCGGGCTGCTGCGAGTGCTGTTCCGTCACGGCCAGAGGCTATCGGAAGCCGCAGGTCCGGCCGGTGCGCGGGCTGCCCGACGGGCGGCAGGGGCCGGGTGTTCCTGGAGTCGGCACATGAGTGCCACCGTGCGGACCGCCACGGCCGCGGACACCCCGGGCCCGGCACGGCGGTCCGCCGGGCGGGTCCTCGGCCGGGTGCCCGAAGGCTTCGCTTCCTCCTCGGCCTCTTCGGCGCCGCCGCCCTCCTGAACCCCGCCGCCACCCTCCGGCGCAAACTCCGGGGCAACCGCGACGCCAAGGGCGGGCCGCGGCCACGGCCGCCTTCGGCTCGCCGGTCGCCCGCAAGGACGGCAGCACCGTACCGACCCGCGGCTCGCCGAACGCTGGGACCTCGTCGCCCTCGGCACCGAACTCGGCACCGTCTACTCCGAGTTGACCGAACCGGTTGAGCAAACGCCGCCGTCTCACCGAGCAGTCCCTGCCCGCCGCCGGCAAAGACCCCCAGGCGATGGAACTCGACGAGGACTTCCTCGACGCCCTCGAGTACACGATGCACCCGACCGGCGGCCTCGGCATCGGCGTCGACCGCCTGGTCATGTTCCTCACCGGCCTCACGATCCGCGAGACCCTGCCGTTCCCCCTGGTACGACACCGCTGACCGGCCCCCTTCGACTGTTCGGACCGACCGTGACTGCGCCGGGCGGGTGGAATCGTGCCGCCGGTCCGGTGTCGCTGTGGTGGGTCGGGGGCCTGCCGGGCGACTGATGACTGCATGAAGAAGGATCAGTTGTTCACGCGCCGCCGGGCGTTGCTCGCCGGCGCCGCCGCCGTCGGAGCGGCCGGCACGGCCGGAGTGTTCCTGTGGGGTGAGGACGGCAAGCCGGTCCGGGCCGCCGCCCCCGCCGCGGGAGCCCCGGCGCAGAGCCTGCCGCTGAAGCCCTCCGCCTACCGCCTCCAGCCGCTGACCGGCTACGGCCCCCCGCGCACCGCCCCCGGCCGCACCCCCGTGCGCCACGAACCGCTGCTGAGGATGACCGGCCGCGGCCGCACCATGGTGCTGACCTTCGACGACGGACCCGACCCCCGCTACACCCCCGGCATCCTCGACACCCTGGCCCACTACGACGTGCGCGCGATGTTCTTCGTGTGCGGGGAGATGGCCGCCGACAACCAGGATCTGCTCGGACGGATGGCCGACGAGGGCCATGTCGTCGGCAACCACACCTGGTCGCACCCCCTGCTGACCAGCCTCACCCGCCGTCAGATCCGCTCCGAGATGTCCCGCACCAGCGACGTCATCGAGGAGGGCTACGGGGAGCCGCCCCGCTGGTTCCGCGCCCCCTACGGCGCCTGGAACCGTGCCGCCTTCCAGCTCGGCGCCGAACTGGGCATGGAGCCGCTCGCCTGGACGGTCGACACCCTCGACTGGACCGCCCCCGCCGCCGGCACCATCGTCCAGCGGGTCGAGAAGGGAGCCGCCCCCGGCGTCGTGGTGCTCTCGCACGACGCCGGGGGCGACCGCTCGCAGAGCGTGCGGGCCCTGCGCGGCTATCTGCCGCAGCTGCTGGACTCCGGGTACCACATCACCGTCCCGCACCGGCGGTACACCTGACGCGAGCCCCCCGCCCGCCCGGCCGGTGTCCGCTCAGCGGACCTCGGCCAGGCGGGCGAAGGCGACCACGTTCCCGTCGTATCCGTTCGCCTTGGAGAAACCGCCGCCGCAGGTGATGACCCGCAGTTCGGGGGAGCCCTTGGAGGCGTACACGCGGTCGCCGGGGAAGTTGTTCTTCTCGAAGACCTCGATGCCGTAGATCTCGAAGACCGCCGTCTTTCCGTCCCCTCGCGACACCTCGACGCGATTTCCCTTCTTCAGGGCCCCGAGACCGTAGAACACGGCGGGGCCCAGTTTGTTGTCGACATGGCCGACGACGACCGCGGTCCCCTTTTCGCCGGGCGAGACGCCACCGGTGAACCAGCCGGCCAGATTCGGGTCCTCCGGCGGCGGCGCGCCGACCCAGCCGTCCGCGTCCAGGCCGACCGACGTGACCGGCGCGTCCACCCGGATGGCGGGGATCCGCACCCGGTCCGGCACGGCGTACGGCAGCGCTGCCGGGATCCGGCCGAAGGCACCGGCGGTGCGGCCGTCCGCGGCCGCCGCCGAGGCGGGCTGCGGCGGGCCGATGTCGAACTCTCCCGACCCGTTCCGGATGAGCGCGAGACCGGTCAGCAGAACAAGCGCTATCACGCCCCATGGGGCGCGCTTTCGCCGCCGCTCCTCCTCTTCCGCCACCTCGGACAGCTCGTACGCAGACATTCGCCATCCCCTTTCGACGCGGCCGTCACCGCGTCCCTTCGCGCATACGAGAACGCTAAGTCCCCGGGCGGGAACCGGCGACGGGGCAGCGGCGAACGGGTGGCCCGACGCCTTTCGGTGAGCCATCCGAGTTGCCGGCGCAAGGAATTTTCTGACGGTCCGTGACCTGCGGCAATATCCGATTGTGTGCATTTCGCTCGGCGTGTCCTCTCACCAGGACGGACCATTCCCGAAATGCGGGCGCGTGCACGGCATCTGAGGGTCGTTCCGGGAGGTGCTTTCTCGCCGACATGCCGGGGACGGGCCCCGGGGCGCCTTCCGCGGAGGATCACATGCGCATCACTCGTATTCTGGCGGCCTCGGTGGTCTCGGCCGCCGCGGTCGCCTCGCTCGGCGTCAGCGCCCCGGCCGCCGTCGCACGCGACGGCATGGGCGCCAATCCGAGCAACATCGTGGCCCTGCCCGCCGTCATCGCCCGCGGGGGCCAGATGACGGTCACCGTCGACGGCTGCCCCGGCGGCGGCACCATGACCTCGGCGGCGTTCCCGCAGGCCAACCTGACGCCGATCAACGGCGCCAACCAGACCGCCAAGGGGACGGCGACCATCAACGACAACGCCCGGCCCGGCACCTACGACATCACCGTCAACTGCTCGGGACGGAGCCTGACCCGCCCGGCCGCCTTCACCGTCATCGGCGGTGTCCGCGGCGGTCTCGGCGGCAGCACCACCACCGGCGCCACCCCGACCGACATGGCCATCGGCGGCGGTCTCGTCGCGGCGGCCCTGGTCGGGGGTGGTCTGTTCTGGATGCGCCGCCGCGCCGAGCGCCGCGTCTGAGGCCCGCCCCGAAGGGGATCGCACGTCGCACGTGAGGCAGGCCTTCGCCCCGGTCCCGCTTGGGATCCGGGGCGAAGGCCTGTTTCACGGCGGGAGCCGTCGGCGGTGAGCCGTCAGTCGCCGTCCCCGGCGGTGCGGCGCCGGGAGAAGTAGTACGCGGCGCCGACCGAGCCCACGATGAGCGCGGCGCCCAGGGCGATCTCCTCGAGGTCGAACCCGGCGAGGGTGCCGCCCTCACCGGCCTGCACGCCCCGCGGGAGCGGATAGGGCACGGTGGGATCGAGCGGACGGCCGCCGGCGATCGTCAACTCCTTGACGGCGCTGATGCCGCCGCAGGCGAACGTCACCCGGTACGAGGCGCCCGCCCTGGCGTCCCGGTCGACCGTGACCACCGCGGACGACGACCCCCGGGGGATGACGACCGCGTCGAACACGCCCGAGGAGACCGTCACGGAGTTCCGGCAGCCACTGGCGTTGCGGTCCACCTGGACGGTGACCTGCCCGCCCGCCGCGATCGTCGAGGGCAGCACGCTGTAGCCGTTGGACATGACGTAGTGGTTGTCGTCGTCGCTCGCGACGGCGGCCGGTGCGGAGAAGGTCAGGGCGGTGACGCCCAGCAGTGCGGCCGAAGCGACGCGTATCGCGTGCATGGTGGATCCTCCGGTCCCCGAGGAGCAGCTGCGGACCTTTTTCCGCTTGCGTCAAAAATGCACCTCGATGACCGAAACGCTAGGAACATGTGTGCGCTCCCGCGATCGCAGTCGCGCGAATGGGGCAAGCGTGTGGGCCGCCCAGGGGACACCGCTGCGGCAACCGGGGGACGGTCACGGCGTGGCGGCCGTCTTGCGCCGCCGTCCCCCGGTCGCGGGAACGTGAGGTGAGCGGACGTCAGCCCGCGACGCCGGGGAACAGATGGAGGAACGGTTCCGCCGACGCGGTGATGCCCCGGCTGTAGGGCGCGTCGAAGTCCCAGATGAGGAAGAGCAGAAAGGCGATCAGCGCGGAGAACAGCCCGGCCAGCACCAGTTCGCGGGCGGTACGCCGGATCTGCAGCGCGAACACCATGCCGATGGTGATGGCGGCCCCGGCCAGCAGCCCGAACCACACCACGCCCGGCATGGTCGCCCCGGTCGACTCGGCCCGGGCGTTGCGTGCCTGGTCGGCGGCGGCCATCTGGTCGATCAGCGGCTGGTAGGCCTGCGCCTGGAAGTCGGACTTCGGCTCGTAGTCGGTGACGTCCACCCGGATCCGCCGGAGGAGTTCGTCGCCGCGCTTCGTCACCTCGCCGTCGTCGGCCATCGACTTCCACTCGGTGGTGACGACGTGTCCGACATAGGCGTTGACATCCTCCCGAATACGGTCACGGGCGTCGGCCGGGTAGACGCGTACCCGCTCCGAGATCTCGTGGAGCGCCTGCGCCTCCGCCTGGACGTGGTCCTGGGCCACGCTGCGCGCCTCCCAGACGCCGGCGATGGCCAGGCCCAGGACGATGGCGTACACCACGCCGATCCACATCGTCATGTACTCGATGACGTCCGGGGTCTCGGAGGGGTCCTCGTCCTCGGGCGCCCTGCGGTGCCGGAGGAGGGTGACGACGACCACCACCGCGCAGGCGGCGAGCATCGCGAGGGTGAGAACAAGCCATTCCGGCAAGAGATGCCTCCAGGATCGGCGCTAACGCGGTCGCAGCGCGGCGACGGCGATCACCGCGGGCACGGTGATGAGCAGGACGTAGGTGACCGGCGACCGGCCGCGGCGGACGGGCCGCTGCCGCGGCGAGGCGTGGTACGCCGGGTAGCTCACCGGGGTCGCGGAGGGGCGAGGCGTGGGCTTCGGCTCGGCGGTCGGTGCCGGCTCGGAGGCCGGAGCCGGTGGCGGGGGCGTGGGTGCCGGCCGCGGAAGCGGTGCCGCGGGGCGGGGCGGCACGGGCGCCGGCGGTTTCGGCCGCGGCCTCGGCGCCGGCGGCCCGGGCTCGGGAGGCGCTGGCGGCGGGGGCGTCGGCTTCGGGGTCGGGGTCGGCGTGGGGCTCGGCGTCGGCTCGGGCGGGGGCGGGGGCTCCGGCTTGGGCGGAGCGGGCGTCGGCGTCGGCTTCGGGCACACCGGGGGAGTCGGCCACGAGTGACTCCCCGCGACCGCCACCGCCTCGATCCCGTCCGGGCCGGTCGAGGCGTACGCGCACGCGTCGGCCGCGGCCACCCCGGCCGGGGCCGAGGCGAGGATCCAGGCCGCGGTCACCAGGGCCAGGGCCTTGGCGACGAGGGCGGAGCGGGTCGGTTCGGGTCCATGCACGACGGAGATCATGCGGCGTCTCGTACCTGCCCACGCCCACGCCGGGTGGGGATTGCCCCGAACGGGGGAAGTTCACGTCCACAGGTTTGCCGGGCGGTACGTTCGCGCGTCCGGAGCGCCGGGTGCCTGTGCGATCAGGAGGTCAGCCGGGTCCGGTGTCACAGGTCCCGGAAAGTTTTTTGTGCCGTGTTTGAACACAACGACCGTCACCATGCGTACTCAGTGCCGTGCGGCGGCGCAGCAGGGCGCTGCAACACCTTGTGACGATCGGGGAGTTGTTGACGATGAAGACCACCTGGCGGAGCGCCTCACTTGCGGCGAGTGCTGTGGCCGTGCTGGCGCTGACGACGGCGTGCGGTTCTGAGAGCGGCACGTCGTCGAGCCAGAACGTCGGGGCCACGGCTCCGGCCGGTGGCATCGCGGGCGTCGGCGTGGGCAGCGGCGTCGGTACGGGGGTCGGCTCCGGTGCGAGCGCCGGTGCGACCGCGGGGGCCGCCGCGCAGGGCACCGCGGGCGAGCTGGCCGTATCCGCGAACGGCGAACTCGGCAAGATCCTCACCGACGGCACCGGCAAGACTCTCTACCGCTTCGACGCGGACACCGCGGAACCCCCGAAGTCGAACTGTGACGGCGACTGCGCGACCGCCTGGCCGCCGGTCTCCGCCGATGACATCGCCGCGGGCGACGGCATCGACAAGTCGCTGCTGGGCGAGGTCACCCGCACCGACGGCACCAAGCAGCTGACCGTGGCCGGCTGGCCCGCCTACTACTACGCCAAGGACGCCAAGGCCGGTGACACCACCGGTCAGGGCGTGGGCAACAAGTGGTTCGCGCTCACCCCCGAGGGCAAGAAGGCCAAGTCCGGCTCGTCCGCCGAGTCCGGCACCGAGCTGGCCGGGCTGTCCGTCCGCAAGGACGCCAACCTCGGTGAGATCGTCGTCGACAAGAACGGCATGACGGTCTACCGCTTCCTCAAGGACAAGGCCTGGCCCGAGCCGGTCTCGAACTGCAACGGAGCCTGCCTCGAGAAGTGGCCGGCGGTCGCTCCGGTCGCCTTCAACGAGACCGAGGGCATCCAGGAGAAGGGCTACATGAACTTCACCCGGTCCGACGGCACCAAGCAGCAGACGATCAACTGCTCGCCGATCTACACCTTCTCCGGTGACAAGTCGCCCGGCGACATCAACGGCCAGGGCGTGGGCGGTACGTGGTACGCCGTCGCGCCGAACGGAAAGCTGGTCGGAGCGCCGGCGCAGTAGAGATCGCCTCCCCAGGGCTGATCCCGCAGCTGCCCCATCGCGCACGACCGTTGGTCCGCCCCCTCCGCGCCGCACGGAGGGGGCGGACCGTTGTGCGTTCCGTCGCGCCGGCTCCTCGTGCTTGTCCGGCCGCCGCTTCCTGTGCGTAGACTTTCGCCGCCCGGCGGACCGCTTCGGAACTCTCCGGAACGAGCCGGGCACCTCAAGTAGCCCTTCGGGGCGCGTCGAATCGGCACGTGCCGCAGGCAGTGACCGGGAACGGACGGTCAATTTCCGTTTCCACTCGCCCCTTTGGCGGGCGATCAGTAGCCTCAGCTCGAACACCGGATCGCCTACGCCTTGGAGAGATAGATGGAGCGACCCGCCTGGGCCCCTCGGAGCATCGACATCTCGGTGCCCAGCGTCTCGCGGATCTACGACCACTACCTGGGCGGCTCGCACAACTTCGAGGTCGACCGGGAAGCGGCCCGCAAGGCCATGGAGTTCCTGCCGGGACTTCCGAAGATCAGCCAGGCGAACCGGGCGTTCATGCGCCGCGCCGTGCGGTACGCGGCAGACGAGGGCGTCACCCAGTTCCTCGACATCGGCTCAGGCATCCCCACCTTCGGCAATGTGCACGAGGTCGCCCAGACGGTGAGCCCTGGCGCCCGCGTGGTCTACGTCGACCACGATCCGGTGGCCGTCGCGCACAGCGAGGCGGTGCTGGCCGGCAACGCCGACGCCGATGTCGTGGCCGCCGATCTGCGCAAGCCGCAGGAGATCCTGAGCAGTCCGCAGGTGGCGCGACTGATCGACCTGGAGCGGCCGGTGGCGCTGCTGCTCGTCGCGGTACTGCATTTCGTGGAGGACGCGGACGACCCGTTCGCGGCGGTGGCCGAGCTCACCGCGGCGCTCGCGCCCGGCAGTCTGCTCCTGCTCACCCATGCCTCGTACGAGGGAATCCCACTGCCACCCGAGCGGGCCGGGGGCGCGGTGGACGTGTACAAGGGCATCCGCAACCCGCTGATCATGCGCTCGCGCGACGAGATCGCGCGGTTCTTCGAGGGGTACGACATGGTGGAACCCGGACTGGTGCCGATGCCGCACTGGCGGCCGGACACGGCGCCGGAGGACGAGGACCCATGGGCCTTCTCCGGTTTCGCCGGCGTGGGGCGTACGGCGTGACCGCCGAGCCGGACGGGCCGGAGGACAGACTGCGGCGGTTCGCGACGATCTGGAGCCGGTCGGTGTTCCCGGTGACCTCGACCTCGCTGACCCGGTCCGAACTGGAGGAGCAACTCCTGCCGCTGGCGCGCCGGTTGCGTGGCGCACTGCTGGAGCGCGCCCTCGACGCCGACACGGGCAAGGCGGTCGGCGCCGCCCTCGTCGACGCGCACTGCACCGACCCCGAGGCGCTCAGCCGCTCCCTCGACTGCGTCGACGCCTATCTGGTGCTCTACTGCGGCGAGGACGGCCCCCGGGAGGATCTGCGGGCCCGCGCCGCCAGGCTCCAGCACGCCATGGCGGCCGGCTACGCGCAGGCGCTGCGCGAGCGCACGCTCGCCGAACAGGAGGCCATCGCCCAGGCCGCGCTGCGGGCCCAGGGCGTGGTCGCGCAGGCGCTGCACGCGAGCGAGGCCCGCTTCCGCGCGGTCTTCGAGGGGGCCGCGATAGGAATCGGCATCGCCGACCTGGAAGGCAACGTCCTCCAGGTCAACGGGGCGATGCTGCGCATGTTCGGCGGCTCGGAGCAGACCCTGCGCCGCCGTAAGGTCCAGGACCTGACCCATCCCGAGGACGCGCCCCAGACCTGGAAGCTGTACGACGAGCTGGTCCGCGGCGAACGGGAGCACTACCACACCGAGAAGGCGTTCAGCCGCCCCGACGGAACGGCCCTGTGGACCAACCTGACGGTCTCCCTGCTACGGGACGCGGACGGCGAACCGCAGTACTCGCTGGCCCTGATGGAGGACACCACCGAGCGCCGGCTGCTCAACCTGCGGCTGCGCTACGAGGCCACCCACGACGCGCTCACCGGCCTGCCCAACCGCACCCTGTTCTTCGAACGCCTGGAGAAGGCGCTCGGCGCCGGCCCGGGGCAGCGCTTCGGTCTGTGCTACCTCGACCTGGACGGCTTCAAGACCATCAACGACAGTCTCGGGCACGCGGCCGGCGACCGGCTGCTGGTCGAGGTCGCCGACCGGCTCCAGTCCTGCGCCACCGCGCCCGGCGAGATGGTCGCGCGCCTCGGTGGCGACGAGTTCGTGGCGCTGACCACCGGCCCCGACACCCGCCGCGAGGTCGACGACCTGGCCGCGCGCATCATGAACGCCCTGATCGCGCCGGTGCGCATCGACGGCCGGGAGCTGACCGTGCGCGGCAGCATCGGCATCGTCGAGGGGCCGGCGGGGGAGCGCAGCGCGGCGGAGGTGCTGCGCAGCGCCGACATCACCATGTACCGGGCCAAGTCGGCGGGCGGCAACCGCTTCGAGCTCGCCGACCCGGAGGCCGACGCCCGCGCGATCACCCGCCACGGCCTGACCACCGCGCTGCCGGCGGCCCTCGACCGCGGCGAGTTCTTCATCGAGTACCAGCCGCTCGTCCACCTCGGCGACGGCAGTGTGCGCGGCGCGGAGGCCCTGGTGCGCTGGCTGCATCCGCAGCACGGGGTGCTCGGTCCCGACCGGTTCATCCCGCTCGCCGAGCACACCGGGCTGATCGTGCCGCTGGGCCGCTGGGTCCTGGAGGAGTCGGTCCGCCAGGTAGGCGAGTGGCGGGAGCGGGGCGGCGACACGGATCCCCTCCGGATCAACGTCAACCTCTCCCCGTGCCAGCTCACCCATCCCGGTCTGGTGCAGGACACCGTCGACATCCTGGAGCGCGCGGGTGTCGCACCGCAGGCCCTGTGCCTGGAGGTGACGGAGTCGGCGTTGATCGGCGCCGACGACGACCTGCTCAAGCCGCTGCGCCGGCTCGCCGAGATGGGCGTCGACATCGCGCTGGACGACTTCGGCACCGGCTACTCCAACCTGGCCAACCTGCGGCGGCTCCCGGTGAGCGTGCTCAAGCTGGACCGCTCCTTCACCCAGGGCATGCAGCAGTTCCCGGCGGACCCCGTCGACCTCAAGATCGTCGAGGGGATCGTCTCGCTCGCCCACAGCCTGAACCTCGCGGTCACGGTGGAGGGCGTGGAGACCGGCGCGCAGGCCGAGCAGCTGCGGATACTGGGCTGCGACACGGCCCAGGGCTGGTACTACGCCCGCCCGGGCCCGCCGGACCGGCTCCACCAGCTGGCCCTGGTGGACGCGACGGGGTGAGCGGACAACCGGGTCGACAACCGGGTCCACAACCCGGGCGCGGGAGCGCGTGGGTCACCCACGAAGACGGACAGGTGACCCACGCACGGGACGGGGACGACGACGCGTACCGTGACGCGAGCGACGACGTGAACGAGGGCGCGGAGGACGGCGTGGACGGCGGCTCGGAGGGCGGCTCGGACGGGGGCGTGGAGGGCGGCTTGGACGAGGTGATCGCCGGTGAGCTGGCCCTGATGGACCCCGCCGTGCGTGCCTCCCGGGCCCTCTTCGAGCGGCTGCTCGACCCCGAGTTCGTCGAGGTCGGCTCCTCGGGCCGCCGCTACACGTACGAGGACATGCCGGCCTGGCTGCCCGAGCACTCGGGCGGTTCGCGGGGCGGCCCCCGCTACCGGCCGTCGGCCATCGAGGGCGTCCTCCTGGCGCCCGGCCTGATCCACCTCACCTACGAGACGGACTTCGACGGCCTGCACGCCCGGCGCAGTTCGCTGTGGCGCAAGCGCAGCGAGGAGACGGGCTGGCGGATGTACTACCACCAGGGGACCCCGGTGCCGCCCGAGGCCGCGTAGCGTCAGCCCGCCTCGCGCTCGCGTTCGCGGGCCTCCTCGGCCACGGAGACGGCGGCCCGCACCAGCGCCGCCGTGGCCGGTGAGCGGGACTGCTGCGGCCACGCGACGGCCAGGACGGCAGGAGGCGCGTCCAGGACCGGGCGGTAGACGACGCCCGGCCGGGGATAGCGGTCGGCGACGGACGCGGGCAGCAGGGCGACGACCTCGCCGAGGCCCACCAGCGTGAGGAGCTGGGCGAGGTCCTGGCCCCGGCCGCGGACCTCGTCGATGTAGCGGTGCGCCTCGTCCGGGCGCAGCCCCAGGTCGGCGAGGCACAACGCGACCCGGGCGGCGAGCGGATGACTCACGGCGAGGGCGGCGACGCGCGGCTCGGCGGCCAGGTCCTCCGTGTCCAGGCCGGTGCGGTCGTACGGCTCGTAGACCAGGGCCACATCGGCCTCGCCCCGGCACAGCAGCCGGGACTGCTCGTGCCAGGCGCACAGCCGGACGGCGACCGGCACCGCCGCGGGGTCGGACGCGTACCGGGCGAGGATCCCCTCCAGCAGTCCGGCGTCCCCGTCGGCCTTCACCGCCAGTGCCAGCTTCGGCTCGGGGGCGGCGGCCCGCCGGGCCCGTCGCCCCGCGGCCTCCAGCGCGGTCAGCGCGAACCGGGCCTCCACCAGCAGGACTTCGCCCGCCGGGGTCAGTGACACGCTGTGCGTGGTCCGCTCGAACAGGACCGCCCCCAGCTCCGTCTCCAACTGGCGGATCGCCCGGGACAGCGGCGGCGGCGAGATGCCCAGCCGGTCGGCGGCGCGGGCGAAGTTGAGCTCCTCGGCGACGGCGACGAAGTAGCGCAGCGGGCGGGACTCCATGGGCGGCCCTCCGATCGGTATTGCCCTGAGGGTAACAACCGCGATCCGATCGGTCCTTCAGTTCCGACGCGCGGGGCAGCAGGCTCGACGCGTACCGACCACCGCGATCTCCGGAGCAGTTCATGATCGTCATCACCACTCCCACCGGCCAGATCGGCCGCGAGGTCCTGGCCCGTGTGCTCGACGCCGGCAACGGCGCGCCACCGGTCCGGGTGATCGTCCGCGACCCCGCCAGGCTCTCCCCGCGGACCCGCGAACGCGTCGAGGTCGTCCAGGGGTCCCACGCCGACCCCGCAGTCCTGAAGGAGGCGTGCGAGGGCGCCGACCGGATCTTCTGGCTGGTGCCCCCGACGCCCGGGGCGGACAGCGTCGAGGGCCACTTCCGTGCCTTCACCGAGCCGCTGTGCGAGGTGATCGAGGGGCAGGGCGTCGAGCGGGTCGTGGCCGTCTCGACCCTGGGCCGGGGCGTCGCCGAGAACGCCGGGCAGATCTCGGCGTCGCTGGCCATGGACGAGGCGATCGCCGCCACGGGCGTGCACTACCGGGCGCTGTGTCCACCGTCGCTGATGGAGAACCTGCTCCGCCAGACGGCCTCGATCCGCGCCGAGGGTGTGTGGTCGGAGGCGCTCGCGCCGGATCGCGTGGTGCGCACCTGCGCCGTCCGGGACGTCGCCGCCGAGGCGGCCCGGCTGGTCCTGGACGACTCCTGGACCGCATACGAGGACGTTCCGCTGGTGGGCCCCGACGCCCTCACCCCCGAGGGCATGGCCCGGGTCGTCTCCGAGGTGCTGGACCGGCCCGTACGGGTCCGGCGGATCACCGTCGCCGAGCTGAAGACGAGGCTGACGGGCTTCGGCGCCACCGAGGCCTGGGCGCAGGGCGTGGCCGACATGATGCACGCCCAGAACACCCAGGGCTTCTACGGCGCCACCCGGCCCAGCACCCCCGACACCGCACCCACGAGCTTCCGCCAGTGGTGCGAGGAGGTACTGAAGCCGGCCGCTCACGGCTGACACCGCCGGGCAGTCGCCGCCTCGCCGGCGCAGCCTCGCGGGTGAGGGGCCGGGCGTGGGCGCTGCTCAGCGTTCCAGCAGCATCCGCTGGAGTTCCCGGGCCGCCCTCGGCGGAGCCACATCGCTGCGGTGTGCGAGGGCGATCGCGCGGTGCAGGCCGGGACGGGCGAGCGGGGTGACCCGCAGTCCCCGGCCCGAGCGGGCGGCCACCATCCGGGGGACGACGGCCACCCCCAGCCCGGCCCGGACGAACCCGAGCACCGCGTCCATCTCCCCGCCCTCCACCGCGAAGTCCGGCTCGAACCCCTCGGCCCGGCATGCGGCCACGGTCAGTTCCCGCAGGTCGTAGCCGTGCCGGAACATCACCAGACGCTCGCCCTCCAGGTCGGCGATCCGTACGGTCCGCCGCCCGTTCCCCGGCCGGGAGGCCTCCGGGGAGGACACCACCACCAGGTCCTCGCGCAGCAGTTCCACGGTCGTCAGGGCCGGGGACGGCGTCGGCAGGGGCAGGACGACCAGGGCGAGGTCGAGGGCGCCGCGGGCCAGCTCCCGGACGAGGTCGTGCGAGCCGCCCTCCTCGATCAGCAGCCGGATCCCCGGATAGCGGTCGTGGAAGGCGCGCAGCACGTCCGGCAGCAGACCCGTGCACAGGCTCGGCGTCGCCCCGAGCCGCACCCGCCCGCTGCGCAGCTGCACCAGCTCCTGCACCTCGTACCGGGCGGTCTCCGTGTCCGCGAGGATCCGCCGCGCCAGCGGCAGCAGCGCCTCGCCCGCGTCGGTGAGCGTGATGTTGCCGCGCGCCCGCAGGAACAGATCCGCCCCCAACTCCCTTTCCAGCGCCTTGATCTGCTGCGACAGTGAGGGCTGCGCGACATGCACGAGCTCGGCGGCCCGGGTGAAGTGCCGGGTCTCGGCGACCGCCACGAAGTACTGGAGCTGCTGGAACTGCATGCCCCCAGCCTACGTCGGCGATAGCCGCGGACTATGGAATCGAGGCGGACCATGTCTTGGACCGATGGGGTGGTCCGGCCCTAGCGTCTTGACCCATGGCTCTGGCAACGCGGACGGACCGACGGCCGTCCATGGCGCGCACCGTGTGGGACTCCTCCGTCGGCAAGAAGACGGTGATGGCGGTCAGCGGCATGATCATGCTGCTGTACCTGGTCGTCCACGTCATCGGCAATCTGAAGATCTTCTTCGGCGCGGAGGAGTTCAACCACTACGCCCACTGGCTGCGCACCATGGGCGAACCGTTCATGCACTACGAGTGGGCGCTCTGGCTCGTGCGCGTCGTGCTGGTCGTCGCGGTGGTCGCGCACGCCGTCTCCGCGTACCAGCTCAGCCGCCGCGACATCAGGGCGCGGCCCGGCAAGTACGTGCACAAGAAGGCACGGGCGAGCTACGCCACCCGCACCATGCGCTGGGGCGGCATCATCCTGGCCCTGTTCATCGTGTGGCACATCCTCGACCTGACCACCGGCACCGTGCACAGCGGCGGCTTCCAGGAGGGCCACCCGTACCAGAACGTCGTGGACACCTTCTCCACCTGGTACGGCAACGTCATCTACATCGTGGCGATGCTCGCCGTCGGGCTGCACGTCCGGCACGGTTTCTGGAGCGCCGCCCAGACCCTCGGCGTCGGCAGCCGCACCCGCGACCGCGCCCTCAGGACCGTCGCCGACGTCCTCGCGCTGCTGCTCACGGCCGGCTTCCTCGCCGTACCCGTGGGCGTCATGACCGGAGTGGTGAGCTGAACATGACCGACTTCTCCGCCTACGCGGACTACCGGACCGGTGAGCCGGTCGTCGACACCAAGGCCCCTTCCGGCCCCGTCGCCGAGCGCTGGGACAAGCGCCGCTTCGAGGCCAGGCTGGTCAACCCGGCCAACCGGCGCAAGCACACGGTCATCGTCGTGGGCACCGGCCTCGCGGGCGGCTCGGCCGGCGCCACCCTCGCCGAACAGGGCTACCACGTGGTCCAGTTCTGCTACCAGGA
The DNA here is from genome assembly GCF_032248645.1 of Streptomyces zaehneri. Lineage (NCBI taxonomy): Bacteria > Bacillati > Actinomycetota > Actinomycetes > Kitasatosporales > Streptomycetaceae > Streptomyces > Streptomyces zaehneri. The sequence goes on from NZ_JASTTJ010000003.1 coordinate 300,393, forward strand.
CTCCCCGCGCCGCGCCCACTCCATCGCCGCGCAGGGCGGCATCAACGCGGCGAAGAACTACCGCAACGACGGCGACTCCGTCCACCGCCTGTTCTACGACACCGTCAAGGGCGGCGACTTCCGGGCCCGGGAGTCCAACGTGCACCGGCTCGCGCAGATCTCGGTCGAGATCATCGACCAGTGCGTGGCGCAGGGCGTGCCCTTCGCGCGCGAGTACGGCGGGCTGCTCGACACACGTTCGTTCGGCGGCGTACAGGTCTCGCGGACCTTCTACGCCCGCGGCCAGACGGGCCAGCAGCTCCTGCTGGGCGCCTACCAGGCCCTCAGCAGGCAGATCGCCGCCGGCAACATCGAGATGCACCCGCGCACCGAGATGCTCGACCTGATCGTCGTGGACGGGCGGGCGCGCGGGATCGTGGCCCGGGACCTGATCACCGGGAGGATCGGCACCTACTTCGCGGACGCCGTCGTCCTGGCGAGCGGCGGCTACGGAAACGTCTTCTACCTGTCGACCAACGCCATGAACTCCAACGCCACCGCGATCTGGCGGGCGCACCGGCGAGGCGCCTACTTCGCCAACCCCTGCTTCACGCAGATCCACCCGACCTGCATCCCGCGCACCGGCGACCACCAGTCGAAGCTGACGCTGATGAGCGAGTCGCTGCGCAACGACGGCCGGATCTGGGTGCCGAAGGCCAAGGGCGACGACCGTCCGCCGAACCGCATCCCCGAGGAGGAGCGCGACTACTACCTGGAGCGCATCTACCCGGCCTTCGGCAACCTGGTCCCACGGGACATCGCCTCCCGCGCCGCCAAGAACGTCTGCGACGAGGGCAAGGGCGTCGGCCCCGGCGGACAGGGCGTGTACCTCGACTTCGCCGACGCCATCGCGCGCATGGGCCGCGAGGCCGTCGAGGCCAGGTACGGCAACCTCTTCGACATGTACCAGCGGATCACCGACGAGGATCCGTACGAGGTCCCGATGCGGATCTACCCGGCGGTGCACTACACGATGGGCGGGCTGTGGGTCGACTACGACCTCCAGACCACCGTCCCCGGCCTGTTCGCGATCGGCGAGGCCAACTTCTCCGACCACGGGGCCAACCGCCTCGGCGCCTCCGCGCTGATGCAGGGGCTGGCCGACGGCTACTTCGTGCTGCCGGCCACCATCAACGACTACCTCGCCCGCAACCCGCACCAGGACGAGGTGACCCTCGAACACCCCGTCGTCCAGGAGGTGCTGGCGCAGACCCAGGACCGCCTGAACCTGCTGCTCTCGGTCGACGGCGACCGCACCCCGGACTCCTTCCACCGCGAGGTCGGCGAACTCATGTGGGAGTTCTGCGGCATGGCCCGCACCGACGCCGGTCTGCGCAAGGCCCTGAGCCGCATCCCGCAGATCCGCGAGGAGTTCTGGCGGCGCGTCAAGGTGCCCGGCACCGGCGAGGAGTTCAACCAGTCCCTGGAGAAGGCCAACCGCGTCGTCGACTACCTGGAACTCGCCGAGCTGATGTGCCTCGACGCGCTGCACCGCGCCGAGTCCTGCGGCGGCCACTTCCGCGAGGAGTCGCAGACCCCGGACGGTGAGGCGGCCCGGCGGGACGAGGAGTTCGGGTACGCGGCCGCCTGGGAGTTCACCGGGACCGGCGAGGCCCCGGCCCTGCACCGGGAAGACCTGGTCTTCGAGTACGTCCACCCCACCCAGCGGAGCTACGCATGAGGCTCAACCTGCGCGTCTGGCGGCAGAAGAACGCGGACGCCGACGGCGCCATGTCCACGTACGAGGTGGACGGCATCTCACCCGACATGTCCTTCCTGGAGATGCTCGACACCCTCAACGAGGAGCTCATCCTGCGCGGCGACGACCCGGTCGCCTTCGACCACGACTGCCGCGAGGGCATCTGCGGCGCGTGCTCGCTCGTCATCAACGGCGACGCGCACGGCCCGGAACGGACCACCACCTGTCAGCTGCACATGCGGTCCTTCCGGGACGGCGACACGATCGACGTCGAGCCGTGGCGGGCCGCCGCCTTCCCGGTCGTCAAGGACCTGGTGGTCGACCGCAGCGCCTTCGACCGGATCATCCAGGCCGGCGGGTACGTCACCGCCCCGACCGGAGCCGCCCCCGAGGCCCACGCGACGCCCGTGCCCAAGCCCGACGCCGACTTCGCCTTCGAGCACGCCGAGTGCATCGGCTGCGGGGCGTGCGTCGCCGCCTGCCCGAACGGCGCGGCGATGCTGTTCACCTCCGCCAAGGTCAACCACCTCAACGTGCTGCCCCAGGGCGCGCCCGAGCGGGAGACCCGGGTGCTGGACATGGTGGCGCAGATGGACGAGGAGGGGTTCGGCGGCTGCACGCTGGCGGGCGAGTGCGCGACCGCCTGCCCGAAGGGCATCCCGCTGGTGTCCATCACCGGCATGAACAAGGAGTGGCTGCGGGCCACCCGGAAGGTCACGAAGCGGTAGTGCCGCAGGCGGAGCGTGGTTCTCGGGGCTGCCGGTCCGCACGGGCCGGTCGCGCGGCTCCCCGCACTCCTCGGGCCGCTCCGACGCCCGCTGCGCGAAGAGACGTTCGCCGACAAGGTGCGGACGGGCGGGGCCGGGAGTGGTGCTCATCCCCGGCCCCGCCAGGCATCCGCGGCGCGGGGCGGGCGGTGACTCCCGGGATTCAGCAGCCGCACATCCACGGGCCCCGCGCCGGTCACGCCGAGGCCAGCCGGGCGCGGAAGAAAGCAGGTGCGGATTCCCCGTGCACCGTCCCCATGCTTCTTCCGCTCGGCGCAGGAGACCTCCATGACCGCCATGCCCGTCGCACCCCCCGCTCTCGCCGCGCCGCCCGTCGGTTCCGGCTATCGCGTCTCGCTCGCCCGCGACCAGGACGACGTCCGGGCCGCGCAACGGCTGCGCCACCAGGTGTTCGCCGGGGAGCTGGGCGCCCGGCTCGACGGCCCGGAACCGGGCCTGGACACGGACGCCTTCGACGCGTACTGCGATCACCTGCTCATCCGCGACAACGCCACCGGCGAGGTGGTCGGCACCTACCGGCTGCTGCCGCCCGAGCGGGCCGCGATCGCCGGACGGCTCTACTCGGAGGGCGAGTTCGACCTCGGACCGCTCGACGCGATCCGGCCCGGCCTGGTCGAGGTCGGCCGCTCGTGCGTGCACCCCGACCACCGGGACGGCGCCGTCATCGGGCTCATCTGGGCCGGCATAGCCCGCTACATGGTGGACCGCGGCCACGAGTGGCTGGCCGGCTGCTGCTCCGTCCCGCTGGCCGACGGCGGCACGCTGGCGACGGCGACCTGGGACCGGGTGCGCGACAGGCACCTCGCCCCGCCGGAGTACCGGGTACGGCCGCTGCGGCCCTGGACCACGAACGGCACCGGCCCGGCCGCCCGCACCGAACTCCCGGCGCTGCTGCGCGGCTACCTGCGCCTCGGCGCCTGGGTGTGCGGGGAGCCCGCCCACGACCCCGACTTCGGCGTCGCCGACCTGTATGTGCTGCTGCCGATGAGCCGGGTCAACCCTCGCTACCTGCGGCACTTCCTCTCGCTCGTCCCGGCCTGATGAGCGGCTGGCTGCCCAGCGCGCCCTGCACCCCGCGGGCGTGCGTGGAGACGACGGCGAGCCTCACGACCGTGCCCCGGGCCGTGCTGCGGCTCACGGCGGTGGTCGTGCTGGTCCTGGTCGGGGTGGTGCTGGCGCCGGTCGGCGGTCGGTTCCCGTCCCGCGTCGTGCGGTACTGGAGCCTGACCGTCGTCAGGGCGGCGGGGGTGCGGGTCCGGGTGACCGGCGCGACCGCGCCCACCGGCACCGGGCTGCTGCTGGTCGCGAACCACATCTCCTGGCTGGACATCCCGCTGCTGGCCGCCGTCCGCCCGGCCGGGATGCTCGCCAAGGACGAGATCCGCAGGTGGCCGGTGGCGGGCACGCTGGTGGCGCGCGGCGGTGTCCTGTTCATCGACCGCGACCGGCTGCGGGCCCTGCCCGCCACGGTCGCCACGATCGCCGAGGCCCTGCGCGCCGGGCGGGCGGTGGCGGTGTTCCCGGAGGGGAGCACCTGGTGCGGCCGGGCCCAGGGGCACTTCCGGCGGGCGGTGTTCCAGGCCGCCCTGGACGCCCGGGTGCCGGTGCAGCCCGTACGCATCCGCTACCGGGACCGCGCGGGAGCGGCCAGCACCGTGGCCGCGTTCGTCGGCGACGACCCGCTGCTCGCCTCGCTGTGGCGGGTGGTGTCGGCACGGGGCCTGGTGGCGGAGGTCGAGGTCCTGCCCGCGCTCGCGCCGGGCAGCCACCCCGACCGCAGGGCGCTGGCCGCGGCCGCCGGCGCCCAGGTCCTGGACGGCCCGCCCGAGCGCCGGCACTGGCCGGTGCGGATCCTCGGCCCCGCCTTCGGCCTCTCCCGGGAGTACCTCCGCAATCACCTCGGCATCCGCTTCCGTGTCGACAACCGCAGAAGCACCGAGGAACCGGGCCTCACCTGCCGGCCGATCGAGGAGACCCTGGTGGACCACCACCGGGCCCGGCGGGAGCAGCGAGGCTAGCGGAGCGTGCCCAGCACCCGGCGCAGATACGGCGCCGTCGTGCTCTCCTCGGCCGCCGCCACCTCCTGCGGCGTCCCCGTCGCCACGATCCGCCCGCCCGCGTCGCCGCCGCCGGGCCCGAGGTCGATCACCCGGTCGGCGCCCGCCACCACGGACATGTCGTGCTCGACGACGATCACGGTGTGCCCGGCGTCGACCAGGCCGTGCAGCTGCCGCATGAGGACCTCGACGTCGGCCGGGTGGAGACCGGCCGTGGGTTCGTCGAGGAGGTAGAGCGTGTGGCCGCGGCGGCCGCGCTGCAACTCGGCGGCCAGCTTGATGCGTTGGGCCTCGCCGCCGGAGAGTTCCGTCGCCGGCTGGCCGAGGCGCAGATAGCCGAGGCCCACGTCGAGGAGGGTCGCCAGAGCGCGCGAGACGGCCGGGACGTCGGCGAAGAAGTCCGCCGCCGACTCCACCGTCAGGTCCAGCACCTGCGCGATGTTCCGGTCCCGGTAGGTCACTTCGAGTGTCCCGGCGTTGTAGCGGGCCCCGCCGCAGTCCGGACAGGGCGCGTACGTGCTGGGCAGGAAGAGGAGTTCGACGCTCACGAAACCCTCGCCCTGACAGGTCTCGCACCGTCCTCCCGCCACGTTGAAGGAGAACCGGCCGACGCCGTACTTCCTGGTCCGGGCCGCGTCCGTCGCCGCGAAGACCCTGCGGACCACGTCGAACAGGCCCGTGTACGTGGCCAGGTTCGAGCGCGGGGTGCGGCCGATCGGCCTCTGGTCGACCGCGACGAGCCGGCCCACGCCGGGCAGGTCCTGCGTGATCTCCCCGACGAGCGTCGACTTTCCCGAGCCCGAGACGCCGGTCACCGCCGTGAACACGCCCAGCCCGAACTCCGCGGTCACCCCGCGCAGGTTGTGCCGGGTCACCGGACCGACCGTCAACCGGCCCCGGGCGGAGCGGACTTCCCGTACGGGTGCCAAAGAGCGGCCGAACAGGAAGCGTGCCGTCGCCGACTCCGCGACCGACGCCAGGCCGGCCACCGGGCCGCTGTGCAGCACCCGCCCGCCGTGCTCGCCCGCCCGCGGGCCCACGTCCACCAGCCAGTCGGCGGCGCGCATCACGTCCAGCCGGTGTTCCACCACGAACACCGAGTTGCCCGCCGCCTTCAGCCGCTCCAGCACCGTGAGCAGGGCCTCCGTGTCCGCCGGGTGCAGTCCCGCCGACGGCTCGTCGAGCACGTACACCACGCCGAACAGCCCGGAGCGCAGCTGGGTCGCGATCCGCAGCCGCTGGAGTTCGCCCGCCGACAGGGTGGGGGTGGCGCGGTCCAGACCGAGATAACCGAGTCCGAGTTCGAGGACGGGCGCGATCCGGGTGCGGAGGTCGTCGGTGAGGACACGGGCCGTCTCGGTCGTCCCCTCGAGCAGCCTGGCCAGTTCCGCCAGCGGCAGCGCGGCCAGTTCCGCGATCGTGCGGCCCGCGAAGGTCACGGCGAGCGACTCCGGCCGCAGCCGGCCGCCGGCGCACGCCGGACAGGGGGCGGCCGTCAGGAAGCGTTCCGCCCTGGCCCGCAGGGTCTGGCTCCTGGAGTCCGCGAAGGTCTTCATCACATAGCGGTGGGCGCTCATATAGGTGCCCTGGTAGGGACGTTGGATACGGTCCGCGTCCCGCACCGGGTGGACCGTCACCACCGGCTGCTCGTCCGTGAACAGGATCCACTCCCGCTGCTCGGCGGGCAGTTCGCGCCACGGGATGTCGACGTCGTGGCCGAGTGTGTCCAGGATGTCCCGCAGGTTCTTGCCCTGCCAGGCACCCGGCCAGGCGGCGATCGCGCCCTCGCGGACGGACAGCGACGGGTCCGGTACCAGCGACTCCTCGGTGGTGCGGTGCACTTCGCCGAGGCCGTGGCACTCGGGGCAGGCCCCGGCCGCCGTGTTGGGGGAGAAGGCGTCCGAGTCGAGGCGCTCCGCGCCCGGCGGGTAGTCGCCCGCCCGGGAGAAGAGCATCCGCAGCGAGTTCGACAGGTTCGTGACCGTGCCCACCGACGAGCGCGAGGTGGGCGTCGAGCGGCGCTGCTGGAGCGAGACCGCCGGGGGCAGCCCGGTGATCTCACCGACCTTCGGCGCGCCGACCTGGTGGATCAGCCGCCGCGCGTACGGCGCGACCGACTCGAAGTAGCGGCGCTGGGCCTCCGCGTAGATCGTCCCGAACGCCAGCGACGACTTCCCGGAGCCGGACACCCCCGTGAACACGGCCACCACGTCGCGCGGGACGTCGACGTCCACGCCCCGCAGGTTGTGCTCGCGGGCTCCCCGGACCCGGATGTACCCGTCCTTCGTGGACGGCTCGCCGCCGTGCGGCTCGGGTGGGCTCGGCATGGGGGAACTCCGTACGGGTCTTCGGCTGCGCGGCCGGCGCGGGGCGGGACAAACCCCGCAATCCTATGCGCGCGGGGTGTATGGCGCCCGGTGACCGGCTCGGGGCCGGCCGTCAGCCGCCGCCGCGCTCCGCGTGCACGATCCCGGCGAGCCGCCGGTAGGAGTCCAGCAGCGCGGCCCGGTCGTAGGTGCTGGTGGTGACCAGGACCTCCTGCGCCCCCGTCTCCTTCAGCACCGTCTCCAGCTCGGCCGCGACCTGCTCCTCGGTGCCCGCGAGATGGCCGGTGAGCCCGGACTCGTAGAAGCCGCGCTCCTTCGCGGTCATCGCGCGCAGCCCGGCCTCCTCGGCCGGTGGCAGGGGCGGGAAGGTGCCGTGGGTGCGGGAGTACGCCATCGACCAGGCCTCCGGGACGAGGAGCCGTCGCGCCTCCTCGGGCGTGCGGGCCACCGCGATCGTGCCGGAGATGACCACATACGGCTCCGACGCCCAGGGGGAGGGCCGGAAGAGGGCCCGGTAGCGGTCGATGCCGCGCCGCATCTTCTCGCGGCCGCGCAGGTCGCCGATGACCATCGGCAGCCCCGCGCGGGCGGCGATCTCCGCGCCCTCGCCCATGGCCAGCACGAACGGCGGCACGGTCAGCCCTTCCGAGGGCCGGGCGTGCACGCCCGTGGGCGAGCCGCCGAGGAACCAGCCGAGCAGTTCCCGCAGCTGTCCCGCGAAGTCGTCCGCGTCGTCCTTGTCCCGTCCCAGCGCCCTGCGCACCCCGTCGGTGAAGCCCACCGAGCGCCCCAGGCCCATGTCGACGCGGCCCGGGAACAGCGACTCCAGGACACCGAACTGCTCGGCCACGACCAGGGGCCGGTGGTTGGGCAGCATCACCCCGCCGGTGCCGACCCGGATCCGGTCCGTGGCGCCGGCCACGGCCGCGGCCAGCACCGTGGGCGCCGATCCGGCGACCCCGGGCACGCCGTGGTGCTCCGATACCCAGAACCGGTGGTAGCCCAGCGCCTCCGCCTCCCGAGCCAGCCGCACGGTGTCCCGGAGCGCCTCGGCGCCGGTGTGGCCCTCGCGCGTGCGCGAGCGGTCGAGGACGGAGAAGCGGGCCGAGGCGATCACGGAGCTCATACGGGGTTCAACACCGCGGGGCCCGCTGGATTCCCCGCACGGCGCGACGCCCCGCGCGGGGAACGCCCGGGCGCCGACGCCGGTCGGCCCTCGGGGAGCAGCAGGCCGCGCCGGTACGCCGTCACCAGGTGCCGGTGCACGAGACGGCGGACGCCGTCGACGGTGACCGGTACGAGTGAGCAACCGCGGGCCGGCCGGGGCGGTTCGACCGGGTGGCCGGCCCGCCCCGACCGGCCGGGGCCGGCTGTCTAGGGTGGACGGCGTGACCGACAGCAGCAGGCGACCCGTCGCCGTCTTCGACCTGGACAACACCCTCGCCGACACGGCCCACCGGCAGCGGTTCCTGGAGCGCAGCCCGCGCGACTGGGACGCGTTCTTCGCGGCCGCGCCGCAGGACCCGCCGATCCCGGAGGGCGTCGAGATGGTGCTGGCCCGCGCCGAGGAGTGCGAGGTCGTCTACCTCACCGGCCGGCCCGAGCGGTGCCGGCGCGACACACTGGCGTGGCTCGCCGCGCAGGGGCTGCCGGAGGGCCGCGTCCACATGCGTCGCAACGACGACCGCAGGCCCGCCAGGCGCACCAAGCTGGAGGTGCTGCGCCGGCTGGCCCGCGACCGGGAGGTGCGGGTCCTGGTGGACGACGACGAGCTGGTGTGCGCCGACGCCCGACGGGCCGGTTTCACCGTCGTCCTGGCACGCTGGACGGCTCCTTCGGGCGCGCTGAAGCAGGCGCAGGAGGGCGAGGGGCGTACCTGAGGGGCGGCCGTGGGGGAAGTCTCGGCCGTGCGGGAAGTCGCGGCCGTCCGGGAAGTCTAGGCCGTTCGGGAAGTCTCGGCCGTGCGGGAAGTCGCGGCCCTTCGGGAGGGTGCCGGGCGCCGTCAGGCCGACTCGTCCAGGCGGAAGCCGACCTTCAGGCCCACCTGCCAGTGCGCGATGTCGCCGTTCTCGATCTGGCCGCGCACCTGCGTCACCTCGAACCAGTCCAGGTTGCGCAGGGTCTGCGAGGCGCGGGTGATGCCGTTGCGGATGGCGTCGTCGACGCCGTCCGGTGAGGTGCCGACGATCTCCGTGACCCGGTAGGTGTGCTTCGACATCAGGGTGCTCCTCTCGACCGTGACGGCCTCGTCACGTGTGTCACGCGTCACTCCACCGTGCCCCAAGCTGCGGCGGAGCGCGAGGCGTCGGACCGGACGGGGCCCTTCCGCCCGGTCCCTCTTGACCCCCTGTATTGGTCCATACCAAAATCCGGGGCACCCGTACGAGCGCCGCGCTCGTCCCCCACGTCGGGCCTCTCGCCCTGTCCACCGGGCAGAACAGGACCCCCGTGAGACGTCGCCTCCTCGCCCTCCTCTGCGTGTCCGCCTGCTTCCTGACCGCCTGTGGTGTGCTGCCGGGGACGGGGGGACCCGACCGCCGCACGGTCACGGTGTGGCTGATGAAGGACAGCGCGTCGCAGGAGTTCCTGGACCGGTTCACCGAGGACTTCGAACACGACCACCCGGATCTCGACCTCGACATCCGTATCCAGGAGTGGACCGGGATCGGCGGCAAGGTACAGGCCGCGCTGGAGGCCGACGACGGGAACGGGCCGGACGTCATCGAGGTCGGCAACACCCAGGTCCCGCGGTACGTCGACGGCCGCGGACTGCTCGACCTGACCCTGGAGTCCGCCGCGAAGTGGGGCCGGGACGACTGGCTGCCCGGCCTCGCCGAACCGGGGCAGCAGCGATTCCACCAGTACGGCATCCCCTGGTACGCCGCGAACCGGGTCGTGATCTACCGCAAGGACCTCTTCGAGCAGGCCGGCATCACCGCCGCGCCCCGCACCCGCGCCGAGTGGCTGGCCGCCACCGAGAAGCTGAACGCGGACGGGAACCAGGGCATCTACCTGGCCGGGCAGGACTGGTACACGCTCGCCGGGTTCATCTGGGACGAGGGCGGCGACCTCGCCACCGAGGACGGCGGCCGCTGGGAGGGCGCCCTCGACACCCGGGCCGCCCTGCGCGGCATGGACTTCTACCGGCGGCTCCAGTCCCTCGGCGGCGGCCCGGTGGCGGCGGACGAGGAACACCCGCCCCAGGCAGGGGTGTTCGCCGCGGGCAAGGTGGCGCAGATCGTGGCCGTGCCCGGACTGGCCCGCGCGGTGGTACAGCAGAATCCCTCCCTGGACGGCGAGTTGGGCTTCTTCCCGGTGCCCGGCAAGAGCGCGGGCAGGCCCGGCGCGGTCTTCACCGGCGGCTCCGACCTCGTCGTCCCGCGCAACACCGACGTCAGACAGGGCGCCATCGAGGTGGTCGCCGCGCTCACCGGCGCCAAGTGGGACACCGAACTGGCCCGCACCATGAACTACGTGCCGAACAAGGCGAAGCTGGCGAAGTCCGTGGCCGGCGAGGAGGGGGTCGCGGCCATGGCGGCGGGGGCCGCGCAGGGCCGCGCGACCCCCAGCACACCCGAGTGGGCCGCCGTCGAGGCGGACAACCCGATCAAGGACTACATGACGAAGGTGCTCACCGGCGCCGAACCGGCGACCGAGGCCCGCCGCGCCGCCCGCCGGATCACGCAGGCGCTGACGGTGACCTTCTGACGGCCTCGGTCGCCCTGCCCGGTGCTCACCGGGCAGGGTCCGGCGGGTGCTCGGTGCTCGGTGCTCGGTGGGCGGTGGTCAGCGGGCGGTACTCAGTGACAGCGCGAAGCGGCCCGCGCCGTCCGTCCACCAGTGACTCAACTCCAGTCCGGCAGCGGAGAGTTCCGCGCGCACTCCCTCCTCCCGGAACTTCGCCGACACCTCGGTGCGCAGTTCCTCGCCGGCCGCGAAGTCGACGGCGAGGTCGAGCGCGGGAACCTTCACGGTCTGCGCCGTACGGGAGCGCAGCCGCATCTCGATCCACTCGTTGTCCGCGTCCCAGAGGGCGACGTGGTCGAAGGCCGCGGGGTCGAAGTCGGCACCCAGCTCACGGTTGACCACGGCCAGCACGTTCTTGTTGAACGCGGCCGTCACGCCGGCCGCGTCGTCGTACGCCCGCACCAGCACCCGCTCGTCCTTGACGAGGTCGGTGCCCAGCAGCAGCGCGTCGCCCGGCGCGAGCAGCGCGCGCACCGAGGCGAGGAACAGTGCGCGCTCGGCCGGCAGCAGGTTGCCGATCGTGCCGCCGAGGAACGCCACCAGGCGCGGCCCCGGGGTGTCGGGCAGTGCCAGTGCCGCCGTGAAGTCGGCGATCAGGGCGTGCACGTTCAGTCCCGGCCGCTCGGCGATCAGGGCCTGCCCGGCCTGGGTGAGGGCGCTCTCGCTGACGTCGACGGGTACATACGTGTCCAGGCCGGCCAGCGCGTCGATCAGGTAGCGGGTCTTCTCCGAGGAGCCCGAGCCGAGTTCGACGAGCGTGCGGGCACCGGCCGCCGCTGCGATCTCGCCGGCCCGGTCCACGAGGATCTCGCGCTCGGCGCGCGTCGGGTAGTACTCGGGCAGTTCGGTGATCTGCTCGAACAGCTCGCTGCCGTGCGCGTCGTAGAACCACTTCGGCGGCAGCGTCTTCGGGGTGTCGGTGAGGCCGCGCCGGACGTCGGCGCGCAGCGCGGCGTCCGTGGCGTCCTCGGGGAGGGTGCGGGTGGTGCGGAACGGGCTCACGTGCCGGTCTCCTCGGTCGGTGCGGATGCCGTGTCGGTGCTCGGTTCCTTGAGCGGGGTGAGCAGGACGTCGGCGCGGCTCGCCGCGAGCAGGGTGCGGTCGGGGACCTCCTGCCAGCGCGGATCGTCGTCGTACGGTTCGGAGGCCACGACCGTGCCGCGGCCGGGCTCCGCCAGATACCAGAGGGTGTCGCCCCAGGCGGTGGCGGTGATGGACTCCCCGTCGGTGAGGAGCAGGTTGAGACGCGAGCCGGGAGCCGACGCGGCGACCTCGAGCACCGTGTCCGCCAGCGCCTGGCTCCCCGTGTCGCCGGCCCGCAGCCGGGCCAGGACCAGCGCCCAGACGAACGCGGAGTCGTTGCGCGCCTCCATCGACAGCAGGTCCGCGGCGGGCAGCGAACCGGTCAGCGACTCCAGTGAGCCCGGCCAGCCCGCGACCGCCCCGTTGTGGCTGAACAGCCAGGTCCCGGCCGCGTACGGCGCCGCGGCGGCCTCCGCGTCGGCACCGGCCAGCGTCGCGTCCCGTACGGCGGCCAGCAGCGCCCGGCTGCGGACGACCCGGGCCAGGTCGGCGAAGGACAGGTCCGCCCAGATGGGTCCGGCCCGGCGGTAGCGGGCCGGCACCGGATCCCCTTCGGCGTACCAACCCACCCCGAAACCGTCGGCGTTGACGGTCCCGTACCGCTGCCGCCGGGGAGCCCACGACTGCCGGTACAGGCTGTGCCCGGGTTCCACGAGGAGCCGTCCGAGCGGCTCCCCGTGCCCCAGGTAGGCGAGGTGACGGCACATCAGACGGCCCCCGAGCGGGCCGTGCGGAACCCGGAGAAGATCTGCCGCCGGATCGGGTAGTCCCAGTTGCGGAACGTGCCCCGGCAGGCCACCGGGTCCACCGCGAACGAACCGCCGCGCAGCACCTTGTACTCGGGGCCGAAGAACACCTCCGAGTACTCCTTGTACGGGAACATGCGGAATCCGGGGTAGGGAAGGAAGTCGCTGGACGTCCACTCCCAGACGTCGCCGATCAACTGCCGCACCCCGAGCGGGGACGCACCGGCCGGGTAGCTGCCGGCCGGGGCCGGCCGCAGGTGGCGCTGGCCCAGGTTGGCGTGTTCGGGGGCGGGTTCGGCGTCGCCCCACGGGTAGCGCATCGAGCCGCCGGTCGCCGGGTCGAAGCGGGCCGCCTTCTCCCACTCCGCCTCGGTGGGCAGCCGGCGTCCGGCCCAGCGGGCGTAGGCGTCGGCCTCGTACCAGCACACGTGCAGTACCGGCTCGTCGTGCGGTACGACCTCGGTGACCCCGAAGCGGCGGCGCAGCCACTGCCCGCCGTCCCGGTGCCAGAACAGCGGGGCGCGGATGCCGCTGCGGAGCACGTGCGCCCAGCCCTCCTTCGTCCACCAGCGCTCGTCGTCGTAGCCGCCGTCCTCGATGAACGCCTGGTAGGCGCCGTTCGTCACCGGGGTGGTGTCGATGTGGAAGGGGGCCACCTCGCGCCGGTGCGCGGGCCGTTCGTTGTCCAGCGCCCAGGGCTCACCGGAGGTGCCCATCGTGAACGGGCCGCCGGGCACGAGGACCTCGGCCGGGCCGGTGAACAGCGGCACCGGATCCGGGTCGGGCGCGGTGAGGGCCTGCGGGCCGGCCCGGAGCTGATGGGTGATCAGCATGGTCTCGTCGTGCTGCTGTTCGTGCTGCGCGATCATCCCGAAGGCGAAACCGGCCTCCGTCAGCCGGGTGCCGCCGAAGTCGGCGGACTCCAGCACGTCCATCACCCGGCCGCGCACCTCCGCGGCGTACCGGCGGGCCTCGCCCGGCGGCAGCAGCGGCAGGGAGGGCCGTTCGGCACGCGAGTGCTCGAAGGCGTCGTACAGGCCGTCGATCTCGGGGCGCATCGCCTCACGGCCGGCCACCGTGCGCAGCAGCCACAGCTCCTCCTGGTTCCCGATGTGCGCGAGGTCCCACACCAGGGGGGACATCAGGGGGGAGTGCTGGGCGGTGAGGTCGGGCTCCTCGACGCAGCTCGTCAGGAGCGTGGTGCGCTCCCGGGCCGTGGTGAGGGAGGCCAGCACCCGGGTGCGGAGGGTCTCCGCGTCCAGGCCGGGGCCGTCGTCCGGTCCGGGAACGGCGTCCAGCGCCTGCCCGGTGTCCAGGGCGGGGTCGGTCATGTGCGGAGGTCCTTCCCGTACGCGCGGGTGTCCGTGCCGCGCAGGCGGTCGAGCAGGTCGTCGGCCGGGGTGCGGCCCTGGAGGACGTACCGCTCGAGGTAGCCCGACACGGCGTCCGTCACCGCCTCGGTGGCGCCGAGGCGGGGCAGCGCCCGCACAGCCGTGGTGAAGCAGGTGACGGCGACCTCGTGCAGCTCCGGGTCGGTCAGTCCGTACCGGGCCGCGTCGATCCACAGCGGATTGTGCGGCGCCGGCAGCGGCCGGGCCCGCTCGGCCAGCGGCTTCACCGCGCGATAGACGTTCTCGGCGGCCTCCGGGTCGTCGAAGAGCGCCGTCGTCACGGCGAGCGGCACGATCCAGCCGTCGTCGCCGGGCTGCGCGTCGATCATGCGCAGTTCCAGGTGGCCGCGTGGTCTGACCGGCGGGAACAGCGTGGTGAGGTGGTAGTCGAGGTCCTCCCGGGTCGGTGCTCCCGTCCGGGTCCACTGCCGGAAGGTGAGCCGGTCGGGCACCTCCCACGGCCCGCTGTCGCGCCGGACGCACATCACCGGCGCGTCCAGCACGTGCCGGGCCCAGGCCGCGCGCGGATCGCCGTCCAGCGGGGGGCCGCCCGCGCGGCCGGCGCCGATCTCCGTCCACAGCAGCTGCCGGGTGGAACGCCAGCCGGTGGGGGCGCCGCCGAGCAGCGGGGAGTTGGCGAAGGCCGCCACCAGTACGGCGCCCAGGGTGTGCGACAGCAACCAGCGCCGCCCGTGCCCCAGGGGGCCGGGCTCCTCGTACCCGGCGTCCAGGCAGACCTGCACGGAGGCCGAGGTGCACATCATGGCGCGGCCGGCCGGGCCCGTGCGGTCGAGGCATGCCTCCATGGCGTCGTAACGGGGCTCGTGGAGGAACCGGCGGGGTGTGCGCCAGGGGTCCGTGCCGTGGCCTGAGAGGGCGAGGCCCTGCTCGGCCAGGACCGCGCGGACGGCGGTCAGATCGGCGGAGACGATGCCCACGCACTCCATCAGGGAGGCGGCGGGCGGCGAGCTCAGTTCCAGCTGGCCGCCGGGTTCGACGGTGAGCGGTGAGCTCAACGGCAGGGTGCGCAGTGCGGCGTAGGCCGCTTCGAGTCGTTCGGGTGTGACGGGGAGCCGCGGCTCGCGCGGCTCGTGAACGAGCCATTCCACCTCGACCCCGACGGTGCGGGGTGGTCCGGTCTTGAAACAGATGCCCCTGACCAGGGCCTCCACCTCGGCTTCGGTGAGGGCGCTGCGGGTCGGGGTCTCGTCGGTACAGTCGCTGACTGAGTCGGACATGTCGGGATCCTCCTGAGATTCCACCATGCCACCGGTCCGGCCTCGGTGCGGCCGGACAGGCATCGCTCGTCCCACCCAAAACCCTCGAACGGATCCGCACAAGGGTACACAACCGTACATTCGGGACTGAGTTCGAGCTGTTTCCCAGGCGTTCCCGACCGGTCCGCGGAGCGTTTCCCGGCCCGGAAAACCCTGTTGCACGCGATGTCCAGGATCGCTCACGATGCGTGTATGAGCACGACGGGGGAGGCGGGCGGGGTGCGCGAGACCGCGCGGCGCACGGCCATGGGGTCCACGGGGGTGGCGCCATGAGCGCGCGGCTGCGCGGCATCGCGCGCGAGACGGAGGAGATCGTCGCGGCGGGGTGCTACCGCGCGTCCGACGGGCGCGAGGTGTCCCTCTCCGCGGCGATCGAGACGGCCCGGGCCGGGACGCGGATGGCGGGACCGGGGCCGGTCGACGTACCGGAGGGGCAGGCCGTGGACTCGCCGGCGCGGGCCTTCGGCGACACGTCGGTCGAGGTCACCGGCGAGAGCAGCCTGGAGGCCGCCCGCCGGCTGGCCGGCGCCGGTCCGGTCGCCGTGCTGAACTTCGCCTCCGCCCGCAATCCGGGCGGCGGCTACCTCAACGGCGCCCAGGCGCAGGAGGAAGCCCTGTGCCGGGCCTCCGCGCTGTACACCTGCCTGCTGGAGGCCCGGGAGTTCTACGACCACCACCGCGCCCACCGCGACCCGTTCTACACGGACCGCGTCATCCACTCACCGGCCGTGCCCGTCTTCCGTGACGACCGGGGCCGGCTGCTCGACGAGCCCTACGGCGCCGGTTTTCTGACGGCCGCCGCCCCGAACGCGGGCGTGGTGCTGCGGACGGTCCCGGAGCGCGCGTCCGGGTTGCCGGCCGCACTGGCCGTCCGCGCCGAGCGGGTCCTGGAGACGGCCGCCGCGCACGGCTACCGGCGGCTGGTGCTGGGCGCCTGGGGCTGCGGGGTGTTCCGCAACGACCCCGCGCAGGTGGCGGGGGCGTTCCGGGCGCTGCTCGGCCCCGGAGGGCGGTTCGAGCGGACGTTCGAGCATGTGGTGTTCGGGGTACTGGACCGGACGCCGGGAAGCGTGGTGCCGGCCGCTTTCGAGCGGGTGTTCGGCCAGGGGATCCCTCAGGTCCAGCCGTAGCGCTCGTGCAGGCGGTGCCGGACCAGGCTGAACCGCATCCGGTCCAGCGCGCAGGCCTCACGGCGCATGCCGCCCTCGTGCAGCCGCAGGACGCGGTCCACGGCCACCCAGGAGTCCCGCCCGGACCGGTCCCAGGGCCCGCTGCCGATCGGCACCCACTCCCGGTCGCCGTCGTGCCCCTTGCTCGACAGCTGTACGGCGAGGAAGGTCCCGCGGGCCTCCCGCGCGACGACGAGCACCGGGCGGTCCTTGCCCCGGCCGTCGTTCTCCTCGAAGGGCACCCAGGTCCACACGATCTCGCCGGGGTCCGGGTCTCCGTCGTGCGCGGGGGAGTACTCGGTACGCACCCGGCCGACCTCGCGGGGGTCGGCCTCGGTGGTGGCGGAGGGGCCGGAGCGGCCCGGGACGTCTGCATCGGTAAACGCGGTCACGGGGGCACCTTAAGCGGTGCCCCCGTGAGCGTGTCGTCAGCGGGTCACTTCTCCTCGACCGGCACCCGCTGCGCAGGCGGGTTCGCCACACCGTTGAGCGGCGAAGTCCCGTTCGCCGCCTGTCCGTTCTGGTTCATGGAGGAGAGCAGCTGACGGGCCAGACCGAGTCCCGTCCCGCCCATGGTGAGCGCCTTGGCCAACATGTCGGCCACGCCGTCGGCGCCGTTGAGCACCACCATGTTGTCGACGCTGCCGAACGCGGACGCGCCCGCCTTCACGATCTCCGGCCAGTTCTCGGCGAGTTGCTGGGCGACGACCGCCTCCTGGTTCTCGGCCAGCGCGGCGGCCCGTGCCTTGATGGCCTCCGCCTCCGCGAGGCCCTGCGCCTTCGCCGCCTCGGCCGCCGCCAGACCCCTGGCCTGCGCGGAGGCCGCCTCGGCCTCACCGGTGGCCCGGGTGGCGGCCGCACTGGCCTCGCCCCGGGTCCTGGTCGCCTCGGCCTCGGCGCCGGCGGCGGCCTTGACCCGGGTCGCCTCGGCGGCGGCCGCGAGTTCCGTCTCCTTCGCCTTGGCCTGCGCCGCCGAGATCCGCGCGTCGCGCTCCGCCTCGGCCAGCGTGCGCTTCTCGTAGGCCTGCGCGTCCGCGGGCTTGCGGACATCAGCCTGGAGCTGCTGTTCGCGCCGCTGCGCCTCGAGTTCGGCGACCCGCGTCTCCTGGACGACGACCTCCTGCCGGGAGGCGGCGTCCGCGAGGGGTCCCGCCTGACGGGCCCGCGCGCCCGCCTTGTCGCGCTCGGCCTGATAACCGGCCTGGAGGATCTCGCTGTCCCGGGTGGCCTCCGCCATCCGGGCGAACGACGCCTGCTCCGCCTCCGTGGCGAGACGGTTCGCCTCCGCCTGCGCGATCCGCGCGTCCCGCTGCACGGCCGCCGCGTGCGGCATCGCCATGTTCTTGATGTAGCCGGTCGGGTCCTCGATCTCGTGGATCTGCAGCGAGTCCACGATCAGCCCCAGCTTCTCCATCTCCGTACCGCAGGCGGCACGCGTCTGCCCGGTGAGCTTCTCCCGGTCGCGGATCATGTCCTCGACCGTCAACCCGCCCACGATGGACCGCAGATGACCGGCGAAGACGTTGTGCACCCGCTCCGACATCAGCTTCTGCTGGTCGAGGAAACGCCGGGCCGCGTTGGCGATCGACACGAAGTCGTCGCCGACCTTGAAGATGACCACGCCCCGCACCTTGAGCGGGATGCCCTGGTGCGTCACGCAGTCCACGTGCAGTTCGGTCTCGTTCAGGTCGAGCGACAGCTTGCGCACCACCTGCACCCCGGGCATCACCATCGTCCCGCGCCCCGTGACGATGCGGAAACCCATGCCCGCCTCGAGGCCCTCCGTGCGGTGGTTGGAGCCGGAGATGACGAGCGCCTCGTTGGGTTCCGCGACGCGCCACATCATCTTGAACAGACCGATCAGACCGAGGACGGCGACAACCGCCACCCCCGCAACGACGCCGACAACCATCGGCATACGCCCCCTTTGGATGGTGCCCTTTCGGCACCGAACGAAGGGAGTCTGCGCCTGCCCGGGTCAGGGTTGAAGACGTCGGCGAATCCTTGTTGCAATCTTGACGCTTACGTTCCCGAAGACGTACAGAACGGCTTCAACCTGCGCCGGGACGGGCTCAACTGTCGTATGCCCGGGTGACGTAGACCGTCCTGGGGGGCAGGTGTTCCACCACCATCACCACCGTGCCGGACTCGATGCGGGCGGTGCCGTCCGCCGGGTGCGCGAGGAAGTGTTCGGCCCCGCCGCGCACCCGGACGATCACCTCGCCGACGAGTCCGGGACCGATCGTCCCGGTGACCCGCCCCATGAGCCCGACCATCGACGCATCGTCCATGGTCACAGGGTACGGGCGGAACCCGCTCATCCGGCCGGCGAGTCCGCGACCGCTTCCCGCGGCCAGCTCTCGTGCCAGCGCAGCTCCGCCTCCAGCCGGGCGGCGAGCGAGATCAGCAGCGGCTCGCTGTTCGCCGGGCCGAGCAACTGGGCGCCGACCGGCAGCCCCCCGGGCGTGAATCCCGCGGGGACGTTGACGCCGGGCCAGCCCAGCACGTTCCACGGCCATGCGTAGGGGCAGGCGGCGATCATCGCGCGGTCGGTGGCGAAGCCGCTCAGGTGCAGCATGGCCCCGATGCGGGGCGGGGGAGCGGCCGTCGTCGGCGCGAGGACCACGTCGTACCTCTCGAAGAAGCCGCCGATACGGCGGTGCAGGACGGCCTCCGCGCGCCGGGCCGCCCGCAGCGGGACCCCGCCCAGCAGCCGGCCCAGCCGGGCGGCGCCCTGGGTGCGCCGGTCGAGCAGCGCGGGGAACGGGGCCTCGGCGACCCGCTCGGCGATGCCCGCGGTCGCCCTGGGCACGAAGGTGAGTCCGATCTGCCCGTACGGCGGGTCGGCCTCCTCGACGGTGTGCCCGAGGCCCGCCAGGCGCTCGGCGACATCGAGGACGCGGGCGCGCACCTCGGGTCGCAGCCGGGCGGGTACGGCGGTGAACGGGGGCTTCAGCGACAGCGCGATCCGCAGCCGGCCGGGGTCGCGCCCCACCGCCGCCGAGGCGTCGACGGCGGGCGGCCGGTGCGGGTCGTGCGCGTGGTTGCCGCTCGCCGCGTCGAGCAGCAGCGCCGCGTCCGCGACCGTACGGGCCAGCGTGCCGTTGACCGTGATGCCGTGGAAGGACTCGCCGCGCGGCCAGGTCGAGACCCGGCCGCGCTGCGGCTTGATGCCGACCAGATGGGTCCAGGAGGCGGGGATGCGGACCGAGCCGGCCCCGTCCGAGCCGAGCGCGGCCGGCACCAGACCCGCCGCCACCGCGGCCGCCGAACCGCCGGAGGAGCCGCCCGGGGTGTGCTCGGTGCTCCACGGGTTACGGGTCGCGCCGAAGGCCGGGCCCTCGGTGAACGGCCACTGGCCCAGCTCGCAGGTGTTGGTCTTGCCGACGATCACGGCCCCGGCCGCGCGCAGCCGGCGGACCGCCTCGCCGTCCTCGGTGACCGGGGGGTGCACGCCCTGACAGCCGAAGGCGGTCGGCTCGCCCGCCACGTCCATGTCGTCCTTGACGGCGACGGGGACGCCGAGCAGCGGCCGCCGGCCCCCGGCCGCCAACTCCCGGTCGGCGGCGTCGGCTTCGGCGAGCGCGGCCTCGGCCCGGACGATCCGGAAGGCGTTGAGGGTGCCCTGGCTCGCCTCGATCCGGGCGAGGGTGTGCTCGACGAGCGTGCGGGAGGACACCTCGCCCTCGGCCAGCGCGCGGGCGGTGGCCGTCAGGCCTGCGGCACGGTCGGGCGTCATGCGGGCACCTCCGGGACGACGATGTCTACCGCACGGTAACGTCTGGCGGCCCGGCGGTGGAACGGCGCGCGGGCGGAAGGGGTTTGCCCGTCCGCCAGGAGGGCGGCGGCCGGACCCGTCACAGACGTCCCAAAGGCATCGTCCGTTCCTGCGCAAAGGATTGACGTGTTCCTGCCCCGCCCCTACCTTCTGATCGACTTTCCGAACTTCGTTCGGAATTTCGAACCTTGAGCCGTAGGAGAGCCGCCATGACGACCCGTCCCCCCGCCCCGTCCCGCCGTGCCCTGCTGCGCGCGATGGCCGTCCTGCCCGCCGCGGCGCTCGTGCTCGGCGAGGCGCCCGGCCTGCTCGGCACGGCCCTGGCCGCCGCACCGGCCGCCGGTTCGGCCACCCGCTACACGATCGTGCCGTTCCTCAACAGCAACGACGGGACGGTGAACGTCTACCAGTCCGACGACGCCACCGACTTCCGGCTGCTGCAGTCCTCCGCCTACACCCCGCCGAGCAACCGCATCCGCGACGCGAGCGTCTTCAAGCACACCAACGGCTACTACTACGTCACCTACACGACCCACACCTGGCAGGACGCCAGCACCACCATCGGCTTCGCCCGCAGCTCCGACCGGGTCAACTGGACGTTCCTGTACGACTACACGGTCCCGATCGCCAACCTCTCCCGCGCCTGGGCGCCGGAGTGGTTCGTCGACAGTGACGGCAGCGTCAACGTCATCGTGTCCTGTTCCGTGACCAGCGACGAGTGGATCTTCACCCCGTATCTGCTGAAGGCCACCAACTCCGCGCTCACCGCGTGGAGTTCACCGGTCGCCCTGTCCGGCATCGGGGCGAACCACATCGACACCTACATCGTGAAGGTCGGCTCGACCTACCACGCGTTCACGAAGAACGAGACGGCGAAGTACATCGAGTACGGCACGGCGTCGAGCCTGGCCGGCCCCTACACGATCACCAGGACCGGCGACTGGGCGGGCTGGGGCAGCTACCGCGAGGGCCCGTCCGTCATCCAGCTCGACAACGGCGCCTGGCGGATCTTCTTCGACGGCTACGGCGACGGCAACTACTACTACAGCGACAGCTACGACTCCTTCGCCACCTGGAGCGCGCCCAAGGCGCTGCCCGGCATCTCCGGCACGGCACGCCACTTCACGGTCATCAAGGAGACGGTGACCGGTGGCCCCACGCTCACGAAGAACGCCACCCGCTCCTTCCGGTCCGGCAACTACACCACCCGCTACTGGCAGGAGCAGTCCGCCCTGCTCAACCTGCCCGTGGTGACCAGCTCCAGCACCACCGCCGAGAAGCAGGCGTCCACCTTCACCGTGGTGGCGGGCCTCGCCGACGCGAACGCGTACTCCTTCCGCGACGCCGCCGGAAACTACCTGCGCCACTACTCCTTCCGAGGCCGCTTCGACGCCAACGACGGCACGGCGTCCTTCGCCAAGGACGCCACCTTCATCGCCCGGACGGGCTCGGTGAGCGGTTCGGTCCGCTTCGAGTCGTACAACTACCCCGGCTACTACCTGCGCCACTACAACTACCAGCTCCGGGTGGAACAGCCCGACGGCACGGACCTGTTCCGCCAGGACAGCTCCTTCGTGGCGACGACCGCCTGGGCCTGAGCACGCCCGCCTCGTGGCGCGCGGTGTACCGGGCCGGGCCGACGGGGGCCCCGGCCGGCAGCTCGGTGAGCTCGGGCTCGTCGTCGACTCTCAGCACGCGAACCGTGCCTGCACGGGTACCGGGGACGCCGGACATGGCTCGGCCCTCTCCTCGTTCACCATGAGGAGCGTGTGCGCGAGCTGAGCGCGCGCCATGGGACGGACGATCGGGGACGGACGTGCCATGGGACGGGCCGGCCGGCGGCCGTGTTCAGTGCCGCGGTGACCGGCGGACGGTCAGCACGGCGACGTCGTCGTGCCGGCGGTCGTACCCGGCGTACGCGCGGGCGTCCTCGTGCAGGGCCAGGGGCAGCTCGGTGGGGGAGAGGTCGAGGTGCTTCATCAGACGCTCGTCGACCGGGTAGAAGGCGCCGTCGGGGGCGCGGGTCTCGGTGAGGCCGTCGGTGGTCAGCACCAGCGTGGAACCGGCCGGGAACGCGAACCACCCGACCGTGGTGGGTTCGGCGGCCAGGTCCGCGAGCCCGAGCGGGACGCCGGTGTCCACCGCCGGTGTGGTGACGGCGCCGTCGTGCACCAACCGGGGCGGAATGTGCCCGCAGTTGACGAACTGCGCCTCCGTGCCCGCGTCGACGCCGATGATCAGGGCGGTGACGAACCGCTCGTCGTCGCCGGTCTGTTCGGCGTAGGAGTTGTGCCGGACGACCGCGGCGTCCAGGGCGTCGACGAGCGCGGTGAGCGTGGGCTCCCGGTGGGCCGCCTCACGGAAGGCGCCGATGACGGCGAACGCGGCTCCCACCGCCGCCAGCCCCTTGCCCTGCACGTCGCCGATCAGCACGCGGGTGCCGAAGGGCGAAGCCACGACGTCGTAGATGTCGCCGCCGACGAGCCGGTCCTCCTGCACGGGTTCGTAGACGCCGTTGACCAGCACGTCGTCGGTGAGCAGGGGCAGGGGATGCAGGATGTGCCGCTGCATGGCGGCGGCGGTGGAGCGCAGCCGCAGCATCTCGTGCTCGCGCGCGATGCGCCGGTGGCAGGCGTAGACGGAAGCGGCTCCCAGGGCGAGGGTGAGCAGCACCAGCAGCGCCCGGTCGAGCCACCGGCCGTTGTCGTCGGCACGTACGACCAGCGTGAGGGTCACGAACAGGGTGGTCCAGGCGGCGACGAACTTCGTCTGCTGGACGGTGCACAGCGCCGACGCCGTACCCGGCAGGAAGACCAGCAGTCCGAGGAGCCACACCTCGGATTCGGACAGGACGCCGAGCACCTCCACCAGGACCGTCACCGACAGCACACCGACGACCGTCTCGGCGTTGCCCGGGGGCTCGATGGCTCCGAGGGCGTCGGCGGGGCGCGTCCGACGTGGACCGGTCATGGGAACTCCCGCGCAGGTGGTGATCTCTCTGTACTTTAGACAGGTCTTCGGCCCCGGCGGGTGGTGACGCCGGCCGCGGGCCACGCCGGTCCCGGACGCGAGGCGGCTCTCGGCCCCCGCTCCTCCTTCCCGCTCGGCGCCGGACCGGTTCCGCGCACGGGCGACGGCGGCTGAACGGGCGTCGAGCATCTACGGAGGCCAGTACCTCGTGGGTTCCCGCTGGGTCGTCAGCGCGCAGCCGAAGATGCTGACGCGGTTGCGGCCCGTGCTCGGCGGGACCATCCGGCAGCTGGGCTCCACGGGCCCCGAGCGTGGCGCCCGGCGCGTCGTGACACCGCCGCCCGCGGCCATGGCCGGCCCGGCGACGGCGACGAGGTCATCCGGCCGGGCGCGGCCACGCCGTCACGGGCGCGGCCAGGGGCGGCCGCCGATCGCCTCGATACCGTAGTTGAAGCGCCGTAGATAGCCCGCGAAGGCGGCGATGTCCTCGTCCGGCCAGTCGGTCATCACCTGGTCCAGGATGTCCACGATCCCCTCGCGCTCCGAGTCCAGCAGGCGCGTGCCCTCGTCGGTGAGCCGGAACTTGCGGGCCATCCCGCCCTCCGGGTCGGGGATCCGCTCGATGAGTCCCGCCCGCATCGCCGCCGCCGTCTGCCGGTTCAGGGTGGAGGCGTCAAGTCCGAAGGCCTCGCTGAGTTCCCCGATCGACATGGGCCCCTGGACCCGGATCCGGCTGAGCAGGATGTAGGCGCTGCGCTCCATGAGGCTGTTCTTGCGGCGACCGCCCCGCTGGTTCAGGAACGTGTGGCGGCTGAGCAGCATCTGCTCGTACTCGACCTCGTGTGTCGGCGTGTCCATGTGCCCGACCTCCTGCTTCCGTGCGCCCGCACCATCCTGGCACACCGCTGTGCACGGGCCACAGCATGTGCTCGATACACACGACATGTACGATGCACATCCTTCGCGTGCTGCGCGCAGACCCTTCCCGCGGACCTTCACCGCACATCCCAAGTCGAGGAGTCCCCATGGGCGCCCCCGCTCTCCAGCCCACGGCCCGCCCAGGCGCCGTGATCGCCACGCTGGCCTTCGCCGGCACCACCGCGGCGATCATGCAGACGCTGGTCACCCCCCTCATCGCCGAGCTGCCGCAGATCCTGGACACCTCGTCCTCGAACGCGGCCTGGGTGATCACGGTCACCCTGCTGGTGGCCGCCGTGTGCGTGCCCGTCGTCGGCCGCCTCGGCGATCTGCTGGGCAAGCGCCGGATGCTGCTCGCCTGTTCCGTGCCGCTGATCGTGGGCTCGGTGGTGTGCGCGTTCGCCTCCGACGTCGTGACGATGATCGTCGGGCGCGGCCTCCAGGGCATGGGCATGGGCATGGTGCCCCTCGGCATCGCGCTGCTGCGGGACGTCGTACCGGCCGAGAAGCTCAGCGGCTCCATCGCGCTGGTCAGTGCCTCCATGGGCATCGGCGGCGCCATCGGCCTGCCGCTGGCCGCCGCGGTCGCCCAGTACGCGAACTGGCGCGTGCTGTTCTGGGGCTCCGCCGCCCTGGCCGCCGTCGTCGCCGTCCTGATCTTCACGCTCGTCCCGGACGTCCCGGCCGGCGCCAAGGGTCAGCGGTTCGACCTGCCCGGCGCGATCGGCCTCGGCGTCGGCCTGGTCTCGCTGCTGCTCGCGGTCTCCAAGGGCGCCGACTGGGGCTGGGCCTCGGGCACCACGCTCGCTCTGGTCGCCGCCGCCGTCGTGGCCCTCGTCGGCTGGGGCGTCTGGGAGGTGCGCACCACCGACCCGCTGATCGACCTGCGCACCACGGCCCGTCCCCGGGTGCTCCTCACCAACCTCGCCTCGGTCTTCATCGGCTTCGGCATGTACGCGAGCATGCTGGTGATGCCGCAGCTGCTCCAGTTCCCGGAGGCCACCGGCTACGGCCTCGGCCAGTCGATGCTCGCGGCCGGTCTGTGGATGGCGCCCGGCGGCCTGATGATGATGCTGATCTCCCCGCTCGGCGGAAAGCTCACCAACGCCCGCGGCCCGAAGTTCACGCTGGTCTGCGGTGCCCTGGTGCTGGCCGCCGGCTACTTCGTCTCGCTGGCGCTGACGGGGTCCGCCTGGGGCGTCATGGTGGTCACGCTCATCACCAGCGGTGGTGTGGGCCTCGCCTACGGCGCCATGCCCGCCCTGATCATGAGCTCGGTCCCGCTCACGGAGACCGCCGCCGCCAACGGCTTCAACACCCTCATGCGGTCGCTCGGCACCTCGATCGGCTCCGCCGTCATCGGTGTGATCCTCTCCCAGATGACCACGACCATGGGCGGCCACACCTTCGCCTCCGAGGACGGCTTCCGCACCGCGCTCCTGGTCGGCGGCGCCCTCGCCCTGATCTCCGCGGCCATCGCCGCCGTCATCCCCGCCGCCCGCGCCGCCGCGGCCGACGAGGACGCGACCGACCAGACCGCCGCGCCCGAACAGGCCAAGGTCTGAGACACCTGAGGGGGGCGACCACGACAGGTCGCCCCCTCCGTGCTGCCTCCCCCCGTGCGGGTCTGCTCCGTGCGGCCTTCGCTCCGTGCGGCCTTCGCTCCGTGCGGCCTTCGCTCCGGGCCGTGCTCCAGGCCGTGCCGTCTCCGCTTCGTGCGCCTTTGCTCCGTGCGGCCTTCGCTCCGTGCCGCCCCCGAGCTACGCCAGGTCCAGCAGCCCCCTGCGCACCGCCTCCGACACCGCCGCCGCCCGGTTGTCCGCACCCAGCTTGCGGTAGACCCGCACCAGGTGCGTCTTGACGGTCGCCTCGCTCAGGAACAGTGCCTCGGCGATCGCCCGGTTGCTCAGCCCCTCCGCGAGCAGCCGCACCACCTCCACCTCCCGACCGCTCAACTCCTTTGCCGGAGCCGGGTTCTGGGCGACCAACTCGCCCACCACCTCCGACGCCAGCCCGAGCGCACCGGCCGCGGCGCCCCGTACCGCCCGGAACAGCTCCTGCGGCGGCCCCGCCTTCAGCACATAACCCCGGGCACCCGCCTCCAGCGCGCGCACCACATCGGCCCGGCCCGAGTAGCTCGTCAGCATCACCACCGGGATTCCCGGCGCCTCGGCCGCGAGCCTGCGCACCGCCTCGATCCCGTCGATGCCGGCGCCGCTCCCGAACCGCAGGTCCATCAGCACCAGGTCCGGCAGCAGTCGCGCCGCCAGCCGTACGGCGTCCTCCCCGGATCCCGCCTCGGCGGCCACCTCGAGATCGGGTTCGCCCTCCAGGAGCGCGCGCAGCCCCGCCCGGACGACGGCGTGGTCGTCCGCCACCAGCAGACGCAACGGCGCACCGCTCACCGGGCGGCCACCGGGGCAACCGGGCGGCTCTTCGCGGGCGCAGGCACCGTCGCCCGGACACACGTGCCGCGCCCCGGCACGCTGCCCACGACGAGATCCCCGCCGCACTCGCGCAGCCGCGCCCGCGCGGCCGGGATGCCGAGCCCCCGGGCGGCCCTTGCGGGGCCGCCGACCCGGCCGGTCTCGAACCCCGCGCCGTCGTCACGCACTTCGAGCTCCGTCCGGTCCGCGTACCCGTGCAGCGTGACCAGGACGTTCACCGCCCGCGCGTGTTCGCGGACATTGGCCAGCGTGCTCTGCGCCACCCGGAACAGGGCCGCCGCCGTGGGCCCGTCCAGGACCGGCCGGCGCTCGCCCGCCGAGAGGAACCGCACCCGGGCCGCCGCGCCCTCCGCCTCCGCCCGCGCGCACAGCAGCCGCAGCGCGCCCTCCAGACCGGCCTCGTCCACGGCGGACGGCGTCAGATCGCGGATGATCCTGCGGGTCTCGGCGAGGTTGGCGTGCAGTCCGTCGGCGACCGCCCGCATCCGGGTCCGGGCCACCTCCGGCCTCGCGTCCCAGTCGCGGTCGGCGGCCTGGAGCAGCATCACCCCGCCGGAGAGCTCCTGGGCCAGCGTGTCGTGCAGGTCCCGGGCGATCCGGGCCCGCTCGGCCAGCACCCCGGCCTGCCGCTGCTGCCGGGCCAGTACGTCCCGGGTGCCCCGCAACTCCTCGACCAGCCGCAGCCGTTCGGCCGCATCACGCTGCTGGGCGCGGTAGAGGGCGACGGTGCCCCACACGGCCGCCACCGGGATCAGCACCAGCTCGGGATCGAACTGCCCGGCGCTGCGCACGAGTTGACCGGCGAGGACGACCGAGAGGGCGCCGACCGCCGCGCCGGCCGCCCGCCGGCCGAGCACCCGCAGGGCCGCGCAGGCCAGCGGCAGCGCGCACCACACGTAGGCGGCGGTGAGCGACGCGGGCGCGAGGAGGACCAGCGTGGTCCACAGCGCCAGCAGCGCCACGACCCACAGGTGCCGGCCGATCCGGCCCAGCCGCTCACCGGCCGCGAGTCCGCCCGCGTACACCAGCGCCAGCAGCCCGCTGACGCCCACGATGTCCCAGCACAGCCCGATCCTCAGCTGCACCAGCCGGACCAGGGCGGCGCCCACGACGACGAAGAAGGTGAGATGGGCGAGGAGGTCGGCGGTCGGCCGGCTTCCGCGGGCCGCCCTCGCGGGGGTGTGGACGGGAGCGCGGTCGGACACGGCAGATCCCCTTGGACGATGATCCGTTCGAACAGGGGGCCCGAGTCTATCCGGCAGCTGTAGGGGCCGTGTGAGGGCGGCCGGGGCGCGTCAGGCGCCCGGACGCAGCCCGAGGAAGCCCGGCGTCGGGTCGCCCTCGACCTCGCCGAAGTACAGCGCGAACGTCTGCTTCAGCCGCTCCACCCCGGCCCGGTCGGACATGAACCTGGGGAAGCCGTCGAGGTTGGCGTTGCGGTACTCCCAGACCGGCTTCAGGCCGGCCGGGGGAGCGATGTCGGTGCGTACCGACCAGCCGTTGAAGGACGCCTGCTGGGTGGCCGTGGACAGCTGCCAGTTGAGGTAGAGCTTGGCGGCCGTGCTGTGGGCGGCCCGCTTGAGGATCGCCGCCCGCTGCCCCCACGCCATGAACGGGGCGCTGTCCGGGAGGACCCACTTCACCGGGCCGGTGCCGAGCGGTGCGCCGGACCCGCCGACACCGATCGCGTACTGCCCGGCGCGTACCGCGTCACCGGGGGAGTTGCTGCCGCGCGCGAACCGGACGTCCTGCGCGGCCAGCCGGGCCGCCCAGTCCCAGCCGTAGTGCTCGACGTAGAGCGAGTACAGGTAGAGCACGGCGTCGTCGTCGTGCGGGAACGACGAGGCGATCCTTCCCTTCCACTTCGGGTCGAGCAGGTCCAGCGGGGTGCGCGGCGCGTCCGTGCCCACCGCGTCCGTCGCGTACATGAAGCCGAAGCCGATCGCCGCGATCGCCACCCAGGCGCCCTGCGGGTCCTTGAACCTGTCGTGCACCTTCGAGAACCCGGCCGGCCGGTACGGCAACAGGAGGCCCTGTGCTTTCCAGCGGTCGAAGTCCTGGAGGGTCTGGAGCTGGACGACGTCGGGCACGAGGGTGCCGGTGGCGAGCTGGTTGTCCACGCGTACGTCGTGGTACTTGCTGTAGTCGACGATCAGCTTCAGATCGATGTCCGGGAAGCGCTGCAGGAACGCGGCCTTGGTGCCGTCCTGCTGGGTCGGGGTGTCGCCGCCCGCGTAGACGACGAGCCTGCCGCCCTCCGCGAGCGCGGCCCGGTACAGCTCGTCGAGGGACCTTCTCTCCTCGGCGCCGGAGGCCCGCGCGGGAGCGGCCGGCGCCGGGGACGCGGATGCCGGGGTGGAGGCGGCGCCGAGCGCGCCGAGGCCGAGGGCGGCACCGGCCCCGGTGGTGAGCAGGCGCCTTCTGCTGGGGAAGCTGGGCATGGTGGGGAGACCTCTTTCGAACGCTGAGGGGGTGGGGACCGGGCGCCGCGGTCGAGGTCGATTCTGCTGCGCCCGGCGGCCCGCCCGCGTCGTCCGGACGGAGCGGACGACGCGCGTGCGGTGGAATCCCCGTTCAACCGATCGGTTGAACGCCCCCTGCGCGAGGAGCGCCGCCACGCCGGAGCATCACGGCCGTGCCAGCCGCCGCATCGTGAGCGCGAGGTGCAGCCGCAGCCGGCCCTGGGGCGTGCGCCGCCGTTCGGCGGGTGACGGCCCTGCCCCGCGCCGCAGCTCGAGCAGGTCATGACCTGCTGATGCCCGCGATCGGCTCCAGCGACGTGCTGTTCGCGCTCGGCTCGATCCCCGCCGTCAACGGGCTGACCGAGGACCCGTACATCGTCTTCACCGCCGACGCCTTCGCGCTGACGGGCCTCGGGAGCGACAGGAGCGACAGGAGCGACAGGAGCGGGAGGAGGGGACGGCACGGGACGGCTCTACGGTGTGGGCGCGGCGTCCGCGCGCATCATCACGCAGTCGAACTCGATCACCCGCCCCGTGGTCGCCTCGCGCGTCACGGGGTACATGCCGGTGATGCCGAACCCGGCGGCCTCGTACACCGCGACGGCCTCGCCCATGCCGGGACTGCCCTCGTACAGCTTCAGCACCGCGACCTCGGACTGCATCCCCACGAACTCCGGGATCCGCTCCCCGGCCCCGGCGAACACCTCGAGGTCGTAGCCCTGGGTGTCCATCTTCAGGTAGGGGCGCGGATCGGCGAGGCCGTCCAGCGCCTCGGCCATGACCTCGTCCAGCCGGCGGACCCGGATCTCCTCGGTGTCGGCCTTCGCGAACCTGCTGTAGCGGCCCTTGCCGTAGTCACTGGCCGGCAGCAGGGAGTTCATCGTCTTCCAGCCGACGTGGATCTCGGCCGTCGTCTCCTCGCGGCCCAGTCCGCACCGGTACACCTGCCAGTCCGGGTCGTCCGCCGCGGCCTTCTCGAGCCGGGCGAACGTCTCCGAGGTGGGCTCGAAGGACACGATCCGGCCGGTGTAGCCGAGTCTGCGCAGCCGGCTGGCGTACTGGCCGTTGTTGGCGCCGACGTCGAAGACGCAGTTCACGCCGTAGAGCTCCAGCATCGCGGCCACGTGCTGGGTGCAGAGGTACTCGGCGGCCGCCAGTTGGAGTCTGCGCTCGTCCTGGCCGCCCGGGTTCTCCATCAGGAGCAACGCGCCGGTGTCGCCCAGCCGCACGGCGCGGCCCTCGGCGACCTCGGAACGGGCCTCGTCCCGGGTCCGCCGCAGCACCCAGGTGTCCTTGTCCGCGCCGGTCACCCGGTACGCGCCGCCGCGCCGCGAGACCACCGCCGTCCCCGGTCCGAGGTCGGTCACCCGGACGCCGATACGGGGCATCAGGCCGAGCAGTCGTCGATAGAGGGTCTGCATCCGCCCAGCCCTATCAGACGCGACGGGAGGCGGTCTTCGGCTTGAACGAGATTCGCCGATCGGATGACCGGACGAAGACGCGCGGGCCGGCCCGGCCGGTCTCCCTTGACTTCGAGAGCGCTCCAGGGTCTAGCGTCACCGGGGCCGGCGAAACGGCGAGAAGACCGCGGGACCGGACGATCGGAGACGGACATGCGTGTGGGCGTGCACATCAATCGGTTCGGCGAGGCGGGGGGCGCGTCCGCGCTGGGCGCCGAGCTGGCCGCGGCCGGTGCCGCCGCGGAGGCGGCCGGGGTGAGCCGGCTGTCGGTGATGGACCACTACTTCCAGATGGAGTTCAACGGCGGCGCCGAGGCGCCCATGCTGGAGGCCTACTCGACGCTGGCGTTCCTCGCGGCCCACACCTCCACGGTCAGACTCGGCACCCTGGTCACCGGTGTGACCTACCGGCATCCCGGACTGCTGGCCAAGATCGCCACCACGCTCGACGTGCTGTCCGGCGGACGGGCCTCGCTGGGTATCGGGGCGGCCTGGTACGACCGTGAGCACGCGGGGCTCGGGGTGGCGTTCCCGCCGACGGCGGAGCGGTTCGAGCGGCTGGAGGAGACACTGCGCATCTGCCTGCGGATGTGGGACCCGGACGACAACGGGCCGTTCGAGGGCGAGCACTACCGGCTGGCCGAGACCCTGTGCGTGCCCGCCCCGGTCAGCTCCCCGCGTCCGGAGATCCTGATCGGCGGCGGAGGCGAGCGCAAGACGCTGCGGCTGGTCGCCCGGTACGCGGACGCCTGCAACCTCTTCGCCTCGACCCCCGAGGAGGTCCGGCACAAGCTGGACGTCCTGCGCGGGCACTGCGAGGCGGAGCGGCGGGACTACGACACCGTCCTGAAGACGATCACCTATTCCGGCGACGCCGCCGACGAGGGTGATCTGGACGGCCTGCTGCGTGACCTCACCGGCTACACCGAGCTCGGCATCGACACGGTGATCCTCGCGCCGCGTCTGGGCGAGACGGCCCGCTGGATCGAACGTTTCGTGGCCCCGGCCGTGGTGCGGCTGGCCGAGCTGGACTGACCGGACAGGGAGTGCGTGGAGCGGAGGCGTCCGGAGCGGGGCCGCCCACGAGGAAAGGGGCCCGGAAAGCGTTCCGGACCCCTGCGCCCCGCGTCCTGCTATGTCACCGTGCCGCCGGTCAGGCGGCCGCGACCTCGCCCGCGTGGCCGTGCAGACGGGCCACGACCTCGGTCAGCTGGGCGGCGACCTCGGCGTCGTCCACCGGGTGGGTCTCGGCGAAGCGGGTCAGCGAGCCCGGGATGGAGAGCTTGAGGTCCTCGATGACCTTGCCGCCGGCGATGCCCACGGCCTTGCGGGCCTCGTCCTGCGCCCATACGCCACCGAACTGGCCGAACGCGGTGCCGACCACGGCGACGGGCTTGCCGCCGAAGGCGCCGGCGCCGTACGGACGGGACAGCCAGTCGATGGCGTTCTTCAGGACGGCCGGGATGGTGCCGTTGTACTCGGGGGAGAAGAGCAGGAAGGCGTCGGCGGCCTGGGCGGCCGCACGCAGCTTGGCGGCGGCGGCCGGGACGCTGCCCTCGACGTCGAGGTCCTCGTTGTAGAAGGGGATCTCGGCCAGGCCCTCGAAGAGGTCGACGGTGGCGCCCTCGGGAGCGACCTTGACGGCCGCCTCGGCGAGCTGGCGGTTGGTCGAACCGGCGCGAAGGCTGCCGACGAGCGCGAGGATGCGGACAGACATGGGTACTCCCAGAGACTGAAACATGGCCGTTACAAATCCGGACCGAGGTCCGTTTAGTGTTCTAGCATCCTAACCGGACCGCGGTCCAGTTTCATTCCCGATGCTTTACGCTGAGTTCATGTCCGCCGTTCTGCCTCCCTGTCCGGAGCCCGAGGAGAGCCTGACCGAGCCCGAGCTGCTGCACCTGGGGCCGGCCGGGGACGAGCCGTGCCTGCGCGCCGACGCGGCCCGCAACCGGGCCAGGCTGCTGGACGCCGCCGCCCGGCTGATCGCCGAGCACGGCGCGGCCGGAGTCACGATGGAGGCGGTGGCGAGCGCGGCGAACGTGGGCAAGGGCACGGTGTTCCGGCGCTTCGGCGACCGCACCGGGCTGCTGACCGCGCTCCTGGACCACTCGGAGCGCAACTTCCAGGCCGCGTTCCTGAGCGGTCCCCCGCCGCTGGGGCCGGGCGCGGAGCCCGTGGAGCGGCTGCGGGCCTTCGGTGTCGCCATGCTCAGGCGGGCCGTGGACGAACTGGACCTTCAACTGGCGGCCGAGCCCGGTCCGGACCGCCGGTACTCCGTGCCGCCGCGCCGTGTCCACCACAGCCACCTGGTCCTGCTGCTGCGCCAGGCCCTGCCCGACGCGGACGCCGAACTGCTGGCCCACACGCTGATGGGGTACCTCAGCCCGGTCCTCGTCCATCACCTCACCCGGCAGTGCGGCATGCCGGCGGCGCGCCTGGAGGCGGGCTGGAGCGAACTGGTCGACCGGGTGACCGGCCGGGTGCCGAGCGCGACGCCGGTCAGGGTCCCGCGGTGAAGAGGTCGACGACGGCACGCGGGGCGTCCTCGGCGAACAGGGCCACGCCGCTGTGGGCGGAGGCGGCAGCGGCCGCCTCGCTGCGCGGGAACAGCTTCTCCTCGTAGGCGGCCAGCGCGGCCTCGCGCTCGCCCGGGTGCGCGGCCAGGGCCAGGCCCAGTTCGGCGCCGTCCAGCATCGCGAGGTTGGCGCCCTCGCCCGCGAACGGCGACATCAGATGGGCGGCGTCGCCGAGCAGGGTGACACCGGGGACCCGGTCCCAGCGGTGGCCGACCGGCAGGGCGTGGATCAGGCGCGGCACCAGTGGTCCGTCGGCGTCGGCGACCAGCGCCCGCAGGCTCTTGTCCCAGTCCGCGAAGTGCTCCAGGACGTGCCCCCTGGCCGCCTCGTCGTCGCCGAAGTCGACGCGGTCCGCCCAGTCCTCGGCGACCCGCAGGGCGGTGTAGACGTGCAGGCTGCCGTCGGGTTCGCGGTGCGCGAGGAAGCCCTTGCCGGCGCCGAGCGCGAGGAGGAACCCGCCGCCGACCACGCCGGCGCTCACCGGATGGCGGGCGTCCGCGTCCAGCAGGTCCGTCTCGACGAACGACACGCCCGTGTACGCGGGCCGGGACCCGGAGAGCAGCGGGCGGATGCGTGACCAGGCTCCGTCGGCGCCGACCAGCAGGTCCGTGGTGAAGGCGGAGCCGTCCTCGAGACGCACCTCGTGCCGCCCGGCGCCCAGCGGACGCGCGCCGGTGACCTTCGCCCCCCAGCGGACCGTTCCCTGGGGCAACGCGTTCAGCAGCAGGTCGCGCAGGGCGCCCCGGTCGACCTCGGGGCGCTCGCCGGTCCCGTCGTCGGCCCCCTCGAAGCGGACCACCGCGTCCTTGTCGAGGACCCGGGTGGCCTGGCCGCCGGGCAGGACCAGCGTCCGGAACTCCTCGTGCAGTCCGGCGGCGCGCAGTGCCTCCTGGCCGGAGTCCAGATGGATGTCGAGCATGCCGCCCTGGGTGCGGGCGCCGGGCGAGGCGTCCAGGTCGAGGACGGCCGCCTCGATGCCGTGCACGTGCAGCACACGGGCGAGGGTGAGGCCGCCGAGTCCGGCGCCGATGATCGCTACGGGATGGTGCATGGGTCCTCCTGTGGTCGTCTGATCGTGCTGTGGGTCGTCATTGGGGTACGGCGGTCCGCTCGATGCCGCTGATCAGCGCCTGGAGCCCCCAGGAGAGGCGGGCTTCGGGCGATCCCGAGAGCAGCGGTCCGGCGAGGCCCGCGATGTGCGGATGGGTCCGCTCCGACGCCTCGCGCACCGCGTGCAGCAGGGCGTCCCAGTCCTCGGGTGAGGCCTCGTCCGTGTGCTCGGCGGCCGTCGCGGTGGCGTGCTGGAGCAGCAGGTCGACGCCCCACGCGGCCTGCGTGGGCGGCACCCCGCCCTCGTCGAGCAGGGCCAGCAGGGTCTCGATCAGGTTCAGGTAGTGCGGGCCGCTGGGCCGGGCGGTGATCGCGGAGCGGGCCAGGTCCGGGTAGGCGAAGAGCATCGCGGTGTACGAGGTGAGCACCCCTTCCAGCCGCTCCCGCCAGGTCCCCTCGGCCGGGGCGGGCAGGGCCGTGCCCAGCAGCTCGTCGAGCACTGCCGCGTGCAGCTCCGCGGTGTTGCGGACGTAGACGTACAGGGAGGCCGGGCCGGTGTCGAGCTCCTCGGCCAGGCGCCGCATGGTCAGCTTCCGCAGGCCTTCGGCGCGCAGTACCGCGAAGGCGGCGGCCACGATGCCCTCCCTGGTCAGAGCGGGCTTGGCCGGGCGTTCCCGGCGACTGCGCGGGGTGTCGGGGCGTGCTGTCATGTCTTCACCGTACCGAACATGTTCGTTGCGAACAAGTACGTCACGAACGTGTTCGTTGACGGCTCATCGGATTTCGGCGTCCCCCGCCCGGAGCCCCGTTCACAGCTTCTGCCAAGATGCCGTACGTCATGGTGCAGATACCGAACACGCCCGCGCCGACGATGTCGCCGGCGCCGCGCCCCGTGCCCACGAGCGCCGACGTGGCCCGCCTGGCCGGCGTCTCGCGCGCGACCGTCTCCTACGTCCTGAACAACGCCAGCGCCGTACGCATCAGCGAGCCCACCCGCCGCCGCGTGCACGAGGCCGCCAAGGAACTCGGGTACGTGCCGCACGCGGCCGCCCGTACCCTGCGGGCAGGCCACAGCCGCATGGTCCTGATGCCCACCCTGCCCGTCCCGGCGGGCCCCCTCTACTCCCAGTTCGTGCACGACTTCCAGGGGGCGCTGAGCCGCCTCGACTACACCGTCGTCCAGTACGGCGCCACCGGTCTGCGCGGTGACGACGCGGCCCGGGCCTGGGCCGAACTGCGGCCCGTCGCCGTGCTGGTGCCCAGCCCCGGCGTCGGCCCGGAGGGGGTCGCCGTACTGAAGAGGTCCGGCGCCCGAGCCGTGGTGACCCTCGGTCCCGAGGCGGTCGAGGGCGCCCGCGCGCTGCTGCTGGACCACGCCGACGTCGGCCGCAGCGCCGCCGCGCACCTGTACGCCCGCGGCCGCCGCCGGATCGGGGTGGTCGTCCCGGCCGAGCGCGGGATGGAGATGTTCTCCGCGCCCCGCCTGGCCGGCTCCCGCGAGGCGCTGCACGGCACGGACGCCACCGTCACCGAGCTGTCCCTGGCCTACACCGAGGCGTCGGCGGCCGCCCTCGCCGCCCGCTGGCCCGCCCTCGGTCTCGACGCCGTCTTCGCCTACAACGACGAGTACGCCATGCTGCTGATGCGCGCCCTTCAGGACGCGGGCCTGCGCGTCCCCGAGGACGTCGCCGTCATCGGCGCCGACGACGTGATGCTCGGGCGGCTGCTGCGGCCCCGGCTCAGCACCGTGCGGATCGCGCTGCCCTCCGGCCGGGACCTCGCCTCGCTGGTCGACCGGGCGGTGCGCAGCCCCGCGGCCGCCCCCGAGGCGCACGAACCGTTCGGAGCCACCGTGGTGCAGCGCGACTCCAGCTGAACTACGGTCGCAGGGGAGGCGTGCCATGCGTGCGACGGTCGGCATCATCGGCGGCGGCCCCGCGGGGCTGCTGCTCGCCCGTCTGCTGCACCGCGCGGGCGTCGACTGCGTGGTCCTGGAGAGCAGGACGAGACAGTACGTGGAACGGCGCCAGCGGGCCGGGATGCTGGAGCAGGGAACGGTCGACGCGCTGCGCGCGGCGGGAGCCGCCGACCGGCTCGACGCCGAGGGCCTGGTGCACCACGGCATCGAGCTGCGTTTCGACCGCGAACGCCACCATCTCGACTTCCCCGTGCTCACCGGCGGCCGCACGGTCACGATCTACGCCCAGACGGAGCTCGTGAAGGATCTCGTCGCCCTCCAACTCGCCGACGGACCAACCCTGTTGTTCGAGGCGGCGGCGCTCGCCGTGGAGAGGCCGCTGAGCGGGTCGCCCGTCGTGCGGTTCCTGCACGAGGGGCGCGAACAGACCCTGTCCTGCGACTGGGTCGTCGGCTGCGACGGCTCCCACGGCGTCGCCCGCGAGGCCTTCCCGGCCGCCGCGGGCCGGACGTACACCCACGACTACCCGTACTCCTGGCTCGGTGTGCTCGCCGAAGTGCCGCCCTCCTGCGAGGAGTTGATCTACGCACGCCATGAACGCGGCTTCGCCCTGCACAGCATGCGGTCGCCGCGCGTCTCCCGGCTCTACCTCCAGGTCCCCAACGGCGCCACCCTGCGGGAGTGGCCCGACGACCGGATCTGGGACGAACTCGCCGCCCGCTTCGCCGTCGACGCCGACTGGACGCTGCGCCGCGGCCCCATCACCAGCCGGTCGGTGACGCCGATGCGCGGCCTCGTGCACGAGCCGATGCGGCACGGCCGGCTCCTGCTCGCCGGGGACGCGGCCCACATCGTCCCGCCGACCGGTGCCAAGGGGCTCAACCTCGCCGTCTCGGACGTACGGCTGCTCGCGGGCGCCTTCGCCGAACTGCGCGCCACCGGGTCCACGAGGCTGCTGGACGGGTACTCGGATCTCTGTCTGCGACGTGTGTGGCAGGCGACCCGCTTTTCCGACGACATGACTAGGATGTTGCACGCTCAACCAGATGGAGATGCGTTCGACCATCGGATGCAGCTCGCCCGGCTGCGCCGGATCACCGCATCCCGCCACGCCGCCGCCGAACTGGCGGCCAACTACACGGGACTTCCCCTCCCCCTGTGAGAGCCGCGAGTCCCGCGGGTCACGATCGGAGAGCCTTCATGCCGCTGCTCGACCCCAAGAACTGGCAGTCCCGCACCTTGTCGGGCCCCCGCTGCACCGTCACCGAGCCCGCCACCGGCGACCCGCTGGGCACCGTCGACCTGGCGGGCGCCGCGGACGTCGGTCCGGCCGCCGAGGCCGCCCGGGCCGCGCAGACCGAGTGGGCCCGGCTGCCCCACTTCGTCCGCGCCGGGGTGCTGCGCAAGGCCGGCGACCTGTTCACCGCCCACGCAGACGAACTGCGCGAGTGGATCGTCCGCGAGTCCGGATCCATACCCGGCAAGGCCGACTTCGAGCTGCATGTCGCCGCCCAGGAGTGCTACGAGGCCGCGGCCCTCGCCTCCCGCCCGGCCGGACAGGTCCTGCCCAGCGAGGCGCCCCGGCTGTCGTACACCCGGCGGGTGCCCGTCGGCGTCGTGGGCGTGATCTCCCCGTTCAACGCCCCGCTGATCCTGTCGATCCGGTCCGTCGCGCCCGCCCTCGCGCTCGGCAACGCGGTCCTCCTCAAGCCGGACCCGCGGACGGCGGTGTGCGGCGGACTGGCCCTGGCCGCGGTCTTCGCGGAGGCGGGCCTGCCCGAGAACCTCCTGCACATCCTGCCGGGCGGCGCCGAGACCGGCGCGGCCCTGGTGGCCGACCCGCGGGTGCCGGTGATCTCCTTCACCGGCTCCACCGGGGCCGGCCGGGCGGTCGGCGAGGCCGCCGGCCGCCACCTCAAGCGGGCCCACCTGGAACTCGGCGGCAACTCCGCGCTGATCGTGCTGGAGGACGCCGACCTGGACGCGGTGATCTCCACCGCGGCCTGGGGCTCCTTCTTCCACCAGGGCCAGATCTGCATGACCACCGGCCGCCACCTGGTGCACGCCTCCCTCTACGAGGAGTACGTGGAGCGGCTCGCGGCGAAGGCCGACGCCCTCGCCGTCGGCGATCCGCACCGCGCGCAGGTCCACCTCGGCCCGCTCATCGACGGCGGCCAGCTCACCAAGGTGCACGGCCTGGTGGAGGCCAGCACCGCGGCCGGCGCCAAGCTCGCCGCGGGCGGCAGGCACGAGGACCTCTTCTACCGGCCGACCGTCCTCGCGGGCGTCGACGACGACACCCCCGCCTACGCGGAGGAGGTCTTCGGCCCGGTGGCCCCCGTCCGCTCCTTCGGCACCCCGGACGAGGCGGCGGCCCTTGCCGCGCGCAGCTCCTACGGCCTCTCGCTCGGCATCGTCACCCGGGACGCAGCCCGCGGTCTGGACCTCGCCGAACGTATCCCCACCGGCATCGTGCACATCAACGACCAGACGGTGAACGACGAGGCCGTCGCCCCCTTCGGCGGGGTCGCCGCCTCCGGCACCGGCGCCCGCTTCGGCGGCGAGGCCAACCTCGAGGCCTTCACCGACGTCCGCTGGACGACGGTGCGCGCGGACGTGGCGCCGTACCCCTTCTGAGGACTCCCGCGCCGGGGACTCCTGTTCCGGGGACTCCCGGGCCTACTTGCCCTGAGCGGCCGGGGAGCCGTCGGCCCCGGCCTTGGCCTGCTCTTCCTCGATCGACTTGCGGACCTCGTCCATGTCCAGCTTGCGCGCCTGTCCGATGACGTCCGTGAGGGCGGCCTCGGGCAGGGCGCCCGGCTGCGCGAACACGGCGACCCGGTCCCGCACGATCATCAGCGTCGGGATCGACTGGATACCGAAGGCCGCGGCCAGCTCCGGCTGCGCCTCGGTGTCCACCTTGCCGAACACCAGGTCCGGGTTCTCCTGCGCGGCCTTGTCGTAGACCGGGGCGAACTGACGGCACGGGCCGCACCAGGACGCCCAGAAGTCGATCAGGACGAAGTCGTTGTCGGTGACCGTCTGGTCGAAGTTCTCCTTGGTGAGCTCCACGGTGCTGCTCATGGCGTGATTCCTCTTCCCGGTGCTTCCTGTCAGGGGTCTCCCGACATGGGGTGAAGCCGTCCGCCACAACACGGCCGGCCCGACGCGTATTCCGCGCCCCTACCCGTGTGGCCACCCCGCACACCACCCACCAGACTGACCCCATGACGGAAACGGAAACCAACCTGACCAACCTGTACGAC
The DNA here is from genome assembly GCF_032248645.1 of Streptomyces zaehneri. NCBI lineage: Bacteria > Bacillati > Actinomycetota > Actinomycetes > Kitasatosporales > Streptomycetaceae > Streptomyces > Streptomyces zaehneri. Next base: position 339,564 of record NZ_JASTTJ010000003.1, read on the forward strand.
GTGGTTGTGCTCGGAGCCGGGCCCGTGGGGGAGAACGTCGCCGACCGCACCCGTGCGGCCGGCCTCACCACCGCGGTCGTGGAGAGCGAACTGGTCGGCGGCGAGTGCTCGTACTGGGCCTGCATGCCGAGCAAGGCCCTGCTGCGCCCGGTGATCGCCCGCGCGGACGCCCGCAGGCTGCCCGGCCTGCGTGAGGTGCAAGGCCCGCTGGACACGGCGGCGGTCCTCGCCCGCCGCAACTGGTTCACCGGCGACTGGACGGACGACGGCCAGGTCGACTGGATCAAGAGCATCGGCGCGGACCTCTACCGCGGCCACGGGAGACTGACCGGCCCGCGCACGGTGACGGTGGGGGACAAGGTGCTCACGGCCCGCCACGCGGTCGTCGTCGCCACCGGGACCCGCGCGGCGCTGCCCGACCTGCCGGGCCTGGCCGAGGTCGGGCCCTGGACGAGCCGGGAGGCGACCAGCGCCCGGTCGGCGCCCGGCCGGCTCGTCGTGGTCGGCGGGGGAGTCGTCGCCACCGAGATGGCCACCGCCTGGCAGGCGCTCGGCTCGCAGGTCACCCTCCTCGTCCGGGGCAAGGGCCTGCTCGACCGGATGGAGCCGTTCGCGGGCGAACTGGTCGCCGAGGCGCTCACCGAGGCCGGCGCGGACGTGCGCACGGGCACCTCGGTCACGTCGGTGACCCGCTCCGACGGCGCCGTCGTGGTCGTCACCGACACCGGCGAACGTATCGAGGCCGACGAGATCCTCTTCGCCGTCGGCCGCGCCCCGCGCACCGACGACATCGGCCTGGACACGGTCGGCCTGGCACCCGGCTCCTGGCTCACCGTCGACGACAGTCTGCGGGTCACCGGCACCGACTGGCTCTACGGGGTGGGCGACGTCAACCACCGGGCCCTCCTCACCCACCAGGGCAAGTACCAGGCCCGGATCGCGGGCGCCGCCATCGCCGCCCGCGCGGCCGGTACCGACCTGCCGCAGAGCGACCCGTGGAGCGCCCACGCCGCCACGGCCGACCACGAGTCCGTCCCCCAGGTCGTCTTCACCGACCCGGAGGCGGCCGCCGTCGGCCTCTCGCTCGCCGAGGCCGAACAGGCCGGACACCGGGTGCGGGCCGTCGACGTCGACATGTCGTCCGTGGCCGGAGCGGGCCTGTACGCCGAGGGCTACAAGGGCCGCGCCCGGATGGTCGTCGACCTGGAGCGGGAGATCCTGCGCGGCGTCACCTTCGTCGGCCCCGGTGTCGGCGAGCTGATCCACTCGGCGACGATCGCGGTCGCCGGCCAGGTCCCGCTCGCCCGGCTGTGGCACGCCGTCCCGTCGTACCCGACGCTCAGTGAGGTGTGGCTGCGGCTGCTGGAGGCCTACCGGGACAACTGAGCGAACCCGGCCGACCGGCCCGCCGCTCAGGGGAGTTCGAACCCCAGCGCCCTCGCGGCCAGATCCGCCGTCGGCTGCGTCCAGCGTTCGAGCACGGCCTGGTTGGCCGAGAGCGAGCGCGGTTCGGCCCGGTCGAGGTAGAGCAGACCGTCGAGGTGGTCCGTCTCGTGCTGGACGATACGGGCGGGCCAGCCGGCGAACACCTCGTCCAGCGGCCGGCCGTGCTCGTCCGCACCCGTGAGCCGCACCTCGGCGTGCCGGGCCACCACCGCCTGGTAGCCCGGCACGCTCAGACAGCCCTCGAAGAAGGCGGCGCGGGCGGAACGGACCGGCTCGTACTCGGGGTTCACCAGCACGCGGAACGGCTGGGGCACCCGGCCGCGGGCCAGCCGCACCTCCTCCGGCACCGGCGCCGGGTCCTCGATGACGGCGATCCGCAGTTCCACACCGACCTGCGGGGCGGCGAGGCCGACACCCGGCGCCGCGTGCATGGTCACACGCAGGGCCTCGACGAACCGGGTGAGCAGCGCGGGGTCGAGCTGGCCCTCGTAGCGCGTGGTGCCCGTCCGCAGGACCGGGTCTCCGGCCGTGACGATGGGCAACGGGCCGCCGGGGTCGAGGAGTTCCTCGATCCGTTCGGCAAGGGGCGCGCGGGGACTGGGAGATGCCATCGGGCCAGCATGCCACGGCCGCCTGACGTGTGACGCGCGTCACTCGAAGTGGCGGGAACTCGGGGCGGTCCGCCGCCGACTACTGGTGCGTCACGGCTGAAAAGCGTCCCCCCGGGCCGCTGACCCCGACCCACTCCTCCTGCCCCCGGAGAAGCGCCACCATGTCCACCGCTCCCCCGACCTCCCCCACTCCCGGCTCCGCTCGAGCCGGGGGATCGGACGAGGCCCCGCAAGCAGCGGCCCCCGCGCCGAAGTCCCGCGGTCCGTGGGCCCCGCTGCGCCCGCTGATATTGCGTCTGCACTTCTACGCCGGCGTGTTCGTGGCGCCGTTCCTGCTGGTCGCCGCCACCACCGGGTTCCTGTACGCCGGCGCGTTCCAGGCCGAGAAGCTCGTGTACTCCCACGAGTTGACCGTGCCGGTCGGTGACACGAAGCTGCCGGTCTCCGAACAGGTTGACGCCGCCCGCGAGGCCCACCCCGAGGGCACGGTCTCGGCCGTCCGACCCTCGCCGGAGGACGACGCCACGACCCGGGTGATGCTCTCCGGCGTCGAGGGCGTCGGCGCCACCCACACCCTCGCCGTGTTCGTCGACCCGTACACGGGCAAGGTACGCGGTGCCCTGGAGCAGTACGGCTCCACCGGCGCGCTGCCGCTGCGCACCTGGATCGACGAGTTCCACCGCGATCTGCACCTCGGCGAGAACGGCCGCCTCTACAGCGAACTCGCCGCCAGCTGGCTGTGGGTGATCGCGGGCGGCGGTCTGGTGCTCTGGTTCTCCCGGCGGCGCGCCCTGCGCAAGGTCCGCGGCACCGCCGGACGGCGCCGCACGCTGGGTCTGCACGGCACCGTCGGCGTGTGGGCCGCCGCCGGCTTCATCTTCCTGTCCGCGACCGGACTGACCTGGTCCACCTACGCGGGCGCCAACATCGACGTCCTGCGCACCTCGCTCGGCCAGGCCACCCCGTCGGTCTCGGCGGCCGCGAGCGGCGGCGACCACGCCGGTCACGACACGGCCTCCGGTGCGGGCGGGGACGCCGATCACGGGGTCGGCCTCGACAGGGTCCTGGCCGCGGCGCGGGCCGAGGGGCTGGGCGACCCGGTCGAGATCGTCCCGCCCGCGGACGCGTCGTCCGCGTTCGTGGTCAAGCAGGTGCAGCGCAGCTGGCCCGAGAAGCAGGACGCGGTGGCGGTCGACCCGGCCACCGGCGAGGTCACCGACGTGCTGCGGTTCGACGACCACCCCCTGCTCGCCAAGCTGACCCGCTGGGGCATCGACCTGCACACCGGCGTCCTGTTCGGTCTGGTCAACCAGCTCGCGCTGATGCTTCTCGCCGGCTCCCTGGTCCTGTTGATCGTCTGGGGCTACCGCATGTGGTGGCAGCGCGGCCGCGGGTCCGCGTTCGGCCGGCCCGTCCCGCGCGGGGCCTGGGCGCAGGTCCCGCCGTACGTCCTCGTCCCGCTGATGGCGACGGTCGCCGTGCTCGCCTACTTCGTGCCGCTCCTCGGCATCCCGCTCGCCGGCTTCCTGGTCGTGGACGTCGTCCTCGGTGAGATCGCGCACCGGCGGGGGCGGCGGACCGCTGTCTGAGCGGGTCCGCGCACGGCGGCGGCCCGGCGGTGGAAAGCCACCGCCGGGCCGCTCGCTGTCGCGGGCTCAGGCCTCGGGGAAGTCCCCGGCCAGCGCCGAGGCGAGCCGCAGGTGCGGCCCCGCCTCGGCGTGCCGCCCCTGTCGCTCCAGGGTCCGGCCCAGCATCAGCCGGGCATAGTGCTCCACCGGGTCCCGCTCGACGATCAGCCGCAACTCGGTCTCGGCGCGAAGCAGTTGGGCCGAGTGGTAGTAGGAGCGGGCCAGCAGCAGCCGCGGTCCGGTCTGCTCCGGCACCTCCTCGACCAGCCCGACCAGCACCTGCGCTGCGGCGGTGTACTCCTTCGCGGCGAAGAACAGCCGCGCCCGCTCCCACCGCTCGGCCGGCGTTCCGTGGGCGTAGTAGGCGGTGTTGTCGGTCGTCTCGTATGTGGTGTCCACTCGTGCCTCCTTCGAGGCCGACAACCGGTCATGATGGTTGAATATTCCACTACCCGGAGGGTGTGCGGGTGCGCTACCGGGACGCGCGGGTCAGCTCCGCCAGCTCCGCCTCGGCCCGCTCGGTGACACGGGCCAGGACGCGGCCGGCGGTCGCCAGGTCCTCCGGCGGGATCCCGGCATAGATCCGGGCCGAGATCTCGCCCGTCTCGGCGCCGACGACGGCGAACAGCTCACGCCCGGCGTCCGTGGGCCGGACCAGGGGGCCGTCGGCCGCCAGCAGCCCTGCGGCGAGCAGCCCGTCGACGGTGGCGTGTACGTCCGCCGCTTCGGACTTGAGCGCGCCGGTCACCTGCTCGACGAGCGCGCCGCGCTCCAGCGGTCCGTCGGCGGTGACGGCCGCCCGCAGGGTGATCTGCTGCTGGAAGGTGGCGCCGTGCCGTGCCAGGACGTGCTCCAGGACGGCGCGGCCCGCGTAGTGGGCCAGTCCTATGGTGCGGCCGCCGACGGGCGGTGCGGTGTCGGTCATCGTCACTCCTGCGTTCTCTCGTCGGTGAGGTCGAGCGGTACGTCGAGCAGAAGGGCCAGTTCGCCGGTGAACGCGCGTGTGCGCGGGCTCTTCAGGCCGCCGAGCGGTTCCAGCAGCTGTTCCAGCAGCCCCTGGACCACCTTGACGGCCCGCTGTGTCACGTCCTGGCCCCGCTCGGTCAGGGCGAGCTGTACGGCGCGCGGGTCGCGGGGATCCCGGGTGCGCTCGACGAGTCCGCCGGACTCCAGGGCGCGCGCCAGCTTGGAGACGTAGAGCGGCTCGAGGCCGGTGTGGTCGGCGAGCCGGCGCTGACTGGGCCGTTCGCCGCCGCGTTGCATCCCGTACAGCGAGGCGACCAGCGAGTACTGGGCGTGGGTCAGGCCGAGCGGGGCCACCGCCCGGTCCACCGCCACGCGCCACTTCGTCGACAGCCGCCACACCAGAAAACCGGGCGTAGCCCCTTCGGGACCCCTGCGCTCACTCATGGACGATAGAGTACATGGCTACTATGTCCATGGCTACTTAATCTCTGCCGTGGGTCGGGAGTGACGCGAGCGCCGGGAACCGGGTTTGCTGCGACTTGCGCCGAAGCAGGCTCAGGGGGATGCGTCCGGCTCGAACGAAGAGGCGAAGGTGTGCTGCGTGTTCCTCTCGGACCGCGAGTCGGGACACGCCGGCCGACGTCGGCCGCGCCACCCGCCGGCGCCGCGTCCTCGGACCGCCGCGACCGGCACGGCCGTGCACGTTCCGGCACCTGGACCGGGTTCGCCCACCCTCGTCGCCAGCAGCTCAGGAGAGGAACCCGTGGCCGTCGTACCGATGACCCAGATCGACATGTTCGCGACGTCGGATCAGCGCACCCGCTACGAGCAGTACCGGCACCTGCGCGAGCTGGGCGCCGTCGTCCGGCTGCGCGAACCGGACGTGTACGCGGTCACCCGCTACGACGAGGTGAAGGCCGCGCTGGCCGATCACGGCGCCTTCATCTCCGGCGAGGGCGTGGGATTCAACCCCGTCGTGAACCAGATGATGCGGGGCGTCACCCTCGTCAGCGACCCGCCGGAGCACGACGTGCTGCGCTCCGTCGTCGGGGCGGGTCTGCGTCCCCGCGCCTTGCGCGGTCGCGGTGAGGAGGTCGCCCGCAAGGCGCGGGACCTCGTCGACGAAGTCGTCGCCAGGGGAGAGATCGACGGCGTCGCGGAGCTGGCCCAGGCGATGCCGATGGCGGTCGTCCCCGACTTCCTCGGACTGCCCGAACGCAACCGCGAGCACCTCTACGAGTGGGGGCAGGTGGGCAACGACCTGCTCGGCCCGGTCACCGAACGCACCCCGCACAACCTGGAGATGACGCGGCGCCTGTTCGAGTTCGCCCACGAACTCGCGGCCGACAGGGAACTCGCGCCGGGAAGCCCCGGTGCCGCCATGCTCGAAGCGGCCGACCAGGGTGTCATTCCCCAGGAGAAGTGCCCGCTCCTCCTCGTGGACTTCATCGGACCGTCGCTGGAGACCACGGCCGCGGCGATCGGCCACCTCCTCGTCGTCTTCGCCGAGCGTCCCGACCAGTGGGCCGCGCTGCGCGCCGAGCCAGGGCTCGTGGCTTCGACGGTCAACGAGCTGCTCCGATACGAGAGTCCCCTGCGGGGCCTCACCCGCGTCGCGGCGCGCGACACGGAGCTCGGCGGGGTGCCGATCCCGCAGGGCGCGCGGGTGTGGGCCCTCTTCGCCTCCGCGAACCGTGACGAACGCAAGTGGGAGCGCGCGGACGAGTTCGACCTCCGCCGCAATCCGCTGGACCACCTCGGATTCGGATACGGAGCGCACAGCTGTGTCGGACAGGGCGCGGCCCGCCTCGAGATGAACACCCTGATCCACGCGCTGCTCGAGTCCGTCGAGCGCATCGAACTCACCGGCGATCCGGTGATCGCGGAGAACACGCTGCTCAACACCTACGCCGAGATCCCCGTCCGACTCGTCGCGGGGAAAGCGACCTGAGACCCATCGGCCCCGGAAGCTGGTGCGGCCGGGTGTGGGACGCGTGCAAGGCTGGGGCGAGGTGCACGCCTCAGGCGAGTACGTGCTGAACACCCCGGCCGCCGAGCCGCTGTCCGAGCAGGCCCGCCATCGTCCCCCGGCTGCCCCCACCGCGTGAGCACCGGGTGAGCACCGGGTGAGCGGAGACGGGAGCGGCCGTGACGGTGCTCCATCGCGGCATGCGGATCACCCCGGATCACCCCGGGTCACTCAGCAACACCCAGGATCACCCCGGGTCACTCAGCAACACACCGGATCACTCCGGATGGGCCACCGCGTCCTTCTGCAGTTGCACCGCCGCCAGCAGGCTCAGCTTCCGTTCCGCCTGGCGCAGCGCCTTCACCGCCGCGACCGAGGCGATGTCGCCCGTGAAGCCGACGGCGGCCAGCCGGGAGCGGACCCAGCGGGCACGCACCTGGGTTTCGGTGGCGGCGGCGGTGGACTCGACGAGTGCGGCGGCGCGTTCCAGGCCCGGACGCTCCTGCGGCGATGCCTCGGCCAGCGCCTGACGCAGCGCCGCCGCGACCAGGTCCGCGTCCCGGATGGCCAGCACGAAGTCGTTCTTCTTGCTCAGTCCCGTGATTCCTGTCATGGGCAGCAGCCTGACGGTCATGATCCCCGCGTGCCAAGCGACTTGAGGAGTCTCAGAGGCTCGGCCGTTCGCTGTCGCCCTGTGCGGTCAGCGCGAAGGCCAGCAGCGCCGTCGTGGTGAAGTCCAGTGCGGGCTCCACTGTCTGCCAGGCGCCCACGTCGTCGACGTACCGTGCGCCCTTCCCGTCGAAGTCGGTCCAGGCTCCGGTCGGCGGGGCGGCCGTGCACTTCCTCATGGTCGGGAAGCCGTTCAACTCCTCAATCCTTGCTGCGGCGTTGGGGCCGTTGACCACGGCGCCCCGCAGAATGGCGCCCTTTCCGTCACGGCTGCCGCGGAGGTTGGCGAGCTGGTGTTCCGGGCAGTGCGGGTAGACCTCACCCGCACCGATCACGAAGCTGGTTCCCCAGGCGTTGGCGCCGAGGGCCCAGCCTCGCTGCCGGCCGGCGAAGGCCGCGTAGCGGGTGTCCCCGGTGGCCCCGGCGTACAGGCGGGCGGTGGCCACCAGGCCGAAGGTGTGCGGTACGGCGTCGAAGTCGTCGTAGACGGCGCCGGCTCCGAACGGGTCGCGCCCGGCGCGGGCGACACCGTCCTCCAACTGCCGGCGCAGGTCCGCGTACAGCTCCTCGGCCCCGAGGCCGTTCGTCCGGGTGCCGTCCAGGACCGTGGCCAGATCGACGTGTGCCAGTGCGCTGACGTCCGCGACGTTGAGAGTGCCCTTGACGTCGGAGTCCAGATAGTCCCCGGCCCATCCGGCGGCGGCGTCGGCCCAGTCGCCCTCCCGGTCGTCTCCGAGTCTCCTTGCGGCCAGGGCCAGTTCGGCGCCGCCGAACTCCATGTCGTCCTGCCATGAGTCCTCGGGATAGAAGGCGCCCGGGAACGCGGTGACGAGCTGCTCGGCGGGTTCGTGGTCGGCGTCGGCCAGGTCGTACACGGCGGCCGCCTTGTCCAGCCAGTCCTGGGCCTCCTCCGGCTCCGTGTCGGCCGCGCGCTGTGCGGCGAGGGCGAAGACCGCGGCCACCCGTCCCGCCAGATTGGGGCTGATCGGCTCGCCCGGTGCGGCCGCCCGGAAGACCGGCCGGTGCTTGATCATGTAGTCGGGGTCACCGGGGGACACGTCGAGTCGGTCGTCGGCCTCCGGCAGCCGCCACACGTCGTGGTCCGTCAGTACGGCGTCGTTGCCGGCGCCGATGCCGACCTGCGCGTACAGGGTCTCGCTGTCCTCGTCCCACATCCTGTCGAGCCAGGCCAGCCCGTGCGAGGCCTCGGCGGACAGCTCCGCCATGCCCGGCAGGTCACGCTGGGCCAGCAGGAGTTCGGCGACCGAGTAGGAGGTGGTGCCGGTGAACTTGAGGAAGTCCCCCGCGTCGAACCAGCCGCCCGAGACGTCGACCCGGTCGCCGGTCGGGGTCAGCCGCTCGTCGAGCAGCTCGCTGCCCTCCTCGTCGTAGTCCGGGTCGGCGTAGACGGTCGCGTCCTCGTCGGCCAGATGCGAAGGGCCGCGCCGCAGGGCGCCGGGAAGCACGTCGGCCCCGTCGCGCTGTGCTTGCAGGAAGAGGACGTTGTCCCGGACGAGCGGGGTCATCAGCTCGTCGGCGTCGGCGACCCGGAAGGCAGGGGAGCGGCCGGCCGCGGTTCCGGTCAGGACGATGCGGTACGTGCCGGGGGTGTTCAGCCTGGAGAGGTCGACGGTACGCACCGACGTGTACCCGGCGTTCCAGCGGCCGGTGGAGGCACCGAGCCGCCCCGCCGTGACGACGTCGTTCTCGGCGTCGACGACCTTGAAGCGCGCTCCCGCGAGGGCCGCCGAGGGCCCCATGACGTAGGCCTGCTTCGCCTCGCCTCGTACATAGCCGACCTGGTCGACCCGGATGGCCACCTCGGTCGAGGCAGGCCCGTTGCCGTCGCCGAGGGGCAGGCCGTGCAGGGTCGCGGCGAGGAGCAGGGCGCCGAGTCCCGCGGCGGTGCCGACCAACAGCCGGGGCCTGGGCGCAGTGTTCATGCGCCCCTCTCGAGATCCGCGACGGCCACGCTCCGCGCGGGGGCCGCCGTGAACCCCGCGCCACGCCGCTGAGCAGCGACGACCGTCCCCGGCCCGGGTTCGTCCTCCAAGACCGATACGCGCATGGCTCGGAGCTTAGACGGTGTGGGCGGCGGGTCCCGCGCCGGTCCGGTCTCGCCCCGTCCTCCCTGGCGTGTGCCATCGCTTCGACGCCGTCGGCCGCGCCGATCGGGGTCACCGTCCGGACGTCGTCGGTGACGTAGCCGCGCGCCCGGTCGCCCTCGAACTTCCGCTCGTCCAGAGCCCGGAAGAATCGGCTGACGAGCACGCTGATCTCGGTGTGATCCGTCTGTGTGGTCATGGCCGGAGCGTCGGCCGTCAACCGCACTTGAGGTCAAGACCGGAGCACGTCGGCCTCAGGGGTTCAGGGCCTGCTCGGTGGTGGGGTGACAGGAGAGGAGGGCGTCGACGCCGACCAGTCGCAGGACCTGCAGGACGGGCTCCTGCGCGGCGGCGATGCGCAGCCAGCCGTGCGCGCCGCTCACCTGCCGGTGGGCGGCGAGGAAGACGTTGATGCCGCTGGAGTCCATGAAGGTCACGCCGCTGAGGTCTGCCACGATCCGCTGCGGCGGCACCGCTCCGTCCGTGGAGAGCAGGGCTTCGCCGAGGACGTCCTTGACGTCGTGGTCGATCTCGCCCTGCAGGGTCACTACACGGACGCCGTCGACCACGCGCTGTTCGACGGACAGGCTCTTCGGCCGGTCCGCTTTCTCGATGTCGGTCACCGTCTCCTCGACTGCGTTTAGGCTGACCCCGGGTGAGGGCGTGCGCGGAAGATTCTGCCCCACCATCGCGGTGGCATGCATCCGGGCGGCTGTGCCGAGCGGCATCCCGTGGCATGCATGACGCGATCGCGGGTACCGGCGCACGTGACCGGGGGAGTGAGGGCGAGGACACGTGGATTCCCACGCCGGAGGTGACGGCCGTACCGGGCTGGACGGCCATCTGATGCGCGCCGGATACTCCCTGGGAGCGGACGACGCCAGCATCGCGGACGCCCGCCACCATGCCGTCGACTTCCTCGACCAGGCCCATGACCACCATCGCCTGCCCGATCCCGCCCGCGCGCGAGACCTCACCCAGCTGGTGGTGAGCGAACTGGTCACCAATGCACGCAAGTACGCCCCCGGCCCCGTTCTGATGGAACTGCGCCTCACGGCCCACGCGGTGGAAGTCGTCGTGTGGGACAGCGACCCGACCGTGCCCGCAGCCCGGACGAGCGATCCCGGCCGGATCGGCCAGCACGGCCTGGAGATCGTCAAGGCCGTGACGGAAGACCTCTTCGTCGAGCAGGAACCGGTCGGCAAACGCATCACCGCCCGCATCGCCCTCGCCGGCACACCCCACAACGGCGCCACGCGCACCTGAGCTTCGCCCCGTACGCCGACGCCCGATTCTCCGACCTGCGCGACGCCCGTTCCGTAGGCGAACACCACCGGGCCTCTCGGCCTGGACCCCGCGCCGACTACAGGGTCAAGCTCCGGTGGACTCGTCCGTCACCGCGTGACCGCGTGACCGCGTCACCGCGTCACCGCGTCACCGCGTCGCCCGTCGTCACGCGGGGTAGGGGGTGGCCTCGCGTGCCGTGCGCAACGCGCCTGCCCACCAGGCCAGTTGGTCGCCACGGCATCCTCCGGCTCAACCACCCCTGCGGATGCGAACTCAGGCTGCGCCGCGAGACGCTCGAACTCCCCTCGGACGCACAACAACTCGTCGTCCACCTCCCCGCGGACGACAAGACGGTCCAGGCCGTCGATCAACTCCGCGCACGGCCCCGCGGCCTGCTGCGGGCCATCTCGTAACCTCCTCCGCCGGAGGGCCGCGAGTACATCGCAACCTCGGTGACACCGGCCGCCCACGGCGCGGCCGTCCTGGTGGCAGCCGGTGCCGAGTCCCCCGGATCCGCCACATGCACCACCGTCGGCAGGTCGTGACCCCCCTATTTCTGGGGGATTCACGCGCCTCCCCCCGGCAGGCCATTGTCCAGAGTGTGCGCCGGACTTCGGGGCACGCTCCGCACGGCAGCACATTGCCGGCAGTGATCAGGGGGAAACGATGAGGAGAACCATCCTGCGGCGCCGTGGCGCCGTCGTGGCAGTACTGAGCGCCGGTGCGCTGGCCCTGGCGACCGGGAGCGCGTCCGCCGCGGCCGCGTTGATCCCCATCACCTCGGGCGGGGTGGGCGTCTACAGGACGACACACATACGCGACGGCAAGGTGGGCGTCCCGGACCTGGGCTTCGGGGACGCGATCATCGCCGACTGCTGGGGCCGTGGTGACAACATCAACAACCGGGGGAACGTCTGGTACCACACGCTGACGGAGCGCTACACCGCCAGCACCGGACAGGAGTTGTACGTCACGGGGTGGACGTACGGGGCGTACGTGGACGGCAACGCCGCATTCCACAGCGGGGCCATTCCGGAGTGCTGACGGGATGAGCCGAGCCGCCCGGTCCTGGGTCGCCCCAGGGCCGGGCGACAGCCCTCAGGCAATGGCGGGAATCGAACCTTCCAATTCCGTTTCCTCCGGAAGAGGGCGGATACGCGCCACCGACCGCTCCCTGTCGGCCAACGTCCCGAATACGCGTACCGGGAAAGGCGTGCCGATCCAGACTCCCTCCATGAATCCGGACCTGGAACTGATCGCGCGCACCCTGCCCCGTGCGGCCGCGGAGGCCACCACCGTTCCCGAACTGGGCATGGTGATTTCACGGCAGATCGCGCGACTCGTGCCGCACGACGGATACATGCTGAGGGGAGTCGACCCGCTCACGGGCGCCGCGTGTTTCCTGGCGAAAGAACACGGTTACGGAGCCGCGTTCTACCATGCGCTGGAAACCGAGGAAATCCTCGGCGACGACCGGCACACGGTGACGAGCCTGGTCAGAAGTACGTGTCCCGTCGCAGTCCTCGAATCCGACGCACGGGACAGACGGCACAGCGTCCAGCACGAAGAGATCATGAACGCGGCCGAAGTCGGCAGCGAAATGCGGGTCGCGCTGACCCTCAAGGGGATGGCGTGGGGCGTACTGGTGCTGCTGAGGGGGAGGGGCAGCACGCCCTTCTCGCCGACCGACGCCGTGAACGCCGGGCGGCTGGCCGGACCCTTGGCGGGCACGCTGAGACAGTACGTCGCCGGCCGGTTCCTGCGTCCCGTCCGTAGCGCACCCGCGCCGGGCGTCTTGGTGATCGACAGCGGCGACACGATAAGAGCCGTGACCGGAACGGGCCGTGAATGGGTGCGCAGGCTCGTGCCGGAGAACGCGACGGCCGACGAGAACGAGCTGTTCGCGTACGTCTGGAATATCGTCCTCGCGGCACGGCAGCCGGGCCGTCAGGCACTGAGCCGTATCCCCGGACCTGACGGGTGGATCGTCTTGCAGGCCCAACCGCTCGACGAATCAGAACCCGGCGGTGTGGCGGTGACGATCCAAGCCGCCTCCTCCGACGTGCTGTTGCCCGCCGCGGCCGTCCTGTACGGGATCACCCCGAGGGAGCAGGCGGTTGTCAGGCGAGCTCTCGACGGGCTGGCCGTCAAACAGATCGCCCGCAGCCTGCACCTTTCCCTGCACACCGTCAACGATCACTTCAAGGCCGTCTACCGAAAGACCGGAGTCAACAGCCGCGAGGAACTCGTCTCCAGCCTTTCGAGATGACCCCGGAGGACCCCGGATGACGCCGGAGGACCCCGAAAAGGACTTCCGGGGAGACCCCTGTGGGGGCGTCCGGCGGGGCGGGCGGTCCTCCCGGGTCAGCGCACCCTTCCGCGCGGCTTCAGCGGCGTGGGCGGCAGCTCCGGTGCGCGCAGCGGATCCCCGTCGTAGCCCTTCACCTCGCCGAAGCGGGTGCCCGTCGTCCAGTCCTCGCGGGCCTGGGCGATCTCCTCCTGAGTGCGGCCGACGAAGTTCCACCACATGACGAGCTCCTCCTCGAACGGCTCGCCGCCGAGGAGCATCAGGCCCGCGTCGGACTCGGCCCGCAGCGACAGCTCGGTGCGGCCACAGCCGAGGTAGAGCATCGAGCCAGGCAGCACGGGCACCCCGTCCACGTGTGCCTCGCCGGACATCGACAGCACGCCGTACTCGAAGTCGGGGTCCAGCGGCAGCCGGACGTCGGCGCCCCGGGCGAGTGCCAGGTCGGCGCCGACGAGGGGGGTGTACGTGGTGCCGGGGGAGGCGGCGCCGTCGAGGGCGCCGAGGAGCACGGTGGCGCTGAGGCCGGGGGCGGTGACCGTGGGCAGGTCGGCGTGGTGCTCGAAGCGGGGGTCGGTGTGCCGGTGGGCGTCCGGCAGCGCGACCCACAGCTGGGCGCCGTGCAGGTAGCGGGCGTGCGACCGCGGGCTCTCCTCGGAGTGGCTGATCGCCCGCCCCGAGGTCATCAGTCCGAGTTCCCTGGGGCGGATGGTCTGGAGGCTGCCGGTCGAGTCGCGGTGCAGCACCTCGCCCTCGTGCAGCCAGCTGACGGTCTGCAGCCCCGTGTGCGGATGCGGCGGGACCTGCATGCCGGGCTCGTCGGCGATGTCGTCGGGGCCGTAGTGGTCGACGAACGCCCAGGCGCCGATCATGCGCCTGCCGAGGTTCGGCAGCAGCCGGCGCACCTCGGTCGACCCGCCGAGCTTCACCTGCCGGGGGCTCAGCAGTTCGCGGACGGGTTCGGCTACGACGAATCCACGGCCGCCGCACAGACTCGGTACGGGCGCGCGGTCAAGGTTGCTCATGCGGTCAACCTAGCGGTCGGGCGCGGCGGGGTGCAGAACGGGCGGCGCAGGCCGGGGCGTGGCCCCCGGCGGCGGCTTCAGTCGGCCAGGGCCTCGGCGAGTTCCGTGGTGGCCCGCACGAGGTCGGTGTCCCGCTCGGCGAGCAGTTGACGCAGGACGTCGCGCTGGGCGTGGACGGCGTGCCGGGCCGCGCGTTCCCATGCCACGTAGTTGTCGCGGTGGTGCAGCAGCTTGGGGTAGGCGGCGGCGGTGGTCTCCCACTGCCGGGTGTCGGCGATGCTCTTCAGCAGGCCCAGGATCTCCGCGCGGCAGGTGACCTGGGGGAGCCGGACGAGTTCCCAGAGGAAGGGCACCGTGGCCGCTGTCGCCTCGTCGACGACGAAGCCGAACTGGCAGATCCGGCGGCGTAGTTGGCCGAGGGCCAGGCCGGCGCTGTCGGCGTCGCCGCGGGCGAGCGTCGTGAGCAGGAGGGGGATGCCCGCCGCGGATCCGGTGGAGTCCTTGATCTCGGGCCACGGCACGTGTCCCAGGTCCTTGAGCGGTGCGGGTCTCTTCGTCGCAGTCATGTCAGATGTCAAGTGTCGGGTAGGGGCCGGGACGGGAGTGGGTCGGCAGCATCGCCCAGACGGTCTTGCCCACGGGAGGGCGCCGGGTCCAGCCCCAGTGTTCGGAGAGGGCCTCGACGATGTGCAGTCCGCGGCCGTGTTCCAGGAGGGCGTCCGCGGTGCGCGAGTGGACGGGCAGGCTGTCGCTCGGATCGGTGACCGCGCACACCAGGTGCGCGCGGCGCAGGGTGAGCCGGAGCCGTACGTGGAACTCGTCCGTCGAGGTGTGCGGGAGCGCGTGCAGGACGGCGTTGGCCGCCAGTTCCGTGACGACCGAGACCGCGTCGTCGGTGCAGCGCTCCAGGGACCAGCAGTCGAGTGTGCGCTGGGTGAACTCCCGTGCCTGGGCGAATCCCTCCCGGCTGCCCGTGAGGTGCAGGGCGGCGGTTCTGGGGGAATCGCGGACGGAGACGGACTCGTGGCTCCGGAACTGCGCAGGTGATGACACGGGGCATCTCCCTGAGGCGGCGTCAGGACATCAAGTTGGAAGTGCGGTTGACGGCATGGCTATTATCCACGCTGACGAGGTCCTCGTGCAATTTCACGAGAAATTGCGCGTACGAAGCGAGGAGAGTGCAGTGTCGTCAGTGTCGAACGGAGTACGGGCGAGTTCGCTGGGCGTCCGCTGGATCAAGAGCAGTCACAGCAACGCCGAGGGCAACTGTGTGGAGGTCGCGGCCCTGGCCGGGGGAGGCGTCGCGCTGCGCAACTCCCGTGACCCCGACGGTCCGGCGCTGGTGTACACACCGGCCGAGGTGGCCGCGTTCGTGGCCGGGGCGAAGGACGGGGAGTTCGACCACCTGGTCTGACGCCTGGGCCGGCAGTTGGCTCGGCACCTGGTCCGAGGGGGCTGTGTGGAAGCTCAATTCCCCTGCCGCGTGCGGTCGGAGGCCTTCGGATGCGATACTGCGGTCTGTCGTCTGCCGGTCCACGGGGAGTCAGGATGTCTGTCGAGTCGCCTCGAGTGTCCCGCCTCGAACCGTATCTGAACCGGGCCGAGCCCGCCCCGACCTTGCTGAAATTGCTGGTCGGCGTCCAGTTGGCGGGTATCCGGGAGGACGCGGGACTCTCCCAGGACCAGGCCGCGCGGGCCGTCGGGTTCAGTGCGGCGAAGCTGTCGCGCATCGAGGCGGGCAAGGGCCGCAGGCCGCCCGTCGAGGCGGACGTCCGTGCGCTGCTGTCGCTGTACGAGACCGACGACCACGAGGCGTCCGTACTGCTCCGGTTGCTGCGGCAGGCGGGCGAGCCCGGCTGGTGGCAGCGCTACGACAAGCGGCTCATGCCCGAGTGGTTCGACCGGCTCGTAGGCCTCCAGGAGGCGGCCACCGCGATCCGTACCTTCGAGATCCAGTACGTCCCGGGCCTGTTGCAGACCCCCGCGTACGCACGTGCCGTCGTCGAGCGTGGACTTCCTTCGGCGACCTCCCGGGAGGTCGAGCGCCGGGTGGAACTGCGGACGCGGCGCACCGAACTGCTGCGGAGACCGGACGCCCCGCGGGTGTGGGCGGTCCTCGACGAGTCGGTGCTGCTGCGGGTGCTGGGCGGCCGGGACGTGATGCGCGAGCAGCTCACCCACCTCGTGGAGCTGGCCCGGCTGCCCCATGTCACGGTCCAGGTCGTCCCGTTGGACGTCACGCATGCCTCCGCGCCGGCCATACCGGTCACCTATCTGCGCTTCGGCGGCGTCGATCTGCCCGACGTCGTCTATCTGGAGCAGATCAGGAGCGCGACGTTCCTGGAGGACCGGGACGAGACGGAGGAGTACCGGGTCGCGCTGGACCGGCTCGCTGACGAGGCCCTCGATCCACGTGCCTCGATGGCGCTGCTGAAGGACACGGCGCAGCGGCGGTATGCCGCCGCTCCGTGAGGTGAGGCGGCTCAGCCCAGGCGGCCCACTCCGCCGAACTCGATCCACTCCTGCGTGAGTTGGCGGGGCGCGACCTCGGTGTCGGGCCGCCAGGTGGAGACCTCCACCAGTCCCGGGTCGAGGATCTGCGTGCCCTCGAAGAACGCGGCGACGTCCTTCTCCTGACGCACCCGGCCCCAGTGGCCCTGCGTGGCCTGGTCCATGAAGTCGGTGACGAACGCCCTGACCTCCGGGTCCTCGCTGACCAGCTGGCACATCACCAGGAAACTGCCGGGCGCGAGGCGTTCGGCCACCCGGCGGACCACCGCCTGCGGACCGTCGGTGTCACTGTCGGGGATGCAGTGGAAGACCGAGTTGAACAGCACGGCCACCGGCTGCGAGAAGTCGATCAGCCGCAGCGTGTCCTCGTGCGTGAAGATCGCCTCGGTCTCCCGCAGGTCGGCGTGGATGACGGTGGTCCGCTCGTCCTGCTCCAGCAGGGCCCGGCCGTGCACGAGCACCATGGGGTCGTTGTCGACGTAGACGACGTGCGCGGTCGGGTCGACGCGCTGGGCGACCTGGTGCACGTTGTCCTGGGTGGGCAGGCCGGAGCCGTGGTCCAGGAACTGCCGGATCCCGAACTCCTGCGTCAGGGTCCTCACGACCCGTTGGAGGAAGCGCCGGTTGTTCAGCGCGAGGGCGCGGGTGCTCGGGACGACCTTGTCGAGTTCCTCGCAGGCCGCCCGGTCGGCCGCGTAGTTGTCCTTGCCGCCCAGGTAGTGGTCGTACATGCGTGCGGCGGTGGGGACGGCCGCATCGATCGACGTGGACAGCTGCTTGCCAGGCTGCATCTCTTCCCCCAGAACGCCGCCGCACCACGGACTGGCGCGGTCGACAACACATCCTAGGGAAACGGCAATTGGCGAACCACCCCCTTGATCGACGGTTCCCCTGAAGGGGCCGAGGCGCACGGTCCATTCTGGACTGTTGGTCCAGAGTCTGGACGTGTGGTCTAATTTCTCTCATGGAACCCCGGGAGACCGAGCAGGACGTGGTCCTGCGTGCGCTCACCCCCGTCGTCGACGGGATCGCGGCCACGTTCGGGCCGGTGTGCGAGGTGGTGCTGCACGACTACCGGCGGCCGGAGCGCTCCGTCGTCGCCGTCGCCGGATCGGTGACGGGGCGGACGGTCGGCGGGGCGATGAGCGAGATCGGCATGCGGGTCCTCGCCCGCGGCGACGACGCCGTCGACGAGCTGAACTACGTCACCCGCACCGGCGCCGGACGGCTGGTGAAGTCGTCCACGATGGTGCTGCGCGATTCCACGGGAGCGGTCTTCGGCGCGCTGTGCGTCAACGTGGACGTCACCGAGGTGGACCGGGTGCAGGGTCTGCTGGCGGCGCTCGCGGGGGCGGCGGGCGGCCGGGCCGAGGCGCCCGTGACCACGTTCGGCGACGACATCGACTCCGTCGTCGACGCCCTCCTCGACGACCGGCTGCGGCGCCAGGGGCAGACCTGGGCCGGCCTCGACCGGTCGCGGCGCCTGACCCTGTTCCGCAGCCTGGACGAACGCGGCGTGTTCGCCGTGCGCCGCGCGATCGAGCAGGTCGCCGCCCGCCTGGGCATCTCCCGCGCCTCCGCCTACAGCTATCTCTCCCAGGCCAGAGCGACGAACGAGACCGGAGCCGACGGTCCCCCGGGCACCGGCAGCGCAGGCACCGACGACAACCCCGAGGGAGCACACCCGTGACGACCACACCCCCGACGATCACCCTCGACGACGTGCGCGACGCAGCCGTCCGGCTCAAGGGCGTCGCGCACCGTACGCCCGTGCTCCGCTCCCGCACCCTGGACGCGCTGGTCGGCGCCGAGGTCCTGCTGAAGTGCGAGAACTTCCAGCGCGTCGGCGCGTTCAAGTTCCGCGGCGCCTACAACGCGGCCTCCCGGCTCGCCCCCGAGCAGCTCGCCCGGGGCATCGCCGCGTACTCCTCCGGCAACCATGCCCAGGCCGTCGCCCTGGCCGCGCGAGAGCTCGGCACCACCGCGGTGATCGTCATGCCCGAGGACGCGCCCCGCTCCAAGCGGGCCGCGACGCAGGGCTACGGCGCGGAGATCGTGACCTACGACCGCTACACCGGCGACCGGGTGGCCATCGCCGAGGCGCTGGCCGCCGACCGGGGCCTGGCACTGATCCCGCCCTACGAGCATCCGCACGTCATGGCGGGTCAGGGCACCGCCGCGCTGGAACTCCTCGAGGAGGCGGGCGAGCTGGACGCCCTGCTGGTGCCGGTCGGGGGCGGCGGGCTGATCGCGGGCAGCGCGACCGCGGTCAAGGGGCTGCGGCCGGGCACCCGGATCGTCGGTGTGGAGCCGGAGGCCGGGGACGACACCAAACGGTCGCTGGAGGCGGGCCGACGGGTCGAGATCCCGGTGCCGCGCACCATCGCCGACGGCCAGGCCCTGCACACGCCGGGGGAGCTGACGTTCTCGGTGAACCGGCGGCTCGTGGACGAGATCGCGCTGGTCAGCGACGACGAGATCCGCGCGGCCATGCGGTTCGCCTTCGAACGCCTGAAGATCGTCGTGGAGCCGAGCGGGGCCACCCCGCTCGCCGCCCTCCTCGCCGGGCGGGCCGGAGTCCCGC
This sequence comes from Streptomyces zaehneri, assembly GCF_032248645.1. NCBI lineage: Bacteria > Bacillati > Actinomycetota > Actinomycetes > Kitasatosporales > Streptomycetaceae > Streptomyces > Streptomyces zaehneri. The sequence goes on from NZ_JASTTJ010000003.1 coordinate 358,670, forward strand.
CCCGGCGCGTCGGCGTGATCGTCTCCGGCGGCAACATCGACACCGGCCGCTTCGCCGAGCTGTGCGGCGGCCTCTGAGGGGTCGGGGCCGTTACCACCGATTGGCGGCCTCCGCGCGACGGGCGGAGGATGGAGGGGTGGGGCTCGGCCCCCGACCGGCGACGTCCAGAGCCGCCGGGGAGACCGGCCCCGGCCGCGGTGAGGCGCGGCCGGAAGGAGGAGCGTCATGATGGAAGTGAAGGCGCTCGAGAAGCCGGACGAGCGGCGCGATTTCCCCCGGGGGCACCTCGAGGCCGTCCATATGACGGGGCTCGACTTCGCCGTGGCGACCTTCGAACCGGGATGGCGCTGGTCCGAGTCGCTCGCGTCGCTGGCGGGCACCGACACCTGCCAGATCCACCACAACGGTTACGTGGTCCAGGGCCGCATGCACATCACCATGGACGAGGGCGGCGAGGGCGAAGTGGGCCCGGGTGACGTCTTCGTGTTGTCGCCCGGCCATGACGCGTGGGTCGTGGGAGACGAACAGTGCGTGGTGTACGACTTCGCCGGGGCGATGGCCAAGGACTACGCGAAGGCGCAGTAGGACGGGGCCCTGTACGGCTAGACCGGAAGCAACCGGCTTACCAGAGCGCCGAGTTGATGAGCGTTGCGGCACTCGTGCATCGCGATCGACCCGGCGTACTCGGGGGCGGCCGAGTCGCCCGTGCCCCACAGGGAGCGCGGCTCCGGGTTCAACCAGTGAGCGTGACGGGCCTGTTCGGCGATCCGCCGGACCGCCGGCAGGTTCGGGTCGCTCATGTTCGTCCGCGCGTCGCCGAGCACGAACACCGTGGTGCGCGGGCCGACCGCCGCACCGTAGCGCTCGGTGAACTCGCCCAGGGCAACGCCGTAGTCGCTGCTGCCGTGGTACCCCGTCAGGTTCGCGTCCGCCCGGATGCGGGCGCCGAGGCCCATCGGGTCGGCCGCGCCGTGTTCGAGGAGGCCGGTCACCTCGTCGATCCGGTTGACGAAGGCGAACACCCGCACCTTGCTGAACTGGTCGTGCAGCGCCTGCACCAGCAGCATCGTGAAGTCGGAGAAGCCGGACACCGACCCCGACACATCGCACAGCAGCACCAGTTCGGGACGGGCCGGCCGCCGGCGGCGCAGCACGGGCCGCATCGGCACCCCGCCCGTCGAGAGCGAGCCGCGCAGGGTCCGCCGCAGGTCGATGGTGCCCCGGGCGGCCCGGCGCCGCCGCGCGGCCATACGGGTCGCCAGCTTGCGGGCCAACGGCTGTACCGTCCGCCGCAGTTCGGCCAGCCGGTCCTTGCCCGCGTACAGGAAGTCGACCCGGTCGGCGGTCGGCGCCACCGCCCGCCGGGCGATCTCGTCCCGCCCCCGCCGCTCCGCCACCCGGCGCCGTGCCTCCCCGGCCACCAGCGCGCGGAAGGCCTCGATGCGGCTGCGGATCTCGTCCTCCAGGAGCCGGTCGGTGAACCCGACGTCGCCGCCCCGGGCCCGGACGTCGTCCCGCACGCGCGCCAACAGCGTCTGCGGACGCAGGCGTTCCAGCGTCTGGTACGACGACCAGCCGTCCGCGCCCGGTGAACTCCCGTACCCGCCCAGCCCGTCGACTGCCTCGATCGCCAGCCGGGCCAGCATCGTCTCGTCGCCGGTGGCGAGTGCGGCGGCCAGCCGGTCCCGCAGGTCGTCACGGTCGCCGGGCTCGCCCTCGGGCGCGCCGACGCCGCGCGGGAAGTACAGGTCGAAGACGGTGTCGAACACCCGCCGCTGGTCCGTCGAGTGCAGCAGTGTCGCGGCCAGCCCCTCGCGCAGCAGTCCGCGGTCCTCGAACCCCAGCGCCGCCGCCGCCTCGGCGGCGTCCACCGACTCGCCGGTGCCGACGCGCAGGCCGTGCGCGCGCAGCGCGGCGACGAAGCCGACCAGCCGGTCGGCGACCTCGGCGCTCACACGGCGTCCAGGTCGAGCTTCGCGCCGGCCTTGAGGATGTCGTCCTGGTGTTTGAGGATCACGCCCAGGCTCTCGCGTACGACGCTCTCGTCGAGGGTGGTGGCGCCGAGCGCGAGCAGGGTGCGCGCCCAGTCGATGGTCTCGGCGACGGAGGGCGCCTTGCGCAGGTCCATCGCGCGCAGCGCGCCGATCACCCGGACCACCGACTCGGCCAGCGCCGCTTCGATGCCCGGCACCTTCAGCCGGACGATCCGCCGCTCCAGCTCCTCCTCGGGGAAGTCGATGTGGAGGAACAGGCAGCGGCGGCGCAAGGCCTCCGACAGCTCACGGCTGGCGTTGGAGGTGAGCACCACGAACGGGCGGCGCGTGGCGGTGATCGTGCCGAGTTCCGGGACGGTGACCTGGAAGTCGCTGAGCACCTCCAGGAGCAGCCCCTCCACCTCGACGTCGGCCTTGTCGGTCTCGTCGATCAGCAGGACGGTCGGCTCGTCGCCGCGGATGGCGGTCAGCAGCGGCCGGGGGAGGAGGAACTCCTCGCTGAAGATGTCCGTGCGGGTCTCGTCCCAGGTCTCGTCCCGGCCCGCGCTGATGCGCAGCAGTTGCTTGGCGTGGTTCCACTCGTACAGCGCCCGGGACTCGTCGACGCCCTCGTAGCACTGGAGCCGGACCAGCCGGGCCCCCGCCACCTGGGCCACGGCCTTGGCGAGTTCCGTCTTGCCGACCCCGGCCGGGCCCTCCACGAGCAGTGGCTTGCCGAGCCGGTCGGCGAGGAAGACGGTCGTGGCGACGGCGGGGGAGGCAAGGTAGCCGCTCTCGGCGAGCCGGGCGCGGACATCGTCGACGGACGTGAACAACGGGGCCTCCGGGCGGATCGGTCGCGGTCTCGGCGAGTGTTCGATCATCTATCTAAGCGCTTGTTCACCCCCGTTGTCATCAGTGGCCGGAGGGGTTGTCAGTGGCGGGCGGTACGTTGCGATCATGGGTGTGTATCTGGTGAGCGTCACCGCGCAGGACTGGTCCGAGCCCGGCGAGGACGGCTACGGAGACGTCGCGGCCGCGCTGGACACGGAGTTGGGACGGCGCGGGCTGCCGCCGTACGAGCCGCGACAGGCCGTACGGGAGGCGCGGGGCTGGTTCGAGGAGAAGATCAGCCCGTCCATGGACGGCTTCGACGAGCTGTGCCGGGCGCGGCTGACCCCCGAGGAGCGGCACACCCTCCTCGACTGGTCGGTGCTGGTCCCGTTCGCGCTGGACGAAGGCGTCCTGCTGCCCGTCGGCTCCGCCTTCACGGACGAGACCCTGGTCGTCGGAGCGCCGCACGTCCTCGCGCTCGCCGAGCGGCTCGCCGCGGCCCTCGGCCTGCCGCTGGACCTGGTGCCGGCGACCTTCGGCAACCTCGAACTGACCTTCTGGTTCCTGGAAGGCGAGGCGGAGAAGGCCGCCGCCACCCGGCCGGGCCCCTGGGCCGACGACCTGGCCACGGCGTTCTACACGGCGCTCTACCTGCGCGCCGCCCAGTACTCGCTACGGCACGGCTGCCCGATGACCTACTGCTGAGCTCACCGGAACGCGGCCGCGTTGCGCCGTGCCCAGTCCTCGAAGGTGCGCGGCGCGCGGCCGAGCAGCCGCTCCGCATCGGGGCTGACCCGCCGCTCTGCGGGCGTCGGCTCGCCCAGGACCGCCAGGGTGGTCTCGACGACCGGCTCCGGCAGGAACGCCAGCATCTGCTCGCGCGCCTCCCGCCGGATCTGCTCGACGAACCGGACGGGCTCGCCGATCGCGGCGCCGATCGCCGCCGCCCGCTCCCTGGGCGTCGTCGCGACGGGCCCGGTCAATTCGTAGGCCCGGCCCGTGTGTCCGTCCTCCCGCAGCGCCACGGCCGCGACCGCGGCGATGTCCGCGGGGTCGACGGTGGGCAGCGCCACGTCGGCGAAGGGTGCGGCGGCCGTGCGGTGGACACGCACCGGCTCGGCCCAGGCGTAGGCGTTGGAGTGGAAGGCGCCGGGCCGCAGGAGGGTCCACGTGAGGCCCGACTCCCGCACGGCGTCCTCGACGGCGCGCATCGTGCCCCCGTGCGAGACCGAATCCGGACGCGTCACCACCCCCAGGGAGGACAGCAGCACCACGCGGGCGATCCCGCTCTTGCGCGCCGCGTCGAGCACCTCCTGCGGCTTGAGCGGATGCCCGCCGGGTCCGCCGTCATGGAGGAACAGCGCGTTCGCGCCGTCGAGCACGGGCCACAGGCTGCCCTTGTCCGTGAGGTCCGCGCGCACCGCCCGTACGCCGTCCGGGACCTCCCCGTCCGTGATGTTCCTGGACGTGGCGGTCACCCGCTCGCCCGCCGCCGCGAGGACCCGCACCAGTTCACGGCCGACGTTTCCCGTCGCCCCCGTCACCACGATCATGACTGACTCCCCGCTGGAAATGGGTGGTTGGTGTTGCGGGAACGACGCTAACAGCGCACGTATAGTAGGTACCTAGGGGAAAGTGACTTACCCAAAGGGGTGCGCATGACCGGTGGGCTGCGTGTGAGGGACGTCGCGGCCGATCCCGAACTCGCCTGTCCCATCTCCCCGGTCGTGGACATCGTGTTCAGCCGCTGGACGACACCGATCCTGTGGACGCTCCACGCCCACGGTCGGCAGCGCTTCGTCGAACTGGAGCGCCGGATCACCCGCATCACCCCCAAGGTGCTGACCCAGCGCCTGCGCCAGCTCGAACGGGACGGCCTGGTGGTGCGCACCTATCACCCCGAGGTACCGCCCCGCGTGGAGTACGAGATCAGCGCGCTCGGCCTGAGCCTGCGCCCGCTCTTCGCCCACCTCGCCGAGTGGGCCGACGAGCATCTGCCCCAGGTGGAAGAGGCCCGGGAGGACTACGACGGCCGAGCCTGACCTCAGCCGACCAGGATCACCTCCAGGGTGCGCGGGCCGTGCACCCCCTCCACCCGGTCCAGCTCGATGTCACTGGTCGCCGAAGGGCCCGAGATCCACGTCAACGGGCGTGCCGGATCGAGCCGTTCGAGAGCCTGCGGCACGGACGACACCACCTGCTCGGGGACGCGCACCACACAGATGTGGTGGTCCGGAACCAGGGTGATCCGGCGCCGACCCTGGTCGGGACCGCCGTCCAGCACGATCGTCCCGGTCTCGGCGACCGCCACCGCGCACGCCGTGACCACGCTGTCCACCCGGTCGAGTTCCTGCGCGCCGCTCTCCACCCGGTCCGCCACCCGGGCGGTGTCCGCCTCCGCCAGCCACGCCTCGTCGAGCCCGGGCGGCACGAGCACGGTCGCCGCCTTCCGCTCCGCGAGCAACCGGGCCAGCACGGACGGAAGTTCGTCCGCGCCGCACCGGTGCACGACGGCCCGGTAGTCCGCCAGGTTCGCCGCCAGCAGCTCGACCGTCTCCTCGGTGCTCCGGGCGCCGTGCTCGCGCAGATAGTCGCGGCCGACGGCTTCCTCGTACGGGGTGTCGTCCTGCGGCACATCGGCCAGCGCGCGCCGCACCCGGCCCAGAATCCGTTCCCTGCTGCTCACTTCGCCGTCCCCTCGGATGTCCCGCCGTTCGTACGCTGCCACCAGTCGCGGAACGGCTCCGCGGGCACCGCCGGCAGATCCCGCGTGGCGCTCCACGCCTTGCCGGGGCCGGGCAGCGTCCGAGGATGCAGCCGACGTGTCCGGGACGCCAGCCGCTGCCCGGCGCGCAGCGCGCCCGGCCGGCCGAACGCCCAGCGCGCCGCCCGCATCGCGGCCCGCTCGGCGCCATGGCCCTTGGCCGGCTTCAGCACCACCTTGTTGCCCTCGCGCGTGACCGGGCCGCCCTGGACGACCCGTTCCCGCAGGTGGACCAGCACCTCCGGGATGTCGATGGCCACCGGGCACACCTCGTAGCAGGCGCCGCACAGCGACGAGGCGTACGGCAGTGAGGCGTCGATCTCGCTCCCGGTGCCGCGGAGCTGGGGGCTGAGGATCGCGCCGATCGGGCCCGGGTAGACCGAGCCGTAGGCGTGCCCGCCCGCCCGCTCGTACACCGGGCACACGTTCAGACAGGCGGAGCAGCGGATGCAGCGCAGGGCCTGCCGGCCGACCTCGTCGGCGAGGGTGTCGGTGCGGCCGTTGTCCAGCAGCACCAGATGGAAGGTGCCGGGTCCGTCGCCGTCCGTCGTGCCCGTCCAGGTCGACGTGTACGGGTTCATGCGCTCGGCCGTCGAGGAACGGGGGAGCGTCTGGAGGAAGACCTCCAGGTCCCGCCAGGTCGGCACGATCTTCTCGATGCCGACGACGGAGATCAGCGTCTCGGGGAGGGTGAGGCACATCCGCCCGTTGCCCTCGGACTCGACGACCACCAGGGTGCCGGTCTCGGCGACCATGAAATTGGCGCCGGAGACGCCGACCCTGGCGCGCAGGAACTTCTCGCGCAGGTGCAGCCGGGCCGCGTCGGCGAGTTCGGCGGGGGTGTCGGTCAGGCCCTCGGGGGCGGGGCGGCCCCACTCGCTCATCTCACGGGTGAAGATGTCCCGGATCTCACCCCGGTTGCGGTGGATCGCGGGGACCAGGATGTGCGACGGCCGGTCCTTGCCCAACTGCACGATGAGCTCGGCGAGGTCGGTCTCGTAGGCGCGGATGCCCTCCGCCTCCAGCGCCTCGTTGAGCCCGATCTCCTGCGTGGCCATGGACTTGACCTTGACGACCTCCGACTCGCCGGTCTCCTTGACCAGGCCGGCCACGATCCGGTTGGCCTCGTCCGCGTCGGCGGCCCAGTGGACGACGCCGCCCGCCGCCGTCACCGACTCCTCCAACTGCACGAGGTAGCGGTCGAGATGGCGCAGCGTGTGGTCCTTGATCCGCTTGCCCGCCTCCCGCAGCTCCGCCCAGTCGGACACCTCGGCCACGGCGCTCGCCCGTTTGGCCCGGATGGTGTGCGTGGCGTGCCGCAGATTCGCGCGCAGGGTCTGGTTGCCGACCGCCTCGTGCGCGGCCTTCGGGAAGGACGGCATTCCTACGAACGTTCCGCTCATACGGCCGGCACCTCCTCCGTGCTCGCCAGGATCTCCGCGATGTGCACGGGCCGCATGCCTGTCTCCAGCCGGGTCATGGTCCCTCCGATGTGCATCAGGCAGGAGTTGTCCGCCGCGCACAGCACCTCGGCGCCCGTCGACTCGGCGTTGCGCACCTTGTCGGCGCCCATCGCCGCCGAGACGTCGGCGTTCTTCAGCGCGAAGGTCCCGCCGAAGCCGCAGCACTCGTCGGCCCCCGGCAGCTCCACCAGCTCCAGCCCCCTGACCGCCTGGAGCAGCCGCCGGGGCCGCTCCCCGAGGCCCAGTCCCCGCAGCCCGTGACACGTCGGGTGATAGGTCACCGTGTGCGGGTAGTACGCGCCGACGTCCGTCACCCCGAGCACGTCCACCAGGAACTCGGTGAGCTCGTACGTCTTCGGGACCACCGGCGCCAGGGCGGCGGCGAGGGTGTCCCCGCGCCCCTCGGCCCGGGCCCGCTCGCCCATCCGCGGATACAGCTCCCGCACCATCGCCCCGCACGACCCGGAGGGCGTCACGATCGCCTCGTACTCCCCGAAGACATCGGAGAAATGCCGGGCGAGCGGCTCGGCCTCATGGCGGTAGCCGGTGTTGTAGTGGGCCTGGCCGCAGCAGGTCTGGGCCATCGGGAAGTCGACCTCGACGCCCAGCCTGGTCAGGAGTTTCACCACGGCACGGCCGGTCTCGGGGTAGAGCGTGTCGTTGACACAGGTCAGGAACAGTGCGACACGCATCGCGGCTCCTTGCGGGTAGGTCATCGGATGAGTGCTGGGGGCACCACCCACACGCGTGCAGCGTAGTGGGGGGAAGCCCGGTGCGCGGGCCCGGGGGAGACCCCGGCTCACCGCGTGGCGAGCCGGGCCTCCGCTTCGCGCCACCGCTCGGCGTCGCCCCGCGGCTCGTAGCGCGTCAGTGTCTGCGTGCGGGCGAGCAGCCGGCGCATGTCGGCACGGTCGCCGACCAGTTGGTGCGCCCGCGCCTGGACGAGCACGTTGCCGAGGGCCGCGGCCTCCGTCGGACCGGCCACCACCGGCAGCCCGCAGGCGTCGGCGGTGAGCTGGCACAGCAGCGCGTTACGCGTGCCGCCCCCGACGATGTGCACGACGTCCACGGGATGGTCGGCGAGCCGCTGCGCCTCGTCGACGGCCCGCCGGTGGGCCAGCGCGAGCGAGTCGAGGATGCACCGCGTGATCTCCGCGGGCGTGCCGGGCACCGGCTGCCCGGACGCGCGGCACGCCTCGGCGATCCGCTCCGGCATCCGCCCGGGCGCCAGGAACGCGGCGTCCCCGGCGTCCACGACCGAGCGCAGCGCGGGCACGGCGGCAGCCTCCCGCAGCAGAGCGCCCAGGTCCGGCTCGCCCCAGGCCCGCAGGCACTCCTGGAGGAGCCACAGTCCCATGATGTTGCGCAGGTAGCGGACCGTGCCGTCCAGGCCGAGCTCGTTGGTGAAGTTGGCGGCCCGGCTCTCCTCGGTGAGCACGGGCGCCGTCAGCTCCAGGCCGGCCAGCGACCAGGTGCCGGTGCAGATGTAGGCGAACCGTTCTCCGGTCGCCGGGACCGCGGCCACGGCGGAGGCGGTGTCGTGCGAGCCGACCGTCGTCACCGGCACGGGACCGGTCAGCCCCGTCTCCTGGAGCACCTCCGCCCGCAGCAGCCCCGCCGGGTCGCCGGGCCGCCGCAGCGGCGCGAACAGTTCCAGATCGATGCCGAGCCGGGCGGCGATGTCGTACGACCAGTCGCCCGTCACGGGGTCGATCAGCTGGGTGGTGGAGGCGTTGGTGAGCTCGGTGCCCTGCTCACCCGTCAGCCAGTACGCCAGCAGGTCGGGGATGAGCAACAGGCGGCGGGCGTGGGCCAGTTGCCGGGTCCCGTGGGCCGCCGCCAGCTGGTAGAGGGTGTTGAAGGGCGCGTACTGGAGTCCGGTGGCCGCGTAGAGCTCGGCCGCCGGCACGGTCGCCCACACCTTCTCGGCGGCCCCCTCGGTACGGGCGTCCCGGTAGTGCACCGGGTTGCCGAGCAAGGCCCCGTCGGCGTCGAGCAGGCCGTAGTCCACGGCCCAGCTGTCGATGCCGACCGAGTCCACCTGGCCGGCCGCCCGCAGGCCCTGGAGAACTCCCGCGTAGAGGGACAGCACATCCCAGCGCAGCCCCTCGGGGACCCGGACCGGCCGGTTGGGGAAGCGGTGCGCCTCCGCCAGCTCCAGCGAGTCCGGGCCCACCCGGCCGACCATGACACGCCCGCTGGACGCGCCCAGGTCGACCGCCGCGTACGAGCGCACGGCCGTCACCGGAGGAACGCGGCCGCCACACCCGCGTCGACGGGGACGTGCAGTCCGGTGGTGTGGGTGAGTTCGCCGCCGGTGAGCGCGAACACCGCGTTCGCGACATGCTCCGGCAGCACCTCACGCTTGAGGATGGTCCGCTGCGCGTAGAACTCGCCGAGCTTCTCCTCGGCGATGCCGTAGGTCGCGGCCCGCTGCGCGCCCCAGCCGCCCGCGAAGATGCCCGACCCGCGCACCACGCCGTCCGGGTTGACGCCGTTGACGCGGATGCCGTGCTCGCCCAGCTCGGCGGCCAGCAGGCGCACCTGGTGGGCCTGGTCGGCCTTGGTCGCGGAGTAGGCGATGTTGTTCGGGCCGGCGAAGACGGCGTTCTTCGACGCGATGTAGACGATGTCGCCGCCCAGCTCCTGCGCGATCATCACCCGCGCCGCCTCACGCGAGACGAGGAACGACCCGCGGGCCATGATGTCGTGCTGGAGGTCCCAGTCGCGTGCCGACGTCTCCAGCAGCGGCTTGGAGATGGAGATCCCGGCGTTGTTGACGACGAGGTCGACGCCGCCGAAGGCGAGCACGGCGTCCCGGAAGGCACCGGCGATCTGCTCCTCGGAGGTCACGTCGACGGTCACGGCGACCGCCCTGTCGGGCCCGCCGAGCTCCTCGGCGACCTGCGCGGCGTTCTCGCCGTCGAGGTCGGCGATCACGACACACGCGCCCTCGGCCGCCAGCCGGTGCGCGATGGCCTTGCCGATCCCGCTGCCGGCTCCCGTGACCAGGGCCACCCGGGTGGCCAGCGGCTTCGGCGCGGGCATCCGCTGCAGCTTGGCCTCCTCCAGGGCCCAGTACTCGATGCGGAACTTCTCCGACTCCTCGATCGGCGCGTAGGAGGACACCGCCTCCGCGCCACGCATCACGTTGATCGCGTTGACGTAGAACTCGCCGGCCACGCGCGCGGTCTGCTTGTCCTTGCCGAAGGAGAACATGCCGACGCCCGGGACCAGCACGATCGCCGGGTCGGCGCCGCGCATGGCGGGCGAGTCGGCGTCGGCGTGCCGCCGGTAGTAGGCCGCGTACTCCTCGCGGTACTCGGCGTGCAGCTCCTTCAGCCGCGCGATCGCGTCCTCCACCGTGACGGTGGGCGGCAGGTCCAGGACCAGCGGCCGCACCTTGGTCCGCAGGAAGTGGTCGGGGCAGGAGGTGCCGAGCGCGGCGAGTCGCGGGTGCTCGGCCCGGGCCACGAAGTCGAGGACGGCGTCGGAGTCGGTGAAGTGCCCGACCTGGGGACGGTCCTGGGAGGCGATGGCCCGCACGTAGGGCGCGAGCGCGGCGGCCCGCGCCCGCCGCTCGTCCTCGGGCAGCGCCGCGAAGCCGTCGAGGACCGGCCCGAACGGATCGGCCTTCCCCTTGTCCGCGAGGAAGGCCTCGGCGGTCCGGATGATGTGCAGCGAGTTGCGCTCGCACTCCTCGGAGGTGTCGCCCCAGGCGGTGATCCCGTGGCCGCCGAGGACCACGCCGATCGCCTGCGGGTTCGCCGCCTTGATGGCGGCGATGTCGAGCCCCAGCTGGAAGCCTGGCCGCCGCCAGGGCACCCACGCGACGGTGTCGCCGAAGCACTCGGCCGTCAGCTTCTCCCCGTCGGCGGCACAGGCCAGCGCGATCCCGGAGTCGGGGTGAAGGTGATCGACGTGTGCGGCGTCGACGAGACCGTGCATGGCGGTGTCGATCGAGGGCGCCGCCCCGCCCTTGCCGTGCAGGCAGTAGTCGAACGCGGCGACCATCTCGTCCTCGTGCTCGACGCCCGGATAGACGTCGGCGAGCCCCCGCAGCCGGTCCAGCCGCAGCACGGCGAGCCCCGCTTCGGTGAGCGTCCCGAGGTCGCCACCCGACCCCTTCACCCACATCAGCTCGACGTCCCCGCCGGTCACGGGGTCGGTGTCGGTGCCCTTGGCGGAGGTGTTGCCGCCGGCGTAGTTGGTGTTACGGGGATCGGCGCCGAGCCGATGGGACCGACCGAGGAGGGCGGCGGCTTCGGGGTGCGATGCCATGACTGTCATTTCCTAACTTCCTGGACACGGGTGAGCAAGGCGCCCCCAGGGGGCGCGGGGAACTGCGCGACCAGCCACATCAGGCCCGCAGTCCGCGAACTGTCGCAACTCGGCGGACGCCTATGCCCCCCACCCCGCCTGCTCCCCACCGACCCGCGAGGCAACGATCTTCTCGGCGTACCCGGACGCCCGGTACGCGGCCATGGGATCGGGGTCCAGCCCCGTCTCCTCCCGCACCTCACGCAGCAGCGGACGCACGTCCGTGTTGTACGCGTCCATCACCACCGCGTTCGCCTCCAGCACATCACCGGACGCCTGCGCGGCGGCCAGCGCCGACCGGTCGACCAGCAGCGCCTTCGCCGTGGCCTCCTGCACGTTCATCACGGACCGGATGATCGCCGGGATCTTCGCCTCGATGTTGTGGCACTGGTCGAGCATGAACGCCACATCGGACGTGAACCCGCCCCCGCGCACGACCTCGTACATGATCCGGAACAGCTGGAACGGGTCGGCGGCACCCACCATGAGGTCGTCGTCCGCGTAGAACCGCGAGTTGAAGTCGAACCCGCCGAGCTTCCCCTCGCGCAGCAGCGTGGCGACGATGAACTCGATGTTGGTGCCGGGCGCGTGGTGCCCGGTGTCCACCACGACCTGCGCCTTCGGCCCGAGCTTCAGGCAGTGCGCGTACGCCGTGCCCCAGTCCGGCACGTCCGTGGAGTAGAAGGCGGGCTCGAAGAACTTGTACTCCAGCAGCATCCGCTGCCCGTCCCCGAGCCGCTCGTACACCGCGCAGAGGCCCTCGGCGAGCCGGTCCTGCCGGGCCCGGAGGTCGTCCTGACCGGGATAGTTCGTGCCGTCGGCGAACCACAGCTTCAGATCGGCGGAGCCCGTCGCGTCCATGATGTCGACGCACTCGAGCAGATGATCGAGAGCCTTGCGCCGCACCGCCGCGTCCGGGTGGCAGATGCTGCCCAGTTTGTAGGCGTCGTCCTGGAAGGTGTTGGAGTTGATCGCGCCCAGCTTCACCCCGCGGTCCTCGGCATGTTTCGCAAGTGCGGAGTAGTCCTCCACCTTGTCCCACGGGATGTGCAGGGCCACGGTCGGGGCGGCGCCGGTGAAGCGATGCACCTGCGCCGCGTCGTCCAGCTTCTCCTGCGGGGTGCGCGGGACGCCCTCCTGGGCGAACACCTTGAAACGGGTGCCTGAGTTCCCGTACGCCCACGACGGCGTCTCGACGGCCTGGGTCTTCAGCGCGGCCTTCACCGCGGCGAGGTCGGTCACTTCGGGCTCCTGTGACATCGGTCCGGAACAACTCCCGGATGAAACGATTCAGAACGGGAAGCTATGAGCCCGCGGGGAGAGTGTCAAGCCCTCCGGCCTGCTCCGTTCTCCGTGACCGCCGCGTGACCTTCGGCTATCGAAAACTTTTCGAGACGTACCCATTGACGTGACATGGCCCGGATGCCTAACGTCCCGGCAATCCAGTTGAAACCTTTCACGACGCCGTGAGGGCACGTCCCGGGCGTCGTCGAGGAGCCATCCATGACCTACCCGTCCGACGCGGGACCGGCCCCGGTGCTGGCGTTGGAGGACGTAACCAAGTCCTTCGGTGCCGTTCGCGCCCTGCGGGGCGTCTCCCTGGAGCTGTTCCCCGGCGAGGTGCACGCCCTCGCCGGCGAGAACGGCGCGGGCAAGTCCACGCTCATCAAGGCCCTCGCGGGAGTGCACCGACCCGACGCGGGTCGGGTGCTGCTCGACGGTGAGCCCGTCACCTTCCACGGTCCCGGCGACGCCCGCGACGCCGGCATCGCCGTGATCTACCAGGAGCCCACGCTCTTCCCCGACCTGTCGATCGCCGAGAACATCTTCATGGGCCGCCAGCCCCGGCGCGCCCTCGGCCGCATCGACCACAAGGCCACCCACGCGGCCACCGCCGCCCTGATGCGGCGCCTCGGCGTCGAGCTCGACCCCGACCGTCCGGCCCGCGGCCTGTCCATCGCGGACCAGCAGATCGTCGAGATCGCCAAGGCGCTCTCCTTCGACGCCCGGGTCCTGATCATGGACGAGCCGACCGCCGCTCTCACCGGCAGCGAGGTCGCCCGGCTGTTCGGCGTCGTGCGCACCCTGCGTGAGCAGGGCGCGGCGGTGCTGTTCATCTCGCACCGGCTGGAGGAGATCTTCGAGATCTGCCAGCGGGTGACCACCCTGCGCGACGGGGCCTGGATCGCCAGCGAGCCGCTGGCGGACATGACCGAGGACGACCTGGTCCGCCGGATGGTCGGCCGCGACCTCGACGAGCTCTACCCCAAGCAGGACGTGACGCCGGGCGAGGTCGCCCTCAGCGTCCGCCGGCTGACCCGCGAGGGTGTCTTCACCGACGTCTCCTTCGAGGTCCGGCGCGGCGAGATCGTCGGCCTCGCCGGACTCGTCGGCGCGGGCCGTACGGAGGTGGCCCGCGCGGTCTTCGGCATCGACCGCTGGGACGCCGGGGAGGTCGCCGTGGACGGCCGTACGCTGACCAACGGCGCCCCCTCCACCGCGATGGCGGCCGGCCTCGCGCTGGTCCCCGAGGACCGGCGGGCCCAGGGCCTCGTGATGGACATGTCCATCGAGCGCAACATCGGCCTGACCGGCCTGCGGACGACCGTGAGGGCCGGACTGATGGACCGCGGCGCCGAGCGCAGCCGCTCCCTCGACTGGGCGGTCAAGCTCCAGGTGAAGTACGCCCGGCTCGCCGACACCGTCAACACACTGTCCGGCGGGAACCAGCAGAAGGTCGTCCTCGCCAAGTGGCTGGCCACCGGCCCCAAGGTGCTCATCGTCGACGAGCCGACCCGTGGCATCGACGTCGGCACCAAGGCCGAAGTGCACCGGCTGCTCAGCGAGTTGGCCGCCGACGGGGTCGCCGTCCTGATGATCTCCTCCGACCTGCCCGAGATCCTCGGCATGGCCGACCGCGTGCTGGTGATGCACGAGGGCCGGCTCGCCGCCGAGATCCCCCGCACCGAAGCCACCGAGGAAACCGTGATGGCCGCAGCCACCGGGAGGGCCGCGTGAGCGACGCACGCGCGGCCGCCGGGCCGCAGACGAACACGATGCCCGCGCCTCTGCGCCGCGCGGGCGCAGAAGCGAACGAAGGGGGCACGGCATGACGGTGACCACCTCCCACGAGGCCCCCGTCGCCGACGTGCCGAAGTCCAGCGGCACCCGGCTGGTCGACCGCGTCTTCAAGATGCGCGAACTCGCCATCCTGGTCGTCTTCCTGGTGATGATCGCCGTCACCCAGGCCGGCAACAGCGAGTTCCTGTCCGAGCAGGGCATCAAGGACCTGCTGCTGAACGCGACGATCCTGGTGCTGGTCGCCACCGGCCAGTCCCTGGTCGTCATCACCCGCAACGTCGATCTGTCGGTCGGCTCCACCCTGGGCATCAGCGCCTTCACCGCCGGCACGTATCTGCAGGGCGGCGGCAACCCGGTGATCGCGATCGTGCTGGCGATCCTGCTCGGCATCGGCTTCGGGCTCCTCAACGGCCTGCTGGTCAGCCTCGGTCAGGTGCCCGCCCTCGTCGTCACCCTCGGCACGCTGTACATCATCCGCGGTATCGACTCCATCTGGGTCGGCTCCCGCCAGATCACCGCCGCCGACCTGCCCGACTCCTTCGTGGACTTCGGCTCCGGCGGGCTGTCCGCGGTGCCGTGGCTGGCGCTCATCGCGCTCGCCGTCCTCATCGCCACCGCGTACTACCTCAAGCACTTCGGCAGCGGCCGCGAGCTGTACGCGCTCGGCTCCAACCCGGAGGCCGCCCGGCTCGCCGGCATCCCGGTCCGCAAGCGGATCCTCGCCGCGTACACCTTCTGCGGCGGCCTCGCCGGCCTCGCGGGAGCGATGTACCTGGCCCGGTTCGGCAACGTCGACTCCGGGACCGGCAACGGCTACGAACTCACCGTCGTCAGCGCGGTCGTGGTCGGCGGCGTCGTCTTCACCGGCGGCTCCGGCAGCGTCTACGGCGCGGCCCTCGGCGCGCTGCTGCTCACCTCCATCAACAGCGTCCTGCCCGCGCTCGGCGTCAGCTCGGTCTGGGTGCTCGCCATCAACGGCGTGCTGCTCCTGCTGGCCATCGCCGTCGACCGGGTCGTCGCCCTGCGGGTGGCGACCGCGCTGAAGAAGAAGTCGGCCGCGGCCAGGACCACCACCGCCGCCCCCGTGAAGACCACCGCCAAGAAGGGAGACGCCGGCCATGCCTGAGTCGCTCACCCGCGCCGTCCGCTGGGACACGGTCGTCGGCGCCCTCCTGATCGTCCTGCTGCTGTTCTCGTTCTCCTTCGTGGACGGCTTCGGCAACGCCCTCAACCTGTCGTTCCTGATCGGCAACACCCTGCCCATCGCGCTCATCGCACTGCCGATGACCCTGCTGGTCGTCTCCGGCGAGATCGACCTGTCCGTCGCCTCCACCGCCGGGCTGTCCGGCGCGGTCATGGGCGCCCTGTGGAACCAGGGCCTCACGATCGAGGCGATCATCCCGATCTGCCTGCTGCTCGGTGTGGTGTGCGGGCTGGTCAACGGCCTGCTCGTGACCCGCCTCGGGCTCCCGTCGCTCGCCGTCACCATCGGCACCATGGCCGCCTACCGGGGCATCGCGCAGATCGTGCTCGGCTCCGACGCGGTCACCGACTTCCCCACCCAGTACCTGGACTTCGCGGCCGGCCGGCTCGGGGACACCTTCCTCCCGCAGGCCCTCCTGCCCTTCGTCGTCCTGCTCGCGATCGCCGTGGTCGTCCTGCACGCCACCCCGTTCGGCCGCTCGCTGTTCGCGATCGGCGCCAGCGAGGAGGCCGCCCGGTTCGCCGGCATCCGGGTCAGGCGGCACAAGCTGATCCTGTTCACGGTGACCGGCCTGCTGGCCTCCCTCACCGGCGTCTTCTGGGCACTGCACTACGCCAGCGCCCGCTACGACAACGCCACCGGCCTCGAACTCTCCGTCATCGCGGCCGTCCTGCTCGGCGGTATCGACTTCGACGGCGGCAAGGGCACGCTCGGCGGCGCGATCGCGGGAGTCTTCCTGCTCGGCGCCGCGCAGAACGTGATGAGCCTCCAGGACGTCTCCGCACAGTCGCAGATCGTCGTCACCGGCGTCCTGCTCGTCGTCTCCGTGCTCGGCCCCCGGGTCGCACGGCAGATCTCCGTCGCACGGGCGGGCCGTAGAGCCACGGCCCCGACTCCGACGGTCTAACCCCGCTTCGCTCACCCTCGTAAAGGAACCCCGTGATGCGCAAGTCATCCCTCCGTCGTGCCTGTGCGGCCCTCGCCGCCGTCTCCTCCCTCGCGCTCGCCGCCACCGCCTGCGGCGGCACGACCAAGGAGGACGTGAAGAACGAGAGCACCGGCGCCGCCGTCTCGGCCGGCAAGGCCGACCCGAACGCGGCCACCAAGAAGGGCCTGACCGTCGGCTTCCTGCCCAAGCAGGTCAACAACCCCTACTTCACCAGCTCCGACAAGGGCGGCGAGGCGGCTCTGAAGGAACTGGGCTCCAGCTACAAGGAGGTCGGCACCAACAGCGGCACCGACACCTCAGGCCAGGTCTCCTACGTCAACACGCTGACCCAGCAGCAGGTCGACGCGATAGCCGTGTCCGCCCAGGACCCGGGCGCCCTGTGCACCGCGCTCAAGCAGGCCATGAGCAACAAGATCAAGGTCGTCACCTACGACTCGGACACCAACCCCGAGTGCCGCAACGCCTTCGTCTCACAGGCGTCCGCCGAGGACCTGGGCCGTACCGAGGTGCAGCTGCTCGCCGAACAGATCGGCTACAAGGGCGAGATCGCGATCCTGTCCGCCGCGCAGACCGCGACGAACCAGAACACCTGGATCGACTTCATGAAGGACGAGCTGAAGGACGCCAAGTACAAGGACATCAAGCTCGTCAAGGTCGCGTACGGCGACGACGACGCCCAGAAGTCCTTCCAGCAGACCCAGGGCCTGCTCCAGGAGTACCCGAACCTGAAGGGGATCATCTCCCCGACCACCGTCGGCATCAAGGCGGCCGCCCAGTACCTGTCGGGCTCCAAGTACAAGGGCAAGGTCAAGCTGACCGGCCTCGGCACCCCGAACGACATGCGCACCTACGTCAAGAACGGCACCGTCGAGGCCTTCGAGCTGTGGGACCCCGCGAAGCTCGGCGCGCTGGCCGCCCAGACGGCGGTGGCGCTGGTCTCGGGCCAGATCACCGGCGCGGAGGGGGAGACCTTCAAGGCCGGCACCACCACGTACACCATCGGCAAGGACGGCGTGATCAGCCTCGGCAAGCCGACCGTGTTCGACGCCAAGAACATCGACCAGTTCAACTTCTAGTCGCCGGACACCTCAACCCCCCACGGAGGAGCGGTACTTCATGCAGCGCGTCTGTTTCCTGCTCAAGGTCCGACAGGACCGGCTCGCCGAGTACCGCGAACGCCATGCCGCCGTGTGGCCGGAGATGCTCGAAGCTCTCTCGGCCACCGGCTGGCACAACTACTCCCTGTTCCTGAGAGACGACGGCCTGCTCGTCGGCTATCTGGAGACAGCGGACTTCGCCGCCGCCCAGGCCGGCATGGAGGCCGCCGACGTCAACGCCCGTTGGCAGGCGGAGATGGCCCCGTTCTTCGAGTCGCTCGACGGGGCCCGGCCCGACGAGGCGATGAAGCCTCTCACCGAGGTGTTCCACCTCGCCTGACCCCCCTACCCCTCCCCGCTGTTCCCCGCTGTTCCCTCTGCTTCCCGCTCTCGCAGACAACGGAGTCCCCCGAGATGAGACGACGCACCCTGCTGGCCGGCGCTCTCCTCAGTGCCGCGGCATCCCCCGTCCTCGCCGCCGGCACCGCCCGCGCCGCCGACCCCGGCCCCTCGGTCACCAGGAAGGCCACCACCCAACTCGACGCCACGGCCGTGTTCTTCGTGTCCTACGACGGCCTGGTCAACAACAACTCGTTCCAGAAGAACGGCCTGTTGACCTACAAGGGCTACCAGTACGCCGCCTGGTACACCTCGACCAGGAACGCGGTCGTCGCCCGTCGCGTCCTCGGCGGCACCACCTGGTCCACCGTCACCCTCTCGCACCAGCTCAAGGCCAGCGACTCGCACAACGTCATCTCCATGGGCGTCTCGAAGGTCGACGGCCGTCTGCACCTCAACATGGACTCCCACAGCGACGGCTTCTTCTACGTGAAGTCGGTCGCCGGACTCCTGGACAACCCGGCGGCCACCTCCTGGACGTCGTCCGTCTTCGGCGCCGTCCAGACCACCCTGGACGGCCTCGCGCTCACCACCCAGTTCACCTACCCGCAGTTCATCGCCACCCCCGAGGGCAGGCTCCAGCTCGGCTACCGGGTCGGCATCTCGGGCAACGGCCGCAACGCCCTTGCGGAGTACGACGGTTCGACCTGGACGAACCTCGGCGAGTGGTCCAGCTCGACCGGCACCTACACCAGCGAGCACGGCTCCTCGACCGTCCGCAACATGTACCTGCACGGCATGGACTACGACGTCAACGGCCGGCTGCACTCCTTCTTCACCTGGCGTGAGCAGAACGGCGCCGTGATGTGCTCCAGCGGCGGCATCACCAACCACGACACCGGCTATGTCTACTCCACCGACCGCGGCCGCACCTGGCTGAACAACGCGGGCACCGTCGTCGGCACCACGGGCGGCTCCGACAAGGTCGCCGTCACGGACGCCGGACTCGTCGTGGACGCGCTCAACCCGGACCACTCCCTGATGAACCAGGAGAGCCAGGCCACCGGCTCCACCGGCCTCCCGCACGCGATCATCAGCTATGTCCCCGGCCGCTTCGGTCAGTGCACCACCGACTACGTCAGCGACCGCACCGCCAACGGCCGCGCCTTCCATCTGCGCAAGAACGCCTCCGGGAGCTGGCAGAAGACGGAGATACCCGTCGTCCTCGGTTCCAGCCAGCGCACCAAGCTGGTCCTGGACAAGTACGACAACGCGTACGCGATCTTCCCCTTCGGCCGGATCGCCGGCGCCTCCAAGGCCTCCGGCTACACGGACTGGACCGTGCTCTTCGACGGCAGCGGCCTCAACGCCTTCGGCGAGGTCGTGATCGACGAAATGCGCGTCAAGGCCGACAACGTGCTGTCGTTCATGTACCAGGAGAAGTCGAGCGGGACGACCCCCTCGGCGCTCCACGTCGTCGACTTCGCACTGCCCGCATGACCCGAATCCGACCCATGTCCGTACTCGGAAAGGGGTGCGGCGCAGTGACGGTAATGTGAAGGCCGTCCCGCCGTATCCCGTTCACCTGGAGGTCCCCGCCTGATGGCCCAGCCGGTGGGAATCAAGGACGTCGCCCGTGCCGCCGGAGTCTCCGTCGGCACGGTGTCGAACGTCATCAACCGCCCGGACACCGTCGCCACCGAGACCCGGGCGCGCGTGCTGTCGGCGATAGACCGGCTCGGCTACGTGCGCAGCGAGTCCGCCCGGCAACTGCGCGCGGGCCGCAGCCGGATCATGGGGCTGCTGGTCCTCGACATGGGCAACCCCTTCTTCGTGGACGTCGCCCGCGGCGCGGAGCGGGCCGCCCGCGACGCCGGGCTCGGTGTGATGGTCTGCAACAGCGCCGAGAGCGCCGGCGAGGAGGCCGAGTACCTGTCGCTCTTCGCCGAGCAGCGGGTGCGGGGTGTGCTGCTCACCCCGGCCGACGCGACCGGCCGCAACATCGCCTCCTTCCGCCGGCACGGCATCCCCTTCGTACTGGTCGACCGGGTCTCCGAGGGCACCACCGAGTGCTCGGTGTCGGTGGACGACGTGGCGGGCGGCGCGCTCGCCGTACGGCATCTGGTGGACGCCGGGCACCGCTCGATCGCCTATGTCAGCGGCCCGCCCGGTTTCACCCAGGTCCGCGACCGCCGCACCGGAGCCCTGAACGCGCTCGCCGAGGCCGGCCTCGGCCCCGAATGCCTGCGTGAGCTGCCCACCGAACGGCTCGACGTGGCCGCCGGGCGGGACGCGGGCGCCCGCCTGCTGGGCCTCGGCGACCGCCGCCCGACCGCCGTGTTCTGCGCCAACGACCTGCTCGCCCTCGGCGTGCTCCAGGCGATGTACTCGGCGGGGGTGAAGGTGCCGGAGGACCTGGCCATCGTCGGCTACGACGACATCGAGTTCGCGGCCGCCGCGGCCGTCCCCCTCACCTCGGTCCGGCAGCCCGCCGTCACGATGGGCGCGCTGGCCGCCGAGATGCTGCTGGAGGAGACCGAAGAAGGAGGAGCAGGAGGAGCAGGAGGGGCAGGAAGTGCGGGCGCCGGCCGGCACGAACACCGGCGGGTGGTGCTCCAGCCGGAGCTCGTGGTGCGCAGGTCCAGCCTCTCGGCGCGCTGAGCGACGGTTCAGTAACCGTGCTGAGTGCCCGTTCAGTAGCCGTTCATGATCCCCCGGGCTCCTGCACCGCCCGGACATGTGCTGAACTGGGACGCGGCCCTTACACCGATCGTCCCGGGAGCCTCCGTTGTCCGTCAGCTACCGCCAGCCCGGCGTCGTCCTCACCGACCGTCGCTTCACCGTCCCCCTCGACCACGCCGACCCGGGCGGAGAGACGATCGGGCTCTACGCCCGCGAGGTCGTCGCGAGCGAGAAGGCGGACCAGGACCTGCCCTGGCTGCTCTACCTCCAGGGCGGCCCCGGCTTCGGCGCCAACCGGTTCGTCGGCAGGCCGGCCTGGCTCGGGCGGGCGCTGAAGGAGTACCGCGTCCTCCTCCTCGACCAGCGGGGCACCGGCCACTCCACCCCGGCCAACCGCCAGACGCTCCCGCTGCGCGGCGGCCCGGCCGAACAGGCCGACTACCTGGCGCACTTCCGCGCCGACTCCATCGTCCGCGACTGCGAGCTGATCCGCCCGGAGGTCACCGGCGGCGCCCCCTGGACCGTGCTCGGCCAGAGCTTCGGCGGCTTCTGCACGGTCGCCTACCTCTCCTTCGCGCCCGAGGGACTCGCCGCCGCCCTGATCACCGGCGGTCTGCCCGCGCTCGACGCGCACGCCGACGACGTGTACCGCGCCGCCTACCCGCGCATGGAGCGCAAGGTCGCCGCGCACTACGCCCGCTACCCGCAGGACGTCGACCGCGTCCGCCGGATCGCCGACCACCTCCTCCACCACGAGGTGACCCTCCCGAACGGCTACCGCCTGACCGTCGAGGCTTTTCAGACGCTCGGCATCCTCCTCGGCGGCGGCGAGGGCAGCCACCGTCTGCACCACCTCCTCGAAGAGGCCTTCGTCCCCACCCCGCACGGCCCGGCGCTGTCCGACGCCTTCCAGGAGGAGACGCAGGGCCTGCTCTCCTACGCCGGACACCCTCTCTACGCCCTGGTCCACGAGGCGATCTACGGCCAGGACGGCCGTCCCACCGCCTGGGCCGCCGACCGGGTGCGCGCCGAGTTCCCGCAGTTCGACGCGGCGAAGACGCTCACCGGTGACGGACCGCTGCTGCTCACCGGTGAGACGGTCCACCCCTGGATGTTCGACACCGACCCCGCGCTGCGCCCGCTCCGCGAGACCGCCGAGCTCCTCGCCGCCCGCACCGACTGGCCGCCCCTGTACGACCCCGCGCGCCTCGCCGCCAACGAGGTCCCGGTCGCGGCGGCGATCTACCACGACGATCTGTACGTCGACACCGCACACTCCCTGCGCACCGCCCGCGCCATCCGCGGCCTGCGCACCTGGGTCACCGACGAGTTCGAACACGACGGCGTCCGGGCCGGCGGCCCCCGCGTCCTGGACCGGCTGCTCGCCCTCGCCCGTGACGAGGCGTGACGCCTTCGTCACCGGTTAGTCTGCGGGCATGACCGAGCCGACGATCACCCAGCTCCAGCCCATGCCCGAGGACTGGCGGCGCGCCCTCGCCGTGGTGGCGCACCCGGACGACCTCGAGTACGGGTGCGCCGCGGCGGTCGCCGCCTGGACCGACGCCGGCCGCGAGGTCGCCTATGTGCTGGCGACGCGGGGCGAGGCGGGCATCGACACCCTCGCGCCCGCCGAGTGCGGTCCGCTGCGCGAGCGGGAGCAGCGGGCCAGTGCCGCCGTGGTGGGTGTGTCGACGGTCGAGTTCCTGGACCACCGGGACGGCGTCGTCGAGTACGGTCCCGGCCTGCGCCGCGACATCGCCGCCGCGATCCGCCGGCACCGTCCCGAGCTGGTGATCACCCTCAACCACCGGGACACCTGGGGCGGGGTCGCCTGGAACACCCCCGACCATGTCGCGGTCGGCCGCGCCACCCTCGACGCGGCCGGGGACGCCGGGAACCGCTGGATCTTCCCGGAACTTCTGGAGCAGGGCCTGGAGCCCTGGAACGGCGTGCGCTGGGTCGCGGTGGCCGGCTCCGCGACGCCCACCCACGCCGTGGACGCGTCGGCGGGACTGGAGCGGGCGGTGGGCTCGCTGCTCGAACACCGCGCCTATATCGAGGCGCTGACCGACGAGGAACCGGAAAGCTATGTAAGGAGCTTCCTGACCGGGGTGGCGCAGTCGGTGGGCGAACGGTTCGGCGGCCGCCCGGCGGTGGCGTTCGAGCTGTTCAACCGATAATCGGGCAGGTCGGCCCGTATCGCATGCGTAGGCTGGACGGCATGCAAGACAAGACGGTGGACCGGACCGGACTGCGCGGCGACTGCGAGAACTGCTTCGGCCTGTGCTGCGTGGCCCTGCCCTTCGCCCGCTCCGCGGACTTCGCGATCGACAAGCCCGCGGGCAGGGACTGCCCCAACCTCGGCGAGGACCACCGCTGCGGGATCCACGCGCGACTGCGGCAGAGCGGCTTCACCGGCTGCACGGTCTACGACTGCTTCGGCGCCGGGCAGAAGGTCTCGCAGCTCACCTTCGGCGGCCGGGACCGGCGTACGGCCGCGCCCGAGGACGCCCGCCGGATGTCCGAGGTGTTCCCGGTCGTCCGCCAACTCCACGAACTCCTCTGGTACCTCACCGAGGCGCTCGGCCTGCCCGCCGCCCGCCCGATCCGCGGCGAGCTGCGCCGGACCCTGGCGAAGACCGAGGAACTCACCCGGCTGTCCCCTGACGAGCTGCTCGCCCTCGACGTCCCGGCGCACCGTCAGGACGTCAACGTGCTGCTGCTGAGGACCAGTGAACTGGCCCGGGCGGGCATCCCCGGACGCAAGAAGGAGCGCCGGGGCGCCGACCTGATGGGCGCCCGCCTGCGAGGCGCCGACCTGCGGGGCGCGAACCTGCGCGGCGCCTGTCTGATCGCCGCCGACCTCACCGGCGCGGACCTGCGCGGAGCGGACCTGATCGGTGCGGACCTGCGCGACACCGGCCTCGCCGACGCCGACCTGACCGGCGCCTTCTTCCTGACCCAGCCGCAGCTGAACGCGGCCCGGGGGAGCGCGGGCACCAGGCTGCCGGAGTCAGTCACCCGCCCCGTGCACTGGACAGCGGGTCTCTGAGGGCGCCGTCTTTGCGCCGACCGTCCCGCCGGACGGCGCGGGCGTCGGTGCCGTCGTCGGTGTGCGCCGGTCCAGGTGCATCCGCAGCCCCTCCGGCATCAGCGTCAGCCGTTCCGTGACCCGCAGCCGGTAGGCCGGGTCGGGCCGCAGCTCGTAGCGGCGCAGCAGCAGCCCGAGCACCAGCGTGGCCTCGTGCAGCGCGAACTGCCGTCCGATGCAGGCCCGCGCCCCGGTGCCGAACGGCTTGAAGGTGTGCGGGGCACGCGCGCGTACGGCCGCCGCGTCGAAGCGGTCCGGGTCGAACCGGTCGGCGTCCGGCCCCCACGCCTCGGGGTCCCGGTGCAGCATGGCCGTCAGGATCAGCGCCCAGCCGCCCCGCCGCATCGGGTGCTCCCCGCCCAGCACGGTGTCCTCCCGGGCCTCGCGCGCGAACGCGGGCGCCGTCGGCCACAGCCGCAGCGCCTCGTCGAGGACCCGGCGCACGTATCGCAGCTTCGCGACCTGCTCGTACCCCGGCACGGTCGCGTCCCCCCACACCCGGTCCACCTCGGCGCGGGCGCGGGCCGCGATCTCGGGGTGGAGGGACAGGTAGTGCAGGGCGAAGGAGAGCGCGCCCGAGGTGGTCTCGTGGCCGGCGACCAGGAAGGTGACGACCTGACGGCGCACGTTCTGCGCCGACAGCCGTTCGCCCGTCTCCGGGTGGGCGGTGTCGAGCATCCGGTCGAGCAGGTCGCCGTCCCCGTCCCTCTCGCCGTCGCGGCGCGCCCGCACCAGCTCGTCGACCGTGCGGTTCAGGTAGGCGATGTCGGCCTCGTTGCGGCGCGTGGCCCGGCGCAGCAGGGCGGGGGAGGGCACGGTGTTGAGGCGCTGCGCGTAGGTGAGGGTGCCCACCATCGCCGTCACGAAGGGGTGCGGCCGGGCGCGCTCGAAGGAGGCGAAGTCGTGCCCGAAGCCGGTGCGGGCGATCGTCTCCAGGGTCAGTTTGGTCATGTCACCGGGCACGTCCACCGCCCGGCCCGCGGCCAGTTCCCCGTCCCAGTGTCCGGTGAGCCGCTCCGCCACGTCCAGCATCATCGGGTGGTAGGCCGCCATGGCCTCCCGGCTGAACCCCGGGGCCAGGACGTCGTGGGCCAGTTGCCAGTTCGGTTCGTGGTTGTACGCCGTGAACAGGGCGTCCCCGACGACGGGCCGCAGATTGGCGATGCCCAGCCCCACATGCTTGGCGAACCGCGTCTCGTCGGCCATGTCGGCGGCCAGCCGGGCGCCCCACACGAACACGAACTCCCGGCCGAACGCCTTGCGGCGGAAGATCGGCCCCAGCTGCCCGGCGTACCGCAGGGAGTCCTGGAGGGGCGTGCGCCTGCTCGCGCCCAGCACGTCGCCGAGCAGGGGGAGCCGACGCGGCGGATGCGGTATGCGCTCCAGCTCGGGCCATCCGAGCTCCGCGCTGCGGAACCCCTTCGGCAGGACGTCCCCCGACGCGGGCCCCGCCGTCCCCGTCGTCCCTGTCGTGGCCGGTCCAGCCGTCGTCCCCGTCGTCTCCGCCATGACGCGATCTCCCTTGATGCAGCGGCAGGTTGAGCATGTTGTACGTGGGTTCAATAGCGGGCTCAGTCTGCTGCCGCTGTTGAACCGGCGTCAAGTAAAGTGCGGGGATGGCCGCGAACCAGGGGGAGCGCACCCGGCGCCGACTCAGCACCGAGGAGCGCAGGGAGCAGCTCCTGTCGGTCGGCGCACGGCTGTTCTCGGAAAGCCCGTACGACGACGTGTGGATCGAGCAGGTCGCCGAGATCGCCGGGGTCTCCCGGGGGCTGCTGTACCACTACTTCCCGACCAAGCGGGACTTCTTCGCGGCGGTCGTGGAGCGGGAGAGCCGGCGGATGCTGCGCATGACGGCGGCGGTTCCCGGTGTCCCGGTGCGCGTGCAGCTGGCGTCCGGCCTCGACACCTACCTGGCGTACGTGGCGGCCCACGCCCACGGCTACCGGGCCTTCCACCGCGCCGACGCCTCCGGCGACCAGGCCGTGCGCCGGGTCTACCGGCAGGCGCTCGCGGCGCAGGAGCGGCAGATCCTGGCGGCGCTCGGCGCCGACCCGGAGTTCGGCCCGGTCTTCGAGGAGCGCCCCGACGTACGGCTGGCGGTGCGCGGCTGGCTGGCGTTCACGACGGCGGTCTGCCTGGAGTGGCTGCGGGGGTCGGACCTGTCACGGGAGCAGGTGGGGGAGTTGTGCGCGCGGGCGCTGCTGGGGGTCATCGCAGGCCCGGTGTGATCGCCGGCCGGCGCCCACGTCGCCGAGGCCGGGCGGCAGACTTCCCGGTCGCACAGGGTGCGGTCACGGTTGGCGAACACCCGGATCTCCGATAGGTTAGGCAAGGCTTACCTAAGGAGGATTTGGGATGGGTGACAGCCAGAGCTGGGCGGCCGTGCCTGCCGCTGCCGAGCGGGCCCGTTCGGTACTCGCGGCCTCGTGGTCCTGCGCCGTGACCGCGGACGGCGGGCGCGAGGAGTTCGTCGGTGCGCACACCGTCGGCGAGGACGGCCGGGTGATCCTGCGCGTGCCCGAGGACAGCGCTCTGCTCACGGCCGCGATCTGCGCGCCCCGCGGCGAGCCGTCCGCCGTGCTGGAGTTCGCGGACGTGGCGCCCGTTGCGGTACGCGGCCGTATCCGTGCCCGGCTCTGGCTGGCCGGCTGGTTCACCCCTGAGGACGGCCACCTCGCCTTCCACGCCACCCGGGTCGTGCTGAAGGAGCCCACCGGCGCGGTCGTCGTCGACCTCGAGGAGTTCGCCGGCGCCGAGCCCGACCCGCTCGCCACCGCCGAGGCGCACCTGCTCACCCATCTCGCCGACGCCCACCCCGACGCGGTGGAGCGGCTCACCCGGCTCGTCCGGCGGGACTGCCTGCACGGGGCCGTCCGGGTCCAGCCGCTCGCCGTCGACCGGCACGGACTGACGCTGCGCGTCGAGCGTGCCCGCGCCCACGGCGACGTACGCCTGCCCTTCCACGCGCCCGCCGACGACGTCGGCCAGCTCACCGAGCGTATGCACGTCCTGCTGACCCAGGCGGCGGCCGCCGCCTGCCCCCGAGCCCTACAGCGGCAGCGCACAGACGGCGACGGGTGACGCGAACGGCTCGCCCGCGAGCCGCAGTTCACCGTCGGCGCCGTCCACCCGGAAGACGCTGACCGTGCCGGAGCGCTGGTTGGCCGCGAACAGCAGACCGCCGTCGGGGGAGAGGGCGATCTGCCGGGGAAAGTCGCCTTCCACCGGCACCGTGCCGAGCAGCCGCAGCCGGGCCCCGTCCGCCTCCACCGCGTAGCGGGCGAGTGTGTTGTCGCCGCGGTTGGCGAGAAAGGCGTACCCGCCGTCCGGCGTGACCGCCAGCTGCGCCGGGTAGTTGGTCTCCGCCTTCGCGCCCGTGGACTGCGGCCTCCCGATCGCCAGCCGGCCGCTCGACGGCTCGTACGCGCAGACCGCGACCGTGTCGTCCGCCTCGCCGGCGAGGTAGGCGTACCGGCCGCCGGGATGGAACGTGAGGTGCCGTGGACCGGCGCCCGCCCGGGTGTGCGCCTGCGCGACCTCCGTGAGCGTCCCGGCCCGCTCGTCCAGGCGGTAGCTGTACACCGTGTCCGTGCCGAAGTCGACGGCGAGGACATGGCCGCCGTCCGGAGCCGTGATGAACTGGTGTGCGTGCGGCCCCTGTCGGCCCGACCGGGGCGCCGGACGGCTGTGCGTCACCCGGTCGGTGCGCTCGCCGAGCGCCCCCGAGGCGGCGATCGGGTGCACGGCCACGCTGCCCGAGCCGTAGTCGGCGCTCAGCAGCCACCGCCCGCCCGGATGGACCGACAGGTGGCAGGTGTGCGCCCCGCCCGTCGGCCGGTCGCCCAGCACCTTCCCGTCGGACAGCCGCACGGCGGTCACCGCACCGCGCTCACGTTCGTTCACCACGTACAGCGTTGCGCCGTCCGGGTGCACCGCGAGATACGACGGGTCCTGGACGCCGGTGATCGTGCCCCGGCCGGTGATCCGCCCCGAGGCGGGGTCGTACGAGGCGACGCCGATACCCTTCCCGCCGCCCTCCGCGGAGGTGTAGGTGCCCAGGTAGAGCGGGCGGGGGCCGGAGGAGCTCCGCGAGGGATCCGGGGCGGCGGACGCCGACGCCGAGGGCTGTCCGGGCGGCGCGGCCTGCGGTGAGTCCTGGCTCTTCGTCGCGCCACCGTCGCTGCCGCCGCCGCTTCCGCTGCCGCACCCGGCGAGGGCCGACGCGGCGGCCGCGCCGCCGAGCATCCCGACGAAGCCGCGCCTGCTCCAGCCTCCGCCGAGCTCTCGGCTTCGGCCGGGGCGGGGGGAACCCCCGCGCGCCGCTGCCGTCCCACTGCCCATGCCCGCACCTCAGGTCGTCGTACGCCTCCGCCGTGACAGCCACCTTGACCCGGACGGGCCGTCGAGCGCAAAAGCGGACCTCCCGGCGCGGCGGACGGCCGGGCGCGGCGGACGGCCGGGTGCGCCGGGGCGGAGGGGGGCGAGCGGAGCCCGGCTGCCGGTGCCGTACGTACGGCACCGGCCTCCCCGGTGCGTCCTGCGGCTGGTGCGGAGCGGGGCGGGCGGTTGCCGCCACGGGTTCAGGGCACCGGACGGGACCCGACGCCGACCCCGTCCGGGGCCGGCTCAGGAAGAACGCCGGCCGAACCCCGTACGGTTGCGCCACAGCTCGTCCTGCACGCCCAGGCGCTCGCGCAGCCGGTTCAGCCGTGGCATCCGCTCACGCTGCTCACGGCTGTTGCGGTCCAGTTCCTCCAGGAGGCGGCGGGAGCGGTGCTCGGTGTCGAGCTCGTCGATGATGCGGGTGGCCTCGGTCAGCACCGCGCCGTGCAGCTGCCACTGGCGCGCGTCGTGCTGGAGCTGCTCCAGCAGCAGCTGGGCGAGCTTGTCGCGGGTGGCCGCGGCCTGCCGCAGCTCGGCGGTGAGCCGCTCCTCGGCGGCGTCCGCGTTGAGGCTGACGCTCGTGGTGACCAGTACGGCGAAGCTGACCACCGCGTCGGCGACCTCGGACAACAACCGCTCCACGACCTCGCCGGTCCCGTCCGGGAACAGTGGCTGCGGCTCGCGCTCCTTGGCGAGGTCGGTGAGGGTCCGGGCGAGCACCCGCAGCACGACCGTGCAGATCTCCAGCGTGTCCAGACCGGTGCGCAGCACCACCCGGTGCAGCAGCCCCTCACGCACGCGTGGATTGAACCGCAGGCTGTCCTCGGCCTGCCGCAGGGCCGCGTCCACCTGGACGATGTCGTGGTCCAGGCGGCGCGCCTCGTGCAGCCGGGCGGCCGCCTGCTCCACCGGGGTACGGCCCGAGGCCTCCTCGCCGATGCGCAGCATCAGCTGGCGCAGCCGACGGGCCAGCCCCTCGATGGACTCGCCCGCCTCCTCCACCCACACCGGAGGCGGCAGCAGCAGATTGCAGCCGAGCCCGACGAACGCGCCGATCAGCGTCTCCACCACGCGCGCCCACGCCGTGTCCCCGACGGTGGTCACGCCCAGCACCAGCATGGCGCTGATCGCCACTTCGGGGACGTACTCGTCGACGCGCACCAGATGCCCCACCGCCAGCGAGGACACGATCAGCAGCGCGAGGCTCCACCAGGTCAGACCCACCAGGAGGCTGAAGGCGATGGCCACGAGCACACCGGCCACCACGGCGTTCACCCGCCGGAT
Organism: Streptomyces zaehneri; assembly: GCF_032248645.1. Lineage (NCBI taxonomy): Bacteria > Bacillati > Actinomycetota > Actinomycetes > Kitasatosporales > Streptomycetaceae > Streptomyces > Streptomyces zaehneri. Next base: position 388,137 of record NZ_JASTTJ010000003.1, read on the forward strand.
CCCGTTGGTGAGCGTCGCGTACAGGGTGACCTGGACGACGAGCAGCGCGGTCAGCGGCGCGGTGAGGGGCAGCGCCTCGGGGCTCAGGCGCAGCGCGATGACATAGGCGATCGTCGCCGCGGTGGCGGACCGCACTGCCTGGACGACGACGGGTTCCCGGTGGCGCTGTACCAATCGCACGAGCGGGGCCGCTCGCTCACGTACTTCTTCTTGCATCGACAGTCCAGTTCCCCTTCCCCCGCGGCCTCGAACGTTTCTTCACCACCTCGCGGCACGCGCGGGGCGACCGGCTGCCTCGATCGGCCGCATCGAGGACCGTGGCTGTCCGCAAGTGAGCCTAGATTTCACTCATCAGCCGGGGAAGACACCGGGTACGCACAACGCAGGGGGAAAGCTCCATGGCGGACAAGGCAGCCGGGTCAAAAGAAGCGGCCACGGCGGACCGGGCCGACGGGTCGGGCACGCCGGACATCGAGGTCCTCACGAGGGCGCACGCCTACCTGCGGGAAGTGGTCGAGGCGGTCGGCGACGAGCAGTGGGGAGCCGCGACCCCGTGCGAGGCGTGGACGGTGCGCCAGGTGCTCAACCACGCCCGTATCGACCAGCAGGGCTACGGCCTCGCGCTCACCGGAGACCGCCCCGGCAGCGACCCGTTCCACCCGGCCGACGCGCTCGACGGCGACCCGGCGGCCGAGCTGGCGAAGGTGCTGGACGCGGTGGCCGGGGCGTACGCCGGGCTGCCCGCGGACACCGGGCAGGTGCCGACGCCGCTGGGCCCGCTGCCGCTGCCCCTCGCCCTCGGCGCCGCCGCGATGGACGCGGCCGTGCACGCCTGGGACATCGCCGTGGCCACCGGCCAGGACCGCCCCCTGCCGGCCGGGACGGCCGAAGGGATCGGACCGGCGGCGGAACATCTCGTGGACCACCTGCGCGACGCGTACCGGGTCTTCGCCCCGGCGCGGGAGACCCCGGACCGCCACGACCGCTCGGCGACGCTGCTGGCCTTCCTCGGCCGCGACCCGCGCTGGTCCCCGCGGGCGAACTGAGCGAACGCGCCCACACCCGGTCGAAGAGCGGCAGCGTGCGGTTGCGTCACACCACGGCGTCCCGTTCGGCCCGCTCACCCGTGGACGGGATGCGCCGCCTGCCAGGCCAGCCGCTGGTCCGCGCCCTCGCCCAGCGCGGTGAGGAACTCGTCGAGGTCCAGGAACTCCTGCCACACGGGCCGCCCGCCCGCTCGCGACAGCTCGGCCACGACGAGGTCCTCCAGGTCGGCCACCCGCTTGTTCTTCCACACCTTGTCGGCCAGGCTCACCAGCAGATCCTCCACGGTCACGCCCGGCGTTCCCCAGGAGGCGTGCGTCGCGGCGAACCGCGCCGCCTCGGGGCGCACCCCGTGGGCCAGCAGCAGCTCCCGTCCGGCCGCCTCGTGCCGGGCGCCGGGGCCGGACAGCTCGTCGGGGTGCAGCGTCTTGCCGATGTCGTGCGTGGCCGCGCCGAACAGCACCGCCTCCCGGTCCACGGCCAGCGCCGGGCAGTGCCGTCCGACCCAGTCGACGAGCCGGTCCGCGACGTCGTGGACGGCCCGCAGATGAGCGACCAGCCGGGGCGGCGCTCCGACCTCGTCCAGGAGCGCCGCCACCTCCCCCGGCAGCGGGCGCAGCGCAGGGTCCGAGGTCTCGTCCAGGGCGATGGACCGCACGGTCGGGATGAAGGTCATCGGCCCAGCCTAATAACCGTCGCAGGGCGCCCCGGCAACCCCGCACGTGCCTTTTCCGCTGCCTGAACCTGTAGCCCGGCGGCACGGCCCCGGCCACCGGGCGGACCAGGCTGGAGTGCCGTACGTCCTTTGAACGAAGGGCAGTTGTCGCCGGTGCCCGCGTGTACGTGTGCGGCGACGGTTCACGGATGGCGCCGGGCGTCCGGGAGGCGTTCCGTACGCTGTACCGGGACCGCACGCCCGGCGCCGGTGACACGGTCGCCGAGGCGTGGCTCGACGGGCTGATCGCGGACGGCCGTTGCGTGGAGGACGTCCAGGCGGCCGGGAGGAAGGAGCGGGCGGGGTGGCGGATTCCTGGGAGCGTGCCCGGAGCGTCCTGGCGGCGGCGGGCATCCCGCCCGACCGGCTGGCCCACGTGGGGCCGCTCGGCGGCGGCACGTACAACACCGTCGAGGAGCTCCGCCTGACGGACGGCGGCCACTACGTACTGAAGGTCGCGCCCACGGCACCGGGGCTGAGCCACGAGACCCGACTGCTGTCCGCGGAGGCGGAGTTCTGCCGCGGGGCGGCCCTTGCCGACGTGCCGGCGCCGCGGGTGGTGGCCCTCGACGGGCAGTGGCTGCTGATGACGGTGTGCCCGGGCGGCCCCTGGAACGGATCCCTGGATCCCGCCGAACAGGCCGACCTGCGCAGGGAGTTGGGGAGTCAGGTGGCTCGACTGCACCGGGTGACCGGGCCGGGCTTCGGCTACCCTTCCGGCGCCTTCGGCCCGCTCGCCCCCGACTGGCGCACGGCGTTCACGGCAATGTTCGACGCCCTCCTCGCCGATGCCCGCGGCTACGGCGCCTGGCTGCCCCGTCCCGTCGACGAGGTGGCCGCCGTCGCGCGGGCCGCGTACGACGCCCTGGACGAGGTGAGCGTCGCCCGCCTCGTCCACTTCGACCTGTGGCCGGGCAACATCCTGGTCGACCGGGCGGGCCCGACACCCCGGATCGGGGGCCTCGTCGACGGTGAGCGCATGTTCTGGGGCGATCCCCTCGCGGACTTCGTCTCGCTGGCGCTGCTCGGGGACATCCGGCGGGACGAGCCGTTTCTGGAGGGCTATCGCCGGGCCGGAGGCCACGCCGGGTTCGACACGTCCGCCCGGCTGCGTCTCGCCCTGTACCGCGCCTACCTCTACCTGATCATGCACGTCGAGACGGTCCCGCGGGCCTACGGCACGGATCACGACCGCTGGCTGCGCGAGACGGTCGCGCCGGAGCTCCTCGCGGCACTGGACGAGATCGAGTCCGCGGGCGTCTCTTAGCTCACATCGTGAACTAAGGGTTGGAGGAATGTCGCGTGAGGCTGCCCGCAGGGGTATGTTGCAGGTCGGGCAGGGGGCGAAGGGGAGCGACATGACGGGGCGGAACGGGCGCACGGTACGCGACCTGAGGCGGGCCAACCGTACGGCTGTGCTGCAACGGCTCTACTTCGACGGGCCCCTCAGCCGCTTCGAGCTCGGCCCGGCCACCGGCCTGAGCTCCGGTTCGGTGAGCAATGTCGTCGCCGACCTGGTCGCCGACGCACTGGTCGAGGAGGCCGGCAGCGTCGACTCCGACGGCGGCCGCCCGCGCATCCTGCTGCGCGTCGTCCCCGCCAGCGGACACATGATCGGCGTGGACGTCGGCGAGACCCGGGTGCGGATCGAGCTGTTCGACCTCACCCTCACCGAACTCGCGCGGGTGGAAAGGCCGTTGGAGCAGCGGCGGTACGAGGTCGACGGGATCGTCGGGCACATCCGGGACGGCGTCGCCGAGGTGCTGGGCGCCGCCGGCATCGGCCCGGAACAGCTGCTCGGGGTCGGTATCGGCGTCCCGGGCATCATCGAGCACACCCCGGAGCGGGGCGCCGTCGTGCACGGCCAGACGATCGGCTGGGACGCCGTCCCACTGGAGGCGCTGCTGCGCGAGAGCGCCCTCCTCCCCGAGAGCGTGCCGTACTTCATCGACAACGGCGCCAAGACCCTCGGCCAGGCCGAGATGTGGTTCGGCGGCGGACGCGGTGCGCACAACGCGGTCGTCGTCCTCTTCGGCTCGGGTGTCGGCGCCTGTCTCGTCACGCCCGAGGTGGAGCACGGCCGTGCCGTCGAGTGGGGGCATCTGACCGTACGGGTACGGGGCCGCCGCTGCCGGTGCGGCGCCCTCGGCTGTCTGGAGGCGTACGCGGGCGCCGAGGCGCTGCTGGAACGCTGGCGGGAACAGGGCGGCCGGCCGCCGGAGGACGCGGACGAGGAGAGCGCGCTGACCGCTATGCTCACCGCCGCCTACCCTCTCGGGAGCACGGAGGCCCCCGACCCCGTGGCGCTCGAGGTGCTGGAGGAGACGGCCGAGTACCTCGGCGCCGGTCTCTCCGACCTGATCAACCTCTTCCAGCCCGAACGCATCCTCATCGGGGGCTGGGCCGGACTCCAGCTCGGCGCCCGCTTCCTGCCCGCCGTACGCCGCCACGCGACCGCGTACGCGCTGCGTCACCCCGCGCAGAAGGTCACCGTCGAGCTCGGGCGGCTCGGCCCCGACGCGGTCACCGTCGGCGCGGCGATCCTCCCGCTCGCCGACTTCTTCGCCCGAGGCGGCCGACGCCCCGAACCCACCCCCGCGGGCCCGGCCCCCGCCTGGCGGACGGTCCTGGAGGAACGCGCCCCACGGTGACCCCCGCCCCCGGCCCGTCACCGCCCCCGCGGGCCCGGCCCCCGCCTGGCGCACGGTCCTGGAGGAACGCGCCCCCCGGTGACCCCCGCCCCCGGCCCGTCACCGCCCCCGGCCTCGCGTTTCGGCGTTTGTCCTGGAGGTACTCGCCTCCTCGCCGGGCGATCGGCGCCCGGGAAAGTCGTCCGCGCCCGGCGCGGCGCGACGGTGGAGGGAGGACGTCGTGGCCGTACAGCGCCCCGAAAGCCCAGGCGGGAGCGGCCATCCGATCCCGCGTGACCTGCCGGACCAGCAGGCCGACGGGGGAGAGGACCCCTGGGACATCGGCAGCCCCGAGCGGGCGGCCGCATCCGGCGAGTCCGGTGCGCCGAGCGAGTCCGGTGGGGACGGGGAGAACGCTCCGGACGTCCCCGACACCGACGAGGCGGGTACCGGCCGGCGCGGCGCGCCCCGCGCGGGCAGCGGTCAGGCCGACCAGCCCGTGCCCGAAGAGCCGGCCGACTGAGGAGCCGGCACGGGCATGGCCGACCGGGTCCGCTCATGACCCGTCCACCGTCAGCTCACCGGCGGCGACGGCGCCGGCCGGGGAAGCGCCGCCAAGTCCACGCACCGAGCGGCTGGGCGCAGGACGTGCCGCAGGCCTGCCCGGGAGGGCGGTGACCAGCGCAACGGCCGCAGGACGGGGTGTCCCGCTACGCGAACGCGTTCACACCGGTCAGCCGCGCCGACAGGTCCCACAGCCGGGCCGCCTGACCGGGGTCCGTCGCCCAGTCCTTGACGCCGACCCGCTCGCCGTCCGCCGGGGCGGGCTCGGCGATGTCGCAGTCCTCGAGGTAGACGCCGCCCCTACCGGTCAGCTGCGGCGAGGTCGCCGCCCACACCTGGGTGGCCGCGCCCTGCTCCGGGGTCTTGAAGCCCTCCACGTCGAGCACGTTGCCGTCCTCGTCGATCCAGCCGCGGTCCACCATCTCCTGCTTCGGCAGATGCCGTTGGAGGGGCGTGAGAATGCCACCGGGGTGGAGGGAGAACGCGCGGACGCCCCGGTCCCGGGCCAGCCGGTCGAGGTGGCCGGCGAACAGCACGTTCGCGGTCTTGGCCTGCCCGTACGCCTCCCACTTGTCGTATCCCTCGCGCCAGTGGACGTCGTCCCAGCGCATTCCCGAGAAGTGGTGGCCGCGCGAGGACACCGAGACGATCCGGGCGCCGCCGGGCTCGATGGCCGGCCAGAGCCGGTTGACGAGGGCGAAGTGGCCGAGGTGGTTCGTGGCGAACTGGGCCTCCCAGCCGGGGCCGACCCGGGTCTCCGGGCAGGCCATGATCCCGGCGCTGTCGATGAGGAGGTCGACGGTCCGGCCGGAGGCGAGGAACCGGTCGGCGAAGGCGCGCACGCTCTCCAGGTCGCCGAGGTCGAGGGTGTCCGTCTCGACGCCGGAGAGGCCGGCGAGGTTCTCGCGGGCGGTGTCCGGGCGGCGCGCGGGCACGACGACCCGGGCGCCGGCCTTGGCCAGCGCGCGCGTGGTCTCCAGTCCGAGGCCGGAGTATCCGCCGGTGACGACGGCCAGCTTCCCGGTCAGGTCGATGCCCCGCAGGACGTCGTCGGCGGTGCTCGTGGCGCCGAAGCCCGAGCCGATCTTGTGCTGTGCGGTGTCGCTCATGTCCGGAACGCTACGGATTGGAGCGCACTCGAAGTCAAGTGCCTGAGGTCAAGCGCCTGCCGTCGAGTGCCTCAGGTCGAGTGCCTCAGGTCGGGCGCCCGAAGTCGGGCGCCCGGATGCCCGGGTGGCGGAGCCGTGGGGGAATCCGGTCCGTGCGGACAGGGGAATGCCCCGACCGGACGGGGGAATCACGGTCGGGGCGGTCTGAGCGTGGGTGCGGATGGCGGTCGCCTCTCGGCGAAAGGCTCCACAGGGCTTCAGCCGAACGATCGTCCCTGCGGGCAAGAGGTGAGGCCCGGGGCCACTGTCCCATCCACACCCACGAAGGGTTCAACGGGGAACTTCCCATGCGTGTTCCCGGGTCCGTGGCCAGGCGCGGTGATGCGCGTCACCAGCCCCGGGGGTCCGCGCGGAGCACCGTCCCTCAGGCCAGCGGGCTGTCCTCCAGGGACGCCAGGAGTTCGGCTGGATCGGCGTACACCGCTTCCGCTCCCGCCTCCAGCAGGTCGGCGCGGGGGATGCCGCCGCACAGGACGCCCACACAGCGCACCCCGGCCCCGCGGCCGGCCCGCATGTCCCACACGGTGTCCCCGACGAACACCGCGCTTTCGGCGGGCGCCCCGGCCAGCTCCAGCGCGTGTTCCACGGGCTCCGCGGCGGGCTTGCCCTCCTCGACGTCGTCGGCGCTCGCGGTCGCGGCGATGACGTCGTCGGCGTCGATCGCGCGCCGCAGGGCGGACAGCTCGGCCCCGCTCGCGGAGGTGGCGAGTACGACCGTCCAGCCGTCGTCGTGCAGCCTGCGCAGCAGCGGACCCGCGTCCCGCAGCGCCGGCAGCCGGTCGAAGTACTGCCCGTAGAGGGCCTTGTGGGCGGCGCTGATCCGGGCGTCCTCGTCCTTGTCCCGGTCGTCGCCGAGCAGATGGGCGACGAGATCGTCGGAGCCCAGCCCGACCGCCCGGTGCACCGCGTGCATCGGGACCCGGTGGCCCGCCTGCCGGAAGGCCTCCCACCAGGTGGTGACGTGCAGGTGGTTGGTGTCGACCAGGGTGCCGTCGACGTCGAACACGGCGGCGCGTGTCATCACGGGTCCTTTCTCTCGCCCCCCGGGTACCACCTCAGGCACCCGTCACGCCCGCCGGTACCCGCCCCTCCCGCGTCCAGGCCAGCAGGTCCGGCAGCGGCCAGGCGTTCACGATCCGCTCCTTCGGCACCTCGCACTCCTCGGCCCGCGCACAGCCCAGGATCTGCCAGTCCAGCTGGCCGGGCGCGTGCGCGTCGGTGTCGACCGAGAACAGCACGCCCGCCTCCACGGCCCGGCGCAGGAGCCGGCGTGGCGGGTCGAGCCGCTCGGGCCGGCTGTTGATCTCGACCGCGGTGCCGGACTCGGCGCACGCGGCGAACACCGTGTCCGCGTCGAACTCCGACTCCGGCCGTCCCCGCCCGGTCACCAGCCGCCCGGTGCAGTGGCCGAGGATGTCGGCGTGCGGGTCGCGCACGGCGTTCACCATGCGGCGCGTCATCGCGCGGGACTCCATGCGCAGCTTGGAGTGCACGGACACGACGACCACGTCGAGCCGCTCCAGCAGCTCCGGCTCCTGGTCCAGCGACCCGTCGTCGAGGATGTCGCACTCGATGCCGGTCAGCAGGCGGAAGGGCGCCCAGGTGGCGTTGAGCTCCTCGACCACCTCCAGCTGCCGGCGCAGCCGCTCGGGCGAGAGCCCGCGGGCCACCGTCAGACGGGGGGAGTGGTCGGTCAGCACGGCCCACTCGTGGCCGAGCGCGGCCGCGGCCCGGCCCATCTCGTCGACGGGGCTGCCGCCGTCCGACCAGTCGGAGTGCAGATGGCAGTCCCCGCGCAGCAGCTCCCGCAGCCGTTCGCCCGCGCCGTCGGTGAGCGGCTTGCCCGCCTCGTCCTCCAGGCCGCGCAGATAGGACGGCGTCTCTCCGGCGAGCGCCTCGCGCGCCACCTGGGCGGTCTTCGGCCCCACGCCCTTCAGCGTCTCCAGGGTCCCGGCCCCGGCCCGCTCGCGGACCTCCTCCGCGGGCAGCCGCGACAGGACCCGGGCCGCCGTGCGGAAGGCCTTCACGCGATAGGCCGGCGCCAGGGACCGCTCCAGCAGGAAGGCGATCCGGTCCAGGGCTTCGACGGGCTCCATCGCCACCTCCTGGCTCCAGAGTTCCCCACCCGCGGGCCGACCGCACCAGGAAATCGGATGATTCGCACGTACTGGTTCCGTTTTATCCTCTATGTCATGACCGAAATCGCGAGCCTCCGTATCTCCCAGCCGCGGATCATGGTGCTCGGGGTCCAGCCGGGCCTGTCGCCGTTCCGCATCGTGGAAATCGACTCCGAGGTGGTCGGCGAGGCGAGGGACGTGACCGACGTCCTCGAGATCGCCGCCGCGTACGGAATCACGGTTCACGACCTCGACGACCCCGACGTCGTGCGATGGGTGGGCGGGGACCGGTACACCTGGACCCCGCGCTGACGGCGGTCAGGCTCCCTGTCGGGCGCCCCGACGCAGGTGCCGTTCCCGTGCGTGCACCGCGCGGCTCATCCGGCGGCCCACGAGCAGGTAACCGATCAGGGCGCCCGTGGTGTTGAGGATGACGTCGTCGATGTCGAAGGCGCGTCCGGTGACCACGGCGCCCTGGGCGAACTCCACCATCAGCATGACGGTCGCGGTCAGCAGCAGTACCCGCAGCAGCCCGCGCGCCCGGGGAGCGACCACCGGAACCAGAACGCCGAAGGGCACGCCGAGCAGGATGTTCCCGCCGATCTGCTTCACCGCGTCGCGAAGTTCGGGCTGGTCGAGATAGGCACGCAGGGAGTCGCCCGGACGCAGGTTGGAGTGCACCAGTGCCGCGGAGGCGGGTGACGGTTCCAGGGTGAGCCGGGCGAGCACGACGGCGAACGCCACCATGAACGCGAAGGCGAACAGCATCGCCAGCAGCCGGAGCGGAAGCGGCAACGGCCGACGCTCGGCGCGTGCCGCCTTCTTCGACGAGCCCGACTTCGCACCGGGCTTCGGACCTGACTTCGAGCTGGGCTTCGGGCCGGCCTTCGGTACCGGCTTCGGGCTGGATTTCGAGCGCGTCCTGAAGGGGAAACCGCGCTTCGGGCCCGAGTTCCCGGCCCCGTTCTTCGGCGGGGCGGGCTCCTCCGTCCTGGTGGCGCGTGGGCGGAACACGGCAAGCGGACGTAGAGCTGCACGGGCCATTCGGTCCTCCAGTCTTCAACTTCCCAGCGTGATAGGGCGGTTACCCCCGAACGGCCGAGGGATGCGGTCCGCCTCGCCGCGGCCCGCGTCGACCTTCGAGTGGCCGAGTCTCTCGGCGCCCGCGCGATGCCGATGGGCGGCGGGCGCTGTACGCGCGTACCGGTGGGCCGGGTTGCCCGCCCGGCCCCCGGTCTCGCCCACGTGATCGCGCACGCCGTGAACGAGACCGGTTCGCGAGACGCGCTCACCGCTGTCCAGCGGGCCTGGGCCGGTACCCTGCCGGGCCTGGCCCCGACCCTGCAGGCCGCGGGTCCGGCGGTCGTGTCCGTCGCCCGGCCGCACCTGCTCGCGGCCGCCGGCCGGGGCTCTGGCCGCGCCGCCCGCGGTCCGGGCACGTCGGGGACTACGTGGCCCGGCCGCCGGTCTGCACGGTCCTGCCCGGCGCGCCGGCGCTGCCCGGCGTGCCGGCGCTGCCGGGCGTGGTCGGTGGCTGACGCGGCAGGACTGGCACCTTGGGCGGCCGGTCAGGCGTGGTACGTCACCTTCACCTCCGTGAAGCCGAGGGAGCGCAGCAGCCCCTGGAGCATGTCGGTGGTGTTGGTCTCGGCGCGCGCGATCAGCTCGCTCTCCTTCGCCGCCTCGCCGATGTGCCTGACCGCCAGCTTCTGCACGGCCTGCTCACCGCTCGGGTTGTCCGAGAAGAGGTCTCCGAGGCGGTCGAAGAGCCCGCGCTGCTTGGAGACCGCATAGGAGCGGTCGGGGTCGAGCGCCGGTTTGCCGAGCTGGGCGTGCGGCAGCCGGAGCGTGGCCGAGGTGCGGTCGTCGTCGACCGTCACGTCCTTGTCGCCGACCTTGCCGAGGTCGACGTAGGCGTCCACGGTGCCCGCCCCGACGTACAGGGTGCGGGTGCCGCGGATCGCGTCGGGGAGGTATTTGGCGTCCTTCTCCAGGTCGACGACGACCTGGAAGTTCCCGGAGGCGGCGTCGTAGCGGCTCATGTCCTGGATGGATTCCAGCAGGGCGGGGCCCGAGCGGTCATGGGTCTCGGTGCCGAAGAAGTCGCGCAGTCCCGGCAGCAGGCTCAGCCGGATCCCGGCGAACATCACGACGAGTACGACCACGACGGCGGTGAGCACCTTGGCCCAGCCGGGCATGCGCCGGGGGAGGCGTGTGGTGGGCTTCTCGGGCTTGGTGTCTGTCGTCATGCGACGGCCCTCCTTCCTCCTGTCCGGATGCCCGTCAAATCCCCTGTCAGACCGCGCTGTTGACAACCTGTGACAGTGGGGGCCCGGCCGGCCTGCCGCTCAGGTGAGCGTGCCGGTGGGTGCCGCGAGGTCACCCCTGGGCGCCGGAGGGAGGGTCCCGCCCCGTCGGCCCCGTCGGCCCCGTCGGCCCCGTCGCGGGTCGCCGGTCGCCGGACCACCGGGCCGCCAGGCCGACGGCGTGTGCTGCCGCGACCGTCGCGGTTGCGGCGGTTCCACCCGGTTGGCCGCGTGCGGCGGTCCGGGCCCCGGAGGCAGGCGACGACCGGTTTCCCCGGGGTCCGAGGGACTGCGGGTGACGTCGAGTGACCGGGCGGGACTCCCGCGCACTCCTGAGGATGGGCAAAACGGACCCGGTCCGTAGCATGAGAGCTGCCCGCCCCAGCCGGACATGATCAGCGAGGAGCCGGTCGTGCGAGACATCTCCGTGTTCAGCGGCAGTGCCCACCCCGAGCTGGCCGCCGAGGTCTGTGCCCACCTCGGCGTGCCCCTGAGCCCCACCCGACTCAGCAGGTTCGCCAACGACTGCCTGGAGGTCCAGCTCCAGGCGAACTGCCGGGAACGGGACGTCTTCCTGGTCCAGCCCCTGGTCCGGCCCGTGCAGGAGCACCTCGTCGAGCTGCTGCTGATGTGCGACGCGGCCCGCGGGGCGTCGGCGGGCCGGATCACCGTCGTCATGCCGCACTACTCCTACGCCCGCTCGGACAAGAAGGACGCGCCCCGCATCTCGCTGGGCGGACGCCTGGTCGCGGATCTGATGGCGGCGGCCGGCGTCCACCGGGTCCTCGCCATGACCCTGCACTCGCCCCAGGTGCACGGCTTCTTCTCGATGCCCGTGGACCACCTGCACGCCCACCGGGAGCTGGCCGCCCACTTCCGCCGCTACGACCTCACCCGCACCACCGTGGTCTCGCCCGACCTCGGCAACGCCAAGGAGGCCGCCGCCTTCGCCCGGATGATCGGCGCCCAGGTGGCGGCCGGCGCCAAACAGCGGTACGCCGACGACCGGGTCAGTATCAGCGCGGTGATCGGCGAGGTGGCCGGGCGGGACGTGATCGTCCTCGACGACGAGATCGCCAAGGGCAGCACGGTCCTGGAACTGCTCGACCGGCTGAGGGAGTTGGAACCGAGGTCGATACGGGTGGCGTGCACGCACGGCCTGTTCGCGGCCGGTGCCCTCAAGCGGCTCAGCGAGCAGAGCGACGTGCTGGAGATCGTGTGCACCAACACCGTGCCGGTGCCCGCCGAGGAGCACACCGACAAGCTGCGGATCCTGTCCATCGCGCCCGCCCTCGCGGAGGCGGTGCGCCGTATTCACAACGGTGAGTCCGTCAGCGCCCTGTTCGACGCGGAGCGCGGCCGATAGCCCGGGACCGGGACGGGCACAGGCACAGGCACAGGCATCGGGGACGGGAAGCCGGGCGGCGGGGGGACTGCGGGAGCGGGAGGAGCGCTTCGAGCGCCGTCATAACGTGCCGGAGGTGGCCTCGGGCTGTTCGAGGGCCGCGTCCAGCGTCGTGGCGGGCGGCAGCAGCCGGTACAGCCCCGTGGCCCGCAGGATCCGCAGGGTGAGCCGATGGGTGCAGACGAGGTGCAGATGCCCGCCGTGGTCGAGGACGCGGCGGCGGGCCCGGTACAGCAGGCGCAGCCCGGAGCAGTCGAAGAACTCGATCCGGCTCAGGTCGATCACGATCCGGGGCGCCGGGCCACCGGTCGCGTCGTCGAGGTGCGGGGTGATCTCGGTCGCCGCGACGATGTCGATCTCGCCGCGGAACTCCAGCACCGTGTACCCCCGGTCCTCGCGGACGCGCAGATGCGGGGTGTCCGCTGCGGGTTTCTCCAGCACGACGACATCGCCTCCAACCCGCTCCACCGGTCGGGAGCCTCCAACGGCCGGGGAGCAGACAGCTGTTCCCCGCCCCAGCAAGTTACCCCCGATCGAGTGAATTCCAGCATGTTCGATTGACATATGTCTTCGAAATTACAACCGACTCTGCCGGAGTTTTTTCGCGCCGTGAGCGAAGGGGTGCGCCGGGTGCTACGACAGGGCGTGCCAGGCCTTGGAGAGCGCTGTGCGCAACTGCTCCGCCTGGTGTGCGGTGAGCTCCCGCACCATGCGCTCCTCCAGCTCCCGCACCGGCCCGGCGTGCCGGTCGAGCAGCTCGCGACCCTCCGTGGTGAGCAGGATCAGCAGCTCGCGCCGGTTGCGCGGATTGCGTTCGCGGCGGACGAGGCCGCGCGTCTCGAGGGAGCGCACCAGATCGGCGATGGACTGGGCGGTCACGAAGGAGTCCCGGGCCAGCTGGGCGGCGGACAGGCCGTCGTGCCGTTCCAGCACCGTGAGCGCCGTGTACTGCAGGGCCGTGATCCCCGACGGCTTGACCAGCTCGTCCAGGTGGGATCGCACGACCAGCTCCACCTGCTTCACCATGTAGAGCAGGGACGGGGGTGTCCGGTGGGGCTGAGGTGCGGACGCTGCCTTGGTTGTCTGGGTGCCGGCCATGGGGCCGAGCGTAGACCATTGACAGGAAACCTGTCTGTAATGAGACTGCGGACCAACAGGAATCCTGTTTGTTGAAATCTTGGCGACGATGCTGAGGAGTGGCGATGACCACCTTCGAGATCGACCCCGGTCGACTGTTCATCGGGGGACAGTGGCGCGAGGCCGCGGACGGAGCGCGGACCGAGGTGGTCGACCCGTCCCGGGGCACGGTCGTCACCACCGTCGCGGAGGCGGGCGCCGCCGACGTCGACGCCGCCGTACGGGCCGCGCGCGCGGCCTTCGACGCCGGGCGGTGGTCCGCGCTGAGCGGCCGGGAGCGCGGCCGCGTCCTGCTCCGGGTGGCGGAGCTGATCCGTGCGGAGGCCGACGAGATCGCCCGGCTGGAGAGCCTGGACGTCGGCAAGCCGATCACCCTGGCGCACGCGGTCGACGTCACGAACGCGGCCAACGACTACGAGTACTTCGCCTCCCTCGCCTTCTCCCTGGACGGCGCGACCCGCGACACCCCGATGAACGCCCTCGCCTACACCAGGCGCGGCCCGCTCGGTGTGGTCGCCGCGATCACCCCGTTCAACTTCCCGTTGATCCTGGCCGGTTCGAAGATCGCCCCGGCGCTCGCCGCCGGCAACACGGTCGTCCACAAGCCCGCCGACGAGACCCCGCTCAGCGCCCTGTACATGGCGGGCCTGTTCCAGCGGGCCGGCGTCCCCGACGGGGTGGTCAACGTCGTCACCGGCGCCGGACCGGTCGCCGGTGAGGCGCTGCTGCGGCACCCCGGCGTGGACAAGATCGCGTTCACCGGCTCCACCGCGATCGGCCGGCACGCCGCGAGCGTCGCCGGCGAGAACCTCAAGCCGGTCACCATGGAACTCGGCGGCAACGCCGCGCACCTCGTCTTCGAGGACGCCGATCTGGAGAAAGCCGTCGGCGCCGTCATCAAGGGCTTCGTCTTCAACACCGGCCAGTTCTGCATGGGCGGCCCGCGGCTGCTGGTGGCCCGTCCGGTCTACCGCACCCTGCTGGGCATCCTCGCCGAGGCGGTGCCCGGGGTGCCGGTCGGCGACCCGCGGAAGGCGGAGACCGTCGTCGGCCCGATGGCAGGGGAGAAGCACCTGCGCAAGGTCGAGGAGTACGTCGAGCTGGCCCGCAAGGAGGGCGCCCGCATCGTCTGCGGCGGCGAGCGGCTCGACCTCGGCGGCGGCTACTACTACAAGCCCACCGTGATCGCCGACCTCGCGAACGACTCCCGTGTCGTCCAGGAGGAGATCTTCGGCCCGGTCCTCACCGTCCAGCCCTTCGACGACGAGGACGAGGCCGTCGCGCTGGCCAACTCCACGCCGTACGGCCTGGCTTCGGGTGTCCAGACCGGCAACCTGGCCCGCGCGCACCGCGTCGCCGACCGCCTCCGGGCCGGCATCGTCTGGGTGAACGACTGGGCGATGCTCGACCCGGCCGTCCCCTTCGGCGGCGTCAAGGACTCCGGCTTCGGCCGCGAGTACGGCCCCGAGGCGATCGACGCGTACACCAAGGTCAAGTCCGTCGTCGTCTCGCTCGACTGAACGCGCCGCGAAACAGAGGGAGTTCAACCGATGTCCATCACCACACGCGCCGCCGTCGTCGAGTCCGGCGGAGCGCCCTTCACCCTGTCCGACGTCGTCCTCGACGACCCCGCCCCGCACGAGGCGGTCGTCCGTCTGGTGGCGGCCGGACTCTGTCACACCGACCTCGGCGTGGCGAGCGGCGGACTGCCCTTCCCGCTGCCCGGAGTACTCGGCCACGAGGGCGCGGGCGTCGTGGAGTCGGTCGGCCCGGCCGTCACGGGGGTGGCACCCGGCGACCATGTCGTGCTGTCCTTCACCTCCTGCGGCGACTGCCGCAACTGCCGCGGCGGCCATCCCGCCTACTGCGCCACCTGGCTGCCGCTGAACCTCATCGGCGGCCGCCGCGCCGACGGCACCGGCACCCTCAGCCGGGACGGCGAGCCCCTCGGCGGCCACTTCTTCGGCCAGTCCTCCTTCGCCGAGCGGGCCCTGGTCGACCAGCGCAGCCTCGTCAAGGTCGACCCCGGGGTACCCCTGGCGTCGATCGCCCCGCTGGGCTGCGGGGTCCAGACCGGCGTCGGCGCCGTCTGGAACGTGTTGAAGCCGGCGACCGGCAGCACGGTCGTCGTCCTCGGCGCGGGCGCCGTCGGCCTGTCGGCGGTCATGGCGGCCGCCCTCACCCCGGCCACCACGATCATCGCGGTCGACCGGGTCGCCGAACGCCTCCAGCTGGCCAAGGAGCTGGGCGCCACGCACACCGTCGACGCGAGCACGGTCACGCCGGTCGAGGCGGTCGCCGAGATCACCGGCGGGCAGGGCGCCGACGGCGTCGTGGAGACCACGGGCAACACGGCCGTGCTGCGCCAGGGCGTCGACGCGCTCGCCGCCCGCGGCACCCTCGTCGTCGTGGGCGCACCGCCCTTCGGCAGTGAGGTCGCCCTCGACGTCAACGGGCTGCTGGGCGGCAAGCGGGTCGTCGGGCTCACCCTCGGCGACAGCGAGACGCAAGCCTTCATCCCGGCCCTGGTCGAGCTGGTCAAGGAGGGGCGGCTCCCGCTGGACCGCCTGATCGGCACCTATCCGTTCGCGGACATCGACCGGGCGGTGCGGGACATGACCGAGGGCAGGACCATCAAGCCCGTGCTGCTGTTCTGACGGATCGTCAGTCGACCGTCAGGACCAGCTTGCCGGTGGTCCGGCCGGTGTCGCCGAGGGTGTGCGCCTCGGCGGCATCGGCCAGCGGGAACGTCCCCGCGATCGTGGGGCGCAGCTTCCCCGTCCCGGCCAGTTCGGCGATCGTCCGCATCCCGGCCCGGTCGGCGTCCACCAGCATCCGCACCGCCCGTACGCCGAGCCGCTCCGCCTCCTCGTGGAACTCGTCGGACCCCACCGGCAGGATCGACACCACGATCCCGCCCGGCCGCAGCACGCGCAGGGACCGCACGGAGGCGTCCCCGCCCAGCGTGTCCAGGACCACGTCGACGTCCTTGACGGCCTCGGTGACGTCGTTCTCGCGGTAGTCGATCACCTCGTCGACGCCGAGCTCCCGCAGGAAGTCGTGCTTGCCCGCGCTGGCCGTACCGATCACGTACGCGCCGCGCGCCTTGGCGATCTGCACGGCGACATGCCCCACACCGCCGGCGGCCGCGTGGATCAGTACCCGCTGCCCGGCCTCGAGGCCGGCGTTCTCGACCAGCGCCTGCCAGGCGGTCAGCGAGACCAGCGGCAGCGCGGCCGCCTGGACGTGGTCGATGCCGGCCGGCTTGTGCCACAGGGCACGGACCGGGGCGATGGCGTACTCGGCGTGCGAGCCGTGTCCGTAGGGGTACGGCAGCATGCCGAAGACCTCGTCGCCGGGGGCGAAGGCGGCCACGCCGATGCCGACCGCCTCGACGGTCCCGGAGAGGTCCCAGCCCAGGACGAAGGGCGGCTCGCCCAGGAACCCGCCCGTCGCGCGGTGCTTCCAGTCGGTCGGGTTGACGCCGGCGGCGCGCACCCGGACCAGTACCTCGTTCGGACGCGGCGCGGGCCGCTCCACTTCCCTCTCCGTCAGGACCTCGGGGCCGCCGAGGACGTTCTGGTCGATGACGCGCATGGTGTTCACAGTGCTCATGGTGAGCCAGCCTGCCGGGCCGCGTCCGACCGGGAAATGGCAAGATTGCCAAGCTTCGATAGGATCGTGCCATGCAGGCACAGCAACGCAAGCACCGGGTGGTCGTCCTCGCCCTCGACGGCGTCTACCCCTTCGAACTCGGCATCCCCAGCCGGATCCTCGGTGCGGCAGACGGGCACTACGAGATCCTGACCTGCTCGGTCGACGGCGGTCCTGTCCAGACCAACGCCGACTTCACGGTCGGCGTGCAGCACGGTCCCGAGGCGCTGGCCACGGCCGACACGGTCGTCGTCGCCCCGGTGGCCTCCGACCGGATCACCGCCGGACTGCCGGACGGGGTCGCCGAGGCGCTCGCCCGGATCCGCCCCGACGCGCGCATCGTGTCCATCTGCACCGCCGCGTTCGTCCTCGCCGCCGCCGGTCTCCTGGACGGCCGCCGGGCCACCACCCACTGGCAGGTCGCCGAGGCGTTCGGCCGGATGTATCCGCAGGTCGACCTCGACCCGGACGTCCTCTTCGTCGACGACGGCCGCGTGCTGACCTCGGCGGGCGCCGCCTCCGGGGTCGACATCTGTCTGCACCTCGTCCGCAAGGACCACGGCAGCGAACTCGCCAACAAGGTGGCCCGCCGCTGCGTGGTCCCGCCGTTCCGCGACGGCGGCCAGGCGCAGTACATCGAACAGCCCGTTCCCGAGTCCGGCGCGGCGAGCACGGCGGCCACCCGCGCCTGGGCCATGGGACGCCTGGACGAGCCCCTCGCCCTCGCCGACCTCGCCGCGCACGCCCGGATGAGCCCGCGCACCTTCGCCCGCCGCTTCCACGGCGAGGTGGGCATCAGTCCCGGCCGCTGGCTGATCCAGCAGCGCGTGGTGCACGCCCGGCACCTGCTGGAGGCCAGTGACCTCTCCGTCGACCAGATCGCCGGCCGGGTCGGCTTCGCCACCGGCGCCTCACTGCGCCAGCACCTGCACGCGGCCATCGGCGTCTCCCCCCAGGCGTACCGCAGGACGTTCCAGACGGCCCGCTGAACGTTGCGGATCGCTGCCGCGTCACAGGAGCGGGCGCGAACGGGCGGCCGCGGGACGGAAAAGAGGGCGGGTATGCGCGCACGGTTCGTGGCGGCGGGACTGCTGGTGGCACTGGCGGCCGTGGGATGCGGTGCCGGGGACGGGACGGACGTGGTCGTCGAGGGAACGCCACCGGCGACGCCGTACGCCGGTCCGCTGGACATCGCCACGAAGGAGCTGGACGAGAGCACGCCGCAGGCCCTGCGCACCGCGTCCGGCGCCGCGGGCCGGGCGCTGGAGTGCGACGGGGAGATCTCCTCGGGCGGCGGGCCGGACGGCTGGAGTGAACGCGACGGCGGTGACACGCCGCAGGAGGGACTGCGGCTCTACTTCGACCTGTTCGAGCCGGCGGGCCCGCGCTCCGGCTTCCGGGTGGAGCGCGAGGAGGCGGACCGGGTGCTGTTCTCGTACGACGTGGCCGGGCGGACGAAGGTCGCGGTCGTCGTCGCCCGGGACCAGAAGGACCGGCCGGGGTGGGGCCCAGAGACCAGCGCCTCCTGCGATCCGGCCGAGCTTCCCGCGCGCGTCACCGACGCCGGCGACGAGGAGATCTGGACCGACCGGCACGGTGCGCGGGTCGCGACCACGATCCTGAGCAGCTACCCCGGTGCCGAGCACTGCGACTGGCAGACGGCGCACTTCCTGGGGATGGGCCGGGGCGAGGACCACCGGCAGTACGTCCGCGACCCCGACGGCGTGATCGAGGAGGATCTGCTGACCTCGCCGTACGACGGCGACGCCGCTGTGCCGGCCGACGCCCACGACACCGGGTACCGCTACGGCGACTGGCGGTTGTGGATGACGGACGACGCCTCGACGGCGTACGTCCGCACCTCCGACGGGGTCGAGGCCTGGCCCCTGGCGAAGGACATGGTGGCGTGCATGTGACCGCCGGTCAGCGGCTGGCGTGCAGCGCGACCAGCAGCTGCCACACCTGGTCGGCGATCTCACCGGGGGTGCCGTCGAGGTCGCCGTGCAGCCAGTCCGCCAGCACCCCCGCGAAGGTCGCGGCGACGGCCGAGGCGACCAGGGGCGCGTCGGCCGCACCCGCACGCTCCCGTTCGCGCAGGCTGTAGGCCCGCAGGTCCCGGTGCAGCACGCGGCCGAGCGGTCCGCCGCCGCCGGGCGCGAGCAGGGTGCGGTACAGCGCGGCGTGCGGCGTCAGGGAGCCGAAGAACTCCGGCAGCGCGGCCGGCGCCCGCACCGGGTCGGGCCGCCCCTGCCAGGCGTGCAGCGCCTCCACGGCCTCGCGTACGACGTCCGCGCAGGCGTCGACCGCGAGCGCCTCCAGGTCGGGATAGTGCACGTAGAAGGTGGCCCGGCCGACCCCCGCCCGCCGCACCAGCGCGGCGACGCCTACCTCCTCCAGCGGCCGCTCGGCGCATTCCGCCAGCAACGCGGAACGCAGCCGCGCCCGGGTGCGGGCCGCGCGCGGGTCCTCGGGCTCGCCGCGGGTCACTGCGCGATCAGGACGGCGGCCAGGGCGAGAGCACCGGGCAGGGCCTGCGCGACCAGGATCCTGCGGTTCGCCGTGGCCGCGCCGTACACGCCGGCCACGATCACACAGGACAGGAAGAACACCTGCGCCCGGAACCCGGTCGGGTCGGCCGCGATCAGCCCCCACACCAGGCCCGCCGCGAGAAACCCGTTGTAGAGCCCCTGGTTGGCGGCCATCGCGGCGGTCCGCTTCGCCATCTCCGCGTCCAGGCCGTGGAACGACATCCCCGGCTTCTTCTGCCACAGGAACATCTCCATCACCAGGATGTAGAGATGCAGTGCGGCCACCAGAACGACCAGCACGTTCGCCAGGATCTCCATGGTCTCCCTCAGTTTCTTGGACAGGTGTCCACTATAGCGGGACACCTGTCCAGGAAGTCCAGCCGCCGGTGGGAATCGTGACCCCCGGCGTGGGGCTCTTGGTGCGAAACGGGCGGCGACGGCCAGACTGAAACCATGACGCCAGCACCCGCACGCCCCGCCAAGCAGCGCAAGCTCGACACCCTCCACCGGCTCGAACACGACGTCGACGCGTGGGTCGCCACCGCCGCCGAGGGCGGCTCGGCCCCCTATCTGGTCCCCCTCTCCTTCGTCTGGGACGGCGCGACCCTGCTCTTCGCCACGCCCGCCACCAGCCCCACCGGCCGCAACCTGCTGGCCTCCGGTGTCGCGCGCATCGCCGTCGGCCCGACCCAGGACGTCGTGATGATCGAGGGCACCGCCGCGGCAGTGCCGCCGGTCGAACTGCCCGAGGAGGACGCCGAGATCTTCGCGGGCAAGACCGGCTTCGACCCGCGC
The DNA here is from genome assembly GCF_032248645.1 of Streptomyces zaehneri. Taxonomy (NCBI): domain Bacteria; kingdom Bacillati; phylum Actinomycetota; class Actinomycetes; order Kitasatosporales; family Streptomycetaceae; genus Streptomyces; species Streptomyces zaehneri. The sequence continues at coordinate 408,201 of NZ_JASTTJ010000003.1, forward strand.
GAACTGGCCGCGCCCTACCTGTACTTCCGGGTCCTCCCCGGCCGGATCCAGGCCTGGCGGGCGGCCAACGAGATCCAGGGGCGGGAACTGATGCGGGACGGGGCCTGGCTGGTGGCCGACTGAAACCGGGGTATCCGCAAGGTCCGGGGGCGGGACTAGCCCGCCCCGGGCCGGATCTCGCGGAGGAGACGACGACATGGCAGTGGTGAAAGCGGGCGTTGTGGTGCTCGACTGTGCCGAGCCCGAGAAGCTCGCCGAGTTCTACAAGGGGCTGCTGGACGCCGAGGAGATCATCGCGTCCGCCAACCGCGTGGAGATCAGGGGCGCCGACGGGACCCGGCTGGCCTTCCGGCGCGACGTGAACGCGACCCCGCCGAGCTGGCCCCGCCCCGAGAACTCCTTTCAGGCCCACCTGGACTTCCTCGTCGACGACCTCGACGAGGTGGAACGCAGGGTCGTGGGCCTGGGGGGCCGCCCGCTGGAGACCAAGGGTGCCCCCGGCCCGCACGAGGAGCGCGGCTACTCCGACCCCTCCGGACACTCCTTCACCATCCGCCTCGAGCCCGCCACGGCGCCGAAGCAGGGCTGAAGCCGGGTACGGGAGCGGCCCGGCCCTCACCCGGACGACGCCGGAGAGGGCCGGGCCGCTCCCGTACCGGCGTGGCCCGGCCGGAGTCCGCGAGGACCCCGTGGGTCCACCGCCGACCGCGGCCGGTCCCGGGCGGGCCGCTCAGTCCCGGCCGCCCTTGTCCTGGGCCGGCCACACGCCCGTGGACCGTTCGATCGCCTTGGCGCCGGTGCGGTCGGCGGCGCTGCGGACCGCCGCGAAGATCGCGCCCTGGACCGCCGCGGCCAGCAGGATCTCGCCCCAGCCGCGGTCCCGGTCGAGCGCGTCCGGAGCGTCGTCCTCGTGTCGTATCGCCTTCCACGCCTTGCGGAACGCGGCTCCCGCCAGGGCGCCGCTCGCCCAGCCGAGCACGAAACCGACGGGCTTGTAGACAAGGGGGAGTTTCCTCTTCTTGGCCACGTGTGTCTCACTCCTTCTGCCGTTGTTGCGTGGAGGGGGTCTCAGGGTCGTCCCCGCGCCGGAACCTCTTCGTCGACGCGGACCGGATCGGGCGGTGCCCCGGTGCCGAACGGGGCTCTTGGACCGTTGGAACGCCTTGTGGCCGTACGCGCTGTTGCCGTCGCCCCCGTCGCTCATGGTTCCTCCCGTCGGCATCCGTGCTCTCGTGCATGTCCTGTGCCCTGCATGTCCTGCTGAACGCGTTCCCCGATTTACGCCGACGGCACGGTATGAGCCCGATCTGCCTGGGCAGTCGGCGAAGGTGACAGGGACATCTTCAGAGCGCCAGACCGCACGGACCGCCGAACGGAGCGCCGAACGGAGCGCCGAAACGAACACCGGAAGGGCGGCGGAGGAGAAGGCGCGGGGGAGTGGAGATCGCAAGTCCGCGTCGAACGCCGACCGCAGGACCCGCGTCACCGTCCTGGTGGCACTCGCCGCCAACCTGGTGATCGCCGTGGCCAAGGCCGTGGGCGGTCTGTTCGCGGGCTCGCCCGCGCTGCTGTCGGAGGCCGCGCACTCCGTGGCCGACAGTCTGAACGAGGTCTTCCTCCTCGCCGCGCTGCACCGCAGCCGACGCCCGGCCGACGCACGGCACCCCTTCGGTTACGGCAAGGAACGCTTCTTCTGGTCGCTGCTGGCCGCCGTGGGGATCTTCGTCATGGGAGGCTGCTTCTCCTTCTTCCAGGGCATCGAGGCCCTGCGGTCCGACGTCGACGAAGAGCTCAGCGGCTATGTGGCCGGCCTGATCGTGCTCGGCGTCGCCTTCCTCGCCGAGGGCGCCTCACTGCTGCGGGCCCTGCACCAGGTACGCAAACAGGGCGGCGGACTCGCGGGTCTGCGCGACCCGGCCCTGCGCACCGTCGTCGCCGAGGACGGCACCGCCGTGCTCGGCGTCACGCTGGCCGCCATCGGGATGGTCCTGCACATGGTGACCGGGCAGGTCGTGTGGGAGGCCTCCGCCTCGCTCGCGATCGGCGCGCTGCTCGTCTACGTCGCCTACCGACTGGGGCGCGAGGCCCGCGACCAGCTCATCGGCGAGGCCGCCGACCCGGAGACCGGGGCGCGGATCCGGGCCCTGCTCGACGCCCAGCCCGAGATCGACAGCGTGGAAGCGCTGTTCACGATGAAGATGGGCCTCGACGCGGCGCTGGTGGCGGCCCGGATCGACCTCATTCCGGGCCTGGACAGCGAGCGGGTCGAGGAGATCGCCGTGCGCATCAAGCGCTCGATCGCGGCGACGGTGTCCGAGGCGGACCAGATCTTCCTCGACGTGACCGACCGCGGCGCGCGCGAGGCAGCGGAAAGCCCCGCCGCGACGGGGGAACGCGGCGGGGCCTGACCGTCAGGTGCCCGGTGGGGGCACCGTCATGCGTCTACCGTGACAGATTTTTCTGCGACCTCGTCGAGGAGTCCTCGAGGGCCGCTCGAACGGTTGCCGCAGGGACCCCTTCCGTGCCCCGGCGGAGGCCGTCTCAGCTGCCGGCGGCGGGCTCCACGACGAACACCGGGATCTCCCGGTCGGTCTTCTTCTGGTAGTCCGCGTACGACGGGAACGCGGCGACGGCGCGTTCCCACCACTCGGCCTTCTCCGTGCCGGTGACCTCACGGGCCGTCATGTCCTGCTTCAGGGGGCCGTCCTGGAGCTCCACCTGGGTGTCGGCCTTGAGGTTGTGGTACCAGACCGGGTGCTTGGGCGCCCCGCCCTGCGAGGCGACCAGGGCGTACCGGCCGTCGTGCTCGACCCGCATCAGCGGCGTCTTGCGGAGCTTCCCGCTCTTCGCGCCCCGGGTCGTCAGCAGGATGACGGGCAGTCCCGTGTCCCGCAGCGTCGTCCCCTCGGTGCCGCCGGAGCGCTCGTACTGCTCCACCTGCTCGCGCACCCACTGCGTCGGGCTGGCTTCGTACTCGCCTTCGAGAGGCATGGCATCCGTCCCTTCGTCATCGCGCCGCGTCGTGCGCGTCACGTACGTCCGACTCGCAACCCGGTTCAACACCGGTGGCCGCGAGATTCATCCGCCCCGTGGCCTCCTCAAGTCATCATCCGCAGGGCCAGCACCGTCATCACCCCGCTCGACACGAGCGCCGTCAGCAGCCGCCCCCGGTGTCCGGTCAGCAAGCGGCCCAGCAACGCGCCGCCGCCGGCGAGCGAAACCTGCCAGCTCGCGGACGCGAGAAAGGCCGCCACCACGAACACGCCCTGTTCCAGGGGCCGTACGGACGCGGTGGTGCCGGTGCCGAGAACCAGGGCGGCGAAGTAGATCACGGTCGTCGGGTTGAGGAGGGTGATGCCGAACAGGCTCAGACAGGCCCTGGCGGGGCTCGGCGGAGGCGGCGCGGACCGGGTGCTGAGCCGCCGGGCCCGGTACTGGCGCACGGCGGTCATCGCGCCGCGTGCCGCCAGCGCCAGCAGGACCAGCGCCGAGGCCCAGCGCAGCGGCGTCAGTACCGGCCGCAGTACGGCGGCGACGGCGGCGCCCCCGGCCGTGGCGATGAGGGCGTAGAGGCCGTCCGCGAGGGCGACGCCGAGCGCGGCGCACACACCGGTGCGCAGGGAGGTGCGGGCGGTGAGGGAGACGAGGTAGGTCGCGACCGCGCCGACGGGTACGGCGATGCCGTAGCCCGCGACCAGGCCCGCGACGAGCGCGGCCGTCACGGTCGCGCGGTGTCGGGCCTCCGGGGACGGCCGGGCTGCTGTCGGCCGCACGCCGGAAGGGCGGTGGCGGGCGTCAGCGGCGGGAGGGCGGCGAAAGTGGACATGGCCGGATCCTGCGGGTGAAGGCGGGGCGGCGGCAATCGGTTTTCCCGTCGCCGCCCCAAGAGTGGCGCTTCGGAGCGAATGGTTCCGGCCGAATCGCCCCATTGGTCGATCTGGCCGAACTGCGCGTCGCTCCATAGGTGCCCGGGGCATCTAATGAAGATCGGCATGACGCACTCTTCGTCTGCGAGGTCACCCATGACGGATACCACGGACACGACGGACACCCGGGGCCTGGTGAGCGCGACGGACACCACGGGCCTGACGCATGCGTCGGACGCGACAGACGCGACGGACGCGACGGGCCTGACGGATGTGAGGCGCGGGCCTGCGCCCGTCGCCTTCCCCCAGGACCGCACCTGCCCCTACCAGCCGCCCCCCGCTTACGAGCCACTGCGGGACTCCCGTCCGCTGGCCCGCGTCACCCTCTACGACGGCCGGGTCGCCTGGCTGGTGACCGGGCACGAGGCGGCCCGCCACCTGCTCGCCGACCCCCGGCTGTCGACCGACCGCACCCGCCCCGGCTACCCGGCGACCTCGCCCCGCTTCAAGGCGCTGCGCGACCGCCGGACGGCCCTGCTCAACGTCGACGACCCCGAGCACCACGTCCAGCGCCGCCTGCTGGTCGCGAACTTCACCCTCAAACGCGCCACCGCCCTGCGCCCGGCCATCCAGCGGATCGTCGACGAGCGCATCGACGCGATGCTCGCGCAGGGGCCGCCCGCGGAACTCGTGAACGCCTTCGCGCTGCCCGTGCCGTCCACGGTGATCTGCGAACTGCTCGGCGTACCGTACGCCGACCACGAGTTCTTCGAGGAGCAGTCGCGACGGCTGCTGCGCAGCCGGGTGCCCGAGGAGGTGCGCGGGGCGCGCGACCGGCTCGACGACTACCTCGGCGCGCTGATCGACCGGAAGCTGACGGAGCCGTCCGGCGACGGCGTCCTCGACGCCCTGGTCCACGAGCAGGTGCGCGAAGGAACGGTGGACCGGGAGGAGGCGATCGCGCTGGCCACGATCCTGCTGGTCGCGGGCCACGAGACGACCGCCAACATGATCTCGCTGGGCACCTACACCCTGCTCCGGCACCCCGACCGGCTGGCCGAGCTGCGCGCCGAGCCGTCGCGACTGCCGGCGGCCGTCGAGGAGCTGATGCGGCTGCTGTCCATCGCGGACGGCCTGCTGCGGCAGGCCACCGAGGACATCGAGGTGGCCGGGACGACGATCCGGGCGGGGGAGGGCGTGGTCTTCGCGACGTCCGTGATCAACCGGGACGAGGGCGCCTACCCGGCGCCCGACACCCTCGACTGGCACCGCTCCGCCCGCCACCACGTGGCGTTCGGCTTCGGCATCCACCAGTGCCTCGGCCAGAACCTGGCCCGCGCGGAGCTGGAGATCGCCCTGGGCGCCCTCTTGGAGCGGCTCCCCGGCCTGCGGCTGGCCGTGCCCGCCGACGAGGTGCGCTGGAAGCCCGGCGACACCATCCAGGGGATGCTGGAACTCCCCGTGACCTGGTAAGGGGCACCCGTGACGGACATTCACATCGACACGGACGTCTGTATCGGCGCCGGCCAGTGCGCGCTGGCCGCCCCGGGCGTCTTCACCCAGGACGACGACGGCCTCAGCGCCCTGCTGCCCGGCCGGGAGGGCGGCGGCGGTGATCCGATGGTCAGGGAGGCCGCCCGGGCCTGCCCGGTCGGCGCGATCAACGTGTCCGAGCCGGCCGGATGAGGTGCGGGCGTGGAGTGCGAGGCCCGGGCATGGAGCGCGGCGACCGTGGGCCGACCGCGTCCACCCCCCGTATCCCCTTCGGCGGCCGACGCGTGCGTCTTCGTGGGGGACGACGCGACGGCGCGTCACGGGCCGGGCCCCGAGGCCGAACGAGGGCCGCCCTCCCCGCTTCAGTAGGGTGCGCGGGTGACCGAACAGGACGAACAGCCGCCCTTTCTCTACGTCGTCGTCTGCGCCGCCGGCATCGCCTCGGACGTCGGCAGGCTGATCGCCGCCGCCCAGGAACGGGAGTGGCACGTGGGCGTCATCGCGACACCCCACGCCATGAAAGGCTTCTTCGACACCGCCGCCGTCGAGGCGCAGACCGGGCGCCCGATCCGCTCCGCCTGGCGGCGCCCCGGCGACCCGCGGCCGTTCCCCGAGCCCGACGCCGTCGTCGTCGCCCCGGCCACCTTCAACACCATCAACAAGTGGGCTGCGGGCATCGCCGACACCCTCGCCCTGGGCACGCTGTGCGAGGTCGCCGGGCTGGGCGTCCCCCTCGGGGTCCTGCCCTGTGTGAACGAGACCCTCGCGAGCCACCCCGCCTACCAGGACAGTCTGATACGGCTGCGCGGCATGGGCGTCCGGTTCGGGTACCCCTACGACCGTGACCGGGGCGAGGAGTTCGACTGGGAGCGGGCGCTGGACCTGATCGAATGAGTCGGGCAAGCCGCTCGGTCCAGCCCGTCCCCTCGGGCCGACGTACGCTCCACTTCCGAACCCACACCGATGTCAGGAGCGGCCGCGATGCGGTACGTGAAGCCCGGTTCGACGGGTCTGGACGTCTCCAGGATCCGTCCGGGCTGCACGACCTACGGAGCGGCCACCGAACTGCCCCTGAAAGAAAGGGAGTTGGCGGAACCGGAGGAGTCTTGCGGGCCCCACCCGGTCGCCGGCCGCTGAAGGCGCCCCCGCAGGGCGCGGGGAACCGCGCGACCAGCCCCCGCGCACCCGGCGGCGGAAGTGCCGTCCGGCGAGCGGAGCACTAATGCGGGCCTTGCGGTGCGAACTCGGTACCGCAGGGCCCCGCCCCCTCGCTGACCGCCAGCGGCACCCGCTCACCGCTCATGGAGAGCGTCCGGTAGTACCGCCCGATGCGCTCCGCCGACTGCCCCGTGTAGTGCCCGATGAACGACCGCCGGAATCGGTCTCCGCTCGCGTTCGGCCCCGACCCGTGCACCAGGCTGCCGTTGAAGAACAGCACGTCACCCGGCGCCATGTCGACCGGCACCGCGGCGAGTCCGGGCGGCGGCGGCACGTACTCGCGCGCGAACGACACCTCCGCGTCCGCCTCCTCGGGGCAGAACAGCCCCATCCGGTGGGTGCCGGGCACCACCTCGAGCCCGCCGTTGTCCCGGTCGATCACGTCACAGGCCAGCCAGGCCGCCACGCAGGTGCCCGGCTCGACCCGCAGATAGAAGTTGTCCTGGTGCAGCGCCTGGCCCCGGGCGCCCGGCGGCTTGAAGTAGAACATGCTCTGCGCGGCCAGCACCTCCTCGCCGAGCAGTTCCTCGAGCACGTTCCGCAGCCGCGCGTCCAGCAGCACCTGCCGGGCGAGGGAACTGATCTCGTGCGGGTGCATCACCCTCGGGTACGCGTGCAGCGGGTCGGCGGCGCCGGGACGCGGTTCGAAGTGCCCGGGCACCGGCCGCCCGGCCGCGTGCAACTGCGCGAACTCGGCACGCAGGCGGTCGACCTCGTCGTACCCGAACAGCGCGCGTACGACGGTGAAGCCGTCCTCCCGGTACTGCCGCAGCCCCGCGCGGGTCAGGACGGGTGCCCCGGCGGCGCCGGTGTCCGTGACGGTCATACTGTGCCTCCTCGGTCCACTGGTCTCGACCGCAACGCTAGGCCGACGCACCCCCCGGGAGGATGCCCATGCGTGCTGACGACCTGCCCAGGACTGCCGGTCCCGCGGATCCGTCCCCGCCGCCCGGCCTGGTGGTGGTCGGTCACTTCGACGAGGACGCCGGGTACCGCGTCGACCGGCCCCAGGGGTCGGACAGTTGGCTGTTCACCTGGACGACGGGCGGGCGCGGCCGGCTGCGGCAGGGCGGCAGCGAGGTGCGGGCCGGCGCCGGAGACCTGGTGGTGCTCGCGCCGGGTGTCCCGCACGCCTACGCCGTCGAACCCGGCGCACGGCACTGGCGGTTCTGGTGGGCGCACTGTCAGGTCCGGCCTTCCTGGACACCCTGGCTTCGCCCCTACGCCACCGGCGACGGCCCGGACGGTCTGTACGGCGTCGGCCCCGTGCCGGCCGCGCTGCACGACCGGATGGCGGGAGCCTGGCGGCGGATGCGCGCCGACGCCCGGTGGACCGGTGCCGAACTGGCGTCCGGTGACCTGGGGATCGTGGTCGCGCATGGCTCCGCGGCCCGGGAACTCGCCCTGTGCGCACTGGAGGAGGCCGTCCTGCTGGCGGCCGCCTCGGCCCGGCCTCCCGCGCCCCCGCCCGGCCTCGACGAGCGCGTGCGCCGTGTCCGGGCGCGGATGGCGGCGGACCCCGGCGCCCCGCACACCGTCCGCTCGCTCGCCGCGGAGGTCGCGCTGTCGCCCTCGCGCTTCGCCCATCTCTTCACGGAGCAGGTCGGCCGTTCCCCGATGCGGGATCTGCTCGAGACGCGACTGAGCCACGCCGCCCGGCTGCTGGAGGGCACCGACCTGTCCGTGGAACGCGTGGCGTCGGCCTCGGGCTTCGCGAGCGCGTTCCACTTCAGCCGCGTCTTCCGCGCCCGCCACGGCGCACCGCCGGGCACGTACCGGGACGGAATGCGGACGACAATTACCCGTCCTGAAAGGCACGCCGAAAGGGGCGCCAAAAGGGACACCGATACAGCGACCACCCCACAGGGGTTCCACGGTTGACGTTTCGTCAAAATTATTTGGCTTACAGGCAATGCACGAAACCGCGAGATCTCTTGTTCCGCCTGGTCCGGCTGTGCAAAGGTGAGCCCTGTCGGCGCTCGGACAACGATTTCCCCGGTGCGCACGAGACACCTCCCGTTCACACCCCCCACGCTTCAAAAGAGCGGTCCCCCCGCGGACGTTCGAGGTGCCGAACCCTGTGCGAGTCGATCCCGCTTCGTGGGCGGGATCGCATACCCGATGGTATGGACTTTATGCCGCATGCCCCCGGAAGGAATGCAGACCGTGAATGACGCAGGCCTGTCGAATTCCCCTTCGGCGCGCCGCTTCGACGCGACGGACGAACAGCTGAGCTCCGAGCTGAAGAAGTGGACGGGTGCGTCACCCGCACTGCATCCCGTCGGTGAGCTGCTGGACCGCCACTGGGCGGCCGCTTTCGCCTACGCACGGCTGTGCACCGACGGCGAGCGCGCGGCGGGCATGCTCACCACGGCCGCCTTCACCCGGCTGTTCGGTGAGAGCCTGCGGCAGAACGGGCCGACCGCCGCCTGGCGCCCCCATCTGCTGGTGACCGTGCGCCGCATCGCCGGTGAATGGGACGCCGACGGCCGCCGTGACCTGCTGCACCCGGCGCTGCGCTCCGAGGGCGAGGACGGTGACCGCGCCGCCGCCCGGCTGCTGCCGCCGCTGAACCGGCGCATCCTGTCCCGGGCGTTCCAGCGGCTGCCCCAGTCGGCGCGCTGCCTGCTCTGGCACATCGAGGTCGAGGCCGAGCCCCTGGCGGTCCCGGCCGGACTGCTGGGCCTCGAGGAGGAGGGCGCCCGGGTCGAACTGCGCCGGGCCCGCGAGCGGCTGCGCGAGGAGTGCCTCCAGGTGCACCGCGAACTCGCCACCGACGACGAGTGCCACCGCTACGACCGGCTGCTGGACGTCACCTGCCGTCGCGGCGGCGGCGACCTCGACCCCGATCTGCGCGGCCACCTGGAGCGGTGCCGGCACTGTCTGCACACCGCCGACCAGCTGCGGCAGTTCGAGGGTCTGCTCGGCGCCGCCCTGGCCGAGGGCATCCTGGGCTGGGCCGCCGCGGCCTATGTCGAGGTCAGGATGGCCGGCGACGGCGAATCCGGCGAGACCCCCGCGGAGCAGCCCAGGAGCTACTCGGGCGAGGCCTTCACCGATGGAGCCCCCGCCCCCGCGGTGCCCGGCACCGGCGCAGGACCGAACCCCCGCGCCGGGCTGCGTGCCGGGGCGATGGCCCGCATCGGATCGCGGGTCGGTGCCGTCGCGCGCGCCGGGGCCGCGCCCGGCGCCGGCTCCCGCCCCGGAGGGAGCCGTTCGGCCCAGAAGGCGGCCCGCCGCGCCCGCCGCCGCAACCTCGCCGCCGCCGTGCTGACCGTGAGCGGACTGGTCGTGCTGCCGCTCGGCGTGTGGGCCGCCGTCGGTTCCGGGGACGCAGCCGCGCCCGGCGCCGGCCGCCAGTCGGCGAAGACCCCGGCCCCCGGGACGGACACGGCCACCTCCGACCCGTCCTGGGTCGACGTCGGTGAGGACGCCCAGGGCACCCTGCGCGGCCGGCTGCACAACGTGGCCTCCGGGCTGTGCATAGGCATCGTCGGCACCAAGGCCGTCAGCGGCGCCGAGACCGAACTCGCCGCCTGCTCCTCCGTGGCCGGCCAGCAGTGGTCGTACGAACCGGACGGGCTGGTGCGCAGCGCCGCCAACGCCGATCTGTGTCTCGACTCCCACCTGGGCTTCTCGGTGCGGCTGGCCCCGTGCGCGGGAGCCTCCCAGTCCGACCCCAAGAACGTTCGGTACGACTTCACCCTCCAGGGCACGCTCGTCCCGCGCTCGGGTCAGAACCTCGCGCTGGCGCCCGCCGCCACCGACGGATCGGGCGCCCTCGTCCTGAAGAACCGGGTGGACAGCGCAGCCCAGCGCTGGGTGATCGACACCTCGCAGCCCGACCCGCAGATGCAGTTCGTCAACTGGGGCGCCGACAGCACCTCCTCGGGCGCCCCGGCGCCCACCCCGACGCCCAAGGCCGCGAAGCCCCCGGCGCCGACGCCGTCCGCCACCCCGACGACCCCCAGCCCGACGAGTTCCTCGGGCTCCGACACCACTTCCTGTTCGTACTACCCGTCCCCCTACTGCTCGTGGGACGGCCCGTCGGGCTCGTCCGGCGGCTCGGGATACGGCTACGGCGGCTCCGGGTACGGCGGCGGCTCCGGGGGATACGGCTCGGGCTCCGGGTTCGGCGGCGGGCGCGGCTGACCCGGGCGGTCAGGCGCCGACCACCTGCAGCGAGGCCCACAGCGCCACGACGGCCGGGACCAGCGCGGTCGGCACCGTGAGCAGACCCAGCCGGGTGAACTGCCCGAGCCCGACCCGCTCCTCACGCGCCTGCACCACGCGCCGCCACAGCAGCGTCGCCAGCGATCCGGCGTAGGTGAGGTTCGGGCCGATGTTCACCCCGAGCAGCACCGCGAGCACCGCCCCGGTCCCGGCCGGGGCGGCGAGCGGCACCAGGACCAGGACCGCGGGCAGGTTGTTGATCAGGTTGGCCAGGACGGCGGCCAGCGCGGCGACAGCGAGCAGGGCGAGCAGGCCCGAGCCGTCCGGCAGGACGTGCCGCAGCGCGTCGGCGAGTCCGTTGTCGACGACCGCGCGCACCACGATGCCGAGCGCCAGCACGAACGCCAGGAACCCCGGCGCGGCGGCCCGCACCACGGCGACCGGTGTCACCCGTCGCCGCAGCAGCGCGCGTCCGGCCATCACCAGGGCGCCCGCGAACGCGGCCCAGGCAGGCTCGATCCCGACGGCGGACGCCACCACGAACCCGACGAGCGTGCAGGCGACCGTCACCAGAGCGAACAGCGGCAGCTCGGGCGCCGGGCCGTCGTCGGCGGCGGGCTCGGCGGCCGGCAGGTCGGCGGCGAAGAAACGCCGGAAGACCAGGTACTCGGCGCCGATCGCGACGACCCACGGCAAGGCCATCAGGGCGGCGAACCGGGTGAAGCTCAGCCCGCTCGCCTCGAATGCCAGCAGGTTGGTGAGGTTGGAGACCGGCAGCAGCAGCGAAGCGGTGTTCGACAGGTGCGCGCAGGCGTAGACGTGGGGCCTGGCGCGCACGCCCATCCGGGCGGCGGTGGCGAACACCACCGGCGTCAGCAGCACCACGGTCGCGTCCAGACTGAGCACCGCGGTGATCACCGAGGCCAGCACGAACACCGAGGCCAGCAGGCGTCGGGGGCTGCCCGCCGACTTCCGGGCCATCCACGCCCCGCACGCCGTGAAGAGACCCTCGACATCGCACAGGTGCGCCAGCACCAGCACCGCCGCGAGGAAGCCGACGACCGGTCCGAGCCGCTCGGCCTCCGCCAGCGCGTGCTCCGGCGAGACCGCACCCAGGGCGATCACCAGTGCGGCGGCGGGGACGGCGACGAGTGCCTCGGACCGCCCGGCGGGGCGCAGCACGGCCCATCCCAGGGCGGCGGCGAGCAGGACGACGGACAGCGTTTCGGCGAGCGGGGAGTTGATGGGTGTCTCCGGGAGCGGGGTGCGGTGGTGCCCGCCCATCTGACTGGTCCGGGTGTCCGTCCATGAAAACACGCCGGGGTAAAGCGCCGGCCAAGCCCCCGGGAGGCCGCCTCACTCCTCGTCGAGCAGGCTCAGCTCCGCCCAGATCGTCTTGCCCTCGGGGGTGTGCCGGCTGCCCCAGCGCTGGGTGAGCTGGGCGACCAGCAGCAGGCCGCGGCCGCCCTCGTCCCAGGTCTTCGCCCGGCGCAGGTGCGGGGCGGTGTGGCTGGTGTCGGACACCTCGCAGATCAGCGTGGTCGCGTCATGGATCAGCCGGAGCCGGATCGGGTGGGCGCCGTAGCGGATGGCGTTGGTGACCAGTTCGCTCACCACCAGCTCGGTGGTGAAGGACGCCTCGCTCAGTCCCCAGCGGGAGAGCTGGTCGACCGCTTGTCTGCGGATCGGCGCGACCAGCGAGGGGTCGGCGGGGATGTCCCAGGTCGCGACCTGGGAGGCGGGCAGGCCCCGGGTGCGCGCGAGCAGCAGGGCCACGTCGTCGGCGGCGCCGCCGGGCGGGAGCAGGGCGTGCAGGATCCGGTCGCAGGTCTCGTCCAGGGAGTCCGAGTACACCGCGAGCGTCTCGCTCAGCAGCCCGAGACCGGAGTCCACCTCCTGCGCGCGGGACTCGATCAGGCCGTCGGTGTAGAAGGCGAGCACGCTGCCCTCGGCGAGCTCCAGCTCGGCCGACTCGAAGGGCAGCCCGCCCAGGCCCAGCGCGGGACCGGCCGGCAGCTCGACCCGGCGGGCCGGGCCGTTCGGCCGCAGCACCACGGGCGGGGGGTGCCCGGCGCGGGCCAGCGTGCAGCGTCGCGACACGGGGTCGTACACCGCGTACAGACAGCTGGCGCCGACCTCGCCGGGGTTGCCCTCGCCGCCGGCCTCCTCCGACAGCCGGACGACCAGGTCGTCCAGGTGGGTGAGCAGCTCGTCGGGGGCGAGGTCGATGTCGGCGAGGGTGCGCACGGCGGTGCGCAGCCTTCCCATGGTGGCCGAGGCCTGTATGCCGTGCCCGAGGACGTCCCCGACGACCATGGCGACGCGCATCCCGGACAGCGGGATCACGTCGAACCAGTCGCCGCCGACCCCGGCGCGGGCGGCCGGCAGATAACGGGAGGCGGCGTCGACGGCGGCGGTGCGGGGCAGGGAGCGCGGCAGCAGGCTGCGCTGGAGGGCGAGGGCCGTCTCGCGCTCGCGGGAGAACCGGCGGGCGTTGTCGATGCAGACGGCGGCCCGGGCCGTGATCTCCTCGGCCAGCAGCACGTCGTCCGGGGTGAACGGGTCCGGCCTGCGGAACCGGGTGAGGACGGCGACGCCGAGCGTCATGCCGCGCGCCTGGATCGGCACCGACATCGTGGAGTGGATGCCGAGCTCCCGCACCCGGGCGTCGCGTGCCGGGTCCCAGGCGAGCCACGCGTCCAGACCGCCCTCCGCCAGGGAGCCGATGACGGTGTGTCCCGCGACCAGCGAGTCGGCCTGCGGCGACCCGGTCGGGTACTGCTGTACCTCGCCCGGCTTGGCCACCGCCTCCGGGTTGCCGGCGTTCACCGAGTGGTGCGCGGCACGCCGCAGCCCCACCGGCGGGCTGAACCGGCTCGGCGGCTCCCCGCCGTCCTGCGGGTCGAGCAGGTCGACGCTGACGAAGTCGGCGAGCGCGGGCACGCAGACCTCCGCCAGCTCCTGAGCCGTCCGGATGACGTCGAGGGTGCTGCCGATGCGCACGCTGGCCTCGTTGACCAGCTGGAGCCGCTCGCGTGCGAGGTAGTTCTCGGTGAAGTCGTGGGCGGACAGGCACACGCCCCGGACCCGGCCGTCGGCGTCGAGGACCGGCGCCATCCGGGCCAGCCAGGCGTGGGCCCGCGACTCGCCGCCGGTGCGGATGTACGTCTGCACGTCCTGCGGCCGGCCGCTGGTGAGCACCCGCAGCATGTGCTGTTCGAGCTCCGTGCTCTGCGGTCCGCCGCCGATCTCGGCGAGCCGCAGCCCCCGGACCCGTTCCTCGGGGAGCCCGATGACCTCGCGCATCGCGTCGTTGAGCCGGCGCAGCCGCAGCCGTTCGTCGTAGACGGCCACGGCGCAGGGGGACTGGACGAGGCCCGCCGCGGCCAGGAGTGCGTCCGACGGGTCGGTGCCACCGCCGGCGAGCGGGGTGACGACGAGCCACTGTCCCCGGTCGTCGGCCCGGTCCGGGAGGCGGTGGGCGAGCAGCCACACCCGGACCGGGCGGCCGTCGCGATGGCGCAAAGTGACCGTTCCGTCCCAGCGTGTGCCGGTGAAGTCGGGTGTCCCGTCGGCCAGCAGTTCGGTGGCGGGCCGGCCCAGGACATCGGCCGGGGTCCAGCCCAGCAGGGCCCGGGCGCCGTCGTTCCACCCGACCAGCGCGCCGGAGTCGTCGACGATCGCCCGGGCCGTCGCGGCCTCGTCGAACGGATACTCCGGGCTCATCTCGGCACTCCATCGCGGACACTCACAGTGAACAGGCACGTCACTTCCGTTCCAGCCTAGTGTGTCCCGCTCCCCGGCGGACGGGAACCCCCAGGGCTCGGCTGAACAGCGAGTTCCCGTCGGGGTCAAGGGCTAAAACCGGCCAGTCCCGTGCGATCCCCGGGCGGGGCAGCCCCGGTCCGCCGCCGGAGCGGGCGGGCGCGTCGAGCCCCTTGACGGGCAGGAGCGGCCCGTCGTCAGATTCTGTTTGTTAACGATCAGTTGTGAGTACTTCTGGTTCCTGATGAGGGAGAGCCGACCATGACGGTCACTCGCAGATCGGTCCTTCTCGCGTCCGCGGCCGCGCCGGCCGCCGGAGCGTTCCTCGGCACACCGGCGGCACGGGCCGCCGCCGACGCCGTGCGCGCATCCGGCCGCCGCACGGTCGCGCTGCGTGACGGCTGGCGCTTCGCGCTGGTCAATCCGGGCGGGATCACCGACCCGACCGGGCAGTACGCGGACGCCGCCGCCCCCGGCTACGACGACTCGACCTGGCGCGCGGTGGCGGTTCCGCACGACTGGAGCATCGAGCAGACGCCCACCACGCAGAACGGCACGACCAGCGGCACCGGCTTCTTCCCCGGCGGCCTGGGCTGGTACCGACTCGCCTTCACCCTGCCGCCCGGACACACCGGCCGGCGGATCTCGGTCGAGTTCGACGGCGTCTACATGGACTCGTACGTCTACTGCAACGGCACCGAGGTCGGCCACCACCCCTACGGCTACACCGGTTTCGCCTTCGACCTCACCGACCTGCTGCACACCGACGGCACGACCGAGAACGTGATCGCGGTCAAGGTGCAGAACCGGCTCCCGAGCAGCCGCTGGTACTCCGGCAGCGGCATCTACCGCGAGGCCCGCCTGGTCGTCACCGAACCGGTGCACGTGGACCGCTGGGGCACGTACGTCACCACCCCCGAGGTCACCGACGAACGGGCCGTCGTCCGGGTCGCGACCACCGTGGCGAACGCGTCCGGTGCGAGCACGGACGTCGAGGTCGTCTCCCGCGTCCTCGCCCCGAACGGCCGCACCGTCGCCCGCACCTCCTCCACGGCCGCCGTCGCCGACCGGGCCACGCAGACCCACGAACTCACCGTGACCGACCCGCAGCGGTGGGACTTCGAGACCCCGCGCCGCTACACCCTGGAGACCGAGCTGCGCGTCGCCGGACGGGTCACCGACACCTACCGCACCCCGTTCGGCATCCGCACCTTCCGCTTCGACCCGGACGAGGGTTTCCACCTCAACGGCAGCCACGCCAAGATCAAGGGCGTCGACCTGCACCACGACCTGGGCGCGCTCGGCGCCGCGATCAGCGTCGACGCCGTCCGCAGACAGATGACGATCATGAAGTCCATGGGCGTCAACGCCTTCCGTACCTCCCACAACCCGCCGTCCCCGGAGATGATCCGGGTCTGCGAGGAGCTGGGCATCGTGATGCTGGTGGAGGCCTTCGACTGCTGGAAGACCGGCAAGACGCGGTACGACTACGGGCGGTTCTTCGACGAGTGGTGCGAGCGCGACGCCACCGAGATGGTGCTTGCGGCCCGCAACTCGCCCGCCGTCCTGCTGTGGTCCATCGGCAACGAGATCACCGACTCCACCTCCACCGCCGGTCTCGCCATGGCGGACCGGATCATCACCGCGATCAGGGCCGCGGACGACACCCGTCCGCTCATCATCGGCTCGGACAAGTACCGCACCCCGCCCGCCAAGGGCTCCGCCGCCGACCTGATGCTCGCCAAGCTGGACGGCCTCGGCCTGAACTACAACACCGCCAAGTCGGTGGACGTCCTGCACGCGACCTACCCGCACCTGTTCCTCTTCGAGTCCGAGTCGTCCTCGCAGACCTCGACCCGCGGCACCTACCAGGAACCCGAGCACCTCAACACCGGCGAGAACCACACCCCCGGCAGGCGGGCGACCTCCTCCTACGACAACAACCTCGCCTCCTGGACGATGAGCGGCGAGTACGGGCACAAGAAGGACCGCGACCGGAAGTGGTTCACGGGTCAGTTCCTGTGGTCCGGCATCGACTACATCGGTGAACCCACCCCGTACAACGTCTTCCCCGTGAAGGCGTCCTTCTTCGGCGCGGTCGACACGGCCGGGTTCCCGAAGGACATGTACCACCTCTTCCGGAGCCAGTGGGCCGACGAGCCGATGGTCCATCTGCTGCCGACGACCTGGAACCACGAGACGGGCGACACGGTCGAGGTGTGGGCCTACTCCAACGTCGACACCGTGGAGCTGTACCTCAACGGAAAGTCCCTGGGCGTAAGGAGGTTCGACACCAAGAAGACCGTCGACGGCCGCGCCTACCTGGAGACCACCGAGGCCACCGGCGACGACAAGACCTTCACCACCGGCCCTTATCCCGGCAGCTACACCAGCCCGAACGGCAGCGCGGGCAAGCTGCACCTGACGTGGCAGGTGCCCTACCGGCCGGGCGAGTTGAAGGCGGTGGCCCGCCGGGGCGGCAGGACGGTCGCCACCGATGTGCTGCGCACGGCCGGCGCCCCGCACGCCGTACGCCTCACTCCGGACCGCAGGTCCCTTCCCGCGGACGGGCGGTCACTGGTCTTCGTCACCGCCGACGTGGTCGACGCGCACGGGACCGTGGTGCCCGACGCCGAACACCTCGTCTCCTTCGAGGTCGGCGGCGGCTCGCTGGCCGGTCTCGACAACGGGCGGGAGGAGAGCGCCGAGCGCTATCAGGCCAGCACGCGCACCGCCTTCCACGGCAAGGCCCTCGCCATCGTGCGCTCCGGCACCGGGGCCGGAGCCCTGCGGGTGACCGCCCGCGTGGAGGGGCTGCGCAAGGGCACCGCCACCGTGCGCACCACGCCCGCCCGTTCGAAGGCGACCACTGAGCCCGCCGCCTTCACTCCCGACCTGCCGGCGCCGGTGAACCACCCCTACGCGGACGCCAGTTACTCGGGCCGTCCGGACACGCTGCCCGCGGCCCTGCTGGACGGCGACCCCGCCACCGGCTGGTCCAACGCCTTCGCCAAGCCGGCCACCGCCCTGCTGCCCGCCTTCGGCGGGGCCCGGCCGCGGGACTGGGTCTCGGTGGACTACGGGCGCACCCGTGACTTCGACCGGGTGGAGGTGTCCTTCACCGTCGACGCCACGCACAGCCTGCCCGCGGCGGTCGAGGCGGAGGTCTGGGACGGAGAGCGCCATGTGCCGGTCACCGGCGCCACCGTCGACTGGGCCACCGCCTCGGACACGCCGACGGCTCTCACCTTCGACCCGGTCCGCGGCTCCGGGCTGCGTCTGACCCTGACCAGCAGCGCCCCCGGCACACCCCAAGGGGCGATCCGCATCACCAAGCTGGAATCCTGACCGCCTGACCGCCTGACCGCCTGACCGCCTGACCGGCCGGTCGGGCTGAACCGGCAGAACCGGCCGGCTCGCTCATCAGAGGCTCTCCCGGGGTGCCGAGGCTGGAGCGGCCCGGCCGGCCCGCACCGCCCGGCCCGCACCGCCCGGCCCGTACGGCCCGGCCCTCGGCTCTCCCGCTGTGCCGAGGCCGGCCCGCCCGCCCGGCCCGGACCACCCTGCTGGAACCTCCGGGCCGGTCCGTTCCGGGCGGGCCGCACAGACCGGCCCGCACAGGCCGGCCCGGCGCCGCCGCCCGATCACCCCGCGTCCGCGCCGCCTCAGCCCGCGTCGGGTGCCTCGAAGGTCACCTTCGCCGTGTCCACCGTGCCCGCGGCACGCCCGGGTGCGCTCTGCCACGACCAGTACAGGTTGGTGTGGGCTATCACCTGTTCCGGCGCCGGAGCACCGTACTTGCTCAGGTCCTCCGTCGTGTGCGCGTCGCCGACCAGTGTCACGTCGTATCCCCGCACGAAGGCGCCGTGCAGCGTCGAGCGGATGCACGCGTCGCTCTGCGCCCCGGTGACGACCACCCGGCCCACCCCGCGCTCGGCGAGCACCGACTCCAGCCCGGTGTCCTCGAAGGAGTCCTGGTAGGTCTTGTGGACGAGCGGCTCGGCGTCGAGGCGGACCAGTTCCTCGACGTACTCCCAGTTCTCGCTGCCCCGTTCGAGGTCGTCGTCGGAGTGCTGTACCCAGACGACCGGCACGTCCTGCGCGCGGGCCGCGCCGATCAGGGTGTTGATGT
The DNA here is from genome assembly GCF_032248645.1 of Streptomyces zaehneri. NCBI lineage: Bacteria > Bacillati > Actinomycetota > Actinomycetes > Kitasatosporales > Streptomycetaceae > Streptomyces > Streptomyces zaehneri. The sequence goes on from NZ_JASTTJ010000003.1 coordinate 426,849, forward strand.
TCGCGATCACCTCGTCGCGCCGGGGCGTGCCCGCCACCAGGCCCTTCTGGACGTCGATCACGAGCAGGGCGGTGTTCGGCCGGTCGGGCAGGGTGGTCATGGAGAACTCCGGTTCCTCGTCTGGGTGATCGGTGCTCGGACGGTCCACATTAGGACGCCCCACTGACAACGGCCCCGAAGCCATCTCGTCGGGACCGTTGACGCAGTGTCATGACTCCAACAACCATGTCCTGCGACCCCGCTCTGGGAGCGCTCCCACGAGATGGCACCCGCCTCCCGTGCGGAGCGTCCCACACCTCCCCGAGGAGCCCGGACGTGAAACGACGCAGAACCACCCTGCTGTCCCTCGCGGCCCTGCTGGGCGCGGCGCTCACCGCGCTGCCCGTGCAGCCGGCCGGTGCCGATGAGGTCGAACAGGTCAGGAACGGCGGCTTCGAGACGACCGCCGACCCGTGGTGGACCAGCAACGTCACCGCCGGTCTCACCGACGGCCGGCTGTGCGCGGACGTGCCGGGCGGCACCGTCAACCGCTGGGACTCCGCCATCGGTCAGGACGCGATCACCCTGGTGAAGGGGTCGTCGTACCGGTTCTCCTTCAGCGCCTCCGGGGTGCCCGAGGGGCATGTGGTGCGGGCGATCGTGGGCCTCGGTGTCTCCCCGTACGACACCTGGTACGAGGCGACCCCGGTGCTGAACGAGTCGGGAGACGCCTACTCGTACACGTTCACCTCGCCGGTCGACAGCACCCAGGGGCAGGTCGCCTTCCAGGTCGGCGGGAGCGCCGATCCCTGGCGGTTCTGCCTGGACGACGTGTCGCTGCTGGGCGGGGTGCCGCCGGAGGTGTACCAGCCCGACACCGGGCCACGCGTGCGCGTCAACCAGGTCGCCTATCTGCCGGCCGGACCGAAGAACGCCACGCTGGTCACCGACGCCGGCGCGAAGCTGCCCTGGCAGCTCAAGAACGGCTCCGGGACGACGGTCGCGCACGGCTGGAGCGTGCCGCGCGGACTCGACGTCTCCTCCGGACAGAACGTCCACTCCATCGACTTCGGCGGCTACCGCACGCGCGGGACGGGCTTCACGCTGGTCGCCGACGGCGAGACCAGTCGCCCCTTCGACATCGGCACGGCCGACTACGACCGGCTGCGGCTGGACGCGGTGAAGTACTACTACACGCAGCGCAGCGGCATCGCGATACGGGACGACCTGCGGCCCGGGTACGGCAGGGCGGCCGGTCATGTGGACGCGGCCCCCAACCAGGGCGACTCCGCGGTCCCGTGTCAGCCCGGGGTGTGCGACTACACCCTCGACGTCACCGGCGGCTGGTACGACGCCGGCGACCACGGCAAGTACGTCGTCAACGGCGGCATCGCCACGTGGGAGCTGCTGAGCACCTACGAACGTTCCCTGCTCGCCCGCACCGGCGACCCGGCCGCTCTCGGCGACGGGACGCTCGCCCTCCCCGAGAGCGGCAACAAGGTGCCGGACATCCTCGACGAGGCCCGCTGGGAGCTCGACTTCCTGCTGAAGATGCAGGTGCCGGACGGGCAGCCGCTCGCCGGCATGGCCCACCACAAGATCCACGACGCGCAGTGGACGGGCCTGCCGCTGCTGCCGGGCGACGATCCGCAGAAGCGTGAACTGCACCCGCCCACCACCACCGCGACCCTCAACCTGGCCGCCACGGCCGCCCAGGCGGCCCGCCTGTACCGGCCCTACGACAAGGCCTTCGCTGCGAAGGCGCTGACGGCCGCGCGCAAGGCCTTCACGGCGGCCCTCGCGCATCCGGACGTGTACGCGGACCCGAACGACGGCACCGGCGGCGGCGCCTACAACGACGACGACGCGACCGACGAGTTCTACTGGGCGGCCGCCGAGCTGTACCTCAGCACGGGGGAGAAGCAGTTCGCCGACAAGGTGGTGAACTCCCCGGTGCACACGGCCGACATCTTCGTCCCCAACGGCTTCGACTGGTCCCGCACGGCCGCCGCCGGCCGCCTCGACCTGGCGACCGTCCCGAACCGGCTGCCCGGCCTCGACAAGGTCCGCCGGTCGGTGGTGCGGGGCGCCGACACGTATCTCGCCACGCTGGCCGGACAGCCGTACGGCATGCCCTACGCCCCCGACGGCAACCGCTACGACTGGGGTTCCAGCCACCAGGTCCTCAACAACGCCGTGGTCATCGCCACGGCCTACGACCTCACCGGCGCCTCGAAGTACCGGGCCGGGGCCGTCCAGGGCATGGACTACGTCCTCGGGCGCAACGCGCTCAACCTGTCGTACGTCACCGGCTACGGCGAGGTGAACTCCCACCACCAGCACAGCCGCTGGTACGCGCGCCAGCTGGACCCGAACCTGCCGGACCCGCCGCGGGGGACCCTGGCGGGCGGCGCGAACTCGAGCATTCAGGACCCCTACGCGCAGGGCAAGCTCCAGGGCTGCGTGGGCCAGTTCTGCTATATCGACGACATCCAGTCCTGGTCCACGAACGAGACCGCGATCAACTGGAACGCGGCGCTGGCCCGGCTGGCCTCCTTCGTGGCGGACCAGGGATAGGGAGGGATCGGCGACCGGATCAGCCATAGGCCCTGCCTGATCGGCAGTGTGCAGGGTCGAACACCTTCCGGTACCGCGCGGTCACCAGTTTGACCTGGGGATATTTACGAGTAAGTACCCGCGCGGTACCGTGAGGGGCATGCCAGCCCTCAATGTGGAATTCAGCGATCGCGAGCTGGAGGACCTGCGGCAGATCGCCAAGGAACGCGGTACGTCGATGAAGGCACTCGTGCGGGAGGCGGCCGCCGCCGACATCGCGCGGCACCGGGCGCTCCAGGAGGGCGCGGAGGCCTTCCGCAGGTTCTTCGCCTCGCACGCGGACGAGTTCGCCGCCGCCTTCCCCGAGGACGAACGCTCCGTGCGGGGCGAGGGGCGGGTCGCCTGACCGATGACCTCCGTCATCCACATCGACGTCCCCTGGCTGCTCCAGCGCCACGAAGAGGTTCTGCCGGAGCAGCCCACCGTCAACGACTTCTCGGCGCTGGTCGCCGCCGTCGCCCGGCACCGGGTCGATCCGCCCAGGCTCGGCGTGGACTCCGACCCGGCCTGGCGGGCGGCCGCGCTGCTGCACACCCTCACCGTGCTCAAGCCCCTGCCCTCGGCCAACGCCCGCTTCGCCTGCGCGACGGCGGTGGCGTACATGTTCACCAGTGGGGCCGGCATCGATCCGCCGTACGGCGCGCTCGTCGACCTCGCCCGCGATCTGCTGGACGGCAAGGCGGACGTCTACGGCGCGGCGGACCGGCTGCGGTCCTGGCAGATATAGGCAAAGCGCAAAGCGTTCAGGGCCGCCGGCCGAGGGCGGGAGGAACAGGGCCGGCGGCCGTTTCGCGCAGGAGAGCCGCCGTCCTGCGCGGGGCCTCCGAGGAAGTGGCCGGTTCCAGCCAACTACGCGGGCCGGTGCGCCGGGAGAGTGCGCGGCGCCCTGCCGTGTGCGCGTGTTTCACACGGGGCGCAGGGGCGAATTCCGGCCGGGCCGGCAGAGGCCGCGGAAAGGCGTGATCCCCGGTGTGAACCGGCCCCGCCTATCGACTTTCTATCAACAAGGCGCAGCTTCAGCCGTCGCCTTGTTGTGCGCGACTCAGTTGTGCAAAGGTGAACCGCCCGTGCGGGGGGTCATGACCAAACCCCCCGCGTTCGTCGGCGGAGGCGAATTCACGCTCCCTGCCGCACCGGACAGGTACGTACCAAAGGAATGCGCTCAGTGCCCACCCCTCAGCCTCCTCGTCCGCCCTACCCTCCGCCGGGCGGAGGTCCCGGAGAATCCGACGAGTCACTCGCCGCGGGTATACGCGGCGGCGCGGACAGCGAGGTCGCCCAGTCCACCGCTCTGCTGATCGCCCGGCACTGGCGGCCGGTGCACGAGTACGCGGTCATCTGCCTCGCCTCCTCCGGGAGCGTCGCGTCCATGGTCACCGCGGCCGCCTTCCACCAGGTCCTCGACCGGCTGAAGCTGGGCGAACCGGGGACCGCGCTGCGGCCCCGGCTGCTGGTGACCGTGCGGGACATGGCCCGGCTGTGGTCCGCGGACGAGGAACTGTCCGGCGTGCTGCCGGTGCTGCGCAAGCCGGCCGGCGCCCGGGGAATGCGGGCCGCGAAGTCCATGATCCCGGAGAACCGGGTGCTGGCGGAACGCTCGTTCCAGGGCCTTCCGGCGGTCGCCCGGTGCGTCCTGTGGCATGTGGAGGTCGAGGCCGAAGAGGTCACCGTCGCCGCCGGTCTGCTCGGTATGGACACCGACAGCGTGACCTCCGTCCTGGAGCAGTCCCGGGACAAACTGCGTGAGGGAGTCGTCCGGGCCCACCGGGAACTCGCGCCGAGCAAGGACTGCCGCTTCTACAACCGGCTCCTCGACGTCCCGATCCGCCGTGGCGGCGACCTCCTGCCGGACGTGCGCAAGCACCTGGACGAGTGCCGCTACTGCCGTGCCGCCGCCGAACAGCTCGGCCACTTCGAGAGCGGCCTCGGCGTGCTGCTCGCCGAGGCGGTGCTCGGCTGGGGCGCCCGCCGCTACCACGACACCCGCCCCGGCCGCGCCAAGCAGCAGACCGTGCGGCTCAAGGGCTCCGCACGGCACGGCGGCCGTGGCACCCGCGGCACCCGCGGCAGGGCCGGCAACCTGTTCTCGCGGATCCCCTCGCCCCGCCGGCGGTCGTCGGGGGAGACCCGCTCACCGCGCGCGCTGTTCACCGGTGTCGGCCTGGCCTCGGCGGGTCTGCTGACCACGCTGCTCGCCGCCGGCATGTGGTCGGACGACGGTGGCGCCGACCCGGCCGCCTCCACCAGCGGCACCGTCCCCGGCATCGACTCGCAGGCCGCCACCGCCTCGCCGACCGCCCCGGACACGGCCCGACTGCCCACCGCGCCACGGCAGACCAGTCTGCGCAACGCCGCCGCCGACCTCTGCCTCGACGTGCGGGGCGAGGCGCGGGCGGGCGCCTCCGTCGAACTGGCCGACTGCTCCTCCGACGCGACCCAGCAGTGGTCGTACGACGACGACGGGCAGTTGCGCAGCGTGGCCGGGCCCGGCCTGTGCGTGGACTCCCACGCGGACGCCGGGGTGGTCATCCTCGGCGCGTGCGTGGACGAGACCGACGACCGGGGGGACGACGTCCGTTACGACCTCACCGTGCAGGGCGAGTTGCTGCCTCGCTGGGACGACGCGCTCGCCCTCGCGGCGGCCGGTGAGGAGCCGGGGGCGGACGTGGTCGTGAAGGTCCGCGACCACTCGACCGGCCAGCGCTGGCTCACCGACGTGGCCTCCGCCACGCCCGGTTCCCTCGCGGTCACCGGTACGGACGCGCCCGCGTCGGCCCAGCCGGTCGACCTGGCGGACGGCACCGCCTGAGGCACGAGGTACGCGACCCCGGCCGGCCCGCGGGCACGGCGGCGCCCGGTGCCCGCGGTCACCCGACCGTCGTCACCCGACCGCCGGCACCCGACCGTGGTCACCCGGCGTCCTCGACGAGGTCCGCCGGGCCCACGGTCCCGGGCCCGGCGTGGCCGGACAGCGCCAGGGTGAGGTCGAACTCGGCGAGCAGGCAGCGGATCACGTGCTCGACGCCCGGCTGTCCGTCCAGGCCGAGGCCGTAGACGTAGGGACGGCCGAGGAGCACCGCCCGCGCGCCGAGGGCGAGCGCCTTGAAGACGTCGTCGCCGGTGCGCACCCCGCTGTCGAACAGCACCGTCAGCCGGTCGCCGACCGCCCGCGCCACCCGGGGCAGCGCGTCGGCGGCCGCGACCGAACCGGCGACCTGCCGACCCCCGTGGTTGGAGACGACCACGCCGTCCATCCCGGCGTCGGCGGCCAACCGGGCGTCGTCGGGGTGCAGCACACCCTTGAGGACGATCGGCCCGTCCCAGTTCTCCCGCAGGAACGCCAGGTCCGGCCAGGTCTTGCCGGGGTCCGCGAACAGACTCACGAAGTGCAGGACGGCGGCGTTCGGGTCCTCGTGCACCGGCTTGGCAAGGCCCGCCAGGAAGGCCGGGTCGGTGAAGTGGTTGGCGGTGCCCACGCCGTGCAGGAACGGCAGATAGGCCTGGTCGAGGTCGCGGGGCCGCCACGCCAGCAGCGGGGTGTCCAGGGTGACGACGAGCACCGTGAACCCGCTCGTCCGCGCTCGCCGCAGGAAGCTGCGGGTCACCTCGCGGTCCTTGGACCAGTACAGCTGGAACCAGCGCTCGGCGTCCCCCATCGCCTCGGCCACCTGCTCGATCGGCGTGCTGGAGGCCGACGACAGGACGAACGGCACCCCCTGCGCGGCCGCCGCCCGGGCCGCCGCGGACTCGGCCTCCGGATGCATGATCGACAGCACGCCGACGGGCGCGAGAGCGAGCGGCGCGGGCAGGGCACGGCCCAGCACCTCGACCGACAGGTCCCGCTCGTGGACGTCCCGCAGCATGCGCGGCACGATCCGGCGGCGCTCCAGAGCCGCCCGGTTCGCCCGCGCCGTGCTGCCGTCCCCCGCGCTGCCCGCCACATAGCCGACCGGCCCCGGGCCGAGGCGCTGTTCGGTGAGTTCCTCGAGCCGGGTCAGGTCGGTGGGCAGCCGGGGGACCGCGCCCGTCATCCCGCCCAGATAGATCTCGTACTGGAAGTCCGCCCAGTGCTTCGCCATCCGTACGTCCCGCCTCTCGACGTCCCGCGGTCCGGCGTCGTCGCCGTCGCAGGGCGACCATACCGGTGGGTCGGTCGCGGCGGTCCGGCGGTTCAGCCGACGGCCGACCCGGACGGTACGGCGGCGGGGTCGCCGGCGTCCGTGCCCGGACCGGTGATCGGCGGCACCGCCGCCTCCACGGTCCTGGCCGGCCGCGCCCCCTCGGGCCCGTACACCGCCCGGGGTTCGGGGAACAGCCGCAGCAACGCCAGGTAGAGCACGGCGGCGACGGCCAGGGGCAGCGGCAGCCCGATGTCGATGCCGTTCGCCGGATCACCCAGCGGGCCAACGAACTGGCCCGGGATGTTCGTGAACAGCACACCGGGCAGCGCCGACACCCACCAGGCGGTCACACCGCGCCGGTTCCAGCAGTGCGCGAACCAGTAACGCCCGCCGCGCTGACGGCGGTTGATGCGATCTGCGACAGGAACGCGGCGCCGACCACCCTGCGGCGCGGGGTGGTGGCCGGGATGTAGCGGGACCAGTCGCGACGCGGGCGGATGCCGTCACTGATCGGGGTCTGCCGAACCTACGGCCCGGGGCAAGACCCCGACCAGAGGATGAATCATCCTTCTTCCGTGTCGGGAGCGGGCGAATCCGCCACCCCTCCGTGGGCGGGGCCGGAGTCGTGACCGGAGTCGTGACCGGAGTCGTGACCGGGACCGGGACCGGGACCGGGATCGGGGGCGGGGGCGGTGTGGGAGTCGGGGGCCGTGTCCGGTCCCTGGGCCCGCACCCGCTGGACCTGTTCGAGGGAGTCGCGCAGCTCGGTGAGCCAGTCGTCGGTGTGGCGCTGGACCAGCCGGACGCACCAGGCGAGCGCGTCGCTGCGGCTACGGGCCACGCCCGCGGCGATCAGGGTGTCGAGGACCTGCCGTTCGGGCTGCCGCAGCCGGGTCATGACGGGCGCGGCCACATGGGTGAACAGGGCGCGCTCCCCGTCGCACACCACACCCCAGGACACCTTCCGGCGGAACCGGTGTTCGGCGTCGCGGGCCACCGCCATCCGGGTCTCCCGGGTGCGCTCCCGGAACTCCTGGATCCGGGCGGTGACCGCCGCCTGCCGCTCGGCGGCCGAGACACCGTCGGTCAGCCGGGGTGTGGCGATGCGGCCGATCACGGTGATCTCCTCGCGGTCGACCGTCACCTCGGCGGGCTCCTCGAAGAGGTCGTCCGGCAGGCGGCCGGCGAACCAGCCCCTCAGCTTCTCTTTCTGGTCGGTCGTAATCATGTAATGACGATTACTCCGCAGGTACATGAACACAAGTGGTCGAGGAGAAGTCCGCCGAGAGCGGAACGGAGGGGTGTGCGCAGGGGTGCGCGGAGAAGTGGCGGAGGGGCGTGCGGAGGGATCCGGAGGCGGAGGCGGAATGTTTCAGGCCGATTAACGAAGCTATGGAAACCGGTCATCGAGTCGACCGAAGGGATCATGAAGCGCTTGCTTTCGGCGTTGGAACGTTCGAATTTCGTTACTTCTCGCCACTGATTCAATACGCAAGGTTACTGAAACCCATGGGGTCGATGTGAGTTTCGGCGGTGGACTCGGCAGACTCGCGCTCGCCGCGTTCGACACCGACCGAGCCGGACCGGCACACCCCCGAATCGAGCGGAAGGATGCACACAATGCGGAACACCGCGCGCTGGGCAGCGACCCTCGGCCTCACGGCCGCCACCGTCTGCGGATCCCTCACCGGATCCGCGCTCGCCGCCCCGGCCGCAGCGCCGACCTCCCTCTACGCCCCGTCGGCCTTCGTGCTGACCGTGGGCCACGGAGAGACCGCCGCCACCGTCAACGCGGCCCGGGCCGTCACTCTGAGCTGCGCCCCGACGCCCTCCGGCACCCACCCCGCCGCCGCTCGCGCCTGCGCCGAACTGCGCGCCGCCGGCGGCGATCTGGACGCCCTGGCGGGCCCGGGCGACGCCGTCTGCACGAGGCAGTACGACCCGGTGGTCGTCACCGTCGACGGCGTGTGGCAGGGCAAGCGCGTCTCCTTCGAGCGCGCCTTCTCCAACGAGTGCGTGAAGAACGCTGCCGGGAGCAGCCTCTTCGCGTTCTGAGACCGGGATCGCGTGGTCCCCGTGGACACCGAGAGAGGCTCGTGAGGTGGGGAGTGCGAGCCCCTGACACGGGAGCACCGTGATTCCGTACCCGGAGGCCGGAGGACAGTGTGGGGCTGTCCGCCGGCCTCCGGTGCACCCGTTTTCGGGAAGGGCGCGGGAGCGCGTCCCCGGGAATCCTCAGGACCGTTCCCGGTGGCTGGTGTCGCACCAGGGGTAGCGGCGGCTGCGCCGGCAGGTGCACAGGGCGACCCGGAAGCGGTCGGAGGCGACCGTGGTGCCGTCCTCCAGTTCCACCTCGACCGGTCCCTCGAGGAGCAGCGGGCCCCGGCGCTGGACGGTGATCCGGCAGGGCCTGTCAGCTGGGGAGTTCGGCACGGACGACCACCAGTTCCTCGTTCTCGTCGTCGGCGGACAGCAGACCCCGCTCCCGCAGCCAGTCCCTGCGCTCGCGCAGGACCGGGCCGAAGGGAATGCGGCGGCGTCGCGTCACGGACGCCTTCAGGCCGGACGCGCGCAGGACCGTCAGGGTGCTCGCGGGGTCGCTGAGCGCGGAGTGGACCATCAGCAGCACCCCGCCGGGCCGCAGCAGCAGGGGCGCCTCGAGACAGATCCGGTCGAGCAGGAGCCTGCCGTCACCACCGCCGTCCCAGGCCCGGGCCGTCCCGCGGACCCCGCGGTCGCCGGCCGGCGCGGGCACGTAGGGCGGGTTGGTCAGGATCAGGTCGAAGGTCTGCCCGTGCACCGGGGCGAAGAGGTTGCCGCGGTGCACGCGCACCGGCAGCCGTGCCCGCCAGGCGTTGAGGCGGGCGGAGCAGACCGCGCGCCAGGACACGTCGACCGCGGTGACCCGCGTGCCGCGCCGCGCGGCCTCCAGCGCCAGCGCGCCGGTGCCGGTGCCCACGTCGAGGACGTCGGCCCCCGGGAGCAGCGGTTCCTCGGACAGTGCCCCGGCCAGCAGGGCGGTGTCCTCCTGTGGGGCGTACACGCCCGGGAGTACGAGAGGATTCACGCCGACCAAGTACCCAGACAATCACGAAATATGGGCTTTTTCCTGATCGGGGAGCGGCGTACGCAGCGAGGACTCTCCCGAGCGCCAGGCGCTGAGCAGGCGGGCGGCGAGGCGGTCCTCCAGATGCCCGGTGGCGTCGAGGCCGAAGGTGATGTCGGGGGCCAGGTGCGGTTCCTCGTCCAGCAGACCGCCGATGACGTCATGGCGTACCACCTGCTCGTGCACGGCGTCGGCCTCGACGTGCTCGTCGTAGAAGCGCACGGCGGCGGGCCCGGCGTCCGCGCGGCGCATCGCCCGCGCGAGCCGCCGGGAACCGGGCGAGGAGGTGATCTCGACCGCCGCGAAGTGGCCCACGAGGGCGCCCCTGAGGGCCCGGTGCAGGCCGAAGAGGGACATCAGGTTGACCGTGGCCAGTGTCTCGGCGCACGCGGCGTCCAGATAGCGGCCGTAGGCGGTGTCCAGGCCCAGGTCCGTCATCAGGTCCGCGAACAGCCGTGCGTGGACGCGGTCGGGGCGGCCGCCGCCCCACTCGTCGAACTCCACCGCCGCCATCGCCGCCTTGGCCCGGCCCCACAGCCTCGGCAGCACCCACGCGTGCGGGTCCGCCTCCTTCAGGTGGTAGAGGGACCGCTGGGCCGCGTACTCGCGCAGCTGCCACAACTCGCCCTCGGCCGCGAGGAAATGGCTGACGCCCGAGCCCTCGACGGGCTCGACGAGAAGCTCCGCGAGCGCGTCCTCGACGCAGTCGTGGACCGCTGTGTCCTCGCGCAGGGCGGTCAGGAAGCGGTGCTCCAGCGCGGCCCGCACCCGCAGCAGAGCGGGATCCCACTCCCGGTCCGGGGCCACCCCCGCGAAACCGCGGTAGTGCAGCTCGTAGCAGAGGTACAGGGCCAGCTGGAGGTCGTCGCCGTACGCGGAAGCGACCGCGACCGTCTCCGCCGCCGGGAGCGCGTCCGCGCCCGCCAGGTATCCGCGGACGGCCGCGGACACCGGGCCCCGGGCGACCGGCAGCTGTGGTCCATGGGGGTCTTGTGCCATGCGCGCCGGGTACCCCACGCACGCCGGACCACCCGCCGGGGCCCGGATCACGCGGAGCGACCCTCCGCGTACGGCGGCTCGCGCGGCCCCGCGGGCCGGGACTGGCCTGGGCGGCCCGTCTGCGCCGATCCGCGCCGACCTGCTCCGGTCACCCGGAGCGTCGGGCCGGCGGCCGCCGGCAGCGGTACCCGAGCCGGTCGAGATCACCTTCTCCTGGCCGTGTGTACCGGCAGAGGGACCCCGCCCGCCGCGTCCGCGACCACCAGCCGCACGGCGTTCGAGTCCACGCCGAGCACGCTGATTCTCAGGGGCCGCGAGTACCCAGGGCCGAACCTGCGGGCTCCCCGCCCTTCCGGGCACGGCACAGAGGGGCCGCCGTCCCTCGCGGACGGCGGCCCCTCTTCCCGGTGTCTCCCTGGTGCGGCGGGTGGAGGGCCCGTCACATGTGGACCACCGGTGCCGCGTCCGCGTCCTGCTGCGGCACCCCGCGGCGGAAGAGCAGGAACGCGATGACCGCGCCCGCGGCGAAGAAGACGGCCGACCACCAGAAGGCGGTGGTGTAGCTCTCGATGCTCGCCTGGGCCTGGACCAGCTTGTTCGCCGGGTTCTTCCCGACCAGGTAGTCGGCGGCGGCGCTCGCGGCCAGGGTGTTCAGCAGGGCCGTGCCGATCGAACCGCCCACCTGCTGCATGGCGTTGACCGTGGCGGAGGCCACGCCCGCGTCCTCGGCGGCGACCCCGCCGGTGGCCATCTGCATGGCGGGCGGCATGACCAGGCCGAGGCCGACACCGGTGATGACCAACTGCGGCAGCACCGCGCTCAGGTAGTGGGAGCCGACGCCGATCCCGGTCAGCCAGGCCATGCCCACCGCGGCGATCGCGAAGCCCAGCGGGATGACCGCCTTCGGGCCCAGACGCGGCACCAGGGCCGTGGTGCCGATCTGCGCCGCCACCATGAGCGCCCCGACCATCGGCAGGAACGCCACACCCGTCTTCGTCGGGCTGAAGCCCAGGTTCAGCTGGAGGTAGTACGTGAGGAAGAGGAACACGCCGAACATGCCGGCGCCGGAGATCAGCACGGCCAGGAACGAGGCCGCCCGGTTGCGGTCGAGGAGGATGCGCAGCGGCAGCAGCGGGTGCGCGGCCCGGGTCTGCCACCAGGTGAAGGCCGCGAGCAGCGCACCGCCCGCGAGCAGGAAGCCCCAGGTCTGCGGCGAGTCCCAGTCGTGGGTCTCCGCGTTGGAGAAGCCGTACACGAGGGAGAACAGGCCGGCGGCGACCAGGACGGTGCCCGGCACGTCCAGCCTGGAGTTCTCGGCGTCGCGGTGGTTGGACAGCAGCAGCCAGCCGCCCGCGAAGGCGACGACGGCGATGGCCACGTTGACGTACAGCGTCCAGCGCCAGTCGAGCGCGTCGGTCAGGATGCCGCCGAGCAGCAGGCCCACCGCGCCGCCCGCGCCGGCGATGGCGCCGTAGACGCTGAACGCCTTGGCGCGTTCCTTGGCGTCGGTGAACGTGGTGTTGAGCAGCGAGAGCGCGGCGGGCGCGAGGAGCGCGCCGAAGGCGCCCTGGAGCGCGCGGGCGGTGACCAGCATCTCGAAGTCGGTCGCGGCACCGCCGAGGGCGGAGACGGCGGCGAAGCCGACGACCCCGATCAGGAAGGCCGTCTTGCGGCCGAAGAGGTCGGCTATCCGGCCGCCGAGCAGCAGCAGGGAGGCGAACGCCAGCGCGTACGCGGTGACGATCCACTGCCGGTTGCCGTCGGAGAAGCCGAGGTCGGCCTGGGCCGAGGGCAGGGCGATGTTCACGATGGTGGCGTCCAGCACCACCATCAGCTGGGCCAGGGCGACGACCGCGAGGATCCACCACTTCTTGGCGGATGCTGCGGACGGCCCCTGGTCGGCGCCCGTGCGGGTGCCGTCCGTCAAGGTCTTCGGAGACATGGGGAACCACTCCAGGGACGTGAGGGCAAAGAGCACGTAAACGAAACGGTTTCGTACACCTGGAGGCTAGACCAGTTTCTGCGAAACGGCAAAGTTTCGTTAGTGGGGGCCGTGTCGGACGCGGCGCCGGTGGTTCCGGGGCCTCAGGCCAGCTGGCGTCGCACCAGCTCGTGCAGCCTTCCGCCGGTGTCCGCGAGGAGCTGGGCGGGCGGGCCCTGCTGGGCGACCTTGCCGTTCTCCATCACCACGACCCGGTCGGCGTCCATCACCGTCGACAGGCGGTGCGCGATGACGACCCGGGTGGCGTTGAGCTTGCGGGTGCTCTCGATGACCGTGCGCTGGGTCTCGTTGTCGAGGGCGCTGGTCGCCTCGTCGAAGAACAGGATGCGCGGCCGGCGGATCAGCGCCTGGGCGATCATCAGGCGCTGACGCTGGCCGCCCGAGACCGACCCGCTGCCCGAGACGATCGTGTGCAGCCCCATCGGCATGCGCCTGATGTCCTCGGCGAGCCCGGCCAGCTCGGCGGCCGCCATCGCCTCCTCCGGCGTGTAGGCCTCGGTGCCGCAGATCACGTCCAGCAGGGAGCCGGTGAACGGCTGGGCGTGCTGGAGCACCACCCCGCACTGCCGGCGCACCGCCGAGCGGTCGAGGGCCGCCAGGTCCTGGCCGTCGTACAGCACACTGCCCGAGACCGGCTTGTCGAAGCCGATGAGCAGCCGCAGCAGCGTCGACTTCCCGCAGCCGCTCGGGCCGACGACCGCCACGAACTCGCCCGGACGCACCTCGAAGGAGACGTCGTCGAGGACGAGGGGACCGTCGTCGGAGTAGCGGAAGGACAGCCGGCGGGCCTCGAGCGCGCCGGTCAGCGGGCCGGGGCGGGTGCTCGCCGTGCGGACCTCCGGTGTCGCCTCCAGCACCGGCCGGATCTCCTCGAACAGCGGCAGCGCGGCCACCGCCGAGACGAACGCGCCGGTCAACGAGGTCACCGAGGTGAGCAGCATCGTCATCGAGGTGTTGAAGGTGAGGAAGTCCGCCGCGGACAGCGCACCCCGCGCCGGACCGGCCAGCAGCATGAACATCAGCAGGGAACACAGCGGCAGATACACCGAACCCAGCACCGTGTTGAGGTTCTTGATCCGGCCGAGGCGCTGCTGGAGTTCCCGGCTGCGCGCGAACTGCGCCGCCCAGGCCGCGTACGCGTAGTTCTCGGCGGCCGCCACCCGCAGCTTCGGCAGTCCGCGCAGGGTCTGGAACGCCTGGTTGTTGAGCTTGTTGGAGAGCACCACGAGCCGCCGCTGCCAGCGCACCTGCCACAGCCCGAGCGCCAGGAACACGGACGCGATGACGACCAGCATGCCGATCGCGGCGAGGGCCATCGGCACGCTGTACCAGAGCAGCAGCCCCAGGTTCATCGCGCCGACGGTGAGGGACTGCGCGACCGAGGGACCCAGTCCCGCCAGCAGCCGGCGGATCGCGCTGATGCCCATCGCGGCACTCGCCAGCTCGCCCGTCGAACGCTCGGCGAAGAACTTCGTCGGCAGCCTGAGCAGCCGGTCCCACACCGCCGGCTGGAGCGTCGCCTCGATCCGGCCCTCCAGCCGCAGCATGGTCAGGTTCTGCAGCAGCATGAACGCCGCCGCCACCACGCCGCTGACCATCACCGCCAGACACACCTGCACGATCAGCCCCTGCTGGGCCTTCGGCACGTACTCGCCGAGCACCTTGCCGGTCGCGATCGGCACCAGCGCCCCGATCACCACCGTCACCAGTCCGCTCAGCAGCAGGTTCGTCAGGTCCCCCGCCGTGCCGCGCATGCTGAAGCGCAGCAGTCCGAGGGGGCCGAGGCCCGCTTCCGGCAGCGGGCGGTAGAACATGACCGCACGCGGCTCGAACTCCTCCGCGTTGGCCTTCTCGACCGGGGTCTCCCGCCCGGTCGCCGGGTGCACGGCGACATAGCCGCCGCGCCGCCACAGCAGCGCGACCGGCGCCCCGGACAGGGCCCGGTGCCCGACCAGCGGCCCCACGTCGTCCCGCCACCAGTGGCCGTCCAGCCGTACGGCACGGGCGCGCACCCGCGAGGCGAGGGCGACCCGCTCCACCGGGTCCAGCCGGTCGCTGTCGGCGCCCATCCGCGAGGGTTCGGCGAGGGTGATCCCGGCGGCCCGGGCGACGAGCCCGCACGCCGCGTAGGTGGCGTCGGCGTCGGCGGCCGTGGCGCGCTTGCCGGTGCCCCTGCCGTTCCTGTCGCCGCGGCCGCTCCTGCCGATCGACGCGAGCAGGGTCCGGTCGGCCTGGGCGCGGACCGCCTCACCCGCCTTGATCCCGGCGGCCGTGCGGGTCTCGTGGGTGTGTTCCAGCTGCTCGATCCAGCGGTCCAGCGTGGTCAGCAGCCGGTACTGCTGGTCGACCATGCTCTGCCACACCGCAGGGTCCATCAGCAGGTCGGCGGCCGCCTCCGGGCCGTACGACGAGCCGTACCGCACGCTGCCGGGCGGCACCTGCATCCAGAACACGTCGTCGTCCCCCGTGCTCGAACGAGCTCGCACAGGGGCGCCCCCATCCCCGGCGGCCCGTTCGGTGGCCATCGGCGCCTGGAAGAGGATCGACAGACCGCGGCCGACGCCGAGGGCGAGCGCGTACTCCAGGGGGCTCGAGGTCGGCGGCACGTACTGGGGGTTGCCGTACTCGTCGTAGGACCAGGTCTGGGTGTTCGCGGGCTGGTACAGCTCCCGCAGCCCGACGCGGTGCACGACGCAGTCGCGCAACGGGCGTGCGACGAGCGTGTGGTGGGGTCCGGTGACCGGACCGAGCAGCAGGGCGCCCGCCTCCAGCCGGCCCAAGTGGTGCCAGTGGCTCTGCTGTTCGGCGTCCACCGCGAACAGGTCCAGCGCGCCCGACGCGACCAGCCACAGCACCTGCGGCCCTTCCAGGTCGAGCCGGCTGAAGCCCGCGCAGTCGATGCGCGCGCCCAGCTGCCCCAGCGCGGCGAGCACGACGTCACCTTCGGACACGGCAGTCATCTCATCGCTCCCTGACCAGCGCCGCGTACGAGCCGCCGCGCGCCACCAGTTCCTCGTGCCGCCCGCGTTCCACGACCGCGCCGTGCTGGAGGACGACGATCTCGTCGCTGTCACGCACCGTGCTGAGCCGGTGGGCGATCACCACGCACGCGCAGCCGCGCCGGCGCAGGTTGTCCATCACCACCTGCTCGGTCTCCGCGTCCAGCGCGCTGGTCACCTCGTCCAGCACCAGGATGCTGGGCCGGCGCACCAACGCCCGTGCGATCTCCAGGCGCTGGCGCTGACCGCCGGAGAAGTTGCGGCCGTCCTGCTCGACCTTGCTGTGGATGCCGCCGGGCCGCCGTACGACGGTGTCGTAGAGGGCCGCGTCCCTGAGCGCGTCGACGACGGCGTCGTCCGGGATCGACGGGTCCCACAGCGCCACGTTGTCCCGCACCGAGCCCTCGAAGAGGAACACCTCCTGGTCGACGAAGGACACCGAGGAGGCGAGCGCCCCGCGCGGAATGTCCTCCAGGCGCCGGCCGTCGACCCGGATCACGCCCTCCCAGGGCGCGTACAGACCCGAGATCAGCCGCGACACCGTCGACTTCCCGCTGCCCGAGCCGCCGACCAGCGCCACCTGCTGCCCCGGTCCGACGGTCAGGTCGAAGCCGGTCAGCAGCGGCTTGTCCAGCGGGCTGTAGCCGAAGGTGATGTTCTCCAGCTCGACATGACCGTTCAGCCGACGTGTGGAGTCCCCGCCGGCTCGGCGGTCGTAGAGCGGGTCGGCGCGGAAGTTCTCCACGTCCTTCAATCGGGCCACGTCCGCCGCGAAGTCCTGGATGCGGCCCGCGACCCCGTTGAGGCGGGTCAGCGGGGCGGTGAAGCGGGTGACCAGAGCCTGGAAGGCGACCAGCAGCCCCACCGAGATATGGCCCTCGATCGCCCGCATGCCGCCGATCCACAGGATCAGCGCGCT
Organism: Streptomyces zaehneri; assembly: GCF_032248645.1. Classification (NCBI taxonomy): domain Bacteria; kingdom Bacillati; phylum Actinomycetota; class Actinomycetes; order Kitasatosporales; family Streptomycetaceae; genus Streptomyces; species Streptomyces zaehneri. The sequence goes on from NZ_JASTTJ010000003.1 coordinate 443,590, forward strand.
GTTGAGCGTCGCGAGCGTCGGCGCGACCACGCCCAGCCAGGCGCTCGGCACCCCGAGCCGCTGCTGCTCCTCCAGCGTGGTGGCGTGCTGCCCGGCCCACTTGCGGAAGTATCCGTCCTCGCCGCCGGTAGCCTTCATCGTCTCGATCAACTGAAGCCCGGTGTACGCCGTGTTGGTGAGCCGCGCGTTGTCCGCGCGCAGCTTCGCCGTCCGGGTCGCGCGCAGCCGGATGACGATCCGCATGGCGACGATGTTCAGCAGCGCCACGCCGATCCCGACGGCCGTCAGCTGCGGGTCGTAGGTGTAGAGGAGTACCGCGTACAGGACGACGACGATCGCGTCCACGCCCGCCGACGCCAGGTCGCGGGCCAGCGTCTCGGCGACCGCGTCGTTCGACTGGAGCCGCTGGACCAGGTCGGCCGGGCTGCGCTGGGAGAAGAAGGTGACCGGCAGCCGCAGCAGATGGCGCAGGAAGCGGGCGCTGGAGAGGGTCGAGGAGATGATCCGGCCGTGGTGCAGGTTGGCCTGCTGGAGCCAGGTGAGAGCCACCGTGAGGGCCACGCAGGTGCCCATCGAGACGAACAGCACGCCCAGCAGCGAGGTCTGCCGTCCGATCAGGAACATGTCGATGTAGGTCCGGCTGAGCGCCGGCACGGCGGCGCCCACCAGGACCAGCAGCAGACTCGCCAGCACGGCCGCCGGCAGGGTGCCCGCGGTGCCGCGCAGCCGGGCCGGCATCGCGCCGAGCACACCCGGTCTGCGTCCGCCCCGTTCGAAGTCCTCGCCCGGCTCCAGCACCAGCACGACACCGGTGAAGCTGCCGTCGAAGTCCTCGATCGGCACGAAACGCCGGCCCTTGCCGGGGTCGTTGATGTACACGCCCCGGCGGCCGAAGCGACGGCCGAGGCCCTCGTAGACGACGTAGTGGTTGAACTCCCAGAAGAGGATCGCGGGCGACCTGACCCCGGCGAGGGCGGCCAGGTCCATCTGCATGCCCTTGGCCGTGAGGCCGTAACCGCGGGCCGCCTTCAGCAGGTTGCTCGCCCGCGAGCCGTCACGGGAGACACCGCAGGCGATGCGCAGCTCCTCCAGCGGGATGTGCCGGCCGTAGTGCCCGAGGACCATGGCGAGCGAGGCCGCCCCGCACTCCACGGCCTCCATCTGGAGCACGGTGGGCGTGCGGACGGTCTTCGTCCGGCTCTTGGGAACCGTGCGCCGGGGCGGTGCGGCACGCCGCCGGGTCCGCGGCTCCTCGGTGGTGGTCACGGGAGCAGCCAATCGACGGGACGCTGGTCGGCCAGCCGGATCGAACCCGTGGCCGTGGTCATGGAGGTGAGGGCGAACGGCGGCCCGTCCGCGGACGACCACCGGTAGCCGCTCTTCGTCGCCGAGGACCTGTCGAGGCGGACCAGGACCGCCACCGGGCGGCCGTCCTCGGTGAACTGCTCGCCGAGCTGGCTGTCGCCGAGGAACGCGGCGATCGCCTGCGCCGACTGGGCCGCGCGGTCCACCGACTTCACATGACCGCGCAGCACGCCGTACTCCTGCGAGGGCACGGTCTGCACGGTCAGGTCGACGGTCGCGCCGGACGGGATGGAGGCGGCGTTCTCCGCGGGGACGTACACCGTGGCGTACAGCGGGTCGTCGGCGTCGGCGACCTTCTCGACGGCGGCGACGTTCGCGCCGGTGGAGATGATCTGACCGATGGTGGCGGCGAGTGCGGTGATCCGGCCCGCGGCGACCGTCCGCACCACGGCGTCGCCCTCCGCCGTACGCACCTTCAGCACGGGCGAGCCGGCGGGCAGCCGCTCGCCCTCCTTCGCGAGGACCGCGGTGACCTGGCCCGCGGCAGGGCTCTGGAGGATGTAGCTGCCCTCGCCGTGGGTGAGGACGGCGGGCGCGCTCACCGTGGAGGCGACCGAACCGGTCACCGCCCACACGGACGCGGCCGCCATGACGACCACGGTCACGGACAGCACCAGCCAGCCCTGGGGGCGCGCGAAACGCACCGGCAGGTCGAGTTCCTCCGGCGACTGGAGCTTGGCGAGGGCCTGTTGGCGGAACTGCACGGGCCTACCTAGGGAGTTTCGGGCGCCGATGAGCCCCGGAGCCGGGTGAGGGCTCCGGGACTCGAAGGGGTCACGAAGGTGCGATCAGAGACCGGCGACCAGGTTGGTGACCGGGGCCGTGTTCAGGCCGGTGACACCCTCGACGGTGCCGACGGCCGTGTTGACCAGGCCGGAGACCGGGGCGATGCCGTCCACCAGGCCGGTGACGGTGCCGACGGCGTTCAGGGACAGACCGCCGGAGACGTTGTCCAGCTCGGCGTCGGAGATCTCGACGGTCTCAACCTGGGGGGTGGAGTTCATGGTGGAACTTCCCTTCACATGGATATCTCATAAGGGGGGAGCGGCCCCCTCTGGGGACAGATGACGGCCGCGAGCACGGGCACCGGGCACCCCGTTTCCGGGAGACCGCGATGACCCTGCGGTGCGTTGGATCAAAGCAGGTCCACGGTCGGCGCAGCCAATCAATCACCGCGTTCACCTGCGAACTTGTGTCACGGGAGCAGGAAACGGTGCAGGCGCGCCCACTGCTTGTCGGCGACTTCTTCACACCACGGGCGGGATCCGCTCGGATGAGCTTCCGGCGCTCTAGCGGCGAATCCGACACTCCCGCACCAAAGGCAGCGCGGGCGCCGGGCAGTTGTGCAGAACCCCTGCTCGCGGTGACCCGCTTGGGCATTCGATGTGCAGATTCCCTGAAGCGGGGATTCGGCCCGCGACTGCGAACGGAACGTCGCCGGTCGGCCACGGGGCGTGTCGGCCGGCGTGTGCCCGTTCGGGAGGCGCATAGCGCGTGCACAGGTTGCCGAACCCCGTTCGGGGGTCGGGCTCCGGCCGTACCGCTCGGTTCAGGACATCCGAACCGGTCACCGCGCACCGGAACGAAGTCGGCCGGCATGTCGTCTTCCTGTTTCCGGGTTCCTGTGAACGGCCGACGCGGTGATCCCGGCGGTCGTGTCCGGGGCCGCCGCCGGCACCTGTCCCGCAGGCCCCCCGACTTCCCGTGCCGACGCTCCTGACCAGGGAGGACGCCGAACCGGCGGTGCTCGTCGACGAGTTCGGCACGCAGGCCCGGAGTGAGCGCCCGGAGGGCGAAGCCGACCGAAAGGATCTTGTCGGCTTCGGCGGTCGTCATCGCCATATGGGCGTTTGTTCCCGGGGTCGCGAGGTCGGGCTCCGGTCATGGCCGATTCAGGTTTGAGCAAAGGAAGTTGGCAAACGCGATTGAACGCACCCCGTGACCCCTGCGTACTCATGGCCAACCAGGCGCCGCTGTACGGAGCTGCCGAACCCCGGCAGCCAGACCCCGTCCCCCAGGAGGTCGAGTTTTTTGAGTCACAAGCGAGTTACGAAGCGCAAGGCCATCATCGCGGCAGGCGGTGTGGCGGCGCTCGGAGCGGCGGCCATCCTGCTTCCCAACGCCAACGCCTCCCAGGACGGCGGCTCCAACGACGCCGCCACGGTGAAGACGCTCAAGGCGGGCGACGCCTCGGATCTCGCGTCCCAGCTCGAGAAGCTGCTCGGTGACGCCTTCGCCGGCTCCTACTACGACACCGAGGGCCAGCAGCTGGTCGTCAACGTCGTGAACGTCTCCGGCGACGAGAACAACGTCATCGTGCAGGCGAAGAAGGCGGGCGCCAAGGTCCGCGAGGTCGAGAACAGCACGGCCGAACTCGAGGCGGCCGCCAAGACGCTGAAGACCGAGGCGACCATCACGGGCACCGCGTGGGCCGTCGACCCGAAGACGAACAAGATCCTCGTCACGGCCGACTCCACGGTCACCGGCACCAAGTGGGACAAGATCGAGTCGACCGTCCAGACCCTCGGCTCGGGCATGGCGACGATCCAGAAGTCGGCCGGCACCTTCACCACGAAGGTCGCCGGAGGCGACGCGATATTCGGCGGCGGGGCCCGCTGTTCCCTCGGCTTCAACGTGACGGCGGGCGACGGCTCCCCGGCCTTCCTGACGGCCGGTCACTGCGGTGTCGCGGCCGAGAAGTGGTCCGACTCCGAGGCCGGCGAGCCGATCGCCACCGTCGACCAGGCGACCTTCCCCGGGGACGGCGACTTCGCGCTGGTGAAGTACGACGACCCCGCCACCGTGGCCGCGAGCGAGGTCAACCTCGGCGACCAGACCCTCGCGATCACCCAGGCCGCCGAGGCGACGGTCGGCACGCAGGTCTTCCGGATGGGCAGCACCACCGGTCTCAACGACGGTCAGGTCCTCGGCCTCGACGCCACCGTGAACTACCCCGAGGGCACCGTCACGGGCCTCATCCAGACGGACGTCTGCGCCGAGCCCGGCGACAGCGGCGGCTCGCTCTTCACCCAGGACGGCCTCGCGATCGGCCTGACCTCGGGCGGCAGCGGCGACTGCACCGTCGGCGGCGAGACGTTCTTCCAGCCGGTGACCACCGCGCTCGAGGCGGTCGGCGCGACGCTCGGCGACGGCGGCGTCGGTGCCGGTGACGCGGTCGGCGGCGAGGAGGCCGGCGCCGGCGCGGTGGACGAGAACGGTGACGGCATCGACGACCAGACCGGCGAGGCCATCGTCGGCGGTGGCGAGGAGGCCGGCGCCGGCGCGGTGGACGAGAACGGTGACGGCATCGACGACCAGACCGGCGAGGCCATCGTCGGCGGCGCGGACGAGAACGCCGACGGTGGCGCGGCCGGGAACGCCGACGGCCACGACCAGAACGACAACGGCGCGCAGGACGGCTCGGGTGTGACCGAGTCCCACTGACCCGGCATCAGCTGAACGGTCCGACCCTCCGGCGGGGGTCGGACCGTTCGTTTCTGCGCCCGGCGGCGGTCCTCACGCGTCACCCCGCGTCCGCAGCAACAGCAGCGCCACGTCGTCGCGTCGCTCGTCCGCCGCCGCGTAGGCACCCACCAGCTCGTCGGCCAGTTCCGCCAGCGGACGGTCGCCGGCCTCGCCGAGCCGCCGCCCCAGGTCGGCGACCGCGTCCTCGATGTCCACCCCCGGCGTCTCGATGAGCCCGTCGGTGTACAGGGCGAGGACACAGCCGTCGGTCAGCTCGAACTCCGCCGTCGGATACGTCGCCGCGGCGTCGATGCCCAGCAGCGGACCGCCCGCGAGGTCGAGGACGCGCACCCGGCCGTCCGCCCGGCGCAGCAGCGGCGGGGGATGCCCCGCCCGGGCCATGACGGCCCGCCCCCGGGCCGGATCCAGCCGCAGGTAGAGACAGCTCGCGAACAGGTCGGAGCCGAGGTCGATCAGCAGCCGGTTGGTGCTGCGCATGACCTCCGCCGGTTCCTGCCCCACCGTCGTGTACGCGCGGACGGCGGTACGGATCTGGCCCATCAGCCCGGCCGCGGTCACGTTGTGCCCCTGCACGTCCCCGATCACGGCCGCCGCGTGCGGGTGCGAGGGCACCAGGTCGTAGAAGTCCCCGCCGATCTCCATGCCGCGGGTGGCGGGCAGATAGCGGGCGGTCGCCTCGATCCCGGGCAGCGACGGCAGGGAGTGCGGCAGCAGCGCCGCCTGAAGCCCGTGCGCCAGTCGGTGTTTGACGTCGTAGAGCAGGGCACGGTCCAGGGCCTGGGCGATCAGCCCGGCGAGGCTGGTCAGCACCGCACGCTCGTGCGTGGAGAACGCGTGCGGTTCGGCGTAGGCCAGCACACAGGCGCCCACCGGGCGGCCGGAGGCGATCAACGGCAGGAAGGCCCAGGCGGCGAACCCGTCGGGAGTGGAGTGCCGGGCCGGGTACAGCCGCTCCAGGTCCCGCCGGGAGTCGAAGAACGCCGGGACGCCGGTGGCGGCCGCGTGCGCGCCCGGCGTCGGGGAGGACAGCGGCGTCCGGTCGAACCGCTCCACGACATGCGGGTCGGGGTATCCGTGGTGCCCGAGCACGTGCAGCCGCCCGGCCCGCGTGCCGAGCAGCGCCAGCGCCTGGCTGCCCACCGCCGGGGCGATCTCGTCCGCCACCAGCCCCACCACGTCCTGCACGCTCACCGTCTCGGTGAGCGCCCCGGCCATGCTCAGCGCCTGCGACATCGACACCAGCCGGGTCGGCGCGTCCTCCGAGCGGGGACCGGTCGGGCTCATCTCCGACACCGCACGGGCCCGGCTGATCCGCACGCTGATCCCGGTGGTACTCGGATACAGCCGGAACGACAGCCACTGCGAGGGCGGGCGCAGCGCCACGAAGGAGGTGGCCTCCTGGCTGAGCAGCGCGGCCCGGTAGCGCTCCTCGTACAGGGGGTCGTTCAGCCAGGGAACCGCCGCCCACAGCTGCGAACCCAGCAGCGTGCCCACCGGGACGCCGAGCAGTTCGGAGGCCGCCTCGTTCGCGAACCCGACCCGTCCGCTCACGTCGAGTGAGCACATTCCGTACGGCAGCCGCGACACCATCCGCGCCGCCTCGATCGTGCCGAGCGTGCCGGCGACGCCGCCCAGCAGCGGGCCCGCTTCCAGCAGATCGGTCTCGGCCCGCACCGAACGGTTCTTCGAAGCGGCGCGTTCCAGCCGCAGCGCGAGCCGCTCACAGGCCGCCGTCAGCTCCCGGCGCTCCCGGTCGGAGAGGTCCGGCGGGTGCGAGCCGGGCCAGGTCACGAAGACCGCGCCGTACACCCGGGTCGCGGTCAGCACCGGCAGCGCGGCCAGCGCGAAGGGATAGGGCAGCACGACGGCGATCCGCGGATAGCGGCGGGCCATGTCCTCCACCCCGCCCACCCACACCAGCCGCCGCTCGCGCACCGCCTCGGCGACCGGGATCGGCGCGCTCAGACCCACCCGCTCCCAGGGGGCAGCGAAGGACCGGGGCAGGCCCGCCATCACCGCCATCTCCAGCAGCGGCTCGTCGCCCGGACGCAGGTACACGGCACCCGAGTGCGCGCCGACGGCGTCCATCATCGACGTCAGCGCCAGGGAGAGCAGCGGCTGGCCGACCGGCGCCCAGGCGGTCGCAGGTGCCTGACCGGACGACATCTGCCCGTCCGACACGGCGACCACCTCCTCGCCCGGCGCCGCGCGAGCCTCAGGGTCCAAATCTGCCCCCTGGCGGCCCGGCGCGCACGGCGAGCGACCCGCCCGCCGGGGGCCGGCCCCATACCCCGTCGGACCACCCGCATGCCCCCTCGGTCGAAGCGCGCGACGGCGTACGGGCGCCCCGCGTGCGCCCCCGCGCATCCCGATGGCCGGATCTTCGCGCTGAGAAAAGGTCCCGGAGCCGAAGAATGGGCACGCGTTCAACACCACGAACGACACCACGGACGACACCACGAACGACACCACGGAACAGGCGTACGGCGAGAGCTGAAGGGGCGGCAGTGATCCGCGTACTACTGGTGCACGACGCGTGTCTGGTCAGATCGGTCCTCGCACAGTGGCTGTCCCGGGAACCCGATCTTCGGGTGGAGGACGTCCCCTGGCGCAGCGCGGCGGGCCGCGTCGGGGCGGTGCGCCCGGACGTGTGCGCGGCGGATCTCGACTGCTCCGACGCCTACGGGCTCCCGCCCCTGGGCGACTTATGCCCGCGGGGCGGCGGTCCGGTGCCGCCCCGCTTGCTGGTCCTCGCCAGTGCCAACCGTCCTGGCCTGCTGAAACGGGCTCTGGAGGCGGGGGCGCTCGGCTATGTCGACAAGGCGGGCACGCCGGAGCAGTTGCTGCGCGGCATCCGGAAGGTCGCCCAGGGGGAACGTTTCGTCAATGATTCGCTGGGCTTCGGCTTCCTCAAGGCCGCCGAGATGCCGCTGACCCGGCGGGAGCTGAGCGTGTTAACGCTCGCCGCCGAGGGCGCCTCCGTCGCGGAGATCGCCGGGAACCTGCATCTGTCCCACGGGACCGTGCGCAACTACATGGCGGCGATCACCCGCAAGACCGGCGCCCGCAACCGGGTCGACGCCATCCGTATCTCCCAGGGGCAGGGCTGGCTTTGAGCGGCCCCCCGTTCGTCCCGCTTCCCCCGCTTCCCCCGCTTCCCCCGCTTCCCCCGATTTCGCCGGTTCGTTCGCGTCCCTTGCTTTCCCGCCTCCCCCGGCTCCTTCTCCCGCCTCCTCCCAGCCGCCGACGAGGTCGCGGTACAGGGGGGAGCGCCGCACCACCTCGTCGTGGGTGCCGTACGTGGTCCGCGGCCCGTCCATGACCAGCACCCGGCCGGCGCGTCTGGCCGAGCTGATGCGGTGGGCGACGACGACCAGGGTGCCGCCCGGCCGGGCGGCGAAGGCGCGCTCGGCCCGGGCCTCCGCCTCCTGGTCCAGGTGGCTGGTCGCCTCGTCGAGGAGGGCGAGCGGGGCGTGCGACAGGTAGGCGCGGGTGAGGGCGATCAACTGGCGTTCGCCGCCCGACAGGGCCGCGGGATCAACCCTCGCCGCCGGTCCGCCCAGCGCGTCGAGCAGCGGGGTCGAACCGACCGCCTCGGCCGCCGCGAGCAGCTCCTCCTCGGGCACGTGGTCCGGCCGCAGGTGCGTCAGGTTCGCGCCGAGGGTGTCGCTGAACACGTACGCCTCCTGCGGGATGAGCACGCGTCGAGCGGCGGCGTCGCCACCCGGCACCGGCCGACCGCAGATCCTCATCTCCCCGCGCACCGGCTCCAGCAGCCCGGCGACCAGCCCGGTCAGCGTGGACTTCCCGACCCCGCTCGGGCCCACGACGGCCAGCCACGCCCCGGTCGGCAGGGTGAGCGTGAGGCCGTCGACGACCGGCGCGGAGGCGGGACCGTAGGCGAAGGTGAGGGAGGTCAGCGAGAGCGCGGGGGGTGCGGGGCCCGGCGGGACCACCGGCGGGACCGCCTGAGGGGCGGGCCGAAGGGGAGGGCCCTGCGGCGTCGCGCTCGGCCGGGGACGGTGGGTGGACGGGGTGGGGCCGGTGCGCGGGCTGTGGTCGGTGTACGGGCTGTGGCCGATGTACGGGCTGTGGTCGGCGGACGGGTGGCCCGGCGCTTCGCGGGGCCGGGCCAGGGACGGGCCGGTGCCCTCCGGTCGCCGTGCGACGGCCGGTTGGCGGAGGTCGGGCGGTCGGTGGGGGCCGGGCGGCAGGCGGTGCCGGGGCGTCGTCCGGTCCTCGCCGTCGGCCGGGAGTACCGGTGTCTCGCCGCGCGGTGCCAGTCGCCGCAGGACGACCGTCAGGCGGGAGCCGCTCGTGCCCAGGCCGTGGACCAGGGCGGTCAGGGCCGGGAGCAGGGACTGGGTGACATAGGCGAGGGCGCCGACGAGGGCGCCGGGGGTCACGCCGTGGTCGAGCAGCCAGGGGGCGCCGGCCAGCAGCAGGACCAGTGGCAGATGGCCGCCGAGCGCCAGGCACGCCACCCGGGCCACGCCCCAGTGGGCCAGGGCGCGGGCCGCGTGCAGCTCGGCGTCGACGAGCGCGCCGGTGTCCAGGGCGATCCGGTCCTCCGCGCCGGCCGCCGTGACGTCCCTGAGCCCCGGGCAGACGACGCCCAGGTGCCCCGCCAGAGCCTCGTCGGCGGCGAGGAAGGCCTCCTGCCGTCGGGCCAGCGGACGCAGGGTCACCGCGAACAGGCCCACGCCGACGGCGAGCGGCACCGCGACGACCGGCAGGAGCTGCGGCGCGAGCGCGCACAGGCCGACCATCGCGCCGGCGGACGTGAACACGAACGAGCGCGAGACCATCACCAGTCCCGCGAAGCTGTCCCGGGCGATCTCCACCTGCTGGGTGAGCCCGGACAGCGCCCCGCCGTCCGCCTCCCGCACGCCGCGCCGCACCACCCGGGTGACCAGCCGGTCCCGCAGCGGTTCCACCAGCGCGGCGACCGCCCCGTACACCCGCCCGGTCCCGTACGCGCCCACGAGCACCCCGAGCCCGGCCACCGCGAGCCACCGCAGCCCCACCTCGGCCCGCCCGGCCAGGAACCCGTCGTCCAACGCCCGCGCCAGGGCGTAGCCGAGCAGGAAGGTCTGCCCGGTCTCCAGCACCGACCAGCCCGTCAGCCGGCCCAGGGCCCGCCGACGGTCCAGCAGAAAGCGCAGTCCCCTGGCTCCCAGCCCGTCCGCGCCGGCCACCCGGCTCACCTCCGTGCCTGCGGGCCGGACTCGGCCGCCGTCCGCGCCTGCGTCCACGCACCCGCCGTCGCATCCGCCGTCGCACCCGTCCGCGCACCGGCGCCGGCTTCCTCGGCCGTCCCGAACACCGCCCGGTACCCCGCCGTCCGCCACAGCCGTTCATGCGTCCCCACCGCCCGCACCCGGCCCCCGTCCAGCCAGGCCACCATGTCGGCGCGGGCGGCCGTGGAGGCGCGGTGGGCGACCACGAGGCGGGTGGCGGTCGTGGTCCGGCCGAACACGGACCTGGTGACCTGGCGTTCGGTGATCGTGTCGAGGCTGGAGAGGGCGTCGTCGAGGATGAGGAGCCGGCCGCCGTGGGCGAACGCGCGGGCCAGGCCGAGACGTTGGGCCTCGCCGCCGGAGTGCGGGGCGTCCGCGCAGGGCGTGGCCCAGCCGTCGGGCAGCCGGCGGACGAAGTCGTCGGCGCAGGCCGTGCGGGCGGCCTCCCGGACCCGGGCCGGGGAGGCGAGGCCGAGGGAGACGGTGTCCTCGATCGTCGCGCCCAGCAGGGCCGGGCGGTCGAAGGCCTGGGCGATCGCGGCCCGCAGTTCCGCCCGGGGGAGCGCGGGCAGCGGCACGCCGTCCAGCAGGACCTCGCCGGCGTCGGGGTCGGCGAGCCTGCCCGCCAGCGCGGCCAGGAGTGACTTGCCGGCCCCCGAGCGGCCCACCAGGGCCAGGGTCGTCCCGCCCGGTACCACCAGGTCGACGCCGGCCAGCACCGTACGGTCACCGCGGCGGGCGGTCACGCCGCGCAGTTCGAGCCGGCCCGGGCCGCCCGGCGGCAGGCGGCGGTCGCCGTACGGGGGAGCGGGTTCGGCCAGGACCTCGCCGAGGCGGGCGGCCGCCGTGCGGGACCTGACCAGGCCGGAGAGCTGTCCGACCAGTACGCCCACGCCGGTGGCGAGCACCGCGTAGCGCGACGCGGCGAGGAGGTCGCCCGGGGAGAGCCGGTGCCGGGTGAGCAGCAGGCCCGCGACGGCGACGACCGCGAGGTGCAGCAGGGGCGCCACCGCGGTCGCCTGCGCGGCGGCCCGGCCCTGCACACGCCACATGCGCCGGCCCGCCCGGGACAGTTCGGGCAGCGGCCGCAGGATCCGTGCGGCGTCCCGGTCCGCCGTGCCCGCCGCGCGGATCGTGCGGGCCCCGCCGACCGCCTCCGTGAGCGCGTCCGCGATCCGCCCCTGCGCCCGCTGGTAGTCCGCCACGCACGCCGAGGTGCCCCGGGCGAGGGACCGCAGCACGAGGGTCAGGACCGGCGCACCGGTCAGGAAGACGACCGCGAGCCACGGGTCGAGGAGGGCCAGCGCCGCCACGGCGCCGACCGGGCCGGCCGGCGCGGCCAGCAGGGCGGCGCGGGCGCCGGGCGCGGTACCGGCCTGGGCGGCGCTGCCGACGACCCTTGCGACGAGGTCCCCGGCGCCGAAACGGGCCGTGGCGCGCGGGCCCACGGCCAGGACGTGGCCGGTGACCCGGCGGCGCAGGAACGCGGTGCTCCGGGCGTCGAGTGTGCCGGTCAGGACGGTCTCGCAGGCGTCGAGCAGGGTGAGCAGCAGGGCGAGGGCCGCGCAGCACAGCACCCAGCGGGTCGCGGGGGAGTGGGTGAGCAGCAGGTCCAGGGCCCGGCCGAGGGCGGCGGGCAACAGCAGTTGGGCGCCGGTCGCCGCCACGCTCACCAGAGCGAGGGCCACGCAGCGGGCTCCGCTGTGCCGGGTGGCCGCGCCGAGCAGCTCACCGGTCGTCCGGTCCATCGGCATCCTGCTCCCGCGCTTCCTCGGAGGTTGGACAAGGGAAATCGGGACCCGGGCGGCCCCTCCCTGGGGAGCGGACCGCCCGGAGCCGTCAGCGTGTCGTGCGCGCCGAGGGTGTCAGAGACAGAGCAGAACGCTGGCCGCGCTGATGCAGGACAGCAGGCTCACGGTGCTGTTGCCGCCGCCGCTGGTGTGCTCGTCGGATTCCATCGTCTGAAGGTCGAGCAGGGCCATGGTGTGTCCTCTCATCGGTTCATCGGTGGGATGTCACGTCCCGTGGGGACGGGTTGCGTCACGACTCCGTCGGTTGCGCGGAGCCGCGTCATGAGGGCCGCCGGTGCGGCGGCGGGAGGAACGGCAGGTGCGCGGTGGCGCCGGTGCCGTCCGGGTCGAGGGCGGCGGCGAGGGCGAGCAGACAGCCCGCCGTTCCGGTGCCGAGGTCCATGGAGAGCCGCATCATCTGGTGCCCGGGGAAGGCGAGTTGGCCCTGGTAGGGCATCGCGAACCAGCCCAGCGCGGCGATCTGCTCGGCGAGCCGGCTCCGGGTCGCGCCGGGGGTGCTGGTGCGGGCGAGGTGCAGGATCATCCCGGCGCGGCCCTGGAAGAGGCCGGGCTGCGCGTAGAAGCGTGAGGTGGCCGCGGTGAGGATGCCGGCGCGGGCGCGGTCGAACTCCCCCGTGGGGTCCCCGGCATGGGCCGCGTGGTCGTCGAGCACCGCCCCCACCCCCACGCTCCCGTCCCCGAGATACGGCAGGGTCCGCCACCCCTCGTCGACCTCCAGCGCACCGCCCTCGCGCTCGCTGCATGCCGCCAGGTCCCGGCGCAGGGCGACGCCTGCCGCCTCCAGCAACCGGCGCTCGCCGCTCTGCTCGTACTGCCTGAGCAGGAACAGCGCGGGTCCGCTCGCGCCCCGCAGCAGCCCGGCCCGGCGTCGGCGGGGCGTGTCCGGCACCGGTTCGGCGAGTCGTGTGACGACGATGTCCGCGGCCTCGGCGGCCCGTTCGCGAAGGCCCGGCTCACCCGTGCGGCGCGCGAGGTCGCCGAGGACGAGCCCCAGTCCCGCCAGCCCGCCGTGCAGGTCGAAGGAGAGGTTCTGCCACCGCTCGCGCAGGATGCCGTCGACCAGGTCCAGTGCCCGCTGCCGGTGACCCAGCAGGTCCAGCACGTGGGCGACGCCCGCGAGGCCGTCGTACAGGCCGAGCGGGGTGCCCGTCGGGGCCGGGTCGGTGTGGTCGAGGAGCCAGCGCTCGCCGTCGTCGTGGCGTTCGGCGCCGGTCACCGCCAGCGCGTACAGCACGCCGGCCGCGCCGTGCGCCAGTCCGAGACCGCCGCCGTCGGAGAACTGGGCGACGTCCCCGGGGAAGAGCCGGTCGTCGCGTTCCGGAGTCGCCGACGCGAGGATCGCCTTGACCATCGAGTCGCGGCTGTGCGGCCAGTCACCGGGCTCCACCCGGAAGGCCGGCGCCGACGGCACCCGGGCGGCGGCCCGCACCTGCGCGCCGGACCCGCCGCCGTCCGGGGCGGGCCCGTCCGCGCGGACGTCGCGGGTGATCTCCGCGACCGCCTCGTCCAGGAACTCCCGGGGGACGTCCGGGAACTGCTCGGCGATCACCTCGGCCAGATGGGCCGCCTTGCCCCGGTCCACCACGAACAGCGTGGTGACGGGCAGGAACAGGGCCAGTCGCAGGCAGGCCAGCGCGTACCGGTCGACGTCGGCGCCCCGGCGGTCGGGCGGTGCGAAGAAGCCGGGGTGCGCCACGACCTGGCGGCCGTTCTCCCCGGCGGGGGCCGCCGCCTCGAAGTCGATCAGGTACACCGACTCCTCGTCCGGCGCGACCATGATGTTGAAGACGTGCAGGTCGTTGAAGACGATCCCGCGCGCGTGCACCTCGCGCACCGCACGCTCCACCGCCCCGTGGATCCGTACCGCCCACGCCGTGTAGGCGGCGACGGCCCGCGGATCGGGGTCGGGGGAGAGCAGCGGGTGCCGCTCCGCGAAGAAGGAGTTGAGCGGACGCCCCTCGACGAGGTCCATGACCAGGAAGCGGTGGTCGCCGAGGGTGAACCAGTCCCGTACCTCGGGCACCACGCCGGTCCCGGCCACCGCCTCCAGCGCCCGCTTCTCCCGCTCCAGCCGGGTGATCGCGTCGGCCCCGTCCGAGGCCAGCCCCGCGTGCGGCCGGCCCTCCTTGAGGACCACCTTGCGCCCGGTGCGGGTGTCGGTGCCCGCGTAGACCCCGCCGCCGTTGGAGAAGTGCAGCGCCTTCTCGATGCGGTAGGGCAGTTCGCCCACGGTCGTGGTGTTGCGGGCCGCCAGGTGCGGCTCCAGGAACGGGGGCAGCGTCACCCACTCCGGCACCTGGAAGGAGGGCGCCCGCCGGTCCGGGACCAGGGTTCCCGCGCCGTCGCGCACCGCCGGCACCAGCGAGCCCCGGTCGTCGACGACGTAACTGCGGGCGAACGCCCCGTAGCGGACGTAGAGCGGGCCGTCGGACCAGCGCAGGTCGGTCAGGATGTACGGTCCCTCGAAGCCTTCCAGCAGCGCGCCCAGCTCGCGCAGCACGGTGTGCAGCCGCTCCTCGTCGGACGGGTAGACGGTGACGAACTTGCCGCTGGTGTCGCGGCCCGCGTACTTGGTGTTGCGCAGGTGCAGCAGGTGCGGGCCCGGCACGAACTTGAACGGGACGCGGCGCGGGACGCAGTAGTCCCAGACGATCGCCGCGATCCGCTCCGCGTTCGCCCGGGTGGCCGAGGCGTGGATCTTCCAGCCCTGGGCGGGGCCCGGTGCCGGGGAGCCGTCCGCGTCGAGCGGCGTCAGGGTCAGCCAGTCGCCGGTCCGCGCCGAGGTCCAGCCCTCGGGGACCGGGCGGCACGCCGTGTCGAACTGCGGCGCGGGACCGTCGCCGGTGAGCCGGTCGGGTGTCTCGTAGAAGTGCGCGTCCGCCAGCGCGTACACCTCGTACCGCTTGTCCATGCGTCCCCTTCCGTGGCCCGTTCCGTGGCCAGGCCAAGAGACTCGCAAGCGGACGGAGGTCGTGGACAGTCACGCCTGTCACGACATCCCTGTGCGGAACGCACGCGTAAAGACATGTTCGGTCGGTTTCGAGCACGGCCCGCGCCCGCACCCCGGATCGCCCCCAGGGAACAGCCGCAGGGGCTGCGCGGGGGCACCTTTGGCGCTGTAATGGCGGACGTGGTCGATGAGGGTGCCGCGGAGCGCAGAACGGGGCCCCTGCGTGCCGAAATCGCGCTCAAAACGATCACCGCCGATCCCGTCTCGCCCGAACGGGTCAGGCGCACGCTCGAACAGGCACTCGTCTTCGCGGGCGCGGTCCTCGCCGCGGTCTACGCACCCGGCGGGGACGGCGCCCCGCTCCGGCTGGTCGATTCGGCCGGCGTCCCGAGGACGCTGTACGGACTGCGCGAGAGCTACCCGCTCGACGGCCACTCGCCCGCCGCCGAAGCCCACCGCGCCGGGCGGCCGATGTGGCTGGGCCCGGCGGAGCTCGCCGACTGCGCGGAGGCGCGCCGGATGCCCGCCCGCGACGTCCACCTCGCCGTCCTGCCCGTGCACGGCGGCACGGGCGGCTGCCTGATCGCGGTGAGCGAGCGCCCCGACGGCTTCGGCGCCGACGAACGTGCCTGCCTGGAACTCGTCGCCGAAGCCGTCGCCCTCCCCGCCCCGGCCGTCCCCGCCGAGGACGAGGAACTGCGCCCCAACGCCTTCAGCCTGGCCATGGACACCGGCCGGGTCGAGGTCGGCGACGCGCTCCTGGAACTGTTCGGGCTGAGCCGGGACCGGTTCGACGGCCGGGTGGAGACGCTGCTCGGGCTCACCGTCCCCGAGGACCTGCCCTCGCTGATGTCCGTCGTCGAGGCCGGCCACATGTCGATCGGCGAGCGCGAGCTGGAGTTCCGCGTCCTCCAGCCCGCCGGGCCGCCGAGGTGGCTCAGGCTGCGCGGCCGGCTGCTGCCCGCCGACGGCAGGCCGGCGCGGCTCGTCGGCACCGTCACGGACGCCTCCACCCTGGGAGGCGAGGTCACCGACGTCGCCCGCGTCCAGCGGCTGGCCGCCGCGCTCGCCACCGCGGGCACCGTCAGCGACGTCGGCCGGGCCGTCGTCGCCGCACTGCGCAAGCCGCTGCGGGCCGACCGGATCGCGCTCGCCGAGCTGGAGAACGACCGGCTCGTGGTCACCGTCCTCGACCCGCCCGAACCCGAGTCCTGGCCCGACCTGTGGCAGCTGGAGTGGCGCGCCGAGTGGCCCGACGCGCCCGTGCGCGCCATGCCCACCCTCGCCGCCGCCCTGCGCGAGGGCCGCGCCCGGATCTGGCCCGCCGGAACCGCCCTGGAACCGGCCCTCGCCGAGGTCGGCCCCGGCGGCCTCGCCGTCCTGCCGCTGTCCGCCGGGGGACGGATGGCGGGCGTCTGCCTGATCGGCTGGGACGAGCCGCACGACTTCGGCCCCGACGAACGCGCCCTGCTCACCGCCTCCGCCGGCCTCGCGGGCCAGGCCCTGACGCGCGCCCGCGCCTTCGACGCCGAACACGAACTCGTCGGCATGCTCCAGCGCCAGCTGCTCCCGCGCCGCCTGCCGGAACTCCCCGGCGCCGTCGCCGTCGCCCGCTACCTGCCGGCCACCGCGGGCCTCGAGGTGGGCGGCGACTGGTACGACGTGATCCCGCTGTCCGACCACCACGTCGCCCTCGTCATCGGTGACGTCCAGGGACACAGCGCGGGCGCCGCGACCCTCATGGGCCAGATGCGCACGGCGCTGCGCGCCTACGCGGCCGAGGGCCACCCGCCGGACGTCGTGGTCTCCCACTCCAACCGGCTCCTGATGGAGCTGGAGACCGACCTCTTCGCCACCTGCTGCTATGTCGACGTCGACATGGAGGAGGGCACCGCCTGGTGCGTGCGGGCCGGACACCCGCCACCCGTCCTGCGCTACCCGGACGGCTCGACCGACATCGCCGAGACGGACGGCGGCCCGCCCCTCGGCGTGGTGACCCGGGCCGAGTTCCCGATGACCCCGCTGCGCCTGCTGCCCGGCACCGTCATCGCCCTGACCACGGACGGGCTCGTGGAGTCCGCCGACCTGGACATCGACACCGGCCTGGACCGCCTCGCCCACGAACTGGCCGTGTCCGACCCGGCCCACCTGGGCCTCGTCGCCGACGCCCTGCTCGGCAACGCCCACCGCGGCGACGACGTCGCCCTGCTCCTCATGCGCTACGACGGCATGGCCGTCAAACCCCTGCGCGAGGGCTGGACGGTGTGGCGTGTGCCCGAGGCGGCCCGGCAGGCCCGCCGCTTCACCCGGCGCACCCTGCGCACCTGGGGCGTGCCCGCCGAGGCCATGGACACCGCCCTGCTCGTCGTCTCCGAACTGGTGACCAACGCCCTGGTGCACACCGACGGCCGGGTCCGCCTCGACCTCGTCCTGATCGGCCACCGGCTGCGCGTCGCCGTCACCGACGCCTCGCCCCGCACCCCCGTCAAGCCGACCCGTCTGAGCTGGGAGGCCACCGGGGGCCGGGGCATCCTCCTCGTCGAGGCCATGTCCGAGGCCTGGGGGACGGTACCGGTCAGCGGGGGCAAGCAGGTGTGGAGCGAACTGGCGCTGGACCACTGAGCCGCCGCGCGGTCACGTGTCCCGGAGCACGACGCGGTCACGTGTCCCGGAGCACGACGCGGTCACGTGTCCCGGAGCACGGACGGGGTACCCGCCGGCCATGGACACCTTCGCCTCCGCCGTCCTCGCGGCATCCGGAAAGTCCGTGCTGGCCACCGTCGTCTTCATCGGCGTCGGGATTGTTCTGGTCGGCGGTCTGATCTGGGCCTTCCGGCTCGGCATCAAGGTCCGGGCCCGCGAGCCCGCGCCTCCGCAGCCGCACGAACAGCCCCGCAGGCCCGGCTCCGGCCCGGCCCACGAGACGCGCCGCGCCCGCGAGCCCAACGAGATGCCGCGGGCGACGGACGAGAGCGAACGCCTCACCCCGCACGAGCTGCGGCCCACCGGCAGCCGGGACAGCGCCGACCAGCGCCGCCCCCGCTGGAACGAGGGCTCAGGCGGCTCGTTCGGCAGCGGCGGCCAGGGTGCCCCCTGACCCGGGGCGAGAGCCTCATGACCGAGAAGGGTCATCGGGCCGAGAGCCCGGTGACCGAGAAGGGTGATGAACCGTCGTGACCGCGTACGTCCAGGAGAATCCGGCGACCCGCCGGGCCGAGACCGGCTGGGCCAGGGCCCGCCGGCTGCGCCGCACGGCGGCCGCGCCGCGCACCTGCCTGGCGGCCGTCGCCGTCCCCGGGGCGGTCGCCGGGATGCAGTCCGGCCCGGAATGGAACATTGTCAGGGGTGAGGACTGACCGGCAGACGGTCGGCGTGAGCGAATGAATCGGTTGCCGCCGGGCGGCCGGGGCTGGAGTGAGGCTGATGAAGGCTCTCGTGCTGTCCGGCGGGGCCGGGACACGCCTTCGGCCGATCACCCACACCTCCGCCAAGCAACTCGTACCGGTCGCCAACAAGGCCGTGCTCTTCTACGGCCTGGAGTCCATCGCCGCCGCCGGTGTCACCGAGGTCGGTGTGATCGTCGGTGACACCGCGCAGGAGATCCGGGAGGCCGTCGGCGACGGCTCCCGGTTCGGCCTCGACATCACCTACATCCCGCAGGACAGGCCCCTCGGCCTGGCCCACGCGGTGATCGTCGCCCGTGACTTCCTCGGCGAGGACGACTTCGTGATGTACCTCGGCGACAACTTCATCGTCGGCGGCATCACCGACCTCGTCGACGAGTTCCGCAGGACCCGGCCCGACGCCCAGATCCTGCTCACCCGGGTCCCCGACCCCCGTGCCTTCGGCGTCGCCGAGCTCGGCCCCGCGGGACAGGTCGTCGGCCTCGAGGAGAAGCCCGCGCACCCCAAGAGCGACCTCGCCCTGGTCGGCGTGTACCTCTTCACCTCCGCGATCCACGACGCCGTGAGCGCCATCGGGCCGTCCCGGCGCGGCGAACTGGAGATCACCGACGCCGTCCAGCGGCTCATCGACACCGGCGCCAGGGTGCGGTCCACGATCATCAAGGGCTACTGGAAGGACACCGGCAACGTCGTCGACATGCTGGAGGTCAACCGGACCGTGCTGGAGGGCGTCGAGCGCCGGATCGACGGCGAGGTCGACGAGGCCTCCGAGACGGTCGGCCGGGTCGTCGTGGAGGCCGGTGCCCGGGTGGTGAACTCACGTGTGGTCGGGCCCGTCGTGCTCGGCGCGGGCAGCGAGGTCCGCGACTCCTACATCGGCCCCTTCACCTCGGTCGGCGAGAACTGCCGGATCACCGACAGCGAGCTGGAGTTCTCCATCGTGCTGCGCGACTCCTCCATCGACGGGGTGGGCCGCATCGAGAACTCCCTGATCGGCCGGCATGTCGAGGTCACCCCGGCGGCCGGTGTGTCCAGCGCCCACCGGCTGGTTCTCGGCGACCACAGCAAGGTACAGATCCACACATGAACCTCCTCGTCACCGGGGCAGCCGGATTCATCGGCTCCACGTACGTGCGCGGCCTGCTGGCCCGCGACCCCGCCGTGCGCGTCACGGTCCTGGACAAGCTCACCTACGCCGGCAGCCGCACCAACCTGCCCGCCGGGCATCCCCGGCTGGAGTTCGAGCACGGCGACATCTGCGACGCCGACCTCGTCGACAAGCTGACGGCCGCCGCCGACCAGGTCGTCCACTTCGCCGCCGAGTCGCACGTCGACCGGTCCATCGACGGCGCGGGCGCCTTCGTCCGCACCAACGTCCTCGGCACCCAGACGCTGCTGGACGCGGCCCTGCGGCACGGCGTCGGCCCGTTCGTGCACGTCTCCACCGACGAGGTGTACGGCTCCATCGAGACCGGCGCCTGGACCGAGGAGGAGCCGCTGCGCCCCAACTCCCCGTACGCCGCCTCGAAGGCCTCCTCCGACCTGATCGCCCTCTCCTACCACCGCACCCACGGCCTGGACGTCCGCGTCACCCGCTGCTCCAACAACTACGGCCCGTACCAGTTCCCCGAGAAGCTGATCCCGCTCTTCGTCACGAACCTCCTGGACGGCGAGCAGGTCCCCCTCTACGGCGACGGACGCAACGTCCGCGACTGGCTGCACGTCGAGGACCACTGCGAGGCCGTCGACCTCGTCCGTACCAAGGGCCGCCCCGGCGAGGTCCACAACATCGGCGGCGGCACCCAGCTGAGCAACCGTGAGCTGACCGGTCTGCTCCTCGACGCCTGCGGTGCCGACTGGGACCGGGTCCGGCACGTCGAGGACCGCAAGGGCCACGACCTGCGCTACTGCGTGGACTGGACGAAGGCCCGCACCGAGCTCGGCTACCGGCCCCGCCACGACTTCGCCACCTCTCTCGCCGAGACCGTCGCCTGGTACCGGGAGCACCGCGACTGGTGGGAACCCCTCAAACGCACCGCGCGGATGCCATGAGATGGCTGGTCACCGGCGCGGGCGGCATGCTCGGCCGGGACACGGTGGAGGAACTGGCCCGGCGCGGCGAGGACGTGACCGGCCTCGACCGCACCGGCCTGGACATCACCCGGCCCGGATCCGTGGCCCGGGCGTTCGCCGCGTACCGGCCCGACCTGGTGGTCAACTGCGCGGCCTACACGGCCGTCGACGACGCCGAGGCCGACGAGGCCCGCGCTCTGCTGGTCAACGCCGAGGGACCCCGGCTGCTGGCCGCCGCCTGCGCCGCGCACGGCGCCCGCCTGGTCCACGTCTCCACCGACTACGTCTTCGACGGCGAGGCCCGCGCGCCCTACCGGGAAGACGGTCCGCCGGCCCCCCGCACCGCCTACGGCCGCACCAAGCTGGCCGGCGAGCGGGCCGTCCGCACCGTGCTCCCCGACGCCGGCGTGATCGTGCGCACCGCCTGGCTCTACGGCGTCCACGGCCGCAGTTTCGTGCGCACCATGCTGGAGCTGGAGGCCCGCCGCGACACCGTCGACGTCGTCGACGACCAGCGCGGCCAGCCCACCTGGAGCGCGGACGTCGCCGCCCGTGTCGCCGACCTGGGGCCGAAGGCCGGCCGCGGCGCGACGGGCGTCTTCCACGCCACCGCGGCCGGCGAGGCCACCTGGTACGACCTGGCCCGGGAGGTGTTCCGCTCGGTCGGCGCCGATCCGGACCGGGTGCGCCCCACCACCGGCGACGCCTTTCCCCGGCCCGCGCCCCGGCCGGCCTACAGCGTCCTCGCGCACGGCCGGTGGCAGGAGGTGGGTCTGTCGCCGCCACGCGACTGGCGCGCCGCCCTGGGGCAGGCACTTCCCCTGATCCGCAAGGCGTCCTTCGACACGGTGTCCCCCAAGGAGTCCCTTCGTGAAACGCCATGAGTTCCTGCGGGAACTGCACAAGGCCACCGCCAACCGCAACTACCTGGAGATCGGCGTCAACGACGGCCGCAGCCTGCGGCTGTCCCGGGTGCCGAGCATCGCGGTCGACCCCGCGTTCAAGGTGACCTCGGAGATCCGCTGCGACGTCCACCTGGTGAAGGCGACCAGCGACGACTTCTTCGCGCGCCGCGACCCCCTCGCCCACCTCAAGGGCGGCCGCCACCCGCTGCGCAACCTCGCCCGCGCCCGCCACCCCCTCGGGCACTGGCGCCGCACCACCCTCGACCTGTCCTTCATCGACGGCATGCACCTGTTCGAGTACGCGCTGCGCGACTTCGTCAACGTCGAGCGGCACTCCGACTGGTCGAGCGTGATCGTCCTCGACGACATGCTGCCCCGCGGTGTCGAGGAGGCCGCCCGCGACCGGCACACCACCGCCTGGACCGGTGACGTCTACAAGATCGTCGAGATCCTGTCCCGCTACCGCCCCGACCTGGTGGCCGTCCCCGTCGACACCCAGCCGACCGGACAGCTCGTCGTCTTCGGCGCCGACCCCCGCAACCCGGTGCTGCGCGAGAAGTACCACGAGATCATCGCCGAGTTCGACGTCCCCGACCCGCAGAAGGTCCCCGAGGCGGTCCTGGAACGGGTGCGCGCGGTGCGACCCGAGGCCCTGCTGCGGGCGGGCTTCTGGAAGCCCCTCGTACGGGCCCGCAACCGCGGTCTCGACCGCTCCCGGGGCTGGGAACCGCTGCGCGGAGCGCTGGAGCGGGTGACCGTCGGCCGATGACGGTCGGCCGGTGACCCTCAGCCGCTGACCCTCAGTTCCCGGTAGCGGGCCCGGCAGGAGGCGTACGACGGCAGCAGCCCCGACGCCTCTGCCCGGGCCAGCGACGGCGCCCGCGCGTCCTTCGGCGACAGCACCGGCTCCACGCCCCGCGGCCAGTCGATGCCCAGGGCCGGGTCGAGCGGGTGCACCCCGTGCTCGCGTTCGGGCGCGTATCCGGTCGAGCAGAGGTAGACCACGGTGGCCTCGTCGGTGAGGGCCAGGAAGGCGTGGCCGAGGCCCTCGGCGAGGAACACCGCGTGCCGGGTGTCGTCGTCCAGCCGGACCGCCTCCCACCGCCCGAACCGGGGGGAGCCCACCCGCAGGTCGACCACCACGTCGAGCACCGCCCCGCGGACACAGGTGACGTACTTGGCCTGCCCCGGCGGCACGTCCGAGAAGTGCACCCCGCGCAGCACGCCCCGGCGGGAGACGGAGCAGTTGGCCTGGGCGATCCCCAGGTCGTAGCCGGTGGCCTCGCGGAACTCCGGCGTCCGGTACCACTCGTGGAAGCTGCCCCGCCCGTCCGGGAAGACCTTGGGTTCCAGCACCCAGGCCCCCTCGATGTCCAGTGGCCGCATGTCGTCACCTCCTGCGGGGCGTGATGCTCTGGAGTGCCCGGTACAGCGCCCGTCGCACCCTGCGGGCCAGCCGTCGGGCACCGGCCGGCTGGGGCGCCGGTACCACGAGGACGCCGTCCGGCGCGACGTGCAGGGCGAAGGGCAGCGGGTGGAAGCGCGCCCCCTCCGCATCCGGCGTGAGGCAGACCGTCGTCAGCCAGGTCCTGCCCAGCAGATCACCGACCGGCAGGACGGCCGCCAGCCGGCCGCCCGGCGAGAGCGTCCCGAAGACCTCGCGCGAGCCGCCGGACCTCGCCCCCGTCAGCCGCAGCAGCACGTCGGCGGCCTCGGGCACGTGCAGCGGCAGGACCACATGGAGGCGGTCCTCCGCGACGGCGACGTCCTCGGCCGCCACGCGGCCCAGGCCCAGCCGGCGGCCCGCGTGCCCGACGTCCAGCGCCAGGCTCGCGTACCGGTCGGTCCAGTACGGCAGGACCACGCGCCCCGCGACCACCCCGGCGGGCGGGACGGGACGGCCGTGCCGGGGCGCCGGGCCCAGCCGCAGCTCCTTCGTCCAGCCGCCCAGGCCGACGCGCACGAACACGTCCCAGAGCCCCTCACCCGCCGGCCCGCCGCTGAGCGCGGTGGCGGGATCGATGGTGGCGGTCGCCCGCAGGACGAGCCGCACCTGGCTGCCGTCGCCGGCCGGGACCGTCTCGCGGACCACCTCCACCGGCTGGAAGTACTGCGCCGAGCTGGCCCGCTCCCGGAGCAGCAGGTCGGGCGCGGCCCGGTCGAACCGGCCCACGGTGTCGGTGCCCAGCCACCGGACCGCCTCGGCCACGTCGTGCGGCGGCCACTGCGGGGAACCCCCGGCGGACGGGAAGGTCATCGGCCCGCCGTCGTGCGTCAGCTCGGCGGCGAAGGCGATCCGCAGCACGCCGCCCTGCCAGGTGACGTCCTCCGGGTCGACGGCGAGCGCGACGCCCGACTCCCACTCCGCGAAGGCGACGACGTCGTCGTAGCGGCCGTCGGCGGCCAGCGCGGCGACGACCCGCTGGGTGGGCTGGAGCGGGGCCGCCACACCCGGCCCGAACCGCTCGACGACGACCCCGTGGATCTCCTCGAACAGCTCCCTGCGGTAGTCCTCGGGCAGGCCGAGGAAGCGGGTGCCGCGCAGCCGCTCGACCATCTCCACGCGCAGCCACCGCCGGAACAGCCTGTCGCGCAGCGGACCCGGCTCGGTGTACCGCTCGACGACGTCCAGGGCCTCCCGGAGGTTCTTGAAGTACCCCACCGGGTCGAACCGCTGGAAGCCCGCGTTCGCGGCGTCGTCGCGCCTGACGTGGTAGTAGCAGACGTAGTCGCCGAGCACCGAGACGTTGTCCGCGCGCAGATAGGCCTCGGTGACGAAGACGTGGTCCTCCAGCCGGCGCCGCCCCTCGGGAAAGCGCAGGCCGGTGCGGTCCAGGAACGCCCGGCGGAACATCTTGTGCGGGGTGAGGCTGTCGATGAGGGGTGCGTTCTCTACGGTGGCGTGCGGGCGGTTGGTGCGGAACAGCTCCACCGGCACCGAGCGCCCCTTGCCGGCCATCTTGCCCACGACGACGTCGGCGTCGTTCGCGACCCCGTAGGCGTACATCCGCTCCAGGGCCTCGTCGCCGAGGTGGTCGTCGTCGTCGACGAACATCACGTACTCGCCCCGGGAGACGTCGATGCCGACGTTGCGGGGCTTGCCCGCCCAGCCGGAGTTCTCCTGGTGGACGACCCGGATCCGGGGGTCCTCGGCGGCGGCCGCGTCGAGGAGCGCGGGGGTGGCGTCGGTGGAGCCGTCGTCGACGAAGATCACCTCGTACTCGTCCGGCGGGAGGGACTGCCTCAGCAGCGAGGCGAGACAGTCCTCGATGTAGGGACCGGGGTTGTAGACGGGGACGATGACGCTGACCTTGACCGGCATCGGGCTCCTGGCCCCCTTGCTGGATCGCTCTGCCGTGCGCGGGACGGAGGGTGCGCGTGGCCCGATGCTAACCCCGGCGCCGACGCGCCACCTGTCCTGATTGGTCCGAGTAGGGGACTTTGTAGTCTGGCGCCGTGCGCCTGCTGATGATGTCCGACACCCACCTGCCCAAGCGCGCCAAGGCGCTGCCCGCCCCGCTGCTCGACGAGCTCCCGCTCGCGGACGTGGTGATCCACGCCGGGGACTGGGTCGACACGGAAACCCTCGACCTGCTGGAGCGCCGCAGCCGCCGGGTCGTCGGCGTGTACGGCAACAACGACGGGCCCGACCTGCGCGCCCGGCTGCCCGAGGTCGCCTTCGCCGAACTGGGCGGACTGCGCTTCGGGGTCGTCCACGAGACGGGTCCCGCCCAGGGCCGGGAGGCCCGCTGCGCCGCCCGCTTCCCCGACCTGGACGTGCTGGTCTTCGGCCACAGCCACATCCCCTGGGACACCACGGCCCCCGGCGGACCCCGCCTGCTCAACCCGGGTTCCCCGACCGACCGACGGCGTCAGCCGCACTGCACCTACCTGACCGCCACCGCGGCCGAAGGACGGCTCACGGACCTCGTCCTGCACCGGCTGCCACCGCGCCGATGACACAGAACCGGGCCGCGCCCGGCCGAGAGGGTCGGGGGCGGCCCGGAACTTGCGAGTGTGCGTTGCTTCAACGGACCTCCTCTTCGCGAGACGAAGGACGGCGGACATGCATGCCTGTCCGTTATGGGCGGGTACCCGGTTCGCGCGCGCCTCACACCTCCTCGCGGAAATCCGGGACGGAGGGCCGGCGGCCCGCCTCACCTCGCGCGGTGGACGGCCCCGGCCGTCGCGGTCAGCGGAGCCCCGCTGCCGCCCCAGCGCAGCGCGACGATCTCGGCGGCCACCGACACCGCCACCTCCTCGGGGGTACGGGCCCCGAGGTCCAGCCCGACCGGTGAGCGCAGCCGGGCCAGCTCGGCGTCCGTGAGGCCGGCCTCGACCAGTCGCGCCCGGCGTTCGTCGTGGGTGCGGCGGCTGCCCATCGCCCCGATGTACGCGGCCGGGCGGCGCAGCGCGACCTCCAGCAGCGGCACGTCGAACTTCGGGTCGTGGGTCAGCACGCAGAGGGCCGTGCGGCCGTCGGTGTCCGTGTCGCGCAGATACCGGTGCGGCCACTCCACCACCACCTCGACGCCCGGCGGGAAGCGCTTCGGGGTGGCGAAGACCGGCCGGGCGTCGCACACCGTGACCCGGTAGCCCAGGAAGTCGCCGATCCGGGCCACGGCGGCCGCGTAGTCGATCGCGCCGAACACCAGCATGCGCGGCGGCGGCGCGAAGGAGTGCAGGAAGACCGCGACGGCGTCCTCCCGGCGCCGGCCGCGCGGTCCGTAGTGCCGGACACCGGTGACGCCCAGGGCGAGCTCGCCGCGCGCGTCGGACGTGACGGCCGCGTCCAGACCCTCCGTGCCCAGCGTGCCGGAGGCCCGGTCCGGCCAGACGGCGAGGGTGGCCCCGCGTGGCGCGGGGCCGTCGGTCACCGTGGCCACCGTCACCGGCTCGCCCGCGGCGACCGACTCCGCGACGGCGCCGAACGACGGGTCGAGGCCGGGCGTGACGGGACGGACGAGCAGTGTGATCTCGCCGCCGCAGGTCAGCCCCACGGCGAAGGCGTCCGCGTCGCTGTAGCCGAAGGTCTCCAGCCGGGCCGCCCCGTCGGCGACGACCTCCCGGGCCAGCTCGAACACCGCGCCTTCCACGCAGCCCCCGGACACACTGCCCACGACCTCGTCGTCCGGCCCCACCGCCATCGCCGCGCCCGGATCGCGAGGCGTGCTGCGGCTGACGGCGACCACGGTGGCGAGCCCGAACGGCGCACCGGCCGCGTACCACCCGTTCAGCACCGGGAGAATCTCGCGCACGATCGGTTTCCTTCCGGCCGCGACGGCCGAATCGGCCGTTTCCCCTGAACGGTAGTCCGCGGCCGTGTCGCCCGCCGGTCCGCGCCGCGCGGGACACCTGGTGAACCGGCGGAGCCGGTTGCCAACTGGGTTGACGGGGAATGAACTTACTCGCGGGTCAGAAGGTATTGACGGTGTCCGGAAATCACCGGACTGTAGTGGACATGCCGAATATTCGGGCACGTCTGCTCGCTGTTCTGGTCGTCCTCTGCGGACTCTGTGGCTTCCTGACGGTGGCGGGCTCCCCGACCGCCGGCGCGGCCACGCTCCCCGACTCCCTCTCCTTCGACGGCACGGCGCTCACCGTGTCGGGCGGCCGCTTCCTCGACGCGAACGGCCGCGAGGTCGTACTGCGCGGCTACAACGTCTCCGGCGAGACCAAGCTCGCGGAGAACAAGGGCCTGCCCTTCGCCTCCGTCGCCGACGCCAAGAAGTCCGCCACGGCCCTGCGCGCCCTCGGCGGCGGCAACTCCGTCCGCTTCCTGCTCTCCTGGGCCTACGCCGAACCGGTGCGCGGCCAGGTCGACACCACCTATCTGGCCGCCGCCACCGCACAGATGGGCGCCTTCCTGGACGCGGGCATCCGGGTCTACCCCGACTTCCACCAGGACCTCTACTCCCGCTACCTGTTCAACTCGGGCAGCTGGTACACCGGCGACGGCGCCCCCGCGTGGGCGGTGGCACTCGGCGGCTACCCCGCCGAATCCTGCGGCATCTGCTTCCTCTGGGGGCAGAACATCACCCAGAACGGCGCGGTGAAGGCCGCCCAGTACGACTTCTGGCACAACAACCACGGCCTGCAGGACTTCTTCCTGGCCACCGCCCAGAAGACCATGGCGTACCTCAAGGTGAATCTCACCACCGAGCAGTTCAACGGCGTCCTGGGCTTCGACCCCTGCAACGAGCCCTACGCCGGTACCTACGACTCCGGCCAGAACAGCCGCACCTGGGAACGCGACCTGCTGTGGCCCTTCTACGTGAGGTTCCGGGCCCGGATGGACGCGGCCGGCTGGACCGACAAGCCCGCCCTCGTCGAGCCGAACCTCTTCTGGAACGGCAACGTCAGCAAGGAGGAGGGCGGGCTCCTGGACGCGGGCACGCTCGGCTCCCGCTATGTCTTCAACACCCACTTCTACGACCAGAAGGCCATCTCCGGCGTGCTGATGTGGGGCAACGCGGAGGACGGCCAGTACGTGACCGACTTCGGCACGGTCCGCGACCGGGCGTCGGCGGCCGGGACGACGGCGATCGTCAGCGAGTTCGGCCATCCCCTGAACGGCACGACCGCCGGCAAGGCGCCGACCGTCCTGAAGGCGATGTACCAGGCGCTCGACTCCCGGGTGAAGGGCTCCGGCTGGTGGACCACCCCGGCGACCTCGGGTCCGGTCCTGTCCGGTTCGCAGTGGCAGTGGGACATCTACAACGGCCGTCACCACGAGCTGATGAACGCCAACGCCGACAAGGTGCTCACGACCGGTGACGCCTGGAACGACGAGGACCTCTCCGCCGTACGCCTGGACGACAGCGGCACGGCGACCCTCCGCCAGGACGCCCGGCTGCTCGACCGGATCTACCCGAGCGCCACCTCCGGCACCACCGTCGCCTTCACCTACGAGGACCGCTCCCGCGACGGCTCCACCACCCTCACCTGGAATCCGGTCCCCAGCTCCCTGCCCAGCACGAAGCAGCTCGTCGGCTCCGGCCAGTACGGGCTGCTGGTGTGGCGTTCGAACGGCGGCACGGCCCCCACCGACCTGCACCTGCCGGCCTCCTTCCCGACCGCCACGACGACCGTCGTCTCCGACCTCGGCACGGTGTACGCCCCGCCGCCGTACACGACGACCACGAAGATCGCCGCGGCCGCCGAACCGGGCGGCACGGGCAGCCGCCGCCTGCTGCTCAGCGCGCCGGACTCGGGCACCGTGCACTACGCCCTGGTCACCAACGGGGCGACCGCACCGTCCGCGACCCTGCTGGCCGCCGCCCGCACGGAGCTGTCGGCGTGGGTGACCCAGAAGGTGGGGTAGCCCCCACCGGACGCGGCAGCACGGCAGCACGGCAGCAGGGGTGGGTGGCGGTCACCGCCACCCACCCCTGCTGTCCGAGAAGCCGTCAGCCGGAGTTCGTTCCGGTCCAGTTCGCCGCGACATGGCCGATCCGGACCCGCTGCGGATGGTCGCCCACCGGCACCGACACGACCTTCTGCCCGGTGGCGAAGTCGATCGCCGTGACCTGGTCGGCGCCGCTCTCGGAGATGACGCAGCTCCTGCCGTCGCCGCTTACCGTGGCCCAGTAGGGCTTGGAGGCGGTGACCAGCGGGCCCTCCTGGAGGGTCGCGCGGTCGACGACCGTCGCGTAGTCGTCCATCGTGCCCGCCACGCACAGCTTGCCGCCGTCCGGGCTCATCGAGATGCCGTGGTGGCGCGAGTCGTTGACGAAGGTGGTGCGGTCGTCGCTGGTCGCCGGGTTCTTCGGCAGGGTCTTCGTCCGGGTGATGCGGTCCGTGGCGAGGTCGTACTCGAAGAAGCCGTTGAAGAACGAGACCTGGAAGTACAGCTTGGACTCGTCCGGTGAGAAGACCGCCGGACGCACCGCGTCCGAGTAGTCCGTGAGGCCGATCGCGTCCAGTCGCTGCCGCATGTCGATGACCCTGACCTGCTGGTACGTGGTCGCGTCCACGACGGTGATGCGCCGGTCGCCCTTCGTGAAGTCCTGCCACGGGGCGTCCTGCGAGGTGTTCACGTCACCGATCGACATGTTGTAGATGTACTTGCCGTCCTTGGTGAAGATGTTCTCGTGCGGCTTGTCGCCGGTCTTGAACGAGCCCAGCTGCCTGCCGGTGCCGATGTCCAGGACGTGCACGGTGTTCGAGATCGACGCGGAGACCGCGACCCGCTTGCCGTCGGGCGAGACGGCCATGTGGTCGGAGCGGTAACCGGACACCGGGAAGCGCCAGTTGATGTTCCCCGTGGCCAGGTCGATGGAGACGACGTCGGCGAAGCTGGGCCGGGAGACGACCACCGAGGCGCCGTCCGGCGTGGTGTACATGTCGTCGACGAACTGGTCGTGGCCCTCGCCGACCCCGTTGCGGATGGCCATGAAGTAGATCCACTTGATCGGGTCGGCGTTGATCTCCGCCATCCGGGCGGCCTTGTCGGGGATCACGTTGATACGGCCGACCTTGGCGAAGTCACCGCTGGACTTGATGACGTCCGCGGTGCCCTCCCAGTTGTTGCCGACGAAGAGCACCTCGCGCAGTGCGGCGGCGGTCGGGGCGTCGGAGACGGCTGTGGCGGCCGTGGCGGGGGCGGTGACGGTCAGGACGAGGGCGGCGGCTACGGAGCAAAGGTGCCTGGATCTGAAGGCAGGCATGGCTGCTCTCTCCTCTTGGGGTGGAGGTGTGGGGGCAGGGCGGAACAGGGCCGCCCAATCTGAACACAGAGGCATTCAGACTTTACTTACTGGAAAGTAAGGAAGGGGGGCCCTTCGCCACAAGACTTCGTGCACGACAAAATCGGCGGCGGGGGAGCACGGAACGACGAGGGAGGGCCAGTGACGGGCAGGCTCAGGGCGCCGACCGGCCGTTACGGCGGCAAGACCGCCGAGCAGCGGCAGGCCGAGCGGCGCGGGAGATTCCTGGCGGCGGCGTTGCGGCTGTTCGGGGACGTTCCCGGCTACCGCGGCACCACGGTCGCGTCGCTCAGCGAGACGGCCGGTCTGTCGACCCGACAGTTCTACGAGGAGTTCCGCACCCTCGAGGACGTCCTGGCCGCACTGCACCTCCAGGTCAACGACTGGGCCGAGGAGGCGGTCCTGGCCGCCTTCGCCGCCGCCCGGGACATGCCGCTCCTGGACCGGGTCACCGCGATCTTCCGCGCCTACGCGGCCGACGTGACCTCCGACCCGTGTCGCATCCGGATCACCTTCGTGGAGATCGTCGGGGTCAGCCCCCGGCTGGAGGAACAGCGACTGGCCCGCCGCGCCCGCTGGGTCGACCTCATCTGCGCCGAGGCGTCGGCGGCCGCCGCCCGCGGCGAGGCGGCACCCCGCGACTACCGCCTCGCGGCGACGGCCTTCATCGGCAGTGTCAACGGCCTCCTCCACGACTGGAGCGCCGGCTGGGTGGACGCGACCCTGGACGAGGTGGTCGACGAACTGGTGCGCCAACTACTGGGGATCCTGCGGCCGCCGGGGTGGACGCCCGAGCCGTCCTAACCGCTCCCGCCCCGGGCGCCCCGGCCTTGGCCGCTTTCGCCCCGGCCGCTCCCGCCCCGACCACTCCTGCCTTGGCCGCTTCAGCCACGGCCGCTTCCGCCCGGCCGGCCGGGCGGGCCGGGTGACAGCCGCCCCACGGCCTCCACCACCCGTCCCACCCCGTCCTCCGCGCGTACCCGGGTCCCCAGCTCCCCGGCCCGCTCGCGGAAGCCGGGCTCCCGGGTGACCCGCAGGAGCGCGGCGGTCAGGGTCTCGGCCGTCAGGCGGCGCAGTGGCACCGAGCGCGGCGCCACACCGAGGTGGACCAGGCGGTCGGCCCAGAAGGTCTCGTCGAACTGGATCGGCACCGGTACGGCGGGGACCCCGGCCCTTACGCCCGCCGCCGTCGTCCCCGCCCCGCAGTGGTGGACCACCGCGGCCGTCTCCGGGAACAGCAGCGAGTGCGGGACGTCGTCGACGGTCAGCATGTCGTCGCCGTCGGCCGCGAGGCCCGCCCAGCCGCGCTGGATCACCCCGCGCAGCCCCGCCCGCCGCAGTGCCCGGACGATCTCGGCGCTCAGCCGCCGCGGGTCGGGCACGGTCGCGCTGCCCAGCCCGACGAAGACCGGCGGCGGCCCGGCGTCGAGGAACTCCCGCAGGGCGGGCGGGAGTCGGGTGTCCCGGTCGTACGGCCACCAGTACCCGGTGACGTCCAGCTCCGCCCGCCAGTCGCGGGGCCGGGGCACCACCAGCGGGCTGAAGCCGTGCAGGACCGGCCAGCCGTGCCGGGCCCGGCCGCGCAGACCGGTGCCGGGGCGGCGTACGGCGGGCAGCCCCAGCCGGGCCCGTACCGCCGGCACGACCGGCGCGAAGATCTGCTCGACGGCCACTCCGACCCCGTGCCCGGCGAGCCGGTTGCCGACCGTGCCCCATGAGCCGCCGCCCAGCATCGGCGGCGCGAACTCCCTGGTGGGGGCGACGGGTTGGAGGTAGAGGCCGAGGCTCGGCAGGGACAGTCCCGCGGCGATGGTGTGCCCCAGTGGCGCCACCGAGGCGGACAGCAGCAGGACGTCGCTCGCGTGCGCGGCGGTCAGGAGGTCGTCGGTCATCCGCCCCACCAGTGACCGCGCCATCCGGGCCACCCGCAGCAGCTTGCCCGGACCGGTGGTGCTGCGGTGCAGCCCCCGGCCCCGCTCGGACTCCAGCTCCGCCCGCGGATCCACCGGCAGCGCGTGGAAGCCCACCCCCGAGCCGGCCACCAACGGCGCGAACCGCGCGTGGGTGACCAGGGTGACCTCGTGTCCCGCCCGTACCAGCCCCTGGCCGAGCCCGGTGAAGGGGGCCACGTCACCCCGGGAGCCCGCTGTCATGATCGCCACTCGCACGACGGACAGTATGGGTCCGGGGTGCGTGGTCCGGGGTGAACGACCCTGCGAAAGTGGCCACTTCGTCGTTGAGACCGGTCACATCACTTCTGTCGCAGCCGTTGACTTCACTCTCCGGCGGCTCTACTTTCGGCGCGCAACGCGTTCGGTTCACCGACCCATGTTCGATATTTCGAAGCTTGGAGCCGCCCGTATGTTTCCCCCACCCCCCGCGCACCCGGTCCGGCGCCGGAGATCCGCCGCCGCCCGGGTGCTCGCCCTGCTGCTGACGGTGACCGCCGCCCTGGTGTTCGCCCAGCCCGGCCCGGCCCAGGCCGCGACCTCGCGGCAGATCGCCGTGCCCACCGCCCCGATGGGCTGGGCCTCCTGGAACAGCTTCGCCGCGAAGATCGACTACAACGTCATCAAACAGCAGGTCGACGCGTTCGTCGCCGCGGGCCTGCCGGCGGCCGGATACAAGTACATCAACATCGACGAGGGCTGGTGGCAGGGCACCCGCGACAGCGGGGGCAACATCACCGTCGACGAGTCCGAGTGGCCCGGCGGCATGAGCGCCATCGCCGACTACATCCACGGCAAGGGCCTCAAGGCCGGCATCTACACGGACGCCGGCAAGGACGGCTGCGGCTACTACTACCCGACCGGCCGGCCCGCCGCCCCGGGCAGCGGCAGCGAGGGCCACTACGACCAGGACATGCTCCAGTTCTCGCAGTGGGGCTTCGACTTCGTGAAGGTCGACTGGTGCGGCGGCGACGCCGAGGGCCTCGACGCGGCGACGGCGTACACCGCGATCAGCGGCGCCGTCACGAAGGCGACGGCCGCCACCGGCCGCCCGCTCACCCTCTCCATCTGCAACTGGGGCTACCAGAACACCTGGAACTGGGCCCCCGGCCTCGCCCCGATGTTCCGGACCAGCACCGACATCATCTACTACGGCAACAACCCGTCGATGACGAACCTGCTGTCCAACTTCGACCAGGGCCTGCACCCCACCTCCCAGCACACCGGCTACTACAACGACCCGGACATGCTGATGGTCGGCATGACCGGCTTCACCGCGGCCCAGAACCGCACCCACATGAACCTGTGGGCGGTCTCCGGCGCCCCGCTCCTCGCCGGCAACGACCTGACCACGATGACCACGGAGACGGCGAACATCCTCAAGAACCCCGAGGTCATCGCCGTCGACCAGGACGCACGCGGCCTCCAGGGCGTCAAGGTCGCCGAGGACACCTCCGGGGCGCAGGTGTACGGCAAGGTCCTCGCGGGCAGCGGCAAGCGGGCCGTCGTCCTGCTCAACCGCACCTCCGCGGCCCAGAACATCACCGTCCGCTGGTCCGACCTGGGTCTGACCAACGCCTCCGCCACCGTCCGTGACCTGTGGGCCCGCGCCGACGTCGGCTCGTACGCCACGAGTTACACGGCGAGCGTCCCGGCGGGCGGCTCGGTGATGCTCACCGTCACCGGCGGCACGGAGGCGTCGGGCAGCACGTACACCGGCACGTCGAGCTTCTCCGGTGTGGTCGCCGGGAACACCGGCCTGAAGGTGGTCGACGTCGCCTACACCAACACGGCGTCCACCGCCCGTACCGCGACGCTGAAGGTCAACGGCCAGACCGCGACGACGGTCTCCTTCCCGCCGACGGGGTCCGCGCAGGGCACCGTCTCCCTCCAGGTGTCCCTGTCGAAGGGCTCGTCCAACACGCTCGCCTTCACCGGCGCCCCGACCCTCGCCGACATCACGGTCAAGCCCCTCGCCGGCGCGAACGGCACCCTCGTCGTCGGCAAACAGTCCGGCCGCTGCCTGGACCTGTACAACAGCACGATCACCAACGGCACCCAGGCCGAGCTGTGGGACTGCAACGGCGGCTCCAACCAGGCCTGGACGTACACCTCCCGCAAGGAACTCGTGGTGTACGGGAACAAGTGCCTGGACGCCTACAACCTGGGCACCACCAACGGCACCAAGGTCGTCATCTGGGACTGCAACGGCCAGAACAACCAGAAGTGGAACGTCAACAGCGACGGCACCCTCACCAACGTCAACGCGGGGCTGTGCCTCGACGCCAACGGGGCGGGCACGGCCAACCGCACCCCGATCGTGCTCTGGACCTGCGGCACCGCCGACAACCAGAAGTGGACGCTGACCTGACCCAGCGGACCGGGGCCCCGACCCACGGACCGGGGCCCCGCCCCCGGGCGGAGGCGTCCGAGCGCCGGTGTCGGGGAACCGGCCGGGCGTTTCCCGTGTCTGTCGACATGCCGGACCAGTCGACGTGCGGGACCAGGGGGGACCATGTCGGACACCAGCGAGGCCGAGCCGGTCAGGGGCGGGGGCGGGGGCGGGCGCGTCCGGCGCGCGGTGTTCCGCCTCGTCATGGCTGTCCTGATCCTGCTGCTCGCCGGCCGCACCTACCAGGAGACGGCCGTGGCGCTCGCCCGGTCGGACGGATCCCTGCACACCGCCGAGGCGAGCGTGACGGAGCTGACCTCGCACACGGTGTCCGGACACGCGGGCGGCGGCCAGGACGGCGGCAACGGCGCGTACTTCACCCACACCGAGTACACCGTCCGCCTCGCCCTGGGCGAAGGGCGCAAGCGGGTCGACAGGGTCGCGGACCAGGTCGGGCAGGACCTCTGGGAGGGCAAGCGGGTCGTGCTCGGCCTGTGGCACGGCCGGGTCGTGGAGATCGACGGCCAGGACGTCTGGCCCGGCTGGCACTTCGGGACGCTGGACGTGACGCTGATCGTCACGACCCCGCTGACGACTGCCTATCTGATCTCGCTCGCCGTGTCCGCCGCCGCCTTCCTGGCGGCCCGGACGGGCCGGGTCCGGGCGAGCCGCGACGACCGCTTCGGGCCGTGCGCGCTCGGGGCCGCCGTCGGCATGGCGGCGCTGCTCGCGCTCCTCGTCGAAGCGGTCTTCGGGAACGTCCTCGCGTACTGGCCCGCCGTTCCCGTCTGCGCCGGCACGGCGGTGGCACTGGCGAGGCTGGGCGCGGTGATCCGGCGCCTCGGGCGGATCGCCGCCGCCGAGGACACTTCGGCCGGCACGGGGAGCGCGTCCGCGCCGGCCTGAGGCCGGCTGTCCCGCGGCGGGTCGGCGCGTGTCCGCCCCCGTACCGCCCGCACCGAGAAGGTCCAGGTCAGCCGGGAGTCGACCTGGACCCCTGCGGTCTTCCTTCCTACTCGTCCCATGCCTGGATCATGGTCTGCTCGACGATCTTGCCGTCCCGCAACGTGATCATCGACTCGGCGAGGACGCGCACGCCGTCCGAGTACCGACACGACTCGCTGTAGGCGGCACGGTCGCCCTGGACGATGCACTCCTCGAGCTTGTGGGTCATGTCCCGGCTGTAGACGTCCTCGAGCATCCGGCCGATCTCGTCCCGGCCGTGCAGCACTTTGGGCTGGCTGGGCTGGGAGTTGTGGTCGATGACGCGTATCTCCGCGTCGTCGGCGTAGAGCGACAGCAAAGCCGTCGCGGTGTTGCCCTCCACGCCTCTGCGCAGGGTCTCGGTGTCGAAAGCGGAGCCTGCCGCGGTGCCCATGGTGACCTCCTCCGAGGGCCGCGGCCGAGGGGAGGTCGGGCCGCCCGACCCTCACCTTCGAGGCTCCTCCGGCAGGCCGGGCTCGGCAAGCGCAGCCGGTCACCTCCGCCTGTCGGGTGAGCGCCGCCGCCCACCCGTGTCCGCGAGGGCACCGGTGGCGTTGCTGTAGGCATGATCTCCACTCGACGCATCGCCGCTCTCGCCGCTCTCGCCGCCGGGGTCACGGGCCTCGCGGCGCCCATGGCGAGCGCGGCCGAAGCCCCGGCCACCGGCCGAATCAACCCGATGACCGCGCTGGACTCGCTCGCCACGAGCCAGATTCCCGCGCAACACCGGGCCGACCTTCCGCCGGTCTCCCGGCAGCTGGGCGAGCTCAACAAGGTCGGCCAGCTCGAGAAGCTGAACGAGCTGCACCAGGTCACCGACCTCGTCGCGCCCGTCACCGGGCTGCTGCCCGCTGTCGGCTGAGCCTCTCAGCTCGCCCCGTGGGGGCCGTCCGGACGACCGGGCGGCCCCCACTCGCGTGCGGGCCCGCTCACTCGACCGTCGCCAGGAACTGCGTGGCCGCCAGTTCCGCGTAGAGCGGGTCTGCCGCCACCAG
This sequence comes from Streptomyces zaehneri, assembly GCF_032248645.1. NCBI lineage: Bacteria > Bacillati > Actinomycetota > Actinomycetes > Kitasatosporales > Streptomycetaceae > Streptomyces > Streptomyces zaehneri. The sequence goes on from NZ_JASTTJ010000003.1 coordinate 479,852, forward strand.
CTCACGGTGCGTCCCCACCGCGCGGACCCGGCCCGCGTCCATGACCACGATCCGGTCGGCCATGGTGACCGTCGACAACCGGTGCGCGACGACGAGGACGGTGGTGGTCCGGGCGACATCGGCGACGGTGTCGCGCAGCGCCGCCTCGTTCACCGCGTCCAACTGGGAGGTCGCCTCGTCCAGCAGGAGCAGCCTCGGGCGGCGCAGCAGTGCGCGGGCGATGGCCACCCGCTGCCGCTCGCCGCCGGACAGCTTCGTCCCGCGATGCCCGACCAGGGTGTCCAGCCCCTGCGGCAGCCGGTCGACCAGGCCCTCCAGCCGGGTCGTCTTCAGCACGCCCCGCACGGCGTCCTCGTCCGCCGACGGGTTCCCCAGCAGCAGGTTGTCGCGCAGCGAGCCCGACAGCACCGGGGCGTCCTGCTCGACGTAGCCGATGCGGGAGCGCAGCCGGGACAGGTCCCAGTGCGCGAGGTCGCGTCCGTCGAGGGCGATCGTGCCGGACTCCGGGTCGTAGAACCGCTCGATGAGCGAGAACACCGTGGTCTTGCCCGCGCCCGAAGGGCCGACGAACGCGGTCATGCCCCGGGCCGGCACGCTGAACGTCACCCCGTGGTGGACGTACGGCAGGTCGTCGGCGTACCGGAACCGGACGTCGGTGAAGTCCAGCGAGGCCGGTTCGGCGGCGGGCGAGGGCAGCGGCTCGGGCCGGGACGCCGGCTCGGCGGGCAGCCGCAGGGCCTCCTGGATGCGGCTCAGGGCCGCCGAACCCGTCTGGTACTGGGTGATCGCGCCGACGACCTGCTGGATCGGGGACATGAGGTAGAAGACGTACAGCAGGAACGCCACCAGCGTGCCGATCTGGATGGCGCCCGTCGCGACCCGCGCCCCGCCCACCGCGAGGACGGTGATGAAGGCCGTCTGCATCGCCAGGCCTGCCGTGTTGCCCGCGGCCGCCGACCACTTGGCGGCCCGCACGCTCTGCCGCCAGGACTCCTCGGCCGCCGCGTGCAGCGTCTCCTCCTCGCGGTGCTCGGCGCCCGACGCCTTCACCGTGCGCAGGGCGCCCAGCACCCGCTCCAGCGAGGCGCCCATCACGCCGACCGCGTCCTGCGCCCGGCGGCTCGCCCGGTTGATCCGCGGCACGATCACGCCCAGGACCGTCCCCGCACAGGCGATCACGGCCAGCGTGACCCCCAGCAGCACCGGGTCCACCAGACCCATCATCACGACCGTGGCGGCCAGGGTGAGCCCGCCGGTGCCGAGGCCCACCAGCGAGTCGGTGGTCACCTCGCGCAGCAGCGTCGTGTCGGAGGTGATCCGGGCCATGAGATCGCCGGGCTCGCTTTGGTCGACCGCCGTGATCCGCAGCCGCAGCAGATACGAGGAGAGTGCCCGCCGCGCGCCGAGCACCACCGACTCGGCGGTGCGCCGCAGCACGAACGAACCCAGCGCGCCCACCGCCGAGTTGGCGACGACCAGTGCCGTGAGCGCGAGCAACGCGCCGGATATCGAACGGTCCTGGCCCAGATCGTCGATCAACTTCCTTGCCACCAGGGGCAGGAGCAGCCCGGTGGCGCCGGTGACGAGGGACAGCGCCGCACCCGCCAGCAGGGACCGGCGGTGTGGCCGTACGTAGTCGAGCAACAGTCGCCACGGGGGCCGCTCGCCGGCGGTCTCTGCGATGGTCACGGGGCTCCTCGGGAGGTCGGGTCAGGCCTCAGGTTACGTCGGCCGCAGCGCGGTGCGGCCGGGAAGGACGTGTTCAGGGCGGGCGTCGGCCCTGCCGCCCGTGCCCTTACCGATCAGTCACGCGTAGGGTCGGCAGCGGGACGGACGACCGCCTACGAAAGGGGCAGCACCATGCCGCAGGAAGTGCGCGCAGTGATCGCGCCGGGGAAGAACGAGCCGGTACGGGTGGAGACGATCGTGATCCCCGACCCCGGTCCCGGCGAGGCCGTGGTGCAGGTGCAGGCCTGTGGGGTCTGCCATACCGACCTGCACTACAAGCAGGGCGGGATCAACGACGAGTTCCCCTTCCTGCTCGGTCATGAGGCGGCGGGTGTGGTGGAGTCGGTCGGCGAGGGCGTCACCGACGTCGCTCCCGGCGACTTCGTGATCCTGAACTGGCGTGCGGTGTGCGGGCAGTGCCGGGCGTGTCTGCGCGGCAGGCCCTGGTACTGCTTCGACACCCACAACGCCAAGCAGCGGATGACCCTGACCGACGGCACCGAGCTCTCCCCGGCGCTGGGCATCGGGGCGTTCGCGGAGAAGACCCTGGTGGCGGCCGGGCAGTGCACGAAGGTCGACGCGTCGGTGTCGGCCGCGGTGGCGGGGCTCCTGGGCTGCGGGGTGATGGCCGGTATCGGCGCGGCGATCAACACCGGCAACGTGGGCCGCGGCGACACGGTCGCCGTGATCGGCTGCGGCGGTGTCGGCGACGCGGCGATCGCCGGGTCGAACCTGGCCGGCGCGGCGAAGATCATCGCCGTCGACATCGACGACCGCAAACTCGAGACGGCCCGCAAGATGGGCGCCACGCACACGGTCAACTCCAAGGAGACCGACCCCGTCGAGGCGATCCGCGAGCTGACCGGCGGCTTCGGCGCGGACGTGGTGATCGAGGCCGTCGGCCGTCCGGAGACCTACAAGCAGGCCTTCTACGGCCGTGACCTCGCCGGCACGGTCGTCCTGGTCGGCGTACCGACGCCGGAGATGAAGCTCGAGCTGCCCCTGCTGGACGTCTTCGGGCGCGGCGGGGCACTGAAGTCGTCCTGGTACGGCGACTGTCTGCCCTCCCGTGACTTCCCCATGCTGATCGACCTGCATCTGCAGGGCCGCCTGGACCTGGGGGCGTTCGTGACCGAGACCATCCGACTCGACGAGGTGGAGCAGGCGTTCGAGCGGATGCACCACGGAGACGTCCTTCGCTCGGTGGTGGTGCTGTGATGGCCGCGCGCATCGAACGCCTCGTCACCTCGGGCCGGTTCAGCCTGGACGGCGGCACCTGGGACGTCGACAACAACGTGTGGATCGTCGGCGACGACCACGAGGCGATCGTCATCGACGCCGCGCACGACGCCGACGCCATCCTGGCCGCCGTGGGCGACCGCCGGCTGACGGCCATCGTCTGCACCCACGCCCACAACGACCACATCGACGCCGCGCCCGCCCTCGCCGACGCGACCGGCGCCACGATCTGGCTGCACCCCGACGACCTGCCGCTGTGGAAGCTCACCCACCCGGACCGCGAGCCCGACGCCCACCTGGCCGACGGCCAGGTCATCGAGGCCGCCGGCACCGACCTCACCGTCCTGCACACCCCCGGGCACGCGCCCGGCGCGGTCTGCCTCCACGACCCCGGCCTCGGGGTGCTCTTCACCGGCGACACCCTCTTCCAGGGCGGACCGGGCGCCACCGGTCGCTCCTACTCCCACTTCCCGACGATCATCAACTCCATCAGGGACCGGCTGCTCGCCCTGCCGCCCGAGACGAAGGTGCTGACCGGTCACGGGGACACGACGACCATCGGCGCGGAGGCCCCCCATCTGCAGGAGTGGATCGCCCGCGGGCACTGAGAGCCACCGCGGCCCGCGCCCGACCGGGTGACCCGGCGCGGAAAAGCCGACAGGAGATGTCCGGCTTCCGCGCGATCCTCGTTCACGCCATCGATCCTCGATGACGACACCGACGGAACACGCGCAGGAGGTCGGACATGTCCGGTCCGCTGGAAGACAAGGTCGCCCTGGTCGCCGGGGCGACACGGGGTGCGGGACGCGGCATCGCCGTGGAACTGGGGGCGGCCGGCGCCACCGTCTACGTGACGGGACGCACCACCCGTGCCCGGCGCTCCGAGAGCGACCGCCCCGAGACGATCGAGGACACCGCCGACCTGGTCACCGAGGCGGGCGGCCACGGCATCGCCGTGCCCACCGACCACCTCGACGCGGCCCAGGTCCGCGCCCTCGTCGACCGGGTCGCGGACGAGCAGGGCCGCCTCGACGTCCTCGTCAACGACATCTGGGGCGCCGAGCACCTCTTCGCCTGGGACACCCCGCTCTGGGAGCACGACCTGGACAACGGGCTGCGGCTGCTCCGGCTCGCCGTCGAGACCCACGCGATCACCAGCCACCACGCGCTGCCGCTGCTGCTGCGCCGGCCCGGCGGACTGGTCGTCGAGATGACCGACGGCACCACCGAGTACAACCGCGACACCTATCGCGTGAACTTCTTCTACGACCTCGCCAAGACATCCGTCCTGCGCATGGCCTTCGCCCTCGGCCACGAACTCGGGCCGCGCGGCGCCACCGCCCTCGCGCTCACCCCCGGCTGGCTGCGGTCGGAGCTGATGCTCGAGAACTTCGGTGTACGCGAGGACAACTGGCGCGACGCCCTGGACCGCGTCCCCCACTTCGCCATCTCGGAGACACCCCGTTACGTCGGCCGGGCGGTCGCCGCCCTGGCCGCCGACCCCGACGTGGCCCGCTTCAACGGGCGGTCCCTGTCGAGCGGGGGCCTCGCCCCGGTGTACGGCTTCACCGACCTCGACGGCAGCCGACCGGACGCCTGGCGCTACATGGTCGAGGTGCAGGACCCCGGGAAGGCGGCGGACACCACCGGCTACCGCTGAGCACTCAGGCGCCGGCGAGCGGAACGGTCGCCCAGCGCGCCGGGTGACCCGGTGGCAGGGCGAGATCCTCGCGTACGGCCGCGTAGTAGCCCTCACGGCCGGCCCGCTGCCGCTCCAGCAGCGCCTGCCAGGCCTGCGGGTCGAGCGTCCCCTCGCGCATGAACCGTTCCATCTCCATCACCGTGGTCACCCACACCCGCGCCCGCTCCACCACCTCCCGGCTGCCCAGCATGATCAGCGCCTCTCCGGCCGGGTCGCGTCCGTCGGTCGCCTCCGCGAGCAGCGGCTCGGCCTGGGCGGGGGACAGGGGGTGCGGGTGCGGGTCGTTGCCGAGGTGGGAGGCGACGCGGTAGGTCAGGTTCACCGACTTCTTCAGCGCCCGCGCGTACTCGCCGTACACGCTCAGCCGCCGCTCCTCCCACCGGGCCGCCGTCTCGCGCCGGAACCTGGCCCCGTCGCTGCGCACGATCGCCAGATACGAGCCGAGGGCGCCGACCACGACACCTATGAGAGCGGGGAGTTGCTGGAGGAAAGCGGACATCTCCGCACGGTCTCCGTCCTGTTGACGTGGTAGGGGCGCTTAACGGCCCGTGCAGATCTTTTCACTTGTCCGCCCGGAGCACGTCGGGCAGCGTGCAACCGTGCACACCCCCACCGAGCCGACCGCCTCACCCTGGCGCGTCCGCGACTTCCGCGTCCTGTTCTCGGCCACCGCGCTGAGCCAACTCGGCACGAACGTGAGCTACGTCGCCGTACCCCTCGTCGCGGTGACCGCGCTCGACGCGAGTCCCGGACAGGTCGGCGCCCTGGCCGCGCTGAGCACGGTCGCGTTCCTGTTCATCGGGCTGCCGGCCGGGGTCTGGGTGGACCGGATGCGGCACGGCCGCATCCTGATCGGCGCGGACCTGGGCCGGGCCGTGCTGTTCTCCTCCGTGCCCCTCGCCTGGTGGTCCGGCACGCTCACCCTCGCCCAGCTGTACGCGGTGGTCCTGCTCAACGGGTGCGCGACCGTGTTCTTCGACGTCGGCTCGCAGAGCGTGCTGCCCAAGCTGGTCGACCGCGCCGCCCTGGTGCGGGCCAACACGGCCGTCGTGAGCCTCCAGGCCGTGGGCAACATCGCGGGACGCGGCGCGGGCGGCGGACTCGTCCAACTGCTCACCGCACCCGTGGCCGTGCTCTGCGCGGCCGGCGCCTACCTCGTGTCCGCGCTCCGGCTCTGCGCACTGCGGCCGGGCGACGAACCGCCGCGCCCGGCGCCCGAGAGCAGGCTGGGCGCCCAGATCGCGGAGGGCGTACGGCACGTCCTCGGCGACCGGGAGCTGCGGGCGCTCGCGCTCACCGCCGCCCTCGGCAACTTCGGCTCGCAGATCGTCACCACCATGCTGCCGATCCTGTTCGTCCGTGAACTCGGCCTCTCCGCAGGCGCGTTGGGTCTGTTCTGGGGAGCGGGCGGGCTCGGGCTGCTGCTCGGCGCGTGGTGCGCCCGCCCGCTGGCGGCCCGCCTCGGACACGGCCGGGCACTCGGCCTCACCGGGCCGGCCCTGGCACCCGCGGCCCTGCTCGTGCCCCTGGTCGGCCGGGGGCCCTGGCTGTGGATCGCGGGGGCGGCCTGGGTGCTGACCCTGCTCAAGACCGGCGTGGACAACGTCCTCGGCGTGAGCCTGCGCCAGCGGATGACCCCGGACGCGCTCCTGGGCCGGATGAACGCCACCTTCCGTTTCCTCCTGACCGGGGCGCTGGCCGTGGGCGCCGCCGTCTCCGGCCTCATCGGCGAACTGGCCGGAGTGCGGGCCGCCCTCTGGGTGGGCGGCGCGCTGCTGGCGGTGAACTTCCTGCCCGTCTTCCTCTCCCCGGTCCGCTCCCGCCGCGAACTCCCGCACCAGCGGGGCACGGCGCCGATCAGCCGGAAAGTGCCGCGATGAGCTGCGTACCGGTCGGCGCCCGATCCAGTCCACGGCGACTGGACTGGACGCCGCGCCCGCCGGCACGGAGAAATCAGGTTGAACGGTGTGTACCGGGTGAACCGAACGGACAGGAAGTTCTCTGTTTGGTCACAGCCCGGATCGCCCTACAACCGCGGGCCGCCGAGAGGTGTCTAGGAGGGAGAGATCGCCACTGATGTGCCAGGGAGAGGGCAGCCATGGGGGACATACGCAGACGAGGGGCCGTCGTGCTCGGGCTCACCGGCCTGGTCGCGCCGTTGACGCTGGCGCTGGGCGCCGGGCCGGCGCAGGCCGCGAGCTGTACGACGCAGGCCGGGCCGTACCAGAAGCAGGTCGAGAAGTTCCTCGGCCGGCCCGTCGACGGCAAGCAGTCGACCACCGACTGCAAGGCCATCCGGGCCTTCCAGACCAAGCACGGCATCACCCCCAACATCGGCTACGCCGGGCCCGTCACCTGGGGCGTGATGGACCTCATGAACAAGCAGAAGGCGGTCGGCAACAAGCCCAACAAGGCCGGCAAGTGCCCGACCAACAAGGGCCGCATCGCCTGCGTCAACCTCACCCTCCAGATCAGCTGGATCCAGGACGGCAGCAAGCTCGTCTACGGGCCCGTCCCGGTCCGTACCGGCCGTGACGGGTACGAGACCCGCACCGGTCTGAAGAAGATCTACTGGCGGCACATCGACCACGTGTCGAGCATCTACAACGTGCCGATGCCCTACAGCCAGTTCTTCGACGGCGGCCAGGCCTTCCACTCGGTCGGTCTGAGCATGTGGAACCCGCCGGGCTCCCACGGCTGCGTCAACATGACCACCACGACCGCCAAGAAGTACTGGTCCCTGCTGAAGAACGGCGACGACGTCTTCGTGTACGGCCGCAAGCCGGGCACCTGAGTCCGCTTGTCGTCGCTGAGGCGGCGCGGGCGCCCGGCCGTCCCGGGCGTCACGCCCCGGGCGCGTCCCCGAAGTCCGGGATCTCGAGCCTGGCCCCGCCCTGCCGCGCGGACTCGTGCGCGACGATGCCCGGCAGGGTGTAGCGGGCCGCGCCCCAGGCGTTGACGGACGGCAGCGTACGGGTGCCGGCCGCGGTCACGTCGACCCCGGCGGCCCGCTCACCCCCGACGGGGAACGCGGCGGCGCCGTCTCGCTGCCGACCGTCCCCGGCATCCGCTACCAGGTCCGGGCCGCCACCGGCCGTGCGCACACGTACGAGGAGATCCTGGCCCTGGCCCTGGCCGCCCACGACTGGGCGTGGGGCCGCCGTGCCGGCCGTTCAGGTGCTGGTCCTCGGGGCGGCGGAGGGGTGAACGGCGCGCTGGGGGTTGACAGATGGACGTGATCAGTAACACGTCCGTTATGTCCGGTTCGTTCGTGATGACTCACGTGGTCTTCACTTCCGAAGCCGTAAGCTTCACGCCATGTCCACTGTTGAATCCCTCTCCGAGCGATCGGCCGCAGAGGTCAACGAGGAGATCCGGGCCCTGTGGCTCCGGTCGGGCGGGACACTGAGCGTCGAGCAGCGTGCGGAATACCAGCGGCTCGTCCTGGAGTGGGCCGCCGCTCCGTCCTCCGTCGAAGCGGCCTGACAACCACCCGGCCGCGGGGCCGCCCGACAGCGGCGCCCCGCACCGGGCACCCCCCCAGCCGTCACCCCCACGTCGCCGAGTAGTACCGCTGGTAGGCCTTGCGGTCCTGCTCGGCGCGGAAGTACCGGGTCGCGACAAGGGCGACCATACTGCCCGCGATGACCAGCAGACCCGGGCCGATGTTCCTGGGGTCGGTCAGCCGGGCGGCCAGGGTCTCGCTGACTCCGCTCTCCGTGACGGGAGTGGTCGTGCCCGGCGACGCCGCGCCCGGGGAGAGCCCCGCCTGGGTGGAGGAGGCCGACGGCGCGGGATCGGCGGACGACGTGGACGCGCCGGTGTTGTCGGAGGGAGCGGCCACGATCAGCTGTACGCCGAGCTGTGCCAGCGCCCTGGTCACCGGCTGGAAGAACGTCGTCCCCCCGGTGGTGCAGTCGCCGCTGCCGCCCGAGGTGATACCGAGGGCGACGCCGTCGGAGAACATCGGACCACCGCTGTCGCCCGGTTCGGCGCACACGCTCGTCTCGATGAGCCCGCTGACCGTGCCCTCCGGGTAGTTCACCGTCGCGTCCAGACCGGTGACCTCGCCGTCACGCAGTCCGCTGGTGCTGCCGCTGCGGAAGACCCGCTGGCCGACGGCCGCGTCGCCGGTGCCCGTGATCCGCACCCCGTTGCCGTTGCCGATGGCCACCACGTCGGCGCCCGCGCCGGCCTTGCCGCTCGCGTACTGCACCAGGGAGAAGTCGCCGCCGGGGAAGTTGGAGTTCACCGTCCGGCCCACCTGCTGCTTGGCCTGGTTGTCCGCGAACCAGGTGGAGCCGGTGGGCCCGCAGTGCCCGGCGGTGAGGATGAAGTCGTTCGTGCCGTTGGTCACGTTGAAGCCGGCCGAACAGCGTCCGCCGGTCGACAGGATCGGCTGGGCGCCGTTGATCCGGGTGGTGAACTCGCCGGTGGTGCGCTCCATGCGGACGAAGCTGCCGATGCCGCCGGCCGTCTGCGTCAGCTGTGACCAGTCGCCGGCCGACACGGTGCTGTCGGCCTGCACGACGACCTGGTTCGTGCGGTAGTCCAGCACCCATGCGGTGCCGGGCACCTTGGGCGCCGAACGCAGGGTGGCCGTGGCCGACTTGAGCTCGTTCATGCTGTGCGGGACGACCTTGGCCTCGGCGCCCGCCGCCCGGACCGTTTCGGCCGTCTCCTCGTCGGTGACGGCGACGACCGGGCGCCCGTCGGCGCCGATCCAGGTGCCCGCCGTGCGCGAGGTGCCGAGCTTCTTGACGAGGGTCGCCCCCGGATTCGTGACGACGGACTCCGCCGCACTGCGCGGCGCCGCGGCCGTGCCGCCCGGCTCGCTCGCCATGGCCGCCTGCGTGACCATGGCTCCTCCCAGGAGGAGTCCGCCGACGGCCGCCAGCCGTGTCACTCGCCGGACGGTCCGTCGTCGTACATGCCTCATGTCATGGCTCCCGAAACCCCGAACGCACGGCCTCAACACCGCGGGGCGCTCCGGTCGTTGAGTGCCCTCACCTTCATACGCGCGAGGACCCCGCAGCGTTCAGTGCGGAGGTGATCACCTCAGGGTCTGCGGGCCACCCCGCTGAACATCGCGACCTCGTCCGGTTCGGCCCCGCCCGCGATGTCCTTTGGACGCCAGCGCGAGCAGGACACCACGCCCGGCTCCAGCAGCTCCAGGCCGTCGAAGAAACGGGCCACGTCCTTCGGGGTGCGCTGGCAGCGATCTAGACGGGCGAGTCGAGCGGCGCGGAGCGTCCTCCTGATTCCGCCGCGGGCCCGAGCCGCGCCCAGCTCCGCTCGTCGCCCCACACGGCCGCCGCGCCGGTGTAGGGGCGCAGCAGCGCGGTCAGCGCCGGGTCGCCGCGGCCGCCCAGTTCGTCGGAGGCGATCCGGCGGGCGATGCCGGCCAGGAAGTCGGCGAGCTGCACCCGCGCGTCGAGCCGCGAGACGACGAGCCGGAGTCCGGCCAGGCGGATGCCCCGCACCCGGGCCGCCCCCTCGATCCAGGCGATCCGCTCCGGGGTGAGCATGTTCTGCCGGTCGTGCGCGAGCCGGACCGGGCGCCCGCCGGCGCTCCAGTGGGCGGCCGTGTGCAGGATCGAGGGCAGCAGGGGATTGAGGACCGGGGTCAGCACGAACGGTCCGTCCTGAATTCCGGCCCGGTAGGCCAGCGCACGGGAGCGTTCCTCCGCGAGCCGCGAGAGCGTCTCGGCCACCGCGGTCCCCGGATACCGCTGCCGCAGTTCTTCGAGCGTGCGGAAGAAATGCCCGACGGGCGCGTCCGACGCGTCCTCGTGGCGCACCCACAGCAATCGGTTGGCCGCCTCCAGGAATTGTTTCCATTCCGCCTCGGTGAACGTCCGCCGCCCGTGCCGGAACAGCGGGACGGCCGCGCCGGGGTCGCCGAGCAGCAGGTCGGCGGCCCGGTCCACGACGAAGAAGGACTTCTCGACGAGGTGTACGTGGGCGTGCCCGTACAGCGGGCCCGATGCCGAGAGCAGCCATTCCAGAACCGCCCGGTGTTTCTCCCGGAGCAGATGGTTCGCCTTGTACTCCTCGGCGGGTGAACGGATACGGTTCCGGATCTCCTGTACATGTCCGGCGGCGGAATCGGCCGACAGCAGCACACTCGCATGGGCGAACACGTCCGTGTTCCCGCCGGTGAGGTTCTCGCCGTCCGAACCCGACTCGTCGCAGGCGATCTCCGGAATGCCGCCGGCGTCCGCCACAGCTGTCCCGTTCAGGTGATCCCAGGTCACACCACAGCCCCCTATCTTGTGCCCCATGACCAGCATCCCGCACGAGACGCCCGGTGAACCGAACCCTTTACAGGCCCTCACGCTCGACCGGCTCCGATGTCGTACGAGCATGAAGTGGCGTACCCATCCGGCGGACGTCCTTCCGCTGTGGGTGGCGGAGATGGACGTGCCCCTCGCCGAGCCGGTCGTCGGCGCGGTGACGCGGGCCCTGGAGCTCGGTGACACCGGCTACCCGGCGGGCACCGCCTACGCCGAGGCGCTGGCCCTGTTCGCCGCGAAGCGGTGGGCCTGGGACGGTCTGGCGGTCGAGCGGACGGCGATCGTGCCCGATGTGATGCTGGGCGTCGTCGAGATGCTGAAGCTGGTGACGGGGCCCGGCGATCCGGTGGTCGTCAATCCGCCGGTCTACCCGCCGTTCTTCCAGTTCGTCGCGCACATGGACCGGCGGATCGCCGAGGCGCCCCTCGGCGCGGACGGCCGGCTCGACCTCGGCGTGCTGGAGGACGCCTACCGGCGCGCCGTCGCCGGCGGTGGCCGCGCCGCGCACCTGCTGTGCAGTCCGCACAACCCGACCGGCACCGTGCACACCGCGCGGGAACTCGCCGCCGTGGCCGCGCTCGCCCGGCGGTACGGCGTGCGGGTGGTCGCCGACGAGATCCACGCGCCGCTGACCGCCCCGGGGGCCGACTTCGTGCCGTACCTCGCCGTCCCCGGCGCGGAGAACGGCCTGTCGCTGATGTCGGCATCCAAGGGGTGGAATCTGGCCGGGCTCAAGGCGGCCCTGGCCGTGGCGGGCCCCGAGGCGGCGGCCGACCTGGCCCTGCTGCCGGAGGAGGTGTCCCACGGACCGAGCCACGTCGGTGTGCTGGCGCACACCGCGGCCCTGCTCGAGGGCACGGCATGGCTGGACGCCCTGCTGGCCGGCCTCGACGACAACCGGCGCCTGCTCACCGCGCTGCTGGCCGAGCAGCTGCCCGGCGTCGGGTACCGGCCGGGGGACGCCACCTATCTCGCCTGGCTCGACTGCCGGGCGCTGGGCCTCGGAGACGATCCGGCCGCGGTCTTCCTGGAGCGGGGGCGGGTCGCCCTCAGCCGCGGGCCCGACTTCGGCACGGGCGGGGCCGGGCATGTCCGGCTGAACATCGCCACTTCGCCGGAGATCCTCACCGAAGGGGTGGGGCGGATGGCGGCCGCTCTTCGCTGACCCGACGGCGTACCGGAGTACCTGGAGGACCGACCGCGACCATCGAGGGCATGGCGGCGGCCGCGCGGGACTCGCCGCTGCCGCTCGCCGCCCTCACGGGTGTCATCGCCTGGGAACACCTCGGGCCGGCCGTCGGGCAGAGCGATCCAGGTACTCCTCACCCACCACCACGAGCCGATGCCCCCGGGGTGGTGAGGCGTACGGATGCCTAGACTGCGGGCATGGCTGACGACGCGCTCGACCGGCTGGCAGCGGGCAAGTACCTGCTGATCACCAGCTATCGCAAGAACGGCACCGGGGTCGCCACACCCGTGTGGGTGGTGCGGGACGGGGACACGCTCGGGGCCTGGTCGGCCGCGGACGCCTGGAAGGTGAAGCGGATCCGGGCCCGCGGCGAGGTCCTCGTGGGTCCCTGTGACATCCGCGGCAACCCCACCGGCGAGCAGATCCCGGCCACCGCCGAGATCTGCGACGCGCCGACCACCGCCCGCTATCGCACCCTGCTCGCCCGCAAGTACGGCGTGGTGGGCCGCCTCACCCTGCTCGGCAGCCGACTGCGCAGGGGTCCGGACGGAACCGTCGGGATCCGCGTCACGCTGTGAGCACGGAAACGGAGAAAGGGGGCCCGGACCGCGTGGTCCGGGCCCCCTTCGGTCTGCGCGTCCGTACTACGGCGCGTCCACGACCGTCCCCGTCAGCACCGGCCGGTCCGGCAGCGGCTCGGCGTCGTCGTCGGTCAGCGCGAGGCGCATCGACTCGGTCGGCTCGGCCACCTGGTCCTTCACCGTGGGCACGGTGAAGTCGACCGCGGTGGTCCCGGCCCGGATGTTCAGCCAGACCCACAGGTTCGCGTCCGACAGGGGACGCTCCGGGTCGGGCACGTCACCGGAGTGGTCGAGGAGCCACTGCGGGTCCACGTCCTTGGTGGACAGCTCGGCGCCCTCGGTGACCGGCAGCACCCGGACCGGCTGCCAGAAGTCCACGTCGGCGGTCTCGGAGAGGGTGATCCGCCAGCTCAGCGACTCGCCCTCGGCCACCTTGTCGGCGACCGGAGCCAGGGTCACCTCCGGCGCAGGGTCGTCGTTCCGCACCGTGACCCCGCCCCGGTAGGAACCGACGACCGCGCCGCGCACGGCCTTCACCAGGAGGTCCTGTGTCACGTCGTAGGCGAAGCGGGTGTCGCCCTTCACCTCGATCGGCACGTCGATCGGCGTGCTGCCGGGCCGGACCGTGACCACCTTCTCCGTGGCCTCGAGGGTCTCCGGGTCGACGACGTAGAAGCGGACCCGGCCGCTGCCGTGCCCGGACACCTGGACCGGGACGTGATAGGTGCGGGTGCCGGAGTCGCCCTCCTTGGCCGTGAGCCGGCCGATGTCGACCCTCGGCAGCGCCGCCGCCCGGACCGCCGGCGTGCCGGGGGCCCAGCCCCAGGCGTCCATGAACCAGGCCTGTCCGGACCCCGAACGCGGAGTCAGCGCAAGGGACTTCACGTGTCTGAGGTCGAGGCCCGCGCGGGTGGCGGCGGTCAGCGGGACCCGCAGCTCGCGGGCCCAGTACGAGGCGGTGCGGTCGGAGCCCGGCAGGCCGTCGACCGTGACCCGGCCGAGCGAGGCGCGGCGGCCGGCCGTGTCGGTGACGGACACGTCCAGCTCGGTACCGGTGGTGTTCGGCGGCACGAAGACCCGCAGCGCCAGGCTCTTCGCACCGGAGAGGGAGACGGGAGCGAGGGAACGGATCGTCGTCGGTGTGCCCGGGGCGGACCACTTCAGCGCGACCGCGCTCTTGCCGGAGTCCTTCTCCAGATCCCACCAGCCGAAGTGCGGGGACCTCCCCGTGGCGTCGGCGTCCAGGCATGCCCCGGCCGGGTCGGGATCCGCCTGGCACACCCGGCCGCCGGTCACCTCGACGCCGCCGTCGGGCACGAAGCCGCCCGTGCGGCGGGCGCCGACCGCGTGGGTGAGGACGCGGGCCGGGTCGGCGGAGGGCGCGCGCTTGCCGGTGCCGTCGAGCAGCGGGCGCACCCGGTCGTCACCGGCGACGAACAGCCGGGCCGCGGCGGCGATGTAGGTCGAGCCGGCCCGGTGCTGCTGGTCGGCGGTCAGCCGGGTGGGGGCGCCGGTGGAGCAGACCGGGTCGGGCTGCTGCGCGTCCGGGTCCTCCCAGAAGTCGTCGAAGGAGGGCGCCACGGCCTTGCCCGGCGTCCACTCGGTGTTGAAGAAGTTGTGGTTGGCGCCGACCATGTAGACCGCGCTGTGCAGGGCCTTGCCGTTGCTGATGCCGCGCGTCCCGTCGAGGTACGTCTCGCCCTCGAGATCGGCGACGTCGCCGTCGCAGCCGGGCAGGACGGTCGCCGAGGGGACATCGGCGACCGGATTCTGGCCGAAGATCGTCGGTCCTATGAGCACGGTCCCGCGGATCTTCCAGCGGACCGGGCCCCGGTAGCCGTCCTGCGCGGCGGGCGGCGGGTACAGGCTGTCCAGGGCGGCGCGGTTGACGCCCTCGCCGCCGCGCGAGTGGCCGACGAGCAGGACACGGGAGAGGTCTGCCTTCGTCGCGTCGGGCACCGACGCCGGGGCGTGGTCCGGGTGCGCGGCCCAGTCGGCCCACGTGGCGAGGTGCCGGCGCACCAGCGAGGAGCGCGCCTGCGCACCGCCGTCCTCGGCCTCGCCGTCCTGGCCGTTGATGCCGTTCGCGGAGATCGACACCGTGACGTAGCCCTGCGAGGCGAGGAGCTTCTGGTCCTCGAGATAGCCCCGGTGGCTCGGGATCGACTTCTTGCCGGCCGGGCAGGGCCAGGAGATGTCGAAGTCGTCGCTGCCCGGCTGGTAGCAGGTGGTGTGCCGGCCGTGCAGGAACAGCGCGAGGGGCCGCTTGCCGGTGGCCCCCTTCGGCGCCACCACGACGGCTTTCATCTCCACCGGCTGGGCGAATCCCGGCAACTTGACCGGGGCGAGGTCGTACTCGCCGCCGGCCGTGCGGTACGCGCCCGGCTTGCCGGGGTCGACGGAGTTCGCCGGAGCCGGAGCCGGAGCCGGAGCGGGAACAGGGGCCTGGGCCGGGGGCTGCTCGGGGGCGAGGGAACGCCGTTCACCTGGGGCGGAGTTGCCGGCGGCGGTGTCCAGCCGGCGCCCGCCGGCCAGGACCCGCAGGTCCTTCAAGGGGGCGTCCCCCGCGTCGGCGAGGGAGAGCCGGAACGTGCGGCCGTCCTTCTCCGTCTTCGGCACGCCGAGCAGTCGCTCGCCGGAGCGGAACTCCACGCGGGCGTCGCCGAAGGGCACGGGCGTGGGCGAGCGCCAGACCAGCGCCCGCGCGGTGCCCTCCCCGTCGACCTGCCAGCCCTGCGGCAGCGCGCGGTCGGTGGTCGTGGTCGATGGTCTTGTCTCGGAAGGCTGTCGGGCTTGTGCCAGTCCCGGTGTTCCCGCCAGGGCCGCGAGCGCGGCCACGGCGGTGACACCTATTCGCCGGGCACGGATCAAGGTCCACTCCTCAACACTCGGAGCGCGGGGGCACCGTCCGTATCGGGAGCCCCTCGCGCCCCGAAGGAAGCGAAAGCGCCTCTGTGGGTTGCCTGTGACCGGGAATCAGGTCGGCGGAACGCAAAGATCCGGACAGCGGGGACCCGCTGTCCGGACTCGGCCCGGTGCCGCGAAGGTTCCAGGGCGTGTGTCGGAAGTGCTCCAGGTTGGCTGACGTGAACGCGCGGGGGCGGAGTTACCGATATGTCGGACCGGTTGAGCTGAAGGCTGCGGTGCGGCCCGGTGACGGCGGCCGTCGGATCGGCTCGGCGGCTGACTTCGGTGGCTGGATCGTGGAGCAATCGGCGGCGGAACTGACCGAACCGTTCACCTTCGTGATCGATTGGAGGGTGTGCTTCGGCTGGCCCCACGGCGAAGTGAGCACGTGGCCTGTGCCGGCGGAGACATGGTTCTGAGTGCCGGCGAGATCAGCTTCATGCGCGAGGCAGACCGGTGGACCGTGAGCGAGGTCAGCAACCAGTCCACCGGGAACACCTGACGGCCGGGCCGCCCTCCGGCTTGGGTCCACATCGGTCGGGTGGGGTCACCAATCGCTCGTCTCATCTGCTGCACGGACGAGCCAGTTCACGGCCCTTTACTGAGGGCTGATAGTCGCCAAGATTCGGTGAAGGCTCCTGGGCTCGAGAACGTGACCAGAGCGGCGTTCGCGCGCCGCCAGCAGGGGTCGGGAATATCCGGAGAGTCCGATTTCCGGGGGTGTCACTTCCTGCGATTAAAGGGCGGTACCCAGGTGATGGAATTGACCTGCGTGCCGGGGGGCGGGTCCGCGAGGGAAGCAGCGAGGGCGGAATCGTAAATTCCGGGGGTGGCGGGTTCTGGCCGTTTATGCCGGATCGTAGAGATTAGTGATCGATCGATTCACAGTTTTCTCATAGTGTGCAGATGATCTACCCGCGTAGCGACGGCAGTGTGCCTTGACGCTGCGCCATCCCTTGACGGCCCGACCTGATTGGCGGGAAACCTGAGTAAGTTCGCATTACGCCCGCGGTGGAGAGTAGGTGCACCGGCTCTGGCAGCCGCTGCGATCCTGATAGCCGCGCCTGCGGCGGCAGCATCGCCCACGCCCTCTGTGACTCAGTCGCCTGTGTCGACCGGCACCAGCACACCTCTGCCTTCTCCGCTGCCGCCTGGTTTCGAAGATACGGAACCTACAACGCCCACTCGCGATACCCCGTCGCCTTCAGGTCCGGCCTCGGTGACCAAGCCAACGAATCCTCCACTGCCACCGTCGGGCGACGAATTGAAGGCGACGCCTGAGGAGATCGCCGAGGCCAGGGCTGCGGAATCCTACTGGACGCCCGAGCGCATCGCCGAGGCCGTCCCGGTGGAGTCAGGCAAGGCGGCGGACGGAGCGGGAGATGGCAGCGCAGTCGCGGGTGGCGATGCTTCGCCTGGCAAGACGCTGCGGGCACCTTCCGCCTTCGACAAGAAAGGCGTGGCTACCGCTGGCGTATTCCTCCTCTACCCGGGTGACCAGAACCAGGGTTTCTACACCGGTTGCAAAGCCGGACAGCCCTGCGAGGTGCAACTGGCTGAGCCCAATGATCTATGGAGCGAATACGCCGATATTATCACCGCCGGCGACTGTACCGGATCAAATGCCTACGATCTGATGGTTAAATGGGTGGACGGGGAGGTGACCATCTATAAGGACATCGATCAAAAGGCGAAACTGCCCACATCGCTGGACCAGCATCCGGCAAATGAGATCAAGGTGGCCCCAGCCAAATCAATCTGGAAGAATGCGAAGGGTATCGCCACGGGAAAGTACGGGGGCAACAAGTGGTCCGACGATCTGGTCGTGCGCTGGATTGACGGTGAGGTAACCAAGTGCACCAACGTCGACGGCAACGGATTCCACGCAGAGACGCAGCTCATGCCGAAGAACAGTCTGTGGGCGGACAGCGCCGATCTCATCACCGGAGGCGACTTCGATGGGGATACCAGTGACGCCAACCCGAACTATGATCTCTTCGTGAAGTGGGCCGATGGTAAACTGACGGTCTACCAGGACGTCGGCACTCAAGGACTGAACAGCGGGTCCACGGTACTCGCAGCGAACAGCACCTGGACCCATGCCCGCGTGGTCGCAGCCGGCGAGTTCGGTGCCAACGACTGGGAGGACGACCTCTTCGTGCGCTGGTCCGACGGCGAAGTGTCCATGTACGGCAATACGCAGGCCGACGCACTTGGCCGCGAGTACCGGCTTGTCCCGCCGCCGGCTGGCTTCGCCGCCCCGAGGACCCGCTCGGACGACCCCTGCGCCCGGGTCTGCGGTCCCGAACTGTACCGACGCAGTACCCGCTAGCGTCCCTCTACGGGTGGTGCCGCCTCGGGCGGCACCACCCTCGCCCTGCTCGACTGGAGCCTCATGCGCGCACGCCGTCCCCTCATCTTCATCCTCCTCCTCTCCGTTGCAGCACTGACAGGAGCCTGCGCGGAGCAGGGGCGGGAACCGGACCAGCCCGGAAACGGAAGAAGCAAGTCCACATCTCCACCTCTCACATGGGACGGCAAAGAAGATGTGGAAGAGGCGATGCAGCGCGCGGCACGTGCTCTGAACACAGTCGAATCCGAGAGCGCTTTCCGGGAGGACTCGGGCACGACAACCTTGGCCAAGGGACTGAGCAGGACCTTCAAGACGCAGAGCCAGAAGCCCTATACCTTCGACATCTCCTGCCAGACTCCCTCAGCGCACACTCTCACGCTGACCCTGATGCGGGGCGACGCGGCGAACGAGTGGGACGTGGAGTGCGGCGACCGCGAAGCGGACCAGTTCAACATCCCGGCCGGCACCCCCTTCACCGCTCGGACCACTCCCGCGGGCGGACAGGCTGAGGGGATCATCAGCTGGCGGCTCAACACCATCGGAGCCGAGGACGTACAGGACTGCACAGACGACATCACAGGATGCGAGAGCTGAGCGACGGTAGCTCACCGTCATAGGGCGTCCGGTTACGCTCACGGGCCGCCCGACGTCACCGCCGCTCGACGATCAGCCCGTCGGCATCCTCAGATCGCCCTGGTTGCGGGCCCCGGCCGCATGCTGATGGGCGCGGCAGACCGTGGAGTCGACGTTCAGGTCCCACGTGATCTCGCCCTTCGCGTCGGCCAGAGACTGCAGCCGGGTGAGGATCCGGTGCCAAGTGCCGTTCCGCTGCCATCGGCGGAACAGGTCGTAGACCCGGCCCCACGGCCCGTACTCGACGGGCATGTCCCGCCACGGAACACCGGTACGGACCCGGAACCGTATGCCGTCGATCAACTGCCGCCGAGGCCAGACGGGCGGCCGTCCCGCCCTGGCACCCTTCGGCAACAACGGCTCCAGCACCGCCCACTGCTCGTCCGTGAGATCTCCCCGCCCCATGAACCGTGATCATTCACAGCCCAAGATCGAGTTTCGATACACGGCCTAGTGCCAGGCCCGGTACGGCTCGTCGAGGAGCTGGAAGACCGGCTCGCCGCGTACCGGGTCCTTGACCGTGGACAGCCGGACGCGGTCGCCGCTGTGGATGCCGATGAGCGGACCCATGACCCGGCCGCGTACGACGAACCCCTCGGCCATCTCGACCAGGGACACATTGCGGGCGGCGGGGGTGTTGCGGTTGACCACCGTGGCGTGGCGGACGGTACCGGCGCCCTCGCTGCGCTCCGTGCGCAGGTCGCTGCCCTGACACACCGGGCACAGCAGCCGGTGGTACATGGCGGTGCCGCACCAGGTGCAGCGCTGGAAGAGGATCGTGTCGCCGTCGGTGCTCGCGCGGTCGAGGACGCCCGCCGCGGAGCCGGCGGCCTGCTGAACGGCGTTTCCTGAGTAGTGGTACACGCGGGTCAACTCCCTGCACTCGGCCGGAATCCACGTGCCCGGCCGACCCGTGCACGCACGTGCCCGGTCAGTCGTGCCACCGTGCACGCCCACAGCGTATGGCACTCAGTGCCACTCGTAAAGGCACTGCGTACCCACAATATTGCGGGGGATTCGGCGAGGGTCCGACGGGGGTCCGGCGAGGGTCCGGCCAGGGTTCGGCGGGGGTGCTGCCGGGGTCCGGCGAGGGTGCTGTGAGGAGGGGTTCAGTCCCGTCCGAGGGTCGTCTCGATCTCCTGCACCACACGCCACAGCGGTGCCCCGCGCCGGGAGACCACCACGACGACGTCGTCCGGCAGTTCGTCGGCCGGCGGCATCGGGAGCGACGGGAACACGGGGCGTGCCGTGGATGGCGGGGCGGCCGGGGGTGCGCCGAACGCGGACTGCACGTACCCCAGCGCGTGGTCCACGGTCGTGCTCGCGTCGCCCTGTCCGGCCGAACGCAGCCAGGAGCGCAGGGCGTTGTTGTGCGCGGCGACCACGGCGGCCGCGATCACGTCGGCGTGCAGGTTGCCGTCGGGCCGGCCGGTGAAGCGGCCCCGGAGGTACTCGGCGAGGGCGCGCTCGTAACGCCAGACGACCGACAGCTCGTACGCCCGCAGCCCGGGAACCTGCTTGGTGAGCCGGTAGCGCTGGACGGAGAAGGAGGGGTTCTCGGCGTACATCAGCAGGACGAGCCGGGCGGCGTCACAGACGCGGCGCACCGGCTCGTGCTCCTTGCCGCTCGCGGCGAGGAAGGCCGTCATGTCGGCGAGGCACCGCTCGTGGTCGGGGAAGACCACGTCCTCCTTGGAGGGGAAGTAGCGGAAGAAGGACCGTCGGCCGACGCCCGCCAGGGCGACGATGTCGTCGACGGTGGTCTGCTCGTAGCCCCGCTCCAGGAACAGCCGGAAGGCCGCCGCGACCAGGGCGTCGCGCATGGGCGGTTTGGCCTCCGCCTTGCGAGTGGCGCTCATGGACGCGAACGTAACACCTGATCGGCACCGATGGCACTCAGTTCCCTCCGTCGGGGAACCGAGTGCCCGGCGTCGGGTGCCGGTGTCACATCCGCTCGGCGGCCTCGACCACGTTGGTCAGCAGCATCGCCCGTGTCATCGGCCCGACCCCGCCGACCGGCGGCGAGAAGGACCCGGCGACATCGCTCACGTCGGGGTGGACGTCGCCGAGGATGCCCTCGACCGTGCGCGTCAGGCCTACGGACAGCACCGTCGCGCCCGGCTTGATCCAGTCGGGCCTGACCAGGTGGGCCACTCCGGCCGCGGCCACCACCACGTCCGCCTCCCGGGCGTGCGCGGCGGTGTCCTGGGTGGCCTCGTGGCACAGGGTCACGGTGGCGTGCTCGGTGCTGCGGGTCAGCATCAGACCCAGCGGCCTGCCCACCGTGACACCGCAGCCGATGACGCAGAACTGCTGGCCCGTGATCTCCACCCGGTTGCGCCGCAGCAGGTCGATGATGCCGCGCGGGGTGCAGGGCAGCGGGGCCGGGATGCCCAGCACCAGTCGGCCGAGGTTGGTCGGGTGGAGCCCGTCGGCGTCCTTGACCGGGTCGATCAGCTCCAGCACGGCGTGGGTGTCGATATGGGCCGGGAGCGGGAGCTGCACGATGAAGCCGGTGCACGTCGGATCGGCGTTGAGCCGCAGCACGGCGGCCTCGACGTCGGCCTGGGAGGCGTCGGCGGGGAGTTCCACGCGGATCGAGGCGATGCCGACCTGGGCGCAGTCGCGGTGCTTGCCGCCGACGTAGGAACGGCTGCCCGCGTCGTCGCCGACGAGGATCGTGCCCAGCCCCGGATGGATGCCGCGCTCCTTCAACGCCTGGACGCGGAGGGCGAGTTCGTTCTTGATGTCGGCCGCGGCGGCCTTGCCGTCGAGCAGTGTTGCGGTGGTCACGGGAGTCGACGAGCCCTTCGGGAGAAAAACGACGGTCCTGTCATCGTACGACCCGCGCACCCCCCGTCCCCCGGGAGTCCCGGGGGGCGCGGCCGTTCCCCCGGCCGCGGCGGTCCCGCCCCGGACCGCCCGCACGCCGTCTGACGTAACCTTTCCGCACCGTTCGACCGTCATCAGGAGACCGCATGTCCGCCGCCCGCCCCCGTCTCCTCTACGTCACGGACCTGGCCTACCAGGCGCGCGGGCGCCGGTACTGCGACGAGGACGTCTTCCTCACCTCCCGGCTGCGCGCGGAGTTCGACCTGGCCCTGTGCCACCCGCTGGACGCGGCCGCCCTGATGCACTCCTTCGACGGCGTCGTCGTCCGCAACAGCGGCCCGGTCCTCGGCTATCGGAAGGAGTACGAAGCCTTCCGGGAGCGCGCGCTCCACGACGGCGTACGCGTCTACAACCCGCTCACCGGCCGCGCCGACATGGCCGGCAAGCAGTACCTCCTCGACCTGAGCGCCGCGGGCCACCCCGTCATCCCCACCGTCGACCGCCCCGAGGATCTGCACCGGCTGCCCGAGGCCGAGCGGTACGTCGTCAAGCCCAAGCTCGGCGCCGACTCCATAGGCCTGCGGATCCTCCCGCCCGACGCGCTGCCCGCCCTGGCCGACGGCTCGGTGCTGGTCCAGCCGTGCGTCGACTTCGCCTACGAGGTCTCCTTCACCTACATCGACCACGACTTCCAGTACGCCCTGTACGCACCGCATCCCGACCGCCGCTGGCAGCTGGAGCCCTACCGGCCCACCGTGCGGGACCTGGAGTTCGCCCGGCGCTTCATCGACTGGAACGGCCTCGCGCACGGCATCCAGCGCGTCGACGCCTGCCGTGCCCCCGACGGCGAACTGCTGCTGGTCGAGCTGGAGGACCTCAACCCGTACCTCTCCCTCGACGTCCTGGACGAGGCCGGACAGGACTCCTTCGTCGCCGCGACGAAGCGTTCCCTGCACCGTTTCCTCGCCGGCTGAACCCGTCCGCCCGTCCGCCCGTATCTCTCCCGGGGGACCCACGGGAGGGAGACGAGCGTGCCGACACCGGACGAACCCGGAAAGCCGCACGAACGCCCGGTCCTGGAACCCATCCGGGTCCTGCGACCGCGCAACACCGACGCCCTCGCGGAGCTGTTCCGCGAGATGGCCGAACTGACCCAGGACCCGGACGCCTACGACGCGATACCCCTGCGGCCCCAGGCGGCCGGGGACGACGCGCAGACGGAGGAGCTCCCGCCGCTGGACCCTCTCCGCACGGCGACCACGGCCACGACCGCGCGGAGGGCGACACCGACGCCACGCGGCGGCCGGGACTGGGCGAGTGAGCACGGCGGTCCCCGGCCCCTGCCCGGCGGCGACGGCCCCGGCGGCCGCGGAGGTGCGCGGGAGCGGAGCGGATCGCGGGCCGCGCCGGCGGCGGACGGTGCGCGGGCCCGCACCGGGTCCGGCGCGGGTGTGCGACGCGGCGCCATCACGGTCGGGGTGTGCGCGGCAGCCCTCGTCGGCTTCGCCTGCGCGCTGCTGCTGCCTGGCCGGGGCGGCGAGGCCGCCGCGCAGACGCCCCCGCAGGCGGCGGCCACGCCTTCCCCGGCCGCCACCGCGACCGAGTCCGCCGACCCGGACGGGGCCGGCACCCTGCGGGAGGGGGACAGCGGGGCCGAGGTGACCGACCTCCAGCAGCGCCTGCTGCGCATCCCGGACGTGTACGCCGACGGCCCCACCGACGGCCGTTATGGCACCGTTCTCACCGAAGCCGTGGCGCGCTTCCAGCTCTGGTACGGCATCCGCGGCGACGAGAGCGGCGTCTACGGCGACGACACCCGCCGTGATCTGGAGGCCCGTACCGCCTCGGCCGGCGGATGACCGGGTAAAGCCTCGGGAACGGGCCACGGCCGGGCGGTGTGCCGCGTGTCACCATGGACGGCGGTCGGCGCGCGTTCGGCACCCCGGCCCGTCGAGCCGAAAGCCGTCCGCATGAGCGTGTCCCGCATCCCGGGTCTGGTGCTGCCCGTCGTGTTCCTGCTGGCCGTCGTCGTCGGAGCCCTGTGGTACTGGCGGCACCGCGACGACTGAGCCGTCCTACCGCTCGGCGTCCGCGGGCACCCGGATGTCGAGCACGCACACGTCGTCCCGCCCCTCGGGTTCCAGCGTCGTGCCGAGCAACTGGTCCAGCGTGGCGGGTGCGGCGCCGGACCGGGGGGCGGCGGCCCTCGCCAGTCGTTCCAGGCCGCGGTCGATGCTCTCCGAGGGCCGCTCCACCAGACCGTCGGTGTAGAGCAGGATCTGGTCGCCGGGCTCGAGGCGGATCTCCGCCGCCTCGTAGCGGGGCGCGTCGGTGGCGCCGAGCAGCATCCCGAAGGGACGCTCGAGGTAGTGCGCCTCACCGGCGCGAACCAGCAACGGCGGCGGGTGGCCGGCCTGCGCCCATTCCAGCCGCCGTTCGCGCGGGCTGTAGCGGGCCAGCACCATGGTGGCCGAGCCGTGCGGGTCGCGGGAGTGCAGCAGCAGGGCGTTGAGGCGGCTGAGGGCTCCGGTCAGCGTCGAACCCGTGATGACCATGCCCTTGGCGGTGAACCGCAGCAGGGCCATCGAGGCCACGGCGCCCATGCCGTGCCCGGCCACGTCACCCACCACGAACAGGGCGTCCCCGTCGGGCAGTTCGATGGCGCTGAACCAGTCGCCGCCGACGCTGAGACCCGACTGCGCGGGCAGGTAGGCGATGTCCACCCGCAGCCCGGCCAGCCGGGCGGGCTCCTTCGGCAGGGGCAGCAGCGCGTCCTGCAGCCGGGCGGCCACCAGGCGCTCCGCCTCGAGCACTCCGAGCTGGGTGAGCATCGCCCGCTCGCTCGCGACGAGGGCGAGTTCGGCGCTGCGCTGCGCGGTGAGGTCCTGCACGAAGCCGTGCACCTCGACGGGCGTGCCGTGGGCGTCCGGGACGGCCTCGGCGACCACTCGCAGATGCCGGACGCCGGCCCGGGTGGCGATCCGGAACGGCACGTCGCACGGCCGTCCGTGCCGCACCAGCTCGCCGACCGCGCGGGCGAGCGTCGGCAGGTCCTCGGGGCAGGCGAGGCGCGGCAGCCCGGAGAGCGGGACGACACCCTGTGCGGCATCGCGCTCGAAGATGCTGAAGACCTGGGAGGACCAGTTCCCCTCGCCCGTGTCCAGGTTCCAGGTGACCCAGCCGAGGTTGCCCAGCCGCTGCACGTCCGCCAGCCGCTGCTCCTGCCGGTCGGACGGATCGTGCCGGACCCAGCTGACGACCAGCCCGTCGCCCAACGGCATCACCCGCGCCGAGTAGGTGGCCAGCTCGCTGACCCCGGACACCATCTGCTGCCGGGCGAACGGCTCGCTCTCGTAGGGCCGTTCGTCGGCCAGCACCCGCAGGCACCCCTCCCACAGCGGATCGCGGGCGACCTCCGGCCAGCACTCCAGGAAGCGCAGGCCGACCAGCTCGCGCCCGCTGCGGCCCACGGCGTCGGACGTCACGCTGGTCGCGGCGTCGATGCGGAAGTCCTCGACTTCCCCCGACGCGGAGCGCAGCGGGGCGAGGCGCACGGCCGCGACGGGCAGCCGGTCGAGCACCGTCTGCACGGCGTCCGCGGCCTCGCCGGCGGCGGGGGCAGGCCGGGTGCCGAACGCGCGCAGCGGACCCGCGCACAACTGGGCGACGGCCAGCAGGTGTTCGCGCACCGGGGGCGGGAACGCGCCCCCGCGCCGGCGCAGGATCCCGAGCGCGACGTCGGCCGACTCGCCGGTCACCACCGGCAGCCAGGCCCGGGACGGCCACTGCTCGGGAGGGTTCCCGATCAGCTGGTACCGCTCGCCGTCCTCCCGCAGGTCCTCCAGCCAGCGGGGCTGCCCGGCGGTGAGAGCGTCCAGCGCGGCGATCCCGCTGACCGGCGGCACCCGGCTCCACTGTTCGGCCAGCGTCCTGTCGATGCCGGCGTGCCCGGTGAGCTCCAGCCCGCCGCCCGGCCGCCGAGCGAAGATCATCACCGCCCCTGCGCCCACGTCCGAGGTGAGCCGGTCCAGCAGACACCGGGCGAGATCGTGCGGGGTGCCGACCCGGACGAGGGCCCGGCTCAGGCGGCCGAGGGCCGTGGCGTCGATCTCGTCGGGGGCCGGACCGGCCGTGGTCCTCGCCGCGGGGGGTTCGGCCGGAGCCGGCTCGGCGGCGTCGTGCGGCTGGGCGCAGAGCGTGCCGAGGCTGATCCAGCACTCCTCGAGCAGCGTCCGCTCCCTGGCCTTGGCCCGCTGCTGGAGCTCCTCCTGAGCGGCGTCCGGCGAGCAGCCGAGCTGTGCCATCACCGCGCCCTTGGCGCGCTCCAGCACGGCCGCGGTGGCGGCCAGGTCCTGCAGCCGGTCCAGCTCCGCCCGCTGGCGCGCCACGACCCGGGTCAGTGCCGCCATGTCGGGCACGTCGCCGGACGCTGCGGGCAGGGCGGGTTCGCTGGTCACGCCTCGAGCATGGCACATCGGGGTGACTTCGATCGTGGTCTCGCGGCGACGCTCCCGCCAGGCGTGACGGCCGTCCGGGAGAGGCGAACGGATCCTCCCGTTCAGCGTCCGGGGGTCTGCTCGGCCAAGGCCTGGGTGACCGCTCGGACGCTGCGGGCGATGTGCTGCAACTGCATGACCTCGGCCGCGTACATCTTGATCGTGTGCTCGATGACGGACTCGGGCAGGCCCAGCCGGGGCAGGTCGGCGCGGGCGGTCTGCAGGGCGGTGCGGGCCACCCGGACCTCGTTCTGGACCTGGATCTGCGCATGGCGGGCGAGCAGCACCGGGTGGCGCAGCAGCGCCGGGTAGCTCGCGTAGCGCGCGGGCACCAGCTCGCGAAGCCACTTGGCCGCCGAGCGCTCCCAGTCGTAGCTGCCGGGAGTCTTGACCTGGCACGGCCAGTCCGAGCTGATGCGCGTCGTCGTCAGGGTCATGATCATCGCTTCCGGTGTTGGCGTCGTGAGGGTGGTCCGACGGTTGGGGGTGGCCCCGGCCCAGGGGAAGACCGGGGCCACCACGGGCGCTCGCGCAAGCGATGCCCCGAACACCCTGGGCGCCGACGCGGGTAGGGGACGGCGGCTTCGGGTGCCCGTACATGAGCCCTTGGCGGGCGGATGCGGCCGTGAGCAGTATTTATATATGCCGACCGCTTTGCAAGACGTATGAAAACATTCATGCGCGAAATGCCCGCAATGATCCCTCTGTGCAGTGCTGGGGGAGGGGGGTGGCCTTCGGCAGGCCGGTCACTCACGCAGGAAGAACTGGTGTTGCTCGGCGATCTGCTCGTACTCCTCGAGCCGCGCCTGGGTGCGTTCGGGGCCCGCGTCGGTCATGGCCTGGAGCAGCGCCGCGGCCATCACCCCGGGAGCGGCGTAGGAGTCGAAGACCAGGCGGGAACCGGTGCCGGTGGCGAAGGTGGCGTCGGCCTCGTCGGCCACCGGCCCCAGCGCCAGGTCGGTGATCAGCGCGACCTTGAGACCGGCGCTGCGCGCGACCCGTACGGCGGTCAGCGTCTCCTGCGCGTGCCTCGGCATCGAGAACGCCAGCACCCAGGTCCCGCCCGCCTCCCGGGACTGCAGGAGCGCGTCGTAGGCGACGCTGCCGCCCCGGGTCACCAGCCGCACGTCCGGGTGGACCCGGCGGGCGGCGTAGGCGAAGTACTCGGCGAGCGAGACGGAGATCCGCAGGCCCAGGATGGTCAGCGGGGTCGACTGCGACAGCTTGCGGCCCACGTCGATGACCCGGTCCGGGTCGGCGAAGTCGCGCCGCAGGTTCTCCAGGTTCTCGATCTCCGCCTCGACCGCCGCCTGGAGTTCGTTGCTCCGGTTCACCTCGGCCGCCGCCGGACCGCCGGCCAGGGCGCCGAGCGCGATCGACTGGAGCCTCTCCCGCAGCGCGGGATACCCGCTGAAGCCGACCGCCGCGGCGAACCGGGTCACCGAGGGCTGGCTGACCCCGACGCGGTCCGCGAGGTCGGTGATCGACAGGAACGCCGCCTCGGTGATGTGCTCGATCAGATACTGGGCGATGCGCCGTTGCCCCGGGGACAGATGGGGTCCGTCGAAGAGCGCCCTGAGCCGGGAGGTCGGGGACACCTCCGTCTCCGGACCGGTTCTGCCCGAGGTGATCGCGGATGCCTGTGCGCGTGCCTGTTGCGGCGATGGCACCGGTGCGCCTCCTTTGTCTTCCACGGGCTCAACATACTTCAGGGACCGCGCCGGACAGGGCGGGCGAAGAGGCCCCTCGCACACCCGGTGATCGTGGATTACCGCCGGTACAGCGTGATCGAGTCGCCGACCTCGTCGACCGGCCGGCTGGAGCGCAGCAGCACGTCCAGGCCGTCCCTGGCCTCGGCGACCGCGGAGTCCGACACGACCAGCAGCCCGTGCACCCGCGCCGGCGGCACCCGCCTCGGGTCGGAGGCCTCGATGCCGTAGTAGGCGGGCACCCCGCTGCCCTTGTACACGAGCCACACCCGCTCGCCCCGGTAGCGGCCGTGCAGCCGGTCCGCCAGCCGTCCGAGGTCCTGGCCCCAGTCCACGTTGGAGTCGTGCAGCCACAGATGCGTCCTGGCCGGCCCGCCGAACGCCTCGTTGGAGTACGGCAGGTAGTAGGGGTAGGTCCGCAGCGAGCTGACGGCGACGAACACCGTCAGCGCCACCACCACCACGGGGGCCCACCGTCGGCGCACCGCCAGGACGCACCCCGCGGCCACCGCGAGGAACATCGGCAGGAAGACGGCGTACCGGGTCCCGAGGTCCCGCGCCCCGGTCATGGCCGAGGCCAGCAGCACGGCGGCCGGGACCAGCACGTACGGCGCCGCGGGCCGCAGTCGTCGCAGCACGACCGTCGCGACCGCCCCGGCCGTCCACAGGGCGAGCATGCCGAGCGGCGTCTTCACGACCAGGGCGACCGGCAGGTAGTACCAGCGGGCGCCGGAGTACCGGTGCCCGAACAGGAAGCCCTCCCACGACCGGTTCTCCAGGCCGAACTGGATCCGCATACCGTCCTTGTACGCCTCGGGGAAGGGCAGCATCCCGACGAGGTGCCCGTGCAGGCCGTGCACGACGGGCACATGGGTCGCCCCGGGATCCCGGCGCAGCAGCGGATCGACCGCGAGATACGCGGCCCAGACCACGGCGACGGCGGTCACCGTCACCACTCCCGCGGCCCGCAGCGCGCGCCGGGCGTCGCGGGGCCGACGGGCGCACACCGACAGCGCCGCCAGGGCCACCAGCACGGGGACCGCGGGCAGCGTGCTCATCTTCGTGGCGAGCCCCGCGCCGAGCGCGGCCCCGGCGAGCGGCAGGTACCGGCGCGCCCTGCCGTCGCGGGCCCGCCACAGCAGCCACACCGAGGTCAGCAGGAAGCCCGCCGCCGGGACGTCGAGCGTCGCCAGCGAGCCGTGCGCGACGACGTCGGGGGAGAGGGCGTACAGGGCCAGCGCCGTCAGCGCGGGCGCGGGCCCGGCGAGGTCACGGGTGAAGGCGAACACCACCAGGCCGAACAGCAGGGTCAGCGCGATCACCGGCAGCCGGGCCCACAGCATCAGCCGCCAGGGGTCGTTGCCGGACTCGTAGAGAAGGTGACGGCCCGCCGCCTCCTGCGTGCCGGTGAACGACGGATCGACGTGCGGGCGGGCGAGGGCCACGCCGACGGCTATGACGAGTTTGCCGAGGGGCGGGTGCTCAGGGTTGAGCCGCACCCGGTGCTCGTGGAGGTAGCCGGCCGCCGTGGCGACGTACACCGGCTCGTCGATGGTCGGGGTCTGCCGTGCCGCCGTGGTGACCATCGCGACGGCCATCTGGGCCAGCAGGACGGCCACCAGGACCGGGACGAGCAGACGCCGGCGGCCCGACCGCGGGGGCCGCGCCGGCTCCGCGTCGGGGGTGGTCTCCAGGACCGGATGCGGTTGGGTTGCCATCGTCCGCCCTGCGGTGACACCGGCCGGGCGGCGGCCGGAGCCGGTGCGCAGCCGCCTCGGGGGCTCGCCGCGCACCGGCTCCCGCCGCGAAGGGTGTTACCGCTTCAGGAGTCGTACCGACAGACCGTCTGCCGTGTACACGGGTACGGCGCGCAGGCGGTCGGAGTTCAGCTTGACATGGTCGAACTGACCGCGCAGCGCCGAGGCGTCGATCACCGGGACCGTCGTCCCCGCGGCCGGCGGCCGGTCGGCGTCGAGGCGCAGCGACAGCACGGCGCCCCGGTCCAGCCGGACCCGCCCGGACACCGTGAGGACGGGCCCGTGGTGCCCGCGCAGCGTCAGGTCCAGCTCCGCGCCGGACTCCTGGGCCCAGGCGCCCCGCACCCGCAGCGGGACGTCCGCGCGCAGCGTGCCGCCGGTCAGCCGCACATCGCCCTGGCCGAGAGCGCCCGCGTGCCCGGCGACGAGCACGCCCTCCGTGAGCACGGTGCCGCCGTGGTAGCGGTTGTGCCCGGTCAGGGTGAGCGTGCCCGAGCCGCGCTTGGTGAGACCGCCCTCGCCCTCGATGTCGTGGCGCCAGACGTCGGCCGCCTCGAAACCGCCCTTCGACGCGTCCAGCGTGACCGTGACGTCGGAGTCGAAGGCGCCGTACCCGTCCGCCGCGGCGAACAGGTCGAGCCGGCCCCACTGCTCGAAGCCGTCCAGCATGACGTACCCGGAGGGCAGCGCGGTCGTGCGCAGCACCTCACGGCGCTGGGCGGCCGTCAGGTACGGCAGCCTGGTCTCCAGCAGCACCTCGGCGCCCTTGGGCACGGTGAGGGGCGTCCTGCGGCCCTGGCGCTCGAGGACGTAGGTCAGACGGGGCTCGTTCGCCCGCGCGTTGGCCTCCCGGTCGGCGTACGCGTCCGAGGCGTCGGAGTGGGCGTAGGCGGACAGGGTGTCGGCCGTGGTGCCGGTCTTCTCGGTGAAGTAGGCCAGGGCCTGGGCGCGGGCGGCCGCCTTGAGGCCGGCGTTGGCCGGGTCGGCGAGCGCGGCGGCGGCGAGGGCGGTGGCCATGATGCGGCCGCCGAGGACGTCCACGGTGGAGTGCATGCCGGAGACGATCCGGGTGTGGCTGAGTTCGAGGGCGCGCGTCACCAGCTCCTGGAACCGCTCGGGCACGGCGTACGCGAACGCCAGCGACGCCAGGTGGAAGGCGTTGGTGTGCCCGCTGGGGAAGCCGCCGTCGTCGGTCGCGGAGGTACCGCGCTGACGCAGCAGCTGCGGGACGACGACCACCTTCGAGTCGTACACCGGGAAGCCGAGGGCATCGGTCTTCCCGGTGTCGACGACCTCGCTGTTCTCGTTCATGCGCCACGGGCGCGGGTACTGGAAGGCGTACTTGCCCGGGTTGCCGGAGGCGAACGGGCCGCGCACGGTGTCGACGAGCCTCGCGACCTGGCCGAGGTCGGAGGTGTAGGAGCCGGCGCCGATGGCGGAGCCGGCGGGCGCGTCCGCGGGCACGGCGTCACTGATCGTGGTGGCGGGAGTGGTGTCCGGCGCGCTGGTGATCGACGTGACGGCCTTGGCGCCCGTCTTGTAGAGATCCGTCAGCGGACCGAGCCCGGCGATCATCGCGTAGCTCTGGTGCTGCCGGTCGTAGACGAACGCCTGCCGGCCCGCGGCCTCGGTGCGGGAGCGGGTGATCGCGATGCAGTAGCGCATGTTGGCGCGCAGTATCTCCGGGCGCAGCGGGGTGCCGGTGTTCCAGGCGCCGCCCGTCTTCCACACCTCGGCGAAGCCGCCCAGGATCCGTACCACGGCGTTGGTCTCGGGCGTGAGGTTCGCCGTGACGTTCGTCTTGTAGTCGTCGACGAACGGCAGCGGGGCCGTGGCGGCCTTGGCGTCGGCGGCGCCGAGCCAGGAGGCGAGCGTCGGAGCGGCCACCAGGGCCGCCGAGCCGCCGAAGGAGACCTTCAGGAAGCGCCTTCTGTTCACGGCCGAGGGGGTGGACTGCCCGGCGGGTGACGGCATGAGTGTGCCTCTCTCGAGTTCTTCGGCCGTGCGGCCGGGGAGGACGTGCGGGATACATGCGGGGATACGTGCGGGGCACGTGCGATCGATCGGGTGCGACCCGTCCGCCTTTCGAGGACGTGTGAGCCGCACGACGCGTACGAGCGAAGATCTACGGCCGGGTCGTGTCGCGTCCGCGATGACCCGCCGACCGGTGCGTGTCCTGCGGGTGAACGAGAGGCCCGCGCCTCACAGGAGGGCACGCGCCAACGCCACCGCGCCCTCGGCCGGCGCCACGGTGAGCGGCCGGGGCCGCGCCCCCGGCACCACGTCGGCGAGCGCGGCGGCGAACGCCTCGTAGAGCGCCGGCTGACCGAGCACCGTGCCGCCCG
Source organism: Streptomyces zaehneri (assembly GCF_032248645.1). Taxonomy (NCBI): domain Bacteria; kingdom Bacillati; phylum Actinomycetota; class Actinomycetes; order Kitasatosporales; family Streptomycetaceae; genus Streptomyces; species Streptomyces zaehneri. The sequence goes on from NZ_JASTTJ010000003.1 coordinate 511,619, forward strand.
CCACGACCACGTCGTCGACCGCGACACCGCGTGCGGCGAGGCGGGCGACGAGCGCGGCGAGCGCCGCGCCGGCTTCGGCGATCACGGAACGGGCGAGCGCGGAGCCGTCGGCCGCCGCCGCGAAGACGGCGGGCGCGTGCCGTCCCCACTCGGCGGAGACGTCCGATGCGCCCTCCAGGGCCGCGCCGAGCGCCGGGACCTCGGGCACGCCGAAAGCGGCGAGAAGGCGCCGGGCCAGGGCTCCGGGTTCCTCGCCGCGGTCGTGGGCCGCCCACACGGCCCGGGCCGCCTCGCGGACCAGACCGGCGCCGCCGCCCTCGTCGCCGAGGACCGCGCCCCAGCCGCCGACCTGGACGGGGTCGCCGCCCGGCAGCCGGCCCACCGCCACCGAGCCGGTGCCGGCCACGAGGCCGACGCCCTTGTCCAGTCCGGCGGCGGGCACGAGGAGTTCGGCGTCGCCCACCACGCGCGCGGGGACACCGAGGGAGAGCTGAAGGGCATCGCGGATCTCCGCGCACTGGCGGGGTGTCTCGCAGGCGTGCGCGCCCACGGCGAAGGCGGCCGGGCGCACGCCCCGGGGCAGCGTCTCGCGGACGAGCCCGGTGAGCCAGCGTGCGGCGGCGGACGGGTCGTGCGGCCGCCAGCCGGTGCTGGGGCGGACGTGGTCGGTCACGACGGCGTCGCCCGTGAGGGCGCGGAGATGGGTCTTGGTGCCGCCCACGTCGACGCCGACCACGAGGGCGGCCGAAGGGGGAGAGTCCTGCACGGATCCTCTTTCGTCGTTGCTGCGTCGAGCTGCGACGGCGGGCGAACCGTGTCTGAGGGATTGCGGATCGGTGAACTAGGGAAGCCCCGGGACGGGCTTCTGACGAGCACGGCAGGCGAGTACCGTGAAGTTCGTTAGGAAGTTAACTAACGAAGTACAGTGCGTCAAGAGTAATCGCGCACTCGACCGTCCAGGCTCCTGTCCGGGCCGCCGCGGGACGGGAACGCGCGACGTCGGAGCATCCCATCGCCGCAGCCCGCCGGGACGACCGGTCCGGGCGCGCGGCCCTGTACCCGTGTGGGGGAAACTGTGGAACTCGACGTGGCGGAGGCCCCCCGCCTGACCGAGAGCGCGAGTGCGGTGTTCGCCGTGCTGGCCCAGGCGGGCAGCGCGACCCGGCCGCAGCTCGCGAGCCTGGCGGGCCTGTCCAAGCCGACGGTGTCGGCCGCCGTGGCGGAATTGGAGAGCGCCCGGCTCGCCACGCACTCCGGGACCTCCTCCAGCGGCACGGGGCGTTTCGCGGCCGTCTACTGTCTCGGGCCGGCCGCGGGGGCCGTGCTCGCCGTCGACCTCGGCCCCGCCCTCACCCGGGTCCGCGGCTGCGCCCTGGACGGCTCCCTGCTCGCCGAGGCGACCGCGTCCCGGACGGATGCCGCCGACGCCGTGCGCGAGGCGCTCGCCGCGCTGCCCGCCGGCCTTCCGCTGCGCAGCATCGTCGTCGCCGTCGGTGACGTGGCCGCGCGCGACCGGCAGGGCAGCGGGATGCGCCCGGCGACCGCCAAGGCGGGTCCGGTCTTCGACGCCATGGCCGTCGCGCTGCCGCCGGGCGTGCCCGTCCACCTGGAGAACAACGTCAACTGCGCCGCGCTGGCGGAGCTCCACGAGGGGGCCGCGCGCGGCCGGCACACCTTCGGGTATCTGCGGATCGGCGTGGGCATCGGCCTCGGCATCGTCGTCGGCGGCTCGGTGCTGCGCGGCTCGAACGGCGCCGCGGGAGAGCTGGCCCGGCTGCCCTACCCCTGGGACGACGGCCGTGAGCCGCGCCAGGAGGCCCTGGAGGAGTACATCGGGGCACGCTCCCTGCTGCGCCGGGCCGCGGCGGCCTGGCAGGGCGCCGACGGCCCCTGCCCGCGCACCACCGAGCGGCTCTTCGCCCTCGCCGGGGAGGGCCGCGCCCCGGCCGTCGAGGTCGTCGGCCGCCATGCCGCGGACGTGGGCCGGCTGGCCGCCGCCGTGACCGCCGTGCTGGACCCGGGCCTGATCGTGCTGGGGGGCAGCACGGGCGCCGATCCGCGGCTCCTGCCCGGCGTGCGGGCCGAGCTGGCGCGGCTGAGCTGGCCCACCGAGGTGGTCAGCAGCACGGTCGGCGACACCGGCACCGTCGCGGGTGCCGCGCGGCTCGCTGTCGCCCGGGGAGTCCAAACCGTGACCCAGGCCGCGCAAGCTAAGGATTGACGGCTTCCGGCCCGGTCTGCCAATGTCCGGACAAGCGCTTTCTAAGTCGGCCGGGACGCCGACTCCGGATGAGCCTCCCGCCCGTACTCGAAGTACGGCAGCCGCACGAGGGCGTGCTTGTGCGACGACGGCCCTCATGGCCGGGGACCCCATCCGTCAAGGCGACGCGGCCGGGCGAGGCCGCGCCCCCGGAAAGCGAAACTTCCTGCAAAATGCACCCGTGCCGCCTCGATCGGCGCCGTGCTCCGTCCCCTACGACGAAAAAAAGGGATCGAAGATGACCACTGTGGGTGTGCGGCGCTCCCGCCGACTCGGCCGCGGCGGCATACGCCGCCTGGTTCCCCTCGCTGCCGGGGCCGCGGCAGGTGCCCTGCTGCTCTCCGCCTGCGGGTCGGGATCCGACTCGGGCGGAACCTCCAAGTCGCTGACGTTCTGGATCTCCACGGTTCCGGGGCAGGACGCGGGCTGGAAGGCGTCGGTGGCGGCGTACAAGAAGGAAACCGGCGTCAACGTCAAGCTCGTCAACATCCCGTACGACGGCTACGACGCGAAGCTGCGCAACGCCGCGCAGGCGAGCTCCCTGCCCGACGTGGCGGCGGTGCCGAAGATCGACCCGATCTGGTCGAACAAGCTGCTCGACCTCGGCTCCATCGCCAACAACAAGACCAACAAGATCAACGCCAACTTCGTCGCCAAGGACTCGTCCGGGAAGGTGCTGTCCATCCCCTCGGACGTCACCGCGTCCGGCATGTTCATCAACAAGTCGCTCTTCGACAAGGCCGGCGTCTCCTACCCGACCTCGCCCTCCAAGACCTGGACCTGGACCGAGTTCATCAAGGCGGCGAACGAGGTCCGGGAGAAGACCAAGGCCAAGTACTCCCTGACGTTCGACCAGTCGCCGTCCAGACTCCGCGCCATGGTGTACGAGATGGGCGGGCAGTACATGCACGCCGACTCCTCCGGCAAGTTCTCGGCGGACGAGGCGACCAAGAAGGCCGTGAACACCTTCGTCGGCTGGAACGACGACAAGACCATGCCGAAGTCGGTGTGGACCAGCGGCGCCGACCCGTCGGCCATGTTCCAGAGCGGTGACGTCGTCGCCTACTGGTCCGGTGTGTGGCAGGTCGCCTCCTTCGCGGAGAGCGTCACGAAGTTCGAGTGGGCGAGCGTCCCGACCCCCGCCGAGCCGGTGCAGGCCAGCGACGTGAACAGCGGCGGCATGGTCGTGGGCTTCAACAACAACAGCGACGCGGCCACCGCCGCGAACAAGTTCATCTCGTGGCTGTACGAGCCCGAGCACTACAAGGCGCTGTGCGAGGCGTCCGGGTTCCTGCCGGTCGAGAGCGGCCTGAACCCGACGTACCCCTTCAAGTCCGAGGCGGCGCAGGCGGCGTTCAAGCTCTACAACGAGTCGATTCCGCTCTACGCCCCCGTCTCCGGCTACTTCAACGTCGCGCAGACGAACTGGGCGCTGAACGGCAAGAGCCTCACCGACGACCCGACCAAGGCGGAGATCGGCAAGGCGATCAACGGTGAGCAGTCGGCCGACAAGGCCCTGGAGAACATCGTGGCCGGCTACAACCAGCAGGTCGGCGGCGTGAAGTAGGTCCCAGGTCCGGGCGGCGGTGCGAGCCGCTGCCGCCCGGACCTGGACGTCCGCGTGATGCCGGGCTCATGGCGTGAGCCCACCGCAATCCCATCCACCAGCACGGAGTCAGGAAGATGACAAAACGAGCCTCGGACGTGTCCGTGAGCCCGCCCAGGAGCCGTAGTAAGTACACCCTTGCGCCGCTCGTCCTCATCGCGGCCAATGTCGTGCTCTTCGCGCTGTTTTTCGTCTGGCCGGCGGTGATCGGGCTCGTTTACTCCTTCACGAACTACACGGGCGTGGGGTCGTTCCAGTTCGTCGGACTGGACAACTACCAGAAGCTGCTCGGGGACTCGACCTTCTACGACGCGACGACCCGGACGCTGCTGTACACCGTGCTCTTCGTTCCGCTGAACTTCGTGCTGTCGCTGCTCATCGCCAACGTGCTGGTGAGCAAGCACGCCAAGGGTGCGTCGGTCGCCCGGCTCTTCTTCTTCATCCCGTGGCTGCTGTCGCCCATCATCGTGGGTGTCCTGTGGCGATGGCTGTTCGGTGAGAACTTCGGACTGGTCAACTACCTCATCGAGAAGCTCGGCGGAAGCGCCGTTCCGTGGCAGTCGAACGCGGACCTGTCACTGATCGTGGTCGTGGTGGCGGCCGCCTGGGCCTGGACGGGCTTCTCGATGCTGCTGTTCATCGCGGCGATCAAGAACGTGCCGACGTCGTACTACGAGGCGGCGGCGCTCGACGGCGCCGGTCCGTGGCGCCAGTTCATCAGCATCACACTGCCGAGTATCGCGCCCACCTCCTTCATCGTCATCCTGCTCAACACGATCCACGCGATGAAGGAATACGCGGTGTTCGCCTCCCTCAACAGCGGCGGACCCGGAACGTCGAACAATCTGCTGGTCCAGTACATCTACCAGACGGGGTTCAAGGCAGGCCAGATCGGCTACGCGAGCGCCGCGTCGTTCGTGCTCATGCTCATCCTGATGGGCGTCGCGGTCATCCAGATGATGGTCAACCGGCGGGTGGAGAACCGATGACAACCACAGACATGCCGCGCAAGGCCGACGCCGCCTCCGTACGGGCCGTCTCCAAGAAGAGGTCCCGCGGGTCGGCGACCGGCGGGCTTCGGCGCGCGATTGCCCCGACGACTCTGCTGTGGGTCCTGGCGGGCCTCTACGGGATCCCGGTGCTGTGGTTCGTCCTCAGCTCCTTCAAACCGGCGGGAGACCTGTTCTCCCTTCCGCTGACGGTGCTCCCGCAGAACCCCACCGTGTCGGGTTACAAGGAAGCGTGGGCAAGCGCCAACTTCGCCCAGTACTTCATCAACACGACCCTCGTCTGTGTGATCGCGACGATCCTCACGGTGGGAGTCAGCTGCTGCACCGGGTACGCGCTGGCCAAGTACGACAACAGATGGCTCAAGGCCTTCTTCCTCTGCATCCTGGCCACCACGATGCTCCCTGCCGAGGTCATGCTCGCCCCGCTGTTTCTGGTGGTCCGCGACCTGGGCTTCTACAACTCGCTCGCCGGCATCATCCTCCCGGCCCTGCTCACCGCGACCGGGTGCTTCATGTTCCGCCAGTTCTTCCTGACGGTCCCCGACGAGCTCATCGAGGCCGCCCGCATCGACGGCGCCAAGGAGCTGTCGATCTTCCTGCGGATCATGGTGCCGCTCTCCCGGCCCATCATGCTGACGCTCGCCATCCTGTCGTTCCAGTGGCGGTGGAACGACTACATCTGGCCGCTGCTGATGCTGAACGACCCCGAGAAGTTCACCGTGCAGATCGGCATCCAGAGCCTCGTAGGGGCGCAGAACATCAACTGGTCGGTGCTGCTCGGCGGTTCGGTCATCTCCATGATCCCGCTGATCGTCGTCTTCCTGGTGTTCCAGAAGTACGTCATGAACGCCGACATCAACGCCGGACTGAAGGACTGACCTTGCCCACCCCGCTCGACCACGAGTTCGTCCGCGCGGCGGCCCGCGCCGCCGACCGGCTGGCCGTCCCGCTGGCGGCCCGCCCGGACGAGGAACCCTCCGGTGTGCCGCACCGTGGTCTGGCGCGGCGGGTGAAAACCCTGGTCGCGGCATACCGTTCCGGCCCGGCGGCGTGACAGAGGGCGCCGTACCGATCGGCGACGGACGATGGTGCCTGACGACCGGACCGATGACCTACCGGGTCGGTGACGACGAGATCCGGGTCGAGGCCGACGTCGAGGCGGGCGAACCGCTCGCCGGTCCGGACCAAAGCGACGTGCTGCGGTACGACCCGGGGCAGGACCACACCGTGGTGGGCGGCACCGATGCGACGACCGGGAACCGCGTCTACCTCGGTGGGCACGGCCCGCACACACTGACCGTCGCACTGCGCGCCCGCCGGCCCGCACCCGCCGTCTGACTCCGACGACCCACGCCATGGCCATCTCAGGTACGAAGGGCTGATCCCCGTGCACCTCACGTCCCCTCCCGTGCACCTCACGCACCAGCGCGGCCGGCTGCACGACCTGCCCGACACCCCGCAGGCGTACGACGCCGTCCTCGCCGACGTCACCGAACAGGCGCTGCGCCGCCTGACCCCGCAGGGCAACCTGGAGCACCCGGACTGCGTCGACGACATCGGCGACACCTCGCTCGGCATCACCTCCCTGCTGGCCCTGGCCTGGCAGCGCACCAAGGACCCGCGGCTGCCCGAGGCGGTGCACCGCAGCCTCGCCTTCCACCTGCGCGAACGCGTCTACCGGGACGACAACCCGGGCTACCCGAACCTGAGGGTGCGCGGCTGCGGGCTCCCGTACGCCCGCTACACGCTGGCGGCCGGCGCGCACCCCGTCGGCGACTGGCCGAGCACGGTGTGGGCGCTGCTCCAGGCCGTGAACGTGCTCGACACCGCCGACGGCCTGGTGCCGGACGAGCAGCGCGCCGAGCTGCTGGAGGTGGCGCGCGGCTACTGGAGCTGGCTGACCGAGGCGACCTTCTTCAACCCCCAGGAGGCGGGCAACCAGGCCATCGGCTGCGTGGTCGGCGGCCTGATGCTGGCCCGCCATCTCCCGCCGCAGGACGGCGAGCCGGTCCGCGCACGGGCCCTCGCGCTGTACTCCGAGGAGATCCGCGCCCACCGGGTCCGCGACCGGGGCGCCCTGCTGCCCCCCGAGCACGGCGGCGCCTACGACAACAACTACGGCCCGATCTCCCTCTCCTTCCTCGCCCAGGCCCACCGGGTCAGCGGCGAGGAGGTCTTCGCCGAGGACGGCGAGGCGCTCGCCCGTTACCTCGACGCCCGCCTCACCGGCGGCGGCTTCGACAACGGCGGCCCCCGCTACAGCGAGCAGCACTCCGCCTTCGAGTCGGTCCTCGGCCTGCGCTACTTCGGCGCCCTTGTCGGCGCCGACCTGGGCCGCTACCGGTGCGACAGCCGCTGGGCACGGCACGCCGTGAAGGCGGACGGCGGCGTCGACGGCCACTTCGCGTGGATGCTGGTCTGGCAGATCCAGGACACCACGCCCTGGCACCGCGAGCCGTCCACCGGACCCGCACGGCACCAACTGCGCGCCGGCACGGTCTCGGTGGCCTTCGACGACCGGATGACCCCCGCGGTCGTCGAGGCCGCCGGAACCTACTACCTGCCCGCCGCCGTCAACCGCCAGCACGGCTTCGGTCCCGTCACCGACGGCTTCCTGCTGTGCCGCCCCATGGGCGCGGTCCGGGTCCGCGACACCCGCGCCGACGGCCTGACGGCCAAGCTGGTCACCAAGCCGGTCGTCGGCCGCGACCACGTCCTGCGGTACGTGCGCTCCCTGTACGTCACCGACGGCGCCACCCTGTGGACGACGGTCGCCGTGGAGCGCCTCGGCGGGACGCCGTACCTGCTGGCCGGCCTGCCGTACGCCGAGGACGACGGCGACCGGGTCCGGCGCACCGCGCACGGCGCCGTCTCCTCGCCGGGCGGCCTGCGCCTCACGCACCCCGAAGCACAGGGACCCGAGCACTTCGACGCGCGCGCCGAACTCACCCAGGAGCAGGCCGCCTTCGCGCTCGCCGCCGACCCGCGCGGCTACGGCAACCCCGACGAGGGCTGGCGCCACCTGGTCAGCTCGACGGCGCTGGAGGCGGGACCGCTCCCGGACGCGCCGGACGACCTGCACGTGTTCGCGGTGCGCCACGGCACCGAGGAGCCGCTCACCGTCGCGGTCGAGTGGGCCGAGGAGGGCCTGACCGTGCGGACGGACGCCTTCACCGCCGTTCTCGGCCCCGACGACGAGCACGCCGAGCCGACGCTCACGCTGCGCGCCGCCGTCAGGGGCTGAGGGTCATCCGCGGGGTGCCGCGTACCGCGTACGCGGGCAGCCGGGCGTCCTGGAGGAACGCGGGGGACAGGGACAGCCCGAACCGCCGCTCCACCACACCGAGGCTGCGCCGGCAGCCCGTCCGGTAGTCCTCGTCCTGCGGCGGAAGATACGTGCTTCCGTCGCAGGACAGGACGCCCGCGGCGACCAGGTCGGGCAGCAGCAGATCCGGCTCCGCGCCCCAGCGCCACACCTCCTCCCGCAGCCCGTGGCCGGACACGAACACACCGTCGCGCGCGTAGTGGAAGTCGGCGGGCGGGTGCTCCTGGGGCGGCACGTACCGCACGACCTCCACGCCGTCGCGCGATATCTCCGCGAGCAGGTCCCCGCCGGTCGAGTCCCCGTACTCCAGGGCGAACGACCAGTCCCCGGATCTGCCCACCCGGACCACGCCGTCCCCGTCCTCGGCCGGCCGCCACTGCGTGATCCCGAGCCGCCACACCTCGGCGTCGGTGACCGGCTCCGTGGCCCGGCCCGGTTCGGCTCCCATGCGGTGGGCCAGCTCCTCGGGGGAGATCCCGCGCGCGAACACGACGCCGGACATCCAGCCGTCCAGATCCACCAGCCACACGATTCCGTCGGTCATGGGGCCGAAACTAACGCGTGCCACCGACAACGCCCCCGGCGGGCCGGGGGCGGACGGGCAGGGGCACGACCAGATCGGCCCGGTCCCTCGTCGTCGCCACCAGCTCCGCGTTGCGCTGGTCGCTCCGCAGCACCCAGGCCACCGCCTCCTCGTGGCCCTTGCCGAACTCCTCGTGCCGGGCGATCAGCCGGCGGACACGCTCGTCCTCGTCCGTCTCGCAGAACCACACCTCGTCCAGGGCGGCCCGCACCCGCTGCCACGCACCCGTGCCGACGAGCAGGTAGTTGCCCTCCGTGACGATCAGCCGGGCCGTCGGCGGTACCGGCACGGCCCCCGCGACCGGCTGCTCCAGCTCCCGCTCGAAGCCCGGCGCGTAGACCAGGTCCTCGCCGTCCGTCTCCTCCCGCAACCGCCGCAGCAGGGCCGCGTACCCGGCCGCGTCGAAGGTGTCGGGCGCCCCCTTGCGGTGCCGTCGGCCGAGGCGGTCCAGTTCCACGTCGGCCAGATGGAAGCCGTCCATCGGAACGTGCGCGACCCAGGGATCCCCGGCGCCGTTCAGCTCCCGCACCAGGCGCTCGGCGAGGGTCGTCTTGCCCGCGCCCGGACTGCCCGCGACACCGAGGAGCGCGCGCCTGCGGCCGTCCCCGGCGAGGGCACGGGCACGTACGAGCAGATCGTCGAAAGTGAGCACACAGCAGAGTGTCGCAGTCTCCTGGAAGGTGACCCGCAAGGCCGCAAGGAAAGGAGGACGACCGTGTCCGACGACGAGCTGCAGATCCGCACCCTGATCACCCGCTGGGCCGACGCCGTCCACCGGGGCGACCTCGACACCGTCCTCGACCAGCACGCCGAGGACCTGGTGATGTACGACGTGCCCGCGCCCCACGAGGGCATCCGGGGCCTGGCCGCCTACCGGGCGACCTGGCCGCCCTTCTTCGTCTGGCAGGCCCAGGGCGCCCGCTTCGACATCGACACCCTCGACGTCACCGCGGGCCACGACGTCGCCTACGCCCACGCCCTGCTGCGCTGCGGCACGCCCGAGGAACTCGCCGAGTGTCCGAGCCTGCGGCTGCGGCTCACCTTCGGCCTGCGCAAGGAGCACGGCCGCTGGCTCATCGCCCACGAGCACCACTCCTTCCCGCACGACTGACCGGATGTGGCGCGCGACACACCGGTGAGAGGCCCGATGCGGGGGAATCAGGGGCGTATGACGTCGACGCTCGGTCTCCCCGAAACGATCCAGGCCTGTCTCTTCGACCTCGACGGGGTCGTCACCCGAACGGCCGTGGTGCACGCGGCCGCCTGGAAGGAGACCTTCGACGCGTTCCTCTACGCGCGCGGAGGCAAGGACTTCCGGCCGTTCGACGAGGCCCACGACTACGACGAGTACGTCGACGGCCGCCCGCGCGCCGACGGCGTCCGCACCTTCCTCGCCTCCCGGGGCATCGAACTGCCCGAGGGCGAACCCGGTGACCCACCCGACGCGCGGACCGTCAACGGGCTGGGCAACCGCAAGAACGAGCTGCTCCTGGAGAAGATCCGCACCCAGGGCGTCCAGGCGTACGACGGCACCCTGCGCTACATAGCGGCGGCACGCGCGCGTGGCCTGCGGACGGCGATCGTCTCCTCCAGCGCCAACACCCGCGACGTGCTGCGCTCGATCGAGGCCGAGCAGCTCTTCGAGGTACGGATCGACGGCGTCGTGGCGGCCGAGCGGGAACTGCCGGGCAAGCCGCGCCCCGACACGTTCCTGGCCGCCGCCCGCGATCTCGGCGTCGAGCCGGCGAGGGCGGCCGTCTTCGAGGACGCGCTGGCCGGGATGGACGCGGGCCGCGCCGGGAACTTCGGGTACGTCGTCGGCGTCGACCGGGTGGGGCAGAGCGACGCGATGTACGCGCACGGCGCGGACATCGTGGTGAAGGACCTCGCGGAACTCGCGGACCTCACGGAACCCGCAGACCTCCCGGGCGGCGTCGACGGGGGAGGACGGGAGTGATCAAGGACCGGTCCTACGCCGTCGAGCCCTGGTACGTGCGCGAGACGCGGCTCGACCTCGACGTCCTGGCGCAGAGCGAGTCCGTCTTCGCGCTCTCCAACGGGCACGTCGGCTGGCGCGGCAACCTGGACGAGGGCGAGCCGCACGGCCTGCCCGGCGCCTACCTCAACGGCGTCCACGAACTGCACCCGCTGCCCTACGCCGAGGCCGGCTACGGCTATCCGGAGTCCGGGCAGACCGTCATCAACGTCACCAACGGCAAGATCCTGCGGCTGCTGGTCGACGACGAGCCGTTCGACCTGCGCTACGGGCGGCTCGTCACGCACGAGCGGGTGCTCGACCTGCGCCGGGGCGTACTGGAGCGGACCTGCGAGTGGACCTCGCCCGCCGGGTCCACGGTCCGGGTGCGCTCGACCCGGCTGGTCTCGCTCACCCAGCGGGCCGTGGCCGCCGTCGCCTACGAGGTGGAGGCCGTCGGCAGCAGCTCCCGGGTGGTGATCCAGTCCGAGCTGGTCACCAACGAGAGCCTGCCCGACCCGAACGGCGACCCGCGCGCGGCCCGTGCCCTGAAGTCGCCGCTGGAGCCGGAGGAGGACGTCGCCGTCGGCCGCCGACTGCGGCTCGTCCACCGTACGAAACGCAGCGGACTGCGGGTGGCCGTGGCCGCCGACCACGAGGTCACCGGCCCCGAGCGGACCACCGTCGACAGCGAGAGCAACGTCGACGTCGCCCGGCTCACCGTCACCTCCGTGCTCGAGCCCGGTGAGCGGCTGCGGGTGGAGAAGCTCGTCGCGCACGGCTGGTCCGGCGTCCGCTCCCGGCCCGCGATGAGCGACCAGGTGGAGGCGGCCCTCGCGGCGGCCGGGCACAGCGGCTGGTCGGGCCTGCTCGACGACCAGCGCGCCTACCTGGACGACTTCTGGTCCCGCGCGGACGTCGAGGTCGACGGCGACGAGGAGATCCAGCAGGCCGTCCGCTTCGCCCTCTTCCATGTGCTCCAGGCCGGTGCCCGCGCCGAACAACGCGCCATCCCCGCCAAGGGGCTGACCGGTTCCGGCTACGACGGCCACGCCTTCTGGGACACCGAGACCTTCGTGCTGCCCCTGCTCACCTACACCGCTCCCGGCGCCGTCGCCGAGGCCCTGCGCTGGCGGCAGAACACCCTGCCCGCCGCCCGCGAACGTGCCGTCCAGCTCGGCCTGCGCGGCGCCGCGTTCCCCTGGCGGACGATCGAGGGCTCGGAGGGCTCGGCGTACTGGCCGGCCGGGACCGCCGCCTTCCACGTCAACGCCGACATCGCCGACGCCGTGGTCCGGTACGTCACGGCGACCGGGGACACGGACTTCGAAGCGGCCACCGGCGTCGAACTGCTGGTGGAGACGGCCCGGTTGTGGCGGTCACTCGGCCACCACGACGCCGACGGCACCTTCCACATCGACGGTGTCACAGGACCCGACGAGTACAGCGCGGTCGCCGACGACAACACCTACACCAACCTCATGGCCCGGGCGAACCTCCTCGCCGCCGCCGACGTCGTGGCACGGCACCCGGGCGAGGCCGCCCGGCTCGGCGTGGACGAGGAGGAGAGCGCGGCCTGGCGGGACGCGGCCGCAGCGGTGCACGTGCCCTACAACCACGTACTCGGCGTGCACGAACAGCATGCGGGCTTCACCCGCTACCAGCAGTGGGACTTCGCCGGCACCCGCCCCGACCAGTACCCCCTGCTGCTCAACTTCCCCTACTTCGACCTCTACCGCAAACAGGTCGTCAAACAGGCGGACCTGGTCCTGGCCATGTACACCTGCGCGGACCACTTCGACGAGGAGCAGATCGCCCGCAACTTCGCCTACTACGAACCGCTGACCGTCCGCGACTCCTCGCTCTCGGCCTGCTGCCAGGCGGTGATCGCCGCCCAGGCCGGCCACCTGGGACTGGCCTACGACTACACGACCGAGGCCGCGCTGATGGACCTGGCCGACCTGGAGCACAACACCCGCGACGGGCTGCACATCGCGTCCCTGGCGGGCACCTGGATGGCGCTGGTCGCCGGGTTCGGCGGGCTGCGCGGTGACAGCGAGGGCCTGCGGTTCGCACCCCGGCTGCCGGAGAGGTTCAGCCGGCTCGCCTTCAGCGTCCAACTCCTCGGCCGCCGCCTGCGGGTGGAGATCGGCCCCGACAAGGCCGCGTACACCCTGCTTTCGGGCTCCCCCCTGACGATCCGGCACCACGGCACTTCCGTGCTGGTGAACGGCGACGGACCCGTCGTCCGCGCCGTACCGCCCGTGCCGGACCGGCCGACGCCCCGGCAGCCCACGCACCGGGGGCCGAACACCCGCTGAACACCGGCCCGGTGTCCGGCGGGCGTGTTTCCCGGCCGCCGGGTGCTGGTAGGTAGTGGGGAGTCGCAGGCAGCGAGGGGGAGTGGCATGGCGGACAGTGGGCACGACGGGCGGCTCGCGGACGAGTTCCTCACGGCGGGAGGCTCGTCCTTCAGCGACTTCCTGGCGGCGCACCGCCCCGAACTGCTGCCGACGCGCAGCCCGTTCGCCGACGGCTTCCGCGCCGCCCCGGACGCCTTCCCGCACGGTACGACCGTGCTGGCCCTCGTCTACCGCGACGGTGTGCTGATCGCCGGCGACCGCCGGGCCACGATGGGCAACCTGATCGCGCAGCGCGACCTGGAGAAGGTGTACCCGGCGGACGACCACACCGCCGTCGCCTTCGCCGGCACCGTCGGACTCGCCGTGGACATGGTGAAGCTGTACCAGGTCGAGCTCACACACTTCGAGAAGGTCGAGGGCGTCGCGATGACCCTCGGCGCCAAGGCACGCAGACTGGCCACGATGATCCGGCAGAACCTCGGCCAGGCCATGCAGGGCCTCGCCGTCGTCCCGCTCCTCGCGGGCTACGACACGGCGGCCGCCCCGGGCGCCAGGAGCCGCATCTTCGGCTTCGACGTGGCGGGCGGCCTGTACGAGAAGGCGCCCTTCCACGCCGAGGGCTCCGGATCGCCGTACGCGCGCGGGGCGTTGAAGAAGCTGTACCGCGCCGGCATGTCCCGGCGCGAGGCGGCGCTGGCCGCACTCCAGGCGCTGTACGACGCGGCCGACGACGACTCCGCGACCGGCGGCCCCGACATCGGCCGCCGCATCTTCCCGATCGTCTCGGTCATCACCGAGGAGGGCTTCGAGCGGCTGCCCGAGCCGGAGACGGAGCGACTCAGCCACGAGATGGTCGAGCAGCGCCGCACCAGGCCCGACGGTCCCCACGCCACCGAGCCGCGCCCGTAGGCGACGACGCCGTGAGCCGACCCGGTCGCTCAACACCCCCGCCTCGGCGAGCCGCACCTCCCGGCCCCGCCCGTCTCCTCGCCGGGCGGGCCGGTCACGGCGACCGTGCCGGGGTGCGCGGGCAGCGCCCGTACCAGGCCGGTCGCGGCCGCCGCCGCACCCGCCGGTTACCGCGCTCCGGGCGATCCCGGGGGCCGTACGGCGGGGGAGCCCCCGGCCTCAGTCGCGTACGCCCCACTCCTTGCGCCGTCTGACGATCTGCTGGACCGGGTCGCCGGTGTACGACCAGGGCGAGCGGGTCGCCCGGTGGCCGAGGATCCGCAGCAGCGGCGTCGCCACCTCCGCGATGCCCGCCGAACACGCCGCGTGGGCCAGGTAGTTGAAGTCCCGCAGCTCACCCGGGGCGACGACGTCCTCCCCTCGGCCCATGACCCAGCGTTCCCAGGTGCGGCGGACGTCGCTGACGGCGCCGTCGTTGGTCCAGTGCTGGCCGAGCCCCACCGCGGTGGAGCGGTCCTGCGTGGTGTCGAGGGCGTGACGGAACTCCTCGACGCGCGCGTACTGCACCAGCACCGGCAGCGGACAGCCCGGCGGGGCCGCGCCGGCCGCGTCACGGGCGAAGTCGTACATCAGCCCGTGCGAGCCGTGCCAGCGGGCGGAGTAGTAGTGCAGCACCTGGAGGTGGCCCTCCATGCTGTACGGATCCCGCTGGTGCAACTCGTCCCACCAGCGGGCCAGTTCCTGGCGGCGCACCCCGGCCGGATAGAGACGGGCGAGCGAGATCAGCGAGGTCCACGGCGTCGGGTCGTCCAGGTACGCCTCGGCGGCGGACAGACACGACAGCACCGCGGCGTCGACCCGGGTCTGGTCGATCGGCACGCCACGGCCCGCGGTGATCGCCAGGTTGAACGCCCGTGCCGTCTCCGTGGCCGCCCGCAGCACCAGCGCGTCGGCGCTGTGCGGCTCGGCGGCCAGCCAGGTCTCCACCGTCGAACTGCCCGCGCAGGCCTGCGCCAGCAGCCGGACCCGGTGGCCGCGGGCGAGCCAGTCGGGTCCGGTCGCGCGCAACAGGTCCCGCAGGCCCTGCCAGCGGCCGATGACGATGTCGTGCCGGGTGGAGGAGAGGGGGGCGTCCCCGCAGTCGGGGTCGAAATCGGGAGCGAAGCGGTCACGCGCCATCGGGGCCCCTCTCAGAAGTCGGTGGAGAGACCCTCGTGGCCGGCGGCGTGCGCCGCCGGGCGCCCCTCGGGCACGTAGTCGGCCTCGACGGTGCGCGAGGCGTCCAGCCGGGCGGGCCGGTAGTAGTCGCTGCCCTGCCGCCAGTACCAGAGCATCGGCACCAGTCCCACGGCGAGCCCGCCGATGCCGATGGCGACCGCCGCGGGGGCCAGCTCACCGAGCGACTCCACGAAGATCCAGAACATGAACGCGGCGCCGAACAGGGGCCACAGCCCGCCGAGGAGGAAGTCGGCAGGGGACTTCAGCAGCGTCCTGCGGTACGCGACGACCGCCGCCAGGCCCGCGAGCCCGTAGTAGACGGCGATCTGGAGTCCGATCGCCGAGATGGCGTCGGCGAGGATGTCGCCCACCGAGCCCAGCGCGTTGGAGGCGACGAACAGCACCAGCGCCACCCCGCCCACCACCGCGATCGCCACCCAGGGCGTGTTCCAGGCGCGGTGCACCCGGCCCAGCGCGGACGGCATCGTACGGTCCCGGCCCATCGCGAACAGCGAGCGCGTCACCTGGATCAGGGTCGTCTCCAGGGTGGCGACGGTGGACAGGAGCACGGCCACGACCAGCACCTTGCCGCCCCAGCCCGGCCACACCTCCTCGCCCAGCGCCGCCAGCACGTTCGCGCCGTTGTTCTCGATCTGCTGCGAGCTGAGGACGACGTTCACCGCGATGGTGAAGACCTCGAAGAGGAGAAAGACGATGCCCACCCCGATCAGCCCGGCCAGGCCCGTCGTGCGGCGGCTGTCGCGGGTCTCCTCGCTGAGGTTGCTGGTCACGTCCCAGCCCCAGTAGTAGAAGGCCGCGACCAGCGCCCCCGACGCGAAGCCGGACACCCCGTCGAAGTGGCTGAATCCGAGCCAGGACCAGTCGAACGGCAGCGAGCTGTCCGTGTGGAACACGGCGAGCACCGCGAACAGCGCCAGGATCGCCAGCTCCACACCCGACATGATCAACTGCGCGCGCACGGTGAGTCTGGCCCCGCCCAGCACCACCGCCAGCATCACCAGGAACCAGGCGGCGCCGACGACGGTCGACAGCGCCGTGTCGTCGGCGAGGCCCTCGTCGAACAGGGCGAGCGTCATCGATCCGGCCGGCAGTGATCCCGCCACCATGAAGATGGTCGCCGAGATCACCAGCGCCCAGCCGCTGATGAAGCCCAGGAAGGGGTGGAGCGTGCGCCCCACCCAGGAGTAACTGGCGCCCGCGTTGACGTCGATCCGGCTGAGTCGGCTGAAGGCCAGCGCGATGCCCAGCATCGGTATCGCGCAGTACAGCAGCGCCGCCGGTCCCGCCAGGCCCACGGCGCCGGCCAGGACCGCCGTGGTGGCGGCGATGGAGTAGGCCGGCGCGCTGCCGGCGACCGCCATCACCACCGTGTCGAAGGTGCCCAGGACATTCGCCTGGAGGCCTCTTCCGGTGCTGTTGCTCATGGTTGCGCTGCTTTCCGTCGTGCACGCCGCCCGAGCGGGGACGACCCGGCGGCGTATGGGGGGGTGAGTGATGGAGCGCCGCCGCGCGTCGAGAGGGATGACCTCGGCAGACGTCGGCGGAGAAAGCGCGGAGGGATACCGTGCCAGCACTGTGTCGGCGGACGGTCACACCGAGTGTGCGAGTGACTATAGCCCTAACGATTGAGCTTTCAAGATTGACGGATAAGTAATGTCCACGGCCGCCCGTGCAGGTGGCATGTGCCGCGATTGGAGCGGCCCGCACGGGAAACGCGGACGGGGAGACAACGGTCCCCGACGGCGAAGGAGCAACCCATGGGTACGGAGTCCGAGGCGATGGGCGACGACGTCTACCAGCCCACCGCAACGAACGAGGAACAGCAGGACGCCGCCCCGCTCGACCTCCAGGACGCCGTCGGCGGACGCACCTACGACGACACCCTCGACGAGGGCTACTCCCCGCCCGAGAAGCCGCTCGGCGTGACCAAGTACGGCACCACCGCGGCCGAACAGCACGAGGGCGAGAGCCTCGACCAGCGCCTCGCCCAGGAGGTCCCGGACGTCTCGGAACCGGCCGGCGACGGCGTCGGCGACCTCCCCGACGGCGAGGGCGAACCCGTCGACGCCGAGGCCGGTGACCGGCGCGCCGGCCGGCTGGTCGCCCCCGACGAGGGCGCCCACCCCGACGCCGTCAAGGAGGAGATCGCCCGGGACGTGGGCATCGACGGCGGGGCCGCGGGCGCCGAGGAGGCCGCCGTCCACATCGTCGAGGAGTGAGCGCCCGCGGTCCCGGGCTTCCCGCCGCCCTCAGTCGCCGATGCGGTCCAACTGCCGCAGCCGGTTGGTGGCGTCGAGGGCGGCGACCTTGTACGACTCCGCCAGCGTCGGGTAGTTGAACACCGCGTCGACCAGGTAGTCGACGGTCCCGCCGCAGCCCATCACCGTCTGCCCGATATGGATCAGCTCGGTCGCGCCGGTGCCGAAGCAGTGCACCCCGAGCAGCTTCCGGTCCCCCGGCGAGACCAGCAGCTTCAGCATGCCGTGGGCGTCGCCGATGATCTGCCCGCGGGCCAGTTCGCGGTAGCGGGCGATGCCCACCTCGTACGGCACGCTGTCCTCGGTGAGCTGGTCCTCCGTCCGCCCCACGAAGCTGATCTCCGGGATCGTGTTGGCCGCCGCTATGGCGGCCTTCTGACCGCCGGGACCTGATCCGAGGACGAGCATGTCGAAGTCGGGCACGCTCCGGAGTCTGGCAGCCGCGGGGCCCGCCGCGAAAGGGCGGGCCCCGATTGCCCCGGATTAACTAGGGCAGCAGCTTCTCGATCGCGCTGGGGCCCTCCTCGGCGAGCTTGCGCCGCGCCCACTCGAGACTGCGCGGGGTGATGTCCCGGCCGGTGGCGAGGACCATGTCCTCCGGCGACACCTCCGTGCCGGTACGCGTGTGGAGCAGGTTGTCCGGGGTGGCGCGCTCCGGGGAGGGCCGGGAGCCGCCTGGCTGTGACGTCGGCATGATGTCTGCTCCTCGCGTCCGAAGAAGGGCTTCGGCCCGGTGCGGTCATCGGGTCCACTAACACCATTCATCCTGGAGCCGCACCCTGCAATCCCGATCAGCTCCGGCCCGAGATGCCGGGAAGATCAACCGGGCGTCTAATGGGCTCCATGGCACCCACCACCGCCGGGAACCCGCGCCGCGGGGGACTGCGCAGGCTCGGCGCCTGGTGCGCCCGTCACTTCCTGATCGTCATCATCGCGTGGCTCGTGGCCGTCGTCGCCCTCCAGGTGGTCAGCCGCTCCGTCGGCGGGACCTACGAGGACGACTTCCAACTGCCGGGCGTGCAGTCCACGGACGGCCTGGACGTGCTGAAGAAGCACGACCCGCAGGCCGGCGGCTACAGCAGCCAGATCGTCCTGCACGACGACCAGGCCGTGAGCACGCTGAGCTCACAGCTGTCCACGGCCGTCGGCGACCTCCAGAAGCTCCCTCACGTGCTCTCGGCCCAGAACCCGCTCTCCGTGACGTCGTCGAAGGTCGGCCCCGTGTCGGGCGACGGCAAGACGGCGTATGTCACCGTCCGCTTCGACGTACAGCCCTCCACCCTCGGCGACGACTACCTGACCGGCGTCGACAAGGCCGTCCAGCCGCTGCGGGCGGCCGGCGCCGACGTCGAGTACGGCGGTTCGCTCGGCGAGCTCGCCCGGCCCGCAGCGAACGACCGGATCAGCGAGCTGATCGGCTTCGCGGTCGCCATCGTCGTCCTGCTCGTCGGCTTCGGCAGCGTCCTCGCGGCCGGACTGCCCCTGGTCACCGCCCTGATCAGCGTGGTCGGCGGACTCGCCTGCCTCGGGCTGCTGGCCGCCGCCTTCACCTTCGCCACCGTCTCGCCGACCCTCGCCACCATGATCGGACTGGGCGTCGGCATCGACTACGCCCTCTTCCTGACGACCCGGCACCGGCAGAACCTGATGGACGGCGCGGATCCCGCCGAGGCCGCCGGACACGCCAACGCCACCAGCGGCCGCGCCGTGCTCGTGTCCGGCACCACCGTGATCATCGCGCTCTTCGGTCTGTACGCGTCCGGGGTGTCCTTCATCGGCAAACTCGGACTCGCCGCCGCCGTCACCGTCGTCTCCGCCGTCGTCGGCGCCCTCACCCTCGTGCCGGCCCTCCTCGGCCTCGTCGGCAGACACATCGACCGCTACCACGTCCGCAAGCCGGTCGCCGAGACCGACGCCGAACCGGGCGCCACCCCGCACGGCACCTGGCACCGCTACGCCAAGCGCGTCGAGCGCAGGCCCTGGGAGTACCTCGGCGCCGGTGTGGCCGTCATCGCGATCCTCGCGATCCCGGTCTTCTCCATCCAGCTCGGCCACATCGGCGACGGCGCCGACCCGACCTCCTTCACCGACCGGCGGGCCTACGACCTGATGACCGACGCCTTCGGGCCCGGCTCCAACGGCCCCCTCACCGTCGTCATCGACCAGACGTCCGTCCCGTCCGACAAGCGCTCCGACCTCTCGACGCAGGCGCAGAAGACACTGGGCGCGGTGTCCGGCGCGGCCACGGTCACCCCGCTGACGCCCACCAGCGACGGCGACGTGCTGCTCGCCACCGTCTACTCCCAGCAGGCCCCGCAGGACGCGAGCACCACCGCCCTGACCAACCGGCTCGTGGACGACACCCTCCCCGACGCGGTCTCCGGCTACGACGCCGAGGGCTATGTCACCGGCACCACGGCCGCCCAGGTCGACTTCCGGGACATCGTCGCCGACCGGCTGCCCGTGATCATCGGCGTGGTCGTCCTGCTCGCCTTCCTGATCATCCTCGCCGTGTTCCGCGGGCTCCTCGTCGCGGTCAAGGCCGCCGTCCTCAACGTCCTGTCGATCACCGCCTCGTACGGCGTCGTCGTCGCCGTCTTCCAGTGGGGCTGGGGCGGGCCCGCGCTGGGCGTCAACGGCAAGGTGCCCATCGAGAGCTATGTGCCGATGATGATGTTCGCGATCATCTTCGGCCTCAGCATGGACTACGAGATCTTCCTGCTGTCCCGGGTGCACGAGGCCTGGCTGCGGACCGGCGACGCCAAGGACTCCGTCGCCCACGCCCTGGAGATCACCGCCCGGGTCATCACCTGCGCGGCCCTGATCATGGTGAGCGTGTTCTCGGCGTTCATCATCAGCGACAACATCGTGGTCAAGATGCTGGGCCTCGGCCTCGCCGTCAGCGTGCTGATCGACGCCACCGTGGTACGGCTGCTCATGGTGCCCGCCGTCATGACCCTGCTGGGCGCGCGCGCCTGGTGGACCCCGCACTGGCTGGACCGGATCCTGCCGCACATCGACGCCGAGGGTGACGCTGAGACCTTCAGCGGTCCGCCGGACCCGCCGGCGCGAGCACGAGCATCGTGACGTCGTCGCGGACGGCCGGGCAGTGGCGCAGGACGTCCGTCCACACCCGTCCGGCCGTCGTCGCCGGGTCGGCGCCGGCGGCGAGAGCGGGCAGGCGGTCGAGCAGGGGGTAGAAGACTCCGGCGGCGTTCCTGGCCTCCGAGACGCCGTCGGAGGCCAGGAAGAGGCGGTCGCCGGGGCGCAACGGCAGCACGTGGGCGGTGAGCGGGGCGCCCTCCGGCAGACCGAGCCCCAGCGGCGTCCACGGGACGACGTCCAGCTCCCTGGCCGTGCCCTCGCGCAGCAGCACCGGCGGGGGATGCCCGCAGACGACCACGCTCACGGCGTCGGCGTCCGGGGTGAACTCCAGCAGGACCGCCGTCGCGAACAGCTCGGCGTGCGTCACCCGCGCCGAGTCCACCGTCAGCCGCCGGTCCAGCCGGGCGGCGACCCGCGCCAGGTCCGGCTGGTCGAGCACCGCCTCCCGGAACGCCCCCAGAAGCGAGGCCACCGTCGCCACCGCCGCCAGGCCGTGCCCCTGGACGTCGCCGAGCACCGCCCGCACCCCGTGGTCGCTCGCCCGGACGTCGAAGAAGTCACCGCCGACCAGCGTCCCGCGCTGTGCAGCCCGGTACAGACCCGCGCAGCGCACCGGACCCACCCGCTCGGGAACCGGCGGCACGAGGGCGTTCTGCGCGGCCTCGGCGATCGTGCGCTCGGTGTCCAGCTGGGCGTCCCGGCGGCGCCGGACGAACGCCACGAACACGCTCAGCACCGCGACGAAGCACACCGTCAGCACATCGGTCTGGCCCGGCTGGTCGAGCTGGAACGCGGGCAGGTTGAGCATCACGACCACGGCCGCGCCCAGCAGCGCGGTCGCCGCCGGACCGTACGACAGCACCGCCAGCGGCGGGATCGCGCCCAGCATGAACCCGATGTCCAGCGGCTCGGGGCTGACCAGCGTGGCGACGCAGACACCCGCGGCCAGGACGAGCGGCAGCGCCCGCACCCAGCGCGGCGGCGGTGCGCCCCGCAGCCAGCCCCGCCGGTCCCCGTCGAGTCGTCCCACACCCCCACGCTCCACCGTGGCCGCGGCGGCCGCACGCCGAAAAACCGGTGGACGGGCCCGATAACCGCCCCCTACCATGTGATCGCACGCCCGCACACCCACGGAAGGAGGCGAGCGCCATGCACACCACATTCATCCCGCGCTCCCGATCCGTGACCCCGGCGTGCCGCGTCTGACCCTCGTCCGACGCCTCGGGAGCGCACCACGCCGTACGCGACCCGGAGGAATCCGTGACCGATCTGGTCATCCGCGCTCTCGACGAGAGCGACGTCCATCTGTTCGACACCCTGCCTGACCCGCTGCGCGCCGCCGACGCCTTCGGCAGGATCACCTACCGGCCCGACTGGAAGCGCGTCGCCCTGCGGGACGGCCGGGTCGTCGCCCGCGCCGTCTGGTGGGGAGGCCCCGAGGACACCGAACCGCTCGTGGTGCATTGGTTCGACTTCGCCGACGGCGAGGAGGAGGCCGCGGCCGAACTCCTGCGCACCGCTCCCTGGCAGGTCGGCCTGGAACTGGTCATGCCCGGCGGCTGGCGCGACGACCCCGCCATGGTGGCCGCCGCCGAGGCCCGGCACCGCGCCGCCCGCGCGGCCGGCCACACCCCGCTGGTGGAACGCTTCGTGTACCGCTGGACCCCGGAGTGCGGGCTGCCCGACCGTCCCGGCCGCCTGAGCTTCGCCCCCGAACCGGACGACGCGGTGTTCTTCGACGCGCTGCGCCGCATCCACTCCGACACCCTCGACGCCCACGCCCGCAAGGCCATCGG
Source organism: Streptomyces zaehneri (assembly GCF_032248645.1). NCBI lineage: Bacteria > Bacillati > Actinomycetota > Actinomycetes > Kitasatosporales > Streptomycetaceae > Streptomyces > Streptomyces zaehneri. The sequence continues at coordinate 534,048 of NZ_JASTTJ010000003.1, forward strand.
GGAAGGCGGCCTCGACCGGGCCGCCCAGGAGGAGATCGACTTCTTCCGCTGGTGCCCGTCGCCGCGCGAGTGGTGGCAGGTGGCCCGCACCCCGCGGGGCGAACTGGCCGGCATCCACATCCCGGCCCACAACCCCTCGGGACCCTGCGTCGGCTTCATCGGCGTGCTGCCGGACCACCGGGGTCACGGCTACGCCTACGACCTGCTCGCCGAGTGCACCCACTATCTCGTCGAGCGGGGTGCCGAGTTCGTCGCCGCCGCCACCGACCAGGGGAACTTCCCGATGGCGGCGCACTTCGCCAGGGCCGGCTATCCCATCGTGCGGGAGCGGGTGAACTTCGAGGTCGGGTGAACCCCGAGCCCGGCTGACGGCCGGCCGAGCCCCCGGGACGGACCTTTCGGGTCCTGGCGGTCCTGCGTGGTCCTGCCCGGACCCGGGGGCTCGGGGGCTCGGGGAGGGCGGTGCGTCAGTGCGTTCCGCCCTCCAGCAGGGCCTCGACGTCGGCCAGGATCTCCGTGACGCGCAGGCCGAACGCGGCGTCGCAGGCATGGGGGCGGCCGTCGCGGGCCGACGCGAGCAGTTCGTCGGCGGCCCGGGTGAGGGCGCCGGCGGCGTCGCCGCCGCCCTGGGGGAGCCGCGTCACCCCGGCCGTGCCGCGCAGCTCCACGCCCGCGCCCGTCGCCGCCGGCGGGGCCGTCAGGCTGAGCGTCAGCGTGCTGGAGGCACCGTCCACATGGTCCAGGACCGCATGGACGGTGTCCCGGGGACCACGGGCCGCGGCCGTCACCCGGCGGACGTCGCCCAGGACCGGGAGCAGCACGGAGAGCGCGTGCGGACCCACGTCCCACAGGGCGCCCTTCTCACCGCGCCAGGGCGTGGCGAAGGGGTGGTCGGCCGTACCGTGGAACACGTCGCCCAGCCACTCGGCGTGTCCCGTGAACCACCCCCCGGTCTCCGCCTGTTCGTAGATCCAGGCACCGGCCTCGGGCACGAACCGGGTGGTGAAGAAGACGACCGAGACGACCCCGGTCTCCCGCGCGGCCCGGACCACGGCCCGCGCTCCCGCCGCCGTCGTGGCGACGGGCTTGTCGAGCAGGAGATGACAGCCGGCCCCGGCGGCCCGCACCGCGAGCTGTGCCTGGACGTCGGGCGGCAGCGCGACCGCCACCGCGTCCACGTCCGTGAGCAGGGCGTCCACGTCGTCGTAGGCCCGTGTCCCGTGCCGGTCGGCGAGTTCCTTCGCCGCCTCCGGGCGGCGGCCCCAGACGCCGACGAAGTCGAGCGCTTCGTGCGCTCGAAGGACGGGGGCGTGGACCATCCGTGCCCAGGGGCCGGTGCCGAGCAGACCGATGCGCATACCGCTGACTCTCCTGATGCCGACCGACGTGACGGGTGACATGACGGGTGGCGTCCCTCGCCGGGGCGCCGACTCCGACCGCGAGCCTCGCACACCGCCGTCGCCCGGGACACCCCGGGCGGTACTCCCGGCCGTCAGGCCGCCCGGGCCTTCGCCGGGCGGGCGGCCTCCGCCACCGGGGCGTCGGAGGCGCCCCGGACCAGGCGCAGATGCCGCCTGCGCCTGGCATGTCGTCGCTTGTCCCGGACCGGCGCGAGCAGGCGCTCCTCGACCCGGTCCATGACCGCCATCAGGACGGACAACAGCGGCAGCAACAGCACGGCGACCCAGAGCACGGTTCTCTCCTCGGCAGACGACGCCATGCCGGGTGCTCAGAATCGGGCCGCTGATGCCTGCCGGGCGCGGATCAGGTGCGAGGCGGCTCGGCGAAGCCCGTCACCAGGGCGTCCGCCTGCGCCAGCCCGCTCTCCGCGGAGATCTCCCGCACCGTCTGCGCGGACCGGATCGTGGCGAACGCGACCCGGCCGTCCGCGATCCGGTAGCCGTACACCGCGGGCCTCGGCAGGCTGTTGTACGACCAGTGGGCCGAGAAGTAGTACCCGCCCGTGTCGTGCAGCACCACCAGGTCCCCCTCAAAGAGGGCGGGCAGCGGCCGGTCGTGCGCCACGACGTCCCCGGCGAAGCAGAGCGGCCCGGCGACGTCCTGCCGGACGAGGGGCGTGCGCTTGGGCGTGCCGTCCGGGCCGTACGCGGACACCCGCAGCGGCCAGTCGTCCGGCATGAAGACGGTGCGGGTGGCGACCTGCCCGCCGGCGTGGGTGAGCGCGACCCGGCGTCCACCGGCGTCCTTGACGTACTCGACGAGGGCCGCCGTGAAGCCGTTCTTCGCGATCAGTGAGCGGCCGAACTCGGTGACCACCTGGTAGCGGCCGTCCAGCAGCGCCGGCTCGGCGGCGGTGAGCGCGGCCACGTATTCCGCGTAGGTGGGCGTGACCGTGTCGTCGGCGAAGTTCACCGGCAGCCCGCCGCCCAGGTCGAGGCTCGTCACCTGGCGGCGGCCGACGTACGCGTTGATCTCCTCGGCGAGCCGGTGGGTCTGCGCGAGGCCCTCCGCGATCAGCGGCAGGGGGCAGCCCTGCGAGCCCACGTGCGCGTGCAGCCGGGTCAGCCACGGGCGCCGCGCGAAGGCCTCCACGACGCGGGTGCGGGCCCCGGGATCACGCAGGGCCACCCCGAACTTGGAGTGCGCGGTCGCCGTGCTCATCGCACCGATCGCCCCGCCCCCGACCTGCGGATTGACCCGTACCCCGAGCACCGACGCGCAGTCCTCGGGGCGCAGCGCGTCGATCCGGTCCAGCTCGTCGAGATTGTCCGCGTTGAGCGCGACGCCCAGGGCGAGGGCCTCCCGGATCTCCCGGCGGGTCTTCGCCGGCGAGTCCAGCACGATGCGCGCCGGGGCGAACCCCGCGTCCAGCGCCAGTCGCAGCTCGCCGGGGCTCGCCACCTCGCAGCCCATGCCGGCGTCGGCGAGCAGCCGCAGCACGGGCACCAGGGAACAGGCCTTGGCGGCGAAGGTGTGCAGGACGTCCGGCACCTGCGCGAACGCCTCGTGCAGACCGGCGACGCTGTCGCGCACACCCCGCCCGTCGACGAACCCGGCCAGCGGCCGGTCCTCGCCGAGCAGCCCGTCCGTGACGGCCTGCCGGACGGCGAGGGCGACGGGAGAGTCGTCGTTCGGCTGATCGGTCGGCCGGTCGGCCGGGGCGTCGGCTCGCCGGCCGGTCCGCTGGTTCTCGGTGGGGAGCAGCACGTGCTCGTCTCCTTCGGGCGAGGAAGGGTGTCACGCGGTCGGGTGACACTTCCAGATTCCTCCCGCGCCGGCCGCACGTCTTCGGGAGCCGGGCCAAAGACAAGCGGAACCTTTGTGTCAGCGGACAGCATCCGGCACTCGGGCGCTCAGGATCCCTCGGGCGGGACCAGCCGCGCCGCGAGTCCTACGGCGGAAAGTCACGAGACCGGTGACATCGCCGATCCCCGCGCGACGGTCCCGCCCCGACAGTGGCACCGCCAGCCCAGCGGCGGCGCCCCCCGCGGCCCGCCCGACCGAGAGGACGACCCCTCGTGCAGGATCACATGCGCACCGGTGCGGCCCGCCGCGCCTCCACCGGCTCCCCCCACCGCAGGTCCGGACAGCTCGCCCGGCTCGCGACGGCGGTCGCCGCCGTCGTCGGCCTCACCACGCTCAGCGGCCCCGGCGCGCAGGCGGCGGACAACCCCTACGAGCGGGGCCCGGCGCCGACCACCGCGAGCATCGAGGCGGCACGCGGTCCCTACGCGGTCTCCCAGACCACCGTCTCCTCGCTCGCCGTGACCGGCTTCGGCGGCGGCACGATCTACTACCCGACCAGCACCAGCGACGGCACCTTCGGCGCGATCGCGGTCTCGCCGGGCTACACCGCCACCCAGTCCTCCATCGCCTGGCTGGGCCCGCGGCTGGCGTCCCAGGGCTTCGTCGTCTTCACCATCGACACCCTCACCACGCTGGACCAGCCCGATTCCCGCGGCCGCCAGCTGCTCGCCGCCCTGGACCACCTCACGCAGGTCAGCTCCGTCCGTACCCGCGTCGACGGCAGCCGGCTCGGCGTCATGGGCCACTCGATGGGCGGCGGCGGCAGCCTTGAGGCCGCCAAGGCACGGTCCTCGCTCCAGGCCGCGATCCCGCTCACGCCGTGGAACACCGACAAGACCTGGCCCGAGGTCGGCACACCCACGCTGATCGTCGGCGCCGACGGCGACACGATCGCCCCTGTCGCCGGCCACGCCGAGCCGTTCTACTCCTCGCTGCCGTCTTCCCTGGACCGCGCCTATCTGGAGCTGAACAACGCCACCCACTTCACCCCGAACTCGTCGAACACGACGATCGCGAAGTACAGCATTTCGTGGCTCAAGCGCTTCATCGACAACGACACCCGCTACGAGCAGTTCCTGTGCCCGCTTCCGCAGCCGAGCTCGACGATCGACGAGTACCGGGGCAACTGCCCGCACTCGTCCTGAGCCAGGTGAGGAGAACGGGGTCGCTGCCGTCGCCGTCGCTGTGCCCGTGCACGCGGCGCGGCGGCGGTCGTTGGGACCCGGCACAAGGTGTGCCACGGCCGTCGCGCACGAACCCACTGGTGACAGGCCCCGAACGGCCCGCGTCGGCGTCGTCGCCCACGCGGTCGCACGGCTTCCACCGCTCGTTACCCGTACGTAACGTCACGGGAATGACCGGACAGACGACCGCCGCCGACGGCGGTGTGCGGGTGGTGACCGGTGAACCCGGTTGCGGCCGCACGGCGTTCCTGGCCCGTGCCGCCCGCTCGTGCCCGGCCGCGTTCGTGGTCGGTGTTCGGGCCGACCGGGTGACGTCGGCCGTACCCCTCGGAGGTCTGCGCGCGCTGCTGCGCGCCCTCGGCGCACCGGTGGGCCCGTGGGCCGCCACGGGGCAGCCCTGCGCGGCACTCCTCGACGCCCTGCGGGCCGCCTCCGCCGGCCGGCCGATGCTGCTGTGCGTCGACGACGCGCATCTGTGGGACGCCCCCACCCGGGCCGCGGTGGGGCGCGCCGCCGAGCAGCTGCGCGGCGACGGCCGGCTGAACGTGCTGCTGAGCGTGTCGGGACACCGCCCGGTAGACCGGGAGTTCGCCGCGCTGCCGGTGGTCCGCGTCGACCCGCTCTCCCCGGTGGAGGCTGCCGCGCTCCTGGACGAGGCGACGGGCGGGGCTCTCGACCGGGCCGTGCGCGACGACCTGGTGGACGCGGCCGAGGGCAGTCCGGCCCTGCTGCTGGCCATGGTCCGGCGGCTGTCGCCCGCCCAGCTCCGCGGTCACCGCAGGCTGCCCGGCCCGCCGGCCGACGCCGAGCTCCTGACCGGCCTGGCCGGACGCTTCCTGACCGGGTTCACGCCCGCGCAGGAGGACCTGCTGCTGACGGTCGCGGCGGCCCTACGGGACGCGGACGACACGGAGGACACCCGGGTCGGCCTGGCACTCGCGCGGCGGGGCGCGGAGCACCTGCGGGCGACGCGTCCCGCCGCGGAGTCCGCCCCCGCCTCCGATCCGCCGCCCGAGGTGCTCGTCCTGGCCGACGGCGAGGTCGGGTTCCACAGCGACCTGCTGCGCCGCGCGGTGTACGCGGGGGCGCGGCCCGAGCGGCGCCGTGCCGCGCACCACGCGCTGGCCCGGGCTCTGGAGGAGGCGGGGTCCGCGAGCCTGCCCGTCCTGCTGCACCGGGCCCGGTCCGCCACCGTGCCCCGGCGCGGGGCGGCTACCGAACTGGCCGCGGCGGCCGACGACCGGACGCTTCCCCGGAGCCTTCGGTGCGCGGCGTACGCCCACGCCGCCGCACTGGCCGAGGACGGCACACGGCGCGCGCAGTGGTACACGGCCGCCGCCGAGCAGGCCCTGCTCGGCGGCCGCACGCACCGGGCCCTGCGGCTGCTCGACAGGGCCCGGGACGACGCTGCGCCCACGGCGCTGCGCGGCCGCGTCGAACTGGTCCGCGGCACCACGGTCCTGTACGACGGCCCGGTCGACGAGGCTCGCGCATCCCTGCTCCTGGCGGCCCGCCTGCTGACCGAGTCGTCCCCACGGCAGGCCCAGTCGGCCCTGCTGGCCGCGGTGGACGCCGCCTGGGCGGCAGGCGACGCCCAGGGCTGCCTGCACCTGCTGAGCACCGGCGCCGACTCCCCGGATCCCGCCTCGGAGCGCCCGCACATACTGGCCGACGGTGAGCACGGCCTTCTCCCGGATCCCGACGCGCGGTCCGGCCCCCGGCCGCTCGGGGAGTGGGCGGCGGAGCAGTCGGGGCTTCCGGGCGACGCGCCGGGTCGTTTGCTGGTGCCGGGCGGTGGGGATGGCGTCCTGGATTCCGACGTGCGGTCCGGCTCCCGGCCGTTCGGGGAGTGGGCGGCGGAGCAGTCGGGGCTTCCGGGCGACGCACCCGGTCGTTTGCTGGTGCCGGGCGGTGGGGATGGCGTCCTGGATTCCGACGTGCGGTCCGGTTCCCGGCCGTTGGGGGAGTGGTCGGGGCGCCGGGGCGACGCCCTGGGCAGGCTGCACATGCTGGGTGGCGAGGACGGTGGCCCGGGCGCCGGCCCACTGCCCGGCGTCCGGCGGTCCCGGGACCGTTCGGTGGACCGGCCTGAGTCTCCCGGCGGTCCGGCGTACGACGGTGGGCCGGTCCGCGCAGGCGGCAGCGCCGTGTCGCGTGGCTATCGCACGGGCCTGCGGGCCCTGCTCGAAGGGCAGTTCGCGCAGGCGGCGGGACCTCTGCGGCGGCTGGTGGTGGACGCGGAGGCTGCGGGGGACGCGGCGGGCGCCGACGAACCGGACACGGCGTTGCGCGCGGCCGCCGCCGCCCTGTTGCTGGGCGACCTGGCGGCCGCCCGCCGCGCCGGGGCACGGGCCCTGGCCGCCGCCCGTACCCCCGTGACCGCCGCGGCCCTCGCGCGGGCCCGGGAGTACCTCGCCTACGCCGAGCTGCGCGCCGGACGGCACACGCTGGCCAGGACCCACGCGGAGGAGGGGCTGCGGGCCGCGCACCGCACGGGGCAGCGCAACACGGCCGCCCACCACCACGCGGTACTCGCCCTCGCCGCGTCGATCGAGGGCGCTCCGGAGGAGGTCGCCGCCCACGTGGACACCGCGCTGGCCACTGCCCGGCGGCACGGCCTGGTCCAGGCCGCGACGCTGGCGGAGTGGGCGGCGGCCCGCGCCGACCTCGCCCGCGGGCGTCCCCGGGAGGCCGCGGACCGGCTCGGTCCCCTCGTGCGCCCGGGGCCGCGCAGGGGGCACTTCGCGGTGTGGATGCTCGCCGTGCCCTGCTTCGTGGAGGCCGCCGCCTCGACCGGACGGGCCGACGACGGCGTCGTCGAGGTCGTCGAGGAGTTCGCCCGGTGGGCCGGATTCGGCGCCGACCCGCAGGCCCCCGCCCAACTGACGCGCTGCCGTGCGCTGCTGGCTCCGGCGGACCGGCCCGACGCCCTGTTCCGTCGTGCGCTCGACCTGCACGACGTGGCCGCCGGCGGCGACTTCGAACGTGCCCGCACCGAACTGCTGCACGGCAAGTGGCTGCGCAGGCGCCGCCGGCTGAGCGAGGCCCGCGACCGTCTCGGCGCCGCCCTCGTCGGCTTCGAACGCTGCGGCGCCCGCGCCTGGGCGGACCAGGCCCGCGCCGAACTGCGGGCGGGGGGCGTGGCGCCGGGAGGCGGCGTGAGAGCGATGGGGCCGGGCCTCGGGCTGGACGGACTGACACCACAGCAGCTGCGGATCGCGCGGTGCGTCGCCGAGGGCGCCACCAACCGGGAGGTGGCGCTGACCCTCTCGGTCAGCACCCGAACCGTCGACTACCACCTGCGGAAGGTCTTCGCGGCGCTGGGCGTCCGCTCACGCGTCGAACTGGTGCGCATGGTCGAGAAGGCCGGACAGGAGGGCTGACCGGAGAGAAAACAATGGTGCACACCCCTAGGGACCGACCGGACGGTATGCCATCCTTCGTGGCAGGACGAGTCGGACGGCTGGACACTGCCCAGGGGGAGGACCGCGATGCATCAGGCCCTACGGTCACGGACCGTCTTCCGCCCCGCGGCCGGTGCGCCGGCGGCCCCCGGCCCCCGGCCGCATCCCCGGCACGTCCGGTCGCTGATCGACGCCGACGCCCTCCGGGTCCTGCACCGTGCCGCCCGGGTGCTCCTGGCGGACTTGCCCGACCTCACCGACCGGCTGGTGGCCGCGCTCCAGGACCAGGAGCCCGCCTACCGCGCGGCCGTGACGAGCGATCCCGCCGCCATCTGGCAGGAGGTGCACCGCTCGCTGCGGCACAGCGTGTCCTCGCTGATCGACCCGCGCGGCAGCCGGGACGCGGCCCGCCGTTGCTCGTGGAAGATCGGCGCCACCCGCGCGGAACAGGGCCTTCCGCTGGACGCCCTGCTGCACGCGTTCCGGCTGGGCGGGTCCCTGGTGTGGCAGGGCCTCATCGAGGAGACCTGCCGCACGGCTCCCGAGGACGTGCGGCTGCTCGTGCACATCGCCGCCGACGTGTGGAACTTCGTCGACGAGCACTGCACCCTCGTCGCGGACGCCTACCGGCAGGTCGAGCGGCAACTCGCCTGGCGGCGCGAGAACCGCCTGCGGGTGCTGGCCGGCGCCCTGCTCGACGGCGCCAGCCGGATCGCGGACCTGCCCGAGACCGCCCAGGCGCTGGACCTCCCCGAAGAGGGCCGGTACGTCGTCGTGGCGGTGACGGCCGGCTGTCCCTCCGACGCCGCCGGCGCGCGGGCCGCCCACGGCCGGGGCAGGCGCGTGTACTGGCACACGGGGGTGGAGGTGGACTACGGCATCGTCCTCCTGGGTGAGGACGAGAGCGAGATCGAGGGCGCAGACGAGGGCGGGAGCGGGAGGGGGAGTGGGGGTCGGAACGCCGGCTCACCGGCCCCGACGTCGGCCGTCCCGCCGGCTTCCGGCAGCGCACGGACCGGGGTCGGCACGGCGGTGTCGGGACTGGCCGCGGTCGGCGACGCCCGCCGCCTCGCGGACATCGCGCTGGACATGTGCCCGCGGACCGGAGGCGCGATCCGGCTGACCGAGCACCTCCCGGCCGCGCTGGTCGTCTCGACCCCCGACCTGGGTACGGCGCTGGTCGAGCGGGTGCTCGGCCCGCTGGGCGGTCTGGAACCCGCCGACGAGGCCGTCCTGCTCGACACCCTGGCCACCTGGCTGGCCTGCGACGGCTCCGCCCAGCGGGCGGGGGAACGGCTGTACTGCCACCGCAACACCGTCCTCAACCGACTGCGCCGCTACGAGCAGTTGACGGGCCGTTCCCTGTCCCGGCCGGCCGACCTGGTGGAGATCAGCCTCGCCCTGACGGCACGGGGCCTGCGTACCCGCTGAACGCCCGCCGTCGGCGTTATGGAACGACAAACACCTTTTGGCCGGAGTTACCGAACAGTCGCCTATGGCGCCACCCGTGAAAGTCGTCCGCCTTGTGAGATGGGATGCGTTCAGCGTGCACGAACGTGCGAGGATCATTTTCAGCCATGCACGGCGGGCCATACTCTTCACACTTCTGACACAAATTTCACGCTTTCGCTAGGTGAGTTATAGTCACCGTCCAAGCATCAACTATTTCGGGGGACGCTCGGACCAGGTGGGGGCTTGGTCCGGTCGACGAGTGCGTGGCATCGTCTGCGCATCCCCGCAGCAGTCTCGTGGGGGTTGGGTAAGTGGAACATTGGCTGGATGAGGCCCAACCTGGCGGGGCTGACGATGCATCCGGGCCCGACGGCTCCGCGCTCACCGGGCGCAGAACCGGTCTTCAGGCGAGGGTGCCGGGATCCGGGAGCTTCTGGGAGGCCGCGGAGGAACCCGGTTCCGCGCGCACCGAGACGGCGGCCCCCCTGCCCGGCGGCACCGCGGTGCACCCCGCCTTCGCGGACACCTTCACGGACGCCGCCACGGCCGAGCCCCTCCACGACGCGGACGAACTGACGGTGCAGCTCGCGGGCATCGACCCGGCGTCCACGGCTGGTGCCTTCGGCGGTCGGTTCGAGTCCCACGGCGCCCCCGGTATCGCCGGCACCCCTGTCTTCGTCGACGAGTCGGGCCGCCGCAGCCGTCGGCTGCGCCGGCTCGGCGTGGCTGTCGGCATCGCCTGCTCCGTGTACGCCGTCGTCATCGTCGCCACCCTCGTCTCCGGCAACTCCAGCGCACCCTGGCTGCCCCTGCCGGGACAGGGCGACGACACGCCCGCCGGGAAGGTCGAGACCTCGTCCGTGCCGTCGGTCTCGGAGAGCCCCTCGGGCTCGGACCGCGCCGCTCCGGACGCGGGCTCGTCGGATTCCGTCCCGACGGCATCGTCCATGGGTGGCGCCACCGACGTGCCCGGTGTCACCACGAGCCCCGGCGGGACCGAGGCGTCCGCGCTGCCCGAGGCGTCCACCGGGACGACGGCCGTGCACCCCACCGCCACGGCGACCGTGTCCGGCCCGGCCGCGTCGGAGTCCGCCGCCGCCTCGCCCGAGGCGAGCCAGCCCGACGGCGGCGCGAGTGCCTCGCCGAGCGCCGTCGACGACACCGGGGGAACCGGCGAGATCGTCGGCGAGGCGAACTCCGCGTCCTCCGTCGGCTGACACCGCTTCCGCTCTGCTTTTGCTCGGTCCCTCTCAGCTCCCGCTCAGCCCCGCTCATCTCCCTTCCTGTCCCGTTCTGGAGCACACCTTCCGATGGCATTCCCCGCCCGCCGTCGCAGGGCCGCAGCCGCGGCCCGTGACAGCGCCGCCCGGCGCCGCCGCGTACCGATGCGCCTGATGCTGCCGAGCCTCGTCCTCATCGCCATGATGGCGATGCTGATGGTGCGCGGTTACGTCCACAGTGAGATCCTCGCCGACCACCGCGTCCAGCCCGAGGCGTCCACCGGCAAGGTGCCCGACGAGATCCTGGACGGCGGCCCGGTCATCGACAGCCGTGGCGGCCGCAGCACCAGCCGCGAGGTGCCCGACCACCGGCTGGTCCTGACCTTCGACGACGGACCCGACCCGGTGTGGACCCCCAAGGTCCTGGACGTGCTCAAGAAGCATCACGCGCACGCCGTCTTCTTCGTCACCGGCACCATGGCCTCCCGCTACCCGGACCTGGTCCAGCGCATGGTCGACGAGGGCCACGAGGTCGGCCTGCACACCTTCAACCACCCGGACCTGTCGTTCCAGTCGAAGAAACGTATCTCCTGGGAGCTGTCCCAGAACCAGCTCGCGCTGGCCGGCGCGGCGGGCATCCGCACCTCGCTGTTCCGCCCGCCGTACTCGTCCTTCGCCGACGCGATGGACGACAAGTCCTGGCCGGTCACCCAGTACATCGGCTCGCTCGGCTATCTGACCGTCGTCAACAACACCGACAGCGAGGACTGGAAGAAGCCCGGCGTCGAGGAGATCATCAGGCGCGCCACGCCCGAGGGCGGCAAGGGCGCGATCGTCCTGATGCACGACTCCGGCGGCGACCGTCACCAGACGGTCCAGGCACTGGACCGGTTCCTGCCCGAGCTGAAGTCCCGTGGCTACGAGTTCGAGAACCTCACCGAGGCACTCGGCGCGCCCAGCGCACACACCCCTGTCACCGGCCTCGACCTGTGGAAGGGCAAGGCCTGGATCTACCTCGTCGCAGCCGCCGAGAACATCACCGGAGTGCTGATGGTCGGCCTCTCGGTGATCGGTGTCCTGGTCATCAGCCGGTTCGTGCTCATGCTGCTGCTGTCCGCCCTGCACGCCCGCAGGGTGCGCCGGCCCGGGTTCAGCTGGGGCCCGCCGGTCACCGAACCGGTCTCGGTGCTGGTGCCGGCGTACAACGAGGCCAAGTGCATCGAGAACACCGTCCGCTCGCTGATGGCGAGTGAGCACCCCATAGAGGTGCTCGTCATCGACGACGGTTCCTCCGACGGCACCGCGCTGATCGTGGAGGCCATGGGCCTGCCGAACGTCCGGGTCGTCCGCCAGCACAACGCGGGCAAGCCCGCGGCCCTCAACCGGGGCATCGCCAACGCCCGGTACGACCTCATCGTGATGATGGACGGCGACACCGTCTTCGAGCCGTCCACCGTCGGTGAACTGGTGCAGCCCTTCGGCGACCCGAAGGTCGGCGCCGTGGCCGGCAACGCCAAGGTCGGCAACCGGGACTCGCTGATCGGCGCCTGGCAGCACATCGAGTACGTGATGGGCTTCAACCTCGACCGCCGGATGTACGACGTCCTGGGCTGCATGCCCACCATCCCCGGCGCGGTCGGCGCCTTCCGCCGCTCGGCCCTGGAACGGGTCGGCGGGATGAGCGACGACACGCTCGCCGAGGACACCGACATCACCATGGCCATGCACCGCGACAACTGGAAGGTCGTCTACGCGGAGAAGGCGCGCGCCTGGACCGAGGCCCCGGAGTCCGTGCAGCAGCTGTGGTCCCAGCGCTACCGCTGGTCGTACGGCACCATGCAGGCGATCTGGAAGCACCGCCGGGCGGTCTTCGAGCGCGGCCCGTCCGGCCGGTTCGGCCGCGTGGGTCTGCCGTTCGTCTCGCTGTTCATGGTCCTGGCCCCGCTGCTGGCCCCGCTCATCGACGTCTTCCTCCTGTACGGAGTCGTCTTCGGCCCCACCGAGAAGACGATCGTGGCCTGGCTGGGAGTCCTGGCCGTCCAGGCGGTCTGCGCGGCCTACGCCTTCCGGCTCGACCGCGAACGCATGATCCACCTGATCTCGCTGCCCCTCCAGCAGATCCTCTACCGCCAGCTCATGTACGTCGTGCTGCTCCAGTCCTGGATCACCGCCCTCACCGGCGGCCGGCTGCGCTGGCAGAAGCTGCGCCGCACCGGCGCGGTCGAGGCGCCGGGCGGTCCCGCGCCGCGTCAGCGCACCGGCGGCACCCACGACCGGAGGCCTGTCGCATGACCCAGGGTTACCCGTCCGGGACGAACGCGGGTCCCGAGCGGACGCCGGCCTTCGGCGTCCCCCGGCAGCGGACTTCGGGGGCCCTCCCGGAACCTCCCGCCACGGCCGGGGCCGAGGGCACGACGGCCGCCAGGAAGCCGGGGCGCGACCGCTACCTCGACCTGCTGCGCACGATCGCCCTGGTCCGTGTGGTCGTCTACCACCTGTTCGGCTGGGCCTGGCTCACCGTGCTGTTCCCGTCCATGGGCGTCATGTTCGCCCTGGCGGGCTCGCTGATGGCGCGCTCGCTGAAGCGTCCGCCACTGGGCGTGATCCGGGACCGCGTCCGGCGGCTGCTGCCGCCGCTGTGGCTGTTCGGGGCGGTCGTCCTGACGCTGATGTTCGCGGGCGGCTGGAACCCGCTGGACGACCCCGACCACGGGGGCACCCTGGGCGTCGTCGAACTGCTCAACTACATCGTCCCGCTCGGCGCGCCTCCGTTCCCCTGGGACATCGGCTCCAAGTCCGGCCTGCTGGAGAACACCTGGGCGGTCCAGGCCGCGGGCGTGCTCTGGTACCTGCGGGCCTACCTGTGGTTCGTGCTCGCCTCGCCGCTGCTGCTGTGGGCGTTCCGCCGAGCGCCCTGGGTCACGCTGTTCGCGCCGCTGGCGCTGACGGCGGTGGTGGGTACGGGCCTGGTGTCCATACCGGGCGAGACCGGCAACGCGGTCAGCGACTTCGCCGTCTACGGCAGCTGCTGGGTGCTGGGCTTCGCCCACCAGGAGGGGCTGCTCGCGCGGATTCCCCGCTACGCGGCGGTCTCCTGCTCCGCACTCGTGATGGCCTTCGGCCTGTGGTGGGCCTCCGGGCACCTGGGACCGGACGGCTGGGACCTCAACGACATCCCGCTCGCCCAGGCGGCCTGGTCCTTCGGCTTCGTGGTGATCCTGCTCCAGTACTCGCCCTCGTGGCAGGAACTCCCGGGCCCACTGGCCCGTTGGGACAGGCTGATCACGCTCTCCAACAACCGGGCCGTCACGATCTACCTGTGGCACAACCTGCTGATCATGGCCACGGTCCCGATCATCGACCTGGCGTACGGACTCCCCTTCATGGAGAGCCCGAGCATGACGTCCGCCCTCGACTCCAGCTACATGCTGTGGATGTTCGTGCTGGTCTGGCCCCTCATCGCGGTGATGATCCTCGCGACCGGCTGGATCGAGGACATCGCGGCGAAGAGGAAGCCACGCCTGTGGCCCGACGGCCGCAGGAGCAAGGCACGACGCGCGAAGTGACGTGCCGGCGGGCGGGCGGTCCCGGCCGCCGCCGCTGAGCCCGGCGGCCCGTGGCCAGGTCGCGCCGTCCACGACGTTCGTGCCCCCACGACGTCGGTGCCGTCCGCTCTGCCGGCAGGTACCGCGCGCCGGCGGCGGTCGGCGGGCCCGCCCTCCCGCCCCTCGCGTCCCACCGTTCGCGGGTATCCGCGGCTCGTCGGCCTGGGCAGCCGCACAACCCCGCCGACCTCCCGTTGGGGTGGCGCAGCGACCCCGCGTCCGCGCCTGTACCGCCCCTCCTCCGGCGTGCTGTCGTGAGCTCCCCTTCCCCCGAAACTCCGTGCCCGCCGGCACGGACCCGAGGAGCCGCGATGCCCGGAGTACCCCCGCAGGAGCGGCCCGCGCTGCACGTCGAGGGTCTCGACGTGACGTACGGGCGGGCCTTGTCAGCCCTGCGCTCCGTGTCCCTGACCGTCCCGCACGGCGCGGTCGTGGCGCTGCTGGGCGCCAACGGCGCCGGCAAGTCCACGCTGCTGCGGGCGGTGTCGGGCACCCTGCGCCTGCACCGCGGCACCGTCACGGCCGGCCTCGTCCGCTACGGAGGGACGGTCCTGGACGGCCGTGACCCGGTGGCGGCGGTGCGGGCCGGCGTCGTCCAGGTCCCGGAGGGCCGCCGGGTCTTCGCCGGCCTGACCGTGGAGGAGAACCTGCGCACCGGCGGCCTCGGCCTCGGCCGCCGGGCACCCGAACAGGTCCGGGAGGCCCGCGACCGCGTGTACACGCTGTTCCCCGTGCTCGCCGAGCGCGGTCGGCAGGCCGCCGGTCTGCTGTCCGGGGGAGAGCAGCAGATGCTGGCCATCGGGCGGGCCCTGATGGCCGCACCACGGCTGCTCCTGCTCGACGAGCCGTCCCTCGGCCTGGCCCCGCGCATGGTGTTCCGGATCGCCGAGGTGATCCGGGAGATCAACGCCCAGGGCACGGCCGTCCTGCTGGTCGAACAGAACGCGGGCATGGCGCTGTCCCTCGCCGACCACGCCTACGTCCTGGAAGTGGGCGAGGTCCGGTTGTCCGGGCCGGCCGACGACCTCGCGAGCACGGACGCGGTACGGCGCCTCTACCTCGGTGACGACGCGGGCGCCCAGGGGGCCGCGTGAGCCTGCGCCCCACCACTGCCACCGCTCCCGGCCGTCCCGCGGCGGCACCCCCCGAACTACGGGTTCAGGACGTGACCGTGCGCTTCGCCGGCCTGACCGCCCTGGACACGGTGTCGTTCACCGTCGCCCCGGGGTCCGTGCACGCCCTGATCGGCCCCAACGGCGCCGGGAAGTCCACCTGCTTCAACGTCCTGTCGGGCCTGTACCGCCCGGTGTCCGGACAGGTGCGGCTCGGCGACGAGACACTCACCGGACTCGCGTCCCACCGGATCGCCGCCCTCGGCGTGGCCCGTACCTTCCAGAACATCGTCACCACCGAGGGCACCGTCGCCGACAACCTCATGCTCGGCCGGCACGTGCTCTCCCACGCGGGCTTCGCCGCGACCGCACTGCGTCTGCCCCGTGCGGTGCGCGAACAGCGCGCCCACCTCGCCCGGGCCCGGGAGATCGCCGAACTCACCGGACTGGCGGCCCGCTTCGAGACGCCCGTCGCCCTGCTGTCGTACGGCGACCGCAAGCGCGTGGAGCTCGCCCGAGCCCTCTGTCTCGAGCCGCGCGTCCTGCTGCTCGACGAGCCCGTGGCCGGCATGAACGGCGCCGAACGCGCCCGGACGGCCGAGGTGATCCACACCGTCCGCGCGGAACTCGGCCTGTCCGTCCTGCTGGTGGAGCACGACATGGGCCTCGTGATGCGGCTGGCCGACGAGGTCACGGTGCTCGACTTCGGCCGGCGCATCGCCCACGGCACCCCCGACGAGGTCCGCCGCCATCCCGAAGTGCTGCGCGCCTACCTCGGCACCCCCGGCGAAGAGCCCCCCGGCGAGGACGCCACAGCGCAGGACACCACCGCACAGGGCGCCGCCCTCGAAGAGGAATCCGACTCCGAAGGGGACTCCGTATGACCGCCTTCCTCGACAGCATCCTCACCGGGCTCGCGCTCGGCGCGGTCTACGCCCTGGTCGCGCTCGGCTTCGTCGTGATCTTCAAGGCGTCGGGGGTGCTCAACTTCGCCCACGGATCGCTGCTCCTGTTCGGCGGCTACCTCGTCGCCGTCCTCCACGACGACCTCGGATTCGCCGGCGCCCTCGCGGTGTCCGTCCTGGCCACCGCGGCGCTCGCCGGAGCCCTCGACCGGCTGCTGCTCCAGCGCGGCGACCCCGATCCCAAGGCCGCCCATGTGCAGACCATCGTCACCATCGGCGTGGACATCGTGCTGCTCACCGACCTCTCCCGGCGTATCGGCGGCGACCTGCTGCCCCTCGGCGACCCGTGGGGCGATTCGGTCACCCGCCTGGGCCCCGTGACCGTCGCGGACAGCCGGCTCGCCGCGATCGCCGTCTCCGCGCTCGCCATCGGCGCCGTCTTCGCCCTGTTCCGCCACACCTCCTGGGGCCTGTCCCTGCGGGCCGCCGCGGAGGACACGGAGGCGGCCGCCCTCATGGGCGTCCGGCTGAGCCGGGTGCGCATGCTGGCCTGGTGCCTGGCCGGCGCCCTGGCCGCGCTGGCCGCCGTGTTCCTCGCCGCGTTCCCCGCCCCCGGGCTGGAACGGACCACCGGTCAGATCGCCCTCAAGGCCTTCCCGGCCGCGATCCTCGGCGGCCTGACCTCCCCGCCCGGCGCCCTGGCAGGCAGCCTGCTGATCGGCCTGACCGAGGCCCTGGCGGCCGGCTACCAGTCCGAACTGCACGTGCTGGGCGAGGGGTTCGGCGACGTCGCCCCGTACGCCGTCATGGTGGCCGTCCTGCTGGTGCGGCCCACCGGACTGTTCGGCGCGAGGGGAGCGGCTCGTGTCTGAGCGGATCCCCAAGGGCGCCGTCGTGCTGCTGGCCGCCCTCCTCCTGTGCGCGCCGCCCTTCTACCTGGACGCCTTCTGGCTGCGCATCGGCCTGTTCTCGATGGCCGCCGCCATCGGCGCCGTCGGCCTCGGCCTGCTCACCGGCACCGCCGGCCAGCTCTCGCTGGGGCACGCCTTCTTCCTCGCGGTGGGCGCCTACGGCTACACCTGGCTGGCCGGAGAGCCCGGCCCCGGACTGCCGACCGGGCTCGCCGCCCTGCTCGCCGTGCTGCTCGCCGGGGCGGCGGGCGGACTGTTCAGTCCCGTGGCCGGCCGGGTGCGCGGCATCTACCTCGGCGTCGCCACGCTCGCCCTGGTCTTCCTGGGCCACCACGTGCTGCTCACCGCCGACTCCGTCACCGGCGGGTTCAACGGCCGCTCCGTGCCCCCGCTGAGCCTCGGCGGGTTCACCTTCGGCGACGACGATGGCGGTCTCGTCGTCCTCGGCGTGCCGTTCGGCGCCGAGGAACGCCTGTGGTTCCTCGGCCTCGCCCTGCTGGCCGGCACCTGGTGGACCGCGCGCGGTCTCCTGCGCGGCCGCCCCGGGCGCGCCCTCGCGGCCCTGCGCGACAGCGAGACGGCGGCCGCCGTGATGGGCGTCGACGTCGCCCGCCACCGCGCGTCGGCCTTCGTCGTGTCGTCGATGTACGCGGGCCTGGCGGGGGTGCTGCTCGCGCTTGCCTTCCGGCGGGTCGTCCCGGACTACTTCGGCCTGGCCCTCTCGGTCGACTACCTGGCGATGATCGTGATCGGCGGCCTCGGCTCGGTGGCCGGGGCCGCCGCGGGCGCCGTCTTCGTCACCGCGCTGCCCCTGCTGATGACCCGTTACGCCGACCAGCTGCCGCTGGTGACCGCCCCCGGGACCACCGACGGCGGGGTGGGCCCGACCGAGGCGGCCCGCTACCTCTACGGCGCGGCGATCGTCCTGGTCCTGCTGTACGCCCCCGACGGACTGAGCGGCATCACCCGCCGTGTCCGCGCCCGTCTGCGCCCCGCCGCCACGGCCCCGGCGCCCGCCACCCGTCCATCCGCCACCGCCGTCCGAACCAAGGAGCCCACCCCGTGAACCGCACGCACCACGGACACCGCGTCCCCGGAACCCTCCTCGCCGCCGCGCTCGCGGCCCTGCTCGTCGCGGCCACCGGCTGCAGCTCCAAGGCGGACGGCGACAGCGGCTCCGACAGCGCCGACGGCGTCAAGTCCGGCCCGGGAGTGACGGCCAAGACCATCAGACTCGGCGCCCTCACCGACCTGACCGGCCCCTACGCCACCCTCGGCAAGAGCATCGTGCAGGCCCAGCAGCTGTGGGCCGACGAGACCAACGCCGCAGGCGGCATCTGCGACCGCAAGGTCGAGATCGTCGTCAAGGACCACGGCTACGACGTGCAGAAGGCGGTCACCGCCTACGCCGACATCGCCCCGGACGTGGTCGCGCTGCCGCAGGTCATCGGATCCCCCGTCGTCGCCGCCCTCCTCGACGACATCGAGCGCGACCACCTGCTCACCTTCCCGCAGGCCTGGGCGGCCTCCCTGCTGGGCAAGGACTCCGTCCAGGTCATGGGCACCACCTACGACGTCGACATGATCACGGCCGTCGACTTCCTCACCCGCACCAAGGGCCTCGCCAAGGGAGACTCCATCGGACACGTCTACTTCGAGGGCGACTACGGCGCCAACGCCCTGGAGGGTTCGACCTGGGCGGCCGAGAAGGCCGGGCTGAAGATCGTCCCGCAGAAGATCAAGGCGACGGACACGGATCTGACCGCCCAGGTGTCGGCGCTGGGCAAGGCGGGCGTGAAGGCCGTCCTGATCAGCGCGGGCCCGGCCCAGACCGCCTCCCTGGTGGGGGTCGCCGCCTCCCGCGGACTGAAGGTGCCCGTCGTCAGCAGCGCGCCCGGCTACGCACCGCAGCTGTTGAAGACGCCCGCGGCACCGGCCCTGCTGGGCCTGCTGAACGTGGTCAGCGCGGCGCCCGCCGTCAGCTCGGACCTGCCCGGAGTCCAGAAGATGGTGACCGCGTACGGGAAGAAGTACCCGGCCTCCCCGGTCGACTCCGGGGTGCTGTCCGGCTACAACGCCGCCCAACTGCTGGGCGCCGACCTGAAGAAGGCCTGCGCGGCCGGCAGCCTCGCCCGGGAGGACGTGGTGAAGGCGCACCGCGGGCAGAAGAGCGTCGACACCGGACTCGGCTCCCCGCAGGACTTCTCCGACGTGTCCCGCCCCGCCGCCCTGTCGACCTATGTGCTCAAGCCGGACGCGAAGGCGGTCGGCGGCCTGGTGGGCGTGGAGGACGCGCACCAGGCGCCGGGCGTGACGGAGTACCTGGCGAGCCGCTCCTGACCCGCACTCCCGTGATTCAGCGGCCGTGCTGCTGAATGCGTTCGTTTATCTCCATTGGACCCGCGGGTGACGGCGGGGTCAGGCTGGAGGACGTCCGGTGCACCGCGATCACCTCCCGGTGCACCGGACTTAGCCCTGCCCGCCCGCATCCGAAAGAGGTCGCGAGCCCATGCAGACCCGCCGTATCGGTGACCTGGACATCAGCGCGATCGGCCTCGGCGCCATGCCCATGTCGATCGAAGGACGACCGGACGAGGCCCGGTCCCTCGCCACGATCCACGCCGCACTCGACGCGGGTGTCACCCTGATCGACACCGCGGACGCCTACCACCTGCACGCCGACGAGGTCGGCCACAACGAGACCCTGATCGCCAAGGCCCTCGCCCGCCACGACCGGGGGCGGGACGTCCTGGTCGCCACCAAGGGCGGCCATCTGCGTCCCGGCGACGGCAGCTGGACCCTGGACGGCAGCCCCGCGCACCTCAGGGCGGCCTGCGAGGCGTCGCTGCGCCGGCTCGGCGTGGACGCCATCGGCCTGTACCAGTTCCACCGCCCCGACCCGCGGATCCCCTACGAGGAGTCCGTCGGCGCGGTACGGGAGCTGCTCGACGAGGGCAAGATCCGAGCCGCCGGCATCTCCAACGCGAACCCCGAGCAGATCCGGCAGGCGAACGACATCCTCGGCGGGCGCCTGGTCGCCGTGCAGAACCAGTTCTCCCCGGCCTTCCGCTCCAGCGAGCCCGAACTGCGCCTGTGCGACGAACTCGGCATCGCGTTCCTGCCGTGGAGCCCGCTCGGCGGCATCTCCCGGGCCCGCGAACTGGGTTCCTCCTACGCCCCGTTCGCCCATGTCGCCGAGGCCCACGGGGCCAGCCCGCAACGGGTGTGCCTGGCCTGGATGCTCGCCCTGTCACCGGTCGTGGTGCCCATTCCCGGCGCCAGCCGTCCCGAGACGATCCTCGACTCCCTCGCCGCGGCGGACCTCGTCCTCACCGCCGCCGAACTCGCCGAGCTGGACGCCGCCGTCTGACACGACCACCAGGAGGAGCGCCGTCCATGGCGTCGTCGTACGAAAGACCGCTCGACCACCGTTACCGGGGCGAGCACCCGATCCGCACCCTCGCCTACCTCCTGCGCGCCGACCGGCGCAGCCTCGCCGCCGCGGCCGGGGTGTTCACCGTCAAGCACAGTCCGATCTGGCTGCTGCCGCTGATCACCGCGTCCATCATCGACACCGTCGTCCAGCACCAGCCGATCGGCAGACTCTGGACGAGCACCGGCGTCATCCTGTTCATCCTGCTGGTCAACTTCCCCCTGCACCTGCTCTACGTGCGGCTGCTCTACGGCAGTGTCCGCCGCATGGGCACCACCCTGCGGTCCGCGCTGTGCACCCGTATGCAGCAGCTGTCCATCGGCTACCACTCCCGGGTCAGCGCCGGCGTGCTCCAGGCCAAGGTGGTGCGGGACGTGGAGACCGTGGAGCAGATGGTGCAGCAGACCGCCGAACAGGGGCTCGGCGCGCTGACCGTGCTCACCGGCGGCCTCGTCATCATCGCCGTGCGCACCCCCGAGTTCGTGCCGGTCTTCCTCGTCGTCGTGCCGGTCGCCGCCGTCCTCGTGGACCGGCTCAGGGCCCGGCTGCGCACCCACAACGAGGACTTCCGGCACGAGGTGGAGACCCTCTCCTCCCGCGTCACCGAGATGACCCGCCTGATCCCCGTCACCCGCGCCCACGGGCTCGAGGGCAAGGCGCTGCGCCGTATGGACGGCACCCTGAGCCGGCTGCTCACCTCCGGGATGCGACTCGACCTGCTCAACGGCCGCTTCGGCTCACTGGCCTGGGTGCTGCTCAACGTGATCGGGGTGCTCGTCCTCACCGGCGCCGCCCTCATCTCGTACTACGGCGTCTGGGGCGTCACCGCCGGCGACGTCGTGATGCTGAGCGCGTTCCTGACCACCCTCACCAACTCCACCACCACCCTGACCGGCCTTGCCCCGGTCATCACCAAGGGCCTGGAGTCGGTGCGTTCGGTCGGCGAGGTCCTCCAGGCGCCCGAGCTGGAGGACAACGAGGGCAAGTCCGAACTCGCCTCGCTGCACGGCTGCGTGACCTTCGAGGACGTCGGCTACGCCTACGACAGCGGCAGCCCGGCGGTGCGCGACTTCACCCTCTCCGTCACCCCCGGGGAGACGGTCGCCCTCGTGGGGGCCTCCGGCGCGGGCAAGTCCACGGTGCTCAGCCTCGTCATCGGCTTCATCAGGCCGACCTCGGGCCGGGTGCTGCTCGACGGGACCGACATGAACAGCCTGGACCTGCGCACCTACCGGCGGTTCGTGTCGGTGGTGCCGCAGGAGTCGATCCTCTTCGACGGCACGATCCGCGAGAACGTCGCCTACGGCATGGAGGACGAGGCCGACGAGGAGACGGTCCGCGCCGCCCTGCGCGACGCCAACGCCCTGGAGTTCGTCGAACGGCTTCCGGAGGGCCTGCACACCCTCGTCGGGGAGCGCGGGGCCAGGCTGTCGGGCGGGCAGAAACAGCGGCTGGCCATCGCCCGAGCCCTGATCCGGGATCCGAAGGTGCTGGTCCTGGACGAGGCGACGTCCGCGCTGGACACCCGGTCCGAGGCGCTCGTCCAGCAGGCCCTGGCCCGGCTGCTGCGCGGCCGCACCACCTTCGTGGTGGCGCACCGGCTGTCCACCGTGCGCGGCGCGGACCGGATCGTGGTGATGGGGGAGGGGCGGATCCTGGAGACCGGCACGCACGACGAGCTCCTGCACCGGGGCGGCGCCTACACGGAGCTGCACAGCGGGCAGGTCGCGTGAAGCGCGGGTGGCCGGATCATGACCCCGGCGGGTGACATTCCCGCCCGCCGTGCATGATTCGCCCAAGTCCGGGCACACGCAGCGCAAACAGGAGAGAGGGGCGCTCGTGATCGTGCCGGACCCTAGGGTCGCCAGGACGTTGCTGACCCGGTACGCGACGCTGAGGATCGCTCAGGCGGAGTGGGACAGTCCGCAGACGGCTCGTGAACTACAGGACGTGACGTACACCTTGTGCGTGCTGATGGACACGCCCGACGTCCGGGAGGCGGTCGCCGCGGCGGACGCCCTGCTCGAGTCCGCGGCGGCGGTGCCGGCTCGCGACCCGGAGAGCGGACTGTCCCTGGCCGTCTGAGGGCGGCCCCGAGCCGGACCCGGCGCGGCGGTGCGCTCCAGCGGTGCCCGCCGCGCCCGGACGTCTCACGAGGCGGTCGAGCCGCACCGGTCGGGCTGCCGGGCATCGCGCTCGGGGGGCGCGCCGGCCAGCCACTTTGCGATGGTGCGGGCGATCGGCTGCCCGGTGTCCACCTCCACGAAGCCGAACTGGCCGGACTGGTTGCACTCCAGGAACCACCACGTCCCGTCGGCGTCCTCCGCGAAGTCGAAGGCTCCGTAGGCCAGTTCCGCCTCCCGCAGATATCTGCGCACGGATTCGGCGAGGCGCGGCGGGACATCGGCGGGACGCCACGGTGCGGTGGAGGGCGAGTAGCGCACGTCCACCACGTCGGGGTCGCCGTCGGGGGTCGTCTCCTTGCGGGCGGCCAGGATGCGGTCGCCGATCGCGGTCAGCCGTATGTCGGCCCGCTTGGCCACCCGGCGCTGGAGCAGCGTCGGTCCGTAGGCGACGGCGGCGAAGTCCGCGCCCGGCGGGACCCGGGTGGTGGGCACCGCCCGGGGCGGGTCCTGCGGATGTGCCCCGGACACCGGTTTGACCACCAGATCCGGGTAGCGGTCCGCGAACTCCCGGGCCGCCTGCGGGAACGTCGTGACGATCGTGGCCGGCACGGGCAGCCCGCTGAGTTGCGCGAGCCGCAGCTGCCAGGGCTTGTGCCGGGCACGCCGGGACGCGTCCGGGTGGTTCATCCAGCGTGCCCCGGTACCGCGGAGCATGCCGTACAGCGCCTGCGAGGCCTCCTCCGTGAGCCACGCGGACGGCTGGGCCGCCCGGGCCGCCGCTTCGCCGGGCCGCCGGACCCACACCGACCGCAGCCCGTCGAGGCTCACCAGCCGTCCGGCGGACGACAGATGGCCCCGGAAGGCACCGTGCACGTACTCGCCGGAGAGCGCGACGGAGTGGGTCAGGTCGGCCGGGTCCAGCCGGACGACGGGGACGCCGGCGGCGTTCAGGTGCACGACCACCATGTCCGCCGTGACGTCCTCTTCACAGGTAAGGATGAGCACGGTCATTTTCGTCGGCCCGTGTTCAGTCGTCGAAGTGGGTCTTGGAGCCCGCCGTCGAGGTCGTCGTCCCGAGTTCTCTCAGGAGGGCGTGGTCACGAGCGGCGATCCGGCCGTCGAGAGTTACGTTCAACTGCATTCCGGGGTCATAGGCGTACGGAGTGCTGAACTCCGACTCGGCCGCTGGGCGTGCGTAGTTGAGCGTGAACGGTTGCATCGTCTCTCCCTCGTCGGTACTGCTTCGATCAAGCGGTGCCGCTGTGCGACGTCACTCGGGCCCGCTGCGTGGTGCTGGATAGGTGCGTCCTTCAGTCACTTATACGAATCGAACGGGTGGTTGGTTTCCTTACTCTCCGTGATCATCGCGCGGGCGGGCGCCGAACAGGGCGCGGAGCAGGGGAGATCGGGTCGAGCGGGGGTGAAAACCTCTTCCCGGACGGTCAGTCGGGGAGGTGTGCGGTGTCACCGGGCGTACGGCGCAGGGAACGCAGAGCCAGCAGGAGGACACCGATGTCGTCGAGATAGACGGGGTCCGGCAGTACGTCGGTGGGAAGCACGAAGTACAGGACCGCCCCCCAGAACACCCAGCGCGGCCCGGTGGGAAGCCCCGCTCGTCTCAGGCCCCGGCGGGCGCGGACCAGACGCACGAGCACGGCGGCGGCCACGGCGAACAGCGCCGCGGCGGCCAGTGCCGCGACGACGACGAGCGTGGTTGGCGCATCCACGGGCCCTCCCGTATGGTCCGTCGCGCGACATCTGCTCTTACTCGATTTCCCCGCTTTCGGTTTCCGGATTCCCGTTTCCGGCGGGATTACCGCATCGGACGCGGTTCGCACGGCTGCCGCGTCCGAATGGCGGAGCGCGCCGGACGGCCCGTGTCACGGGCAGGGTCACGCCGCGTGTCGTCTCCCGGGGCTGCGGGGGCGGCCGCACCACGGAGAGCTCCGCATGATCACCCGCTCCACACGGTCCGTCACGGACCGTTCCGTCCCACCGCTCCCCGACGCGTCCGCCGCCACCACCGCACTGCCCCCGGCCCCGGCGACCGCGTCGTCTGCGGCGCCCGGACGTCCGTCACGTCACGGTCGGCGTCCTGGCCACCCTCGGCGTCGCCCTGCTGGGCAGCGTACGGGCCCGACGCCGGCCCGCCGGGCGAGGCCGGACCCGCCTACCCGCTCCGCGCGCTCGTCGGGGGCCTGCCGGGCGGGCGGCGGACGCGCCTGGCGCGGAGCGCCCCGGACCGGCGTCCGCTCGGCGGCGGCTAGCCGGCCGGTACCGGGTGCTGAGGGGTCTCCAGCAGGCCCGTCAGCACCCGGTCGGGGGTGAGGGGCAGTTCGCGGAAGCGGACGCCCGTGGCGTGGTGCACGGCGTTGCCCAGGGCGGCCGCCGTGCCCACGATGCCGATCTCTCCGATCCCCTTGCCGCCCAGCGGGTTGAGATGCGGATCGTCCTCGTCGATCCAGTGCGCCTCGATGTCCGGCACGTCGGCGTGCGCGGGCACGTGATAGGCCGCGAGATCCGACTCGGTGAAGTCGCCGAAGGCGGGGTCCAGGGTGCTGCCCTCGGTCAGCGCCATGCCCAGACCCATGGTCATCCCGCCGACGAACTGGGAGCGCGCGGTACGGGGGTTGAGGATGCGTCCCGCCGCGTACACCCCGAGCAGCCGGCGCACCCGCACCTCCCCGGTCACCGTGTCCACGGAGACCTCCGCGAAGTGCGCGCCGAACGCGTGCCGCGCGAAGGGACTTTCGGCGTCGGCCACCCCCTTGGTGTCGGCGCGCGACTCCAACCCCTGCTCGGGCAACGGACCCTGATGCTCCGCCAGCTGTGCGGCGAGCCGCGCGCAGGCCTCGTGCACCGCCCAGC
The DNA here is from genome assembly GCF_032248645.1 of Streptomyces zaehneri. Lineage (NCBI taxonomy): Bacteria > Bacillati > Actinomycetota > Actinomycetes > Kitasatosporales > Streptomycetaceae > Streptomyces > Streptomyces zaehneri. Next base: position 559,535 of record NZ_JASTTJ010000003.1, read on the forward strand.
CCCAGGAGGCGGTACCGGAGGAACCGCCCGCCAGCGGGGCCGGCGGCAGATCACTGCTGCCCACCCGGATCCGCACCCGCTCCAGGGGCGCCTTCAGGGCGTCCGCCCCGACCTGCGCCAGGACCGTACGGGCCCCGGTGCCGATGTCCGCGGCGTTCACCTCGACGAGGAAGGACCCGTCCGGCAGGGCACGAGCCGCCGCCCTCGACGGATACGCCTGCACCGGGTACGTGGCGGCGGCCACGCCCGTCCCGAGCAGCAGCGGGCCGTCGGAACGCGTGCGGGGACGGGGGTCCCGGTCGGACCACCCGAACCGGCGGGCGCCCTCCCGCAGGCACTCGACGAGGTGCCGGCTGCTGAACGGCTTGCCGCTGTCCGGTTCGGCGTCCGGCTCGTTGCGGACCCGCACCTCGACGGGGTCCATCCCCAGCGACTCGGCCAGTTCGTCCACCGCCGACTCCAGGGCGTACATGCCCGGCGCCTCACCGGGCGCCCGCATCCAGGACGGCGTCGGCACGTCGAGCCGGACCACGTGATGCCGGCTGCGCAGGTTCGGGGCGGCGTACATGATGCGCGCCGGGAGGCCCGCGTACTCGACGAACTCCTTGATCCGCGACGTGTACGTGGTCACCTCGTGCACGAGCGACGTCAGCCTGCCGTCGGAGTCCGCGCCCAGGCGCAGCCGGTGCAGGGTGGAGGCCCGGTGGCCGACGGAGGTGGGCAGCATCCGGCGGGGGAGGACCACGGTGACCGGGCGTCCGGTGTGCCAGGTGGCCATCGCGGCGAGCACCACGTCGGGCCGGGGCATGCCCTTGGACCCGAAGCCACCGCCGACGTGCTCGGCGACGACCGTGATCCGTTCGTCCGCCAGCCCGAACATCGTGCCGAGCACGGCGCGCACGACCGTGGTGCCCTGGCTGGAGGTGTGCACGGTCAGCCGTTCGCCGTCCCAGTGCGCGGTGCTGGCGTGCGGCTCCATGGGGTGGTTGTGCAGGGGCGGCACCCGGTAGGCGACGTCGACCCGCACGTCCGCGTCGGCGAACGCGCCGTCGGGGTCGCCCAGTTCGCGTGCGCCCGGAAAGGTGCCGCCGACCTTCTCGGGGACGTACGCCTGCGGGTGCCGGGCGGTGAGCGTGACGTCGTGCTTCTCCTCGACGCAGGTGACCCGCACGGCGGCGGCGCCCGCCCGGGCCGCCTCCGGGCTGTCGGCCACCACCAGGGCGACGAACCAGCCCCGGTTCGGTACCTCGGGGTCCTGGAGCACGGCGAGGGTGGCGTCGTCCGCCGAGGCGAGGCGGGGCGCGTTGCGGTGGGTGAGCACGGTGACGACGCCGGGCAGCGCCAGCGCCGCCGTGTCGTCGACGTCGGTCACCCGGCCGCGCACGATCGCCGCCGGGACGGGACGGGCGAACAGCCGCCCGGGAAGGGGCTGTTCGGCGGCGTAGCGGGCGGTTCCGGTGACCTTCTCCCGGCCCTCCCTGCGCTCGGCGGGAGCGCCCACGGCGGTCATGAGTCCTCCTCCTGCGATCCGGCCTCGTGCGGTGGCGGCCCCTCCGGTCCGGGCTCCCGCGGCTCGTGCGGTACGAGCCGGGTCAGGACGTCGACGGCGAGGTTGCGGGCCAGCGGCACCTTGTAGGCGTTGTCGCGCAGCGGCCTGGCCTCGGCGAGTTCCAGCTCGGCGGCGCGTTCGAAGGCCGCCCGGGTGGGAGCCGCGCCCAGCAGCGCCTCCTCGGCCCGCCGAGCCCGCCACGGGCGGTGGGCCAGCGCCCCGAAGGCGATCCCCACCTGCGCGACGACACCGTCGGCGACCTCCAGGACCACGGCTACGGAGGCCAGCGCGAAGGCGTAGGAGGCCCGGTCGCGCGCCTTGCGGTACGCGGACGGCAGCCCGGCCGTGGCGGCCGGCAGCAGGACGGCGGTGACCAGCTCGCCGGGTTCGATCACGGTGTCCCGCTGCGGTTCCTCCCCGGGCAGCCGGTGGAACTCGGCCGCCGCCACCCGGCGTACGCCCGCCGTGCCGTACAGCTCGACCTCGGCGTCCAGCGCGGCCAGCGCCACCGCCATGTCCGACGGGTGCGTGGCGATGCACTGCTCGGAGTACCCGAGCACCGCGTGGTCGCGGTGCGCGCCGTCCCGGGCGGCGCAGCCGCTGCCCGGCTCCCGTTTGTTGCACGGCTTGGAGACGTCCTGGAAGTACGGGCAGCGGGTGCGCTGGAGCAGGTTGCCGCCGGTGGTGGCGGCGTTGCGCAACTGGCCGGAGGCGCCCGCGAGCACCGCCTGGGAGAGCACGGGGTAGCCGTCACGCACGCGTGGGTGCGCCGCGAGGTCGCTGTTGCGCACCAGGGCGCCGATCCGCAGCGACCCGTCCGGCAGTTCCGTCACCCCGTCCAGCGGCAGCCGGGTGACGTCGACGAGGGCGCTCGGCCGTTCCACGCCGAGCTTCATCAGGTCGACGAGGTTGGTGCCGCCGCCCAGATAGCGTGCGCCCGGGTGCGCTGCGAAGGCTTCGGCGGCCTCCGCGAGACTGCCGGCCCGTACGTAGGCGAAGGATTCCACCGGATCACGTCCTCTGGTCGCCCCGGTCGTGCCCTCGGGCCGCCGGCCCCGGCACGCGCTGCCCGCTCATGTGCCGTCCGCCCCGGTCACGTCCTCGACGGCGTCGACGATGCGCGGGTACGCGCCGCAGCGGCAGAGATTGCCGCTGAGCCGCTCGCGGATCTCGTCCCGGTCCAGCGCGACCGGCCCTCCGGAGGGCGTCGCCGGGTCCGTGACGTGCGAGGGATGCCCCGACTCCGCCTCGGCGAGCGCGCCCACCGCCGAGCAGATCTGTCCGGGCGTGCAGTACCCGCACTGGAAGGCGTCGCGCTCCAGGAAGGCCTGCTGGAGCGGATGCGGCTGCTCGCCGTCGCCGGACAGCCCCTCGACGGTCGTGATGTCGCTGCCGTCCAGGGTGACGGCGAGCAGCAGACAGCTGTTGACGCGCCGCCCGTCGACGAGGACGGTGCACGCGCCGCACTGCCCGTGGTCGCAGCCCTTCTTCGCGCCGGTGAGGTCCAGATCCTCCCGCAGCAGGTCCAGCAGCACGCGCCGGTGGTCGACGGCGAGGGTGTGCGGCCTGCCGTTGACGCGCAGCGTCGTGTCGGATCGGTGGGGCGAAGACCGGGGGCCGTGCTCGCTGCCCATGTGCTGGTCCCTTCCGGGGCGGTCCGTGGTGCCGTGGGGACCGCGTATCCAGACAGGGGCGTGTGACACGTCCCGGTACGAGGTAATTCGTGCACGGGCGGGGACGGGCGCCCGCGAGCCCACCGGCGCCCGCCTGCCCGGCGACCTGTCGGCCCGCCGACCCCTTACCGGTCGGTGACCTCGGGTTCGGCGCCGCCGGTCGTGCCGCTGGTGCCGCCGGTGCGGTCGTGTTCCGGTGACTCGACCCGGTCCGCGGGAGCGGCGTACGTCACCGGGCGCAGGCCCTTGGTCGTCTCCTTGAACCGCTCCAGGGTCCGGCCCAGCTGCTGGAACGGCGAGCCGCTCTTCCTGGCCGGCGCCTGCCGCGGCTCGCCGCCCTCGGCCGCCGCCTCCCGGTACGCGGCCAGCGCCTCGTGGGCGTGCTCGGCGGCTTCCCGGTACAGGTCCCGGGACTCCGTCATCGCCTCCAGCGCCTCCTTGTACATCACCACGAGCTTGCGCTCGCGCGCGAGCTCCTCCTGCGGGGTCAGCAGCTGCCACTCCTCCCGCAGCGCGGTGAGCGCGGCGTCGGCGTCCTCCGGCAGCGCCCTGGGCAGCGCCGCGAAGCGCCGTACCGCGTCCAGCAGCTCGGTGGGATGCGTGCCGTCCAGGAACACGCTGCGCACCGAGTAGTCGGCGGCGTCGTACTCGGCCGGGGCGGGGATGCCCGGCAGCACCAGCGCCCCGCCGCGCGGCACCTCCACCCGGGCCTCCTTGAGGGCCCAGTTCACGGTGCGCAGCTGGTGCGGGGCCGCGCGGTGCTCGACGACCCGGTGGTGCAGGCCGGGCGGCAGCAACGGGACCAGCGACCGCCGGCCCAGCTCGTCGGGTGTCATGGCCTCGTGCACGACGAGGTGGACGGCCCAGGTGTCCCGCAGGGCGCCCCGGAGCGCGCGCCGCAGCTCCTTGTCGTCCGCCGGGAGCGGGTTCGCGGCCAGGAACCGCTCACCGGTGACGGTCTCGTTGCCCCATGGCGTGGCCGCCTCCCAGGACCAGAACATCCCGGCGGGCGAGGGCCATCGCTGGTCCCACGGCCGTTCCGCCTCCGCCGTCAGCGTCCATTCCTGGCCCTGGCCCGACCACTCGGCGAGCCTGAGCCGGGCACGGACGGTCACCTCCTCCGCGACCAGCCACCGGGCTTCGAAGGCCGTCTCCCCCTCGGGGGTGTCGGTGTCCGGCAGCTCCATGAAGTCCTGGAGGGTCTCGGCGTCCTTGAGTGCCTGAAGGTGCTTGCGCAGGACGTCCGGAGCGGTGGGGCCGGTGTGACGGCCACGGGTCTGCCACACCGTGGAGGGCGTCGTGGGCGGAACGGTCGCGGAGATGTGGGTGAGTCCATTCGTGAGGGCGGTGACGACGTGGCGACGGCGTGCGAAGGCCAGTATCGCCCGCCGCGGGGGGTGCGCGATCAAGCGGGTCGGTGGCGCGGGCACCCGCAGACGCCCCGCCGGGATGCGCCTTCCCCGGCGCGACACAGGTCACGCGTGCGGATCCGGCCCGCGGGCCGGCGGTCCGGCCGGGGGTGTGCGCCACTCGTACGGGGTGTGCGCCGGTCACCACGGCCGGCCCCCGCGCACTCATGGGCCCACCGGCCTCCGGGACCCGACCATCGGATCCGGTGGACAGGGCTCGCTCTCCATCCGCGTCGGGGCGAGCCCTGTCCGCGTGCCCGGTGCGCCACCGCCACCGGATGCCCGCCGCCCGGCCGGCTTCCCCACTGGACGGGGGCAGGGGCTTCCTCGGCGAGCACGGCATGGAGAAGATCGTCCATGACCTGTGCGTCCAGCACCCTGGAAGGAAGCAACGAGATCATGCGCGTCAACGTGGCCCGCGGCCTGACGGAGGCACTCGGATGAGCGACATCGAGGCGCCCGTCCTGCTGCACACCACCGGCCGAGCCGCCCACATCACGCTCAACCGACCGAGGGCCATCAACGCCCTGAACCACGCGATGGTGCGCCGCATCGACGCCGCGCTGACGGCATGGGAACGTGATCCGGCCGTCGAGACCGTCGTCATCTCCGGCGCGGGGGAGCGCGGCCTGTGCGCGGGCGGCGACATCCGTGCCGTCCACGACGACGCCCGCGACGGCGACGGCACCGCCTCGGCCGCCTTCTGGCGCGACGAGTACCACCTCAACGCCCGCATCGCCCGCTACCCCAAGCCCTACGTCGCCCTGATGGACGGCATCGTGATGGGAGGCGGGGTCGGCGTCTCCGCGCACGGCAGCGTCCGGGTCGTCACCGAGCGGTCGAGGATCGCGATGCCCGAGACCGGCATCGGCTTCGTGCCGGACGTCGGCGGCACCCACCTGCTCGCCCGCGCCCCGGGCGAACTGGGCACCCATCTCGCCCTGACGGGCACGCAGATCGGCGCCGGGGACGCGGTGTCGTGCGGGCTCGCCGACCACTGCGTACCGTCCGCCTCCCTCCGGCGGCTGGCCGACGACCTCGCCGTGCTACCCGTACGGGATGCCCTGGACCGTCACGTACAGCCCTTGCCGGCGGGCGAGTTGGCCGGCCGGCGGGCGTGGATCGACACCTGTTACGCGGCCGACACCGTCGAGGAGATCGTCCGACGGCTCTTCGCCCACGGCGACCCGGCGGCGAAGGAGGCCGCGGAGACCCTCCTGACCAGGTCGCCCACCTCGCTCAAGGTCACCCTGGCCGCCCTGCGCCGTGCCCGCCGGCTCGGCTCGCTGGAACGGGTGCTGGAACAGGAGTACCGCGTCTCCTGCGCCGCCCTGACCACGCCCGACCTGGTCGAGGGCATCCGCGCCCAGGTCATCGACAAGGACCGGGACCCGCGTTGGTCGCCGGCCACCCTCGCCGAGGTCACCGGGGCCGACGTCGAGCGCTTCTTCACCCCGCTCGGCGAGCGCGAACTCGGGCTCGCCCGACCCGACACCGCCGCGGAGGGGCTCCGCTGAGCGCAACCGGCGTGGTGATCCGGGCCACCTGGCCGTGGAGTGCGGGGTCACGCCAGGTGGGGCGGTATTGGCCGGGGGCCCGACACGCGATACCGTCGCTCTGATATCGACGACGGCGAGACGGAAGCCGGTGAGAACCCGGCACGGTCGCGCCACTGTGGACGGTGTACCCCGAAGGGGCACACACCGCGAGTCAGACCCGTGGCCGTCGTCATGTGCACCACCGAGATGGGACGCGAACTCCCAGAGGAGGTTCTGCCATGGCGCAGCATGTCGCCCAGCCGACTACCACCACGCCTGTCGTACCCGCCAAGTTGCCGCTGAAGGACATCGCCCCGTGGGCGGTCTTCTTCGGCGTCCTGATGCTGGTCCTGCTGTACTTCGTCGGCGCGGAGCAGGGCGCGACAGCCGTCGTCTCCGGCGAGGACGTTCACGAGTGGGTGCACGACGCCCGCCACCTGCTCGGTTTCCCCTGCCACTGATCCCGAGGGGAACCCCGGCACACCCATGAACTCCGCAACGGTAAGAAACCTCCTCGTGCGGGGCATGCTCGCCGGCCTCGGCGCCGGCGTGCTCGCCCTGATCGTCGCCTACTTCCTCGGCGAGCCGAACGTCGACAGCGCGATCGGCTTCGAGGAGTCCCACGCCGCGGGCCACGAGCACCACGAGGTGGAACTCGTGTCCCGCAGCCTCCAGTCCACCGCCGGCCTCGCCACCGGCGTGCTGATCTACGGGGTGGCCTTCGGCGGCATCGCCGCCCTCGCCTTCTGCTTCGCCCTCGGCCGCGTCGGCCGGTTCACCCCGCGGGCCACGGCCCTTCTGCTGTCGGGGACCGCCCTGCTCGCCGTGTACGTCGTGCCGTTCCTGAAGTACCCGGCCAATCCGCCCGCGGTCGGTGACGGCGACACCATCGGCAAGCGCACCACGCTGTACTTCCTGATGATGGTGCTCAGCGTGCTGCTCGCGGTCGCCGCGGTGATCCTGGGCAAGCGGCTCGCACCGAGGCTCGGCCCCTGGAACGCCACCGTCGCGGCCGTCCTCGGCTTCGTGCTCGTCATCGGGCTGGCCTACGAGTTCCTGCCCGCCGTCAACGAGGTGCCGGGCGACTTCCCGGCCGCCCTGCTGTGGCGGTTCCGCCTGTCCGCCCTCGCCATGCAGGTCACGCTCTGGGCAGGCTTCGGCCTCGTCTTCGGTGAACTGGCCGAACGGCTGCTGCACCCCAAGCCCGCCACGGTGACCGCGGGCACGCCGGTGGCCGCCCCGCACTGACCCGACCGGCACGACGATCCGACGAGAGGGCCCCGTCCCGGGGCCCTCTCGTGTGCGCGAGCCGACGCCGGATCAGCGGCCGGAGCGCCCCGCGAAGACGGCGACACGGACATCCGACCGGCCGTTCGTACCCGGCGGATGCCCGCCGGGCTCGTCGCGCTCGCTCTCGGTGGATTCGGGATCGGTCCGACCGAGTCCGCGATCGCGGGGCCGCTTGCGCAAGTGAGCCGCAGCCTTGCGGTGTCCGAGGCCGCGGCGGGACGGCTGATCTGCGGGTACGCCCTGCCGGTCGCGGTGGCGCGATCGTCGTGACCGCCGCCGCTTTCGGCAAGGCCCACCCCGGACCCACCCCCTCCACCGGGAACCCGAGGACCTGGTCGCCCGTACGATCGAGTCTGCTGTCATGACCCGCATCCCGCTCGCGGGCACCGACCGGATCCCCGGGGAGGGACTGTGATCGCCGTCGTCGGCGCCGGACTCATGGGCGCGGCCACCGCCTGGCAACTGGCCCGCCGAGGCCACGAGGTCACGCTCGTCGAGGCGTACGACATCGGCCACCGGCACGGAAGTTCGCACGGCAGCTCACGGATCTTCCGGCGGGTGTACGCCGACCCGTTCTACGTGCGGTTGACCGGACAGGCCTACGAGCAGTGGCGGGAGCTGGAGGACGACGGTTCGGCCTCCCTGCTGCGCACTACCGGTGGGCTCGACATGGGCGAGGACCACGACCCGAAGGCCCTCGCCGACCTCCTCGGCGCGGCCGGAGTGCCCCACGAACTCCTCGGCGCGGAAGCCGCCGCCGAGCGCTGGCCGTACATCCGCGTCACCGGTCCGGTGCTCCACCACCCGGAAGCGGGCGTGGTCGACGCCGACGAGACCGTGGGGACCTGCGTACGGCGGGCGATCGAACACGGAGCGCGGGCGGTCATCGGCGCCCGCGTCACCGGCATCGACGTCCGGGGGAGCGAGAAGGTGCGCCTGCACACCGACGACGGCCGCGAGATCGTCGCCGACACGGTGGTGATCGCGGCCGGCGCCTGGCTGCCCGAGCTCGAACTGCCCTTCTCGCTGCCTCCGTTGGCGGTGACCCAGCAGCAGGTCTTCCACTTCCGGCAGCGGGACCCGTCCGTCAGGTGGCCGACCCTGATCTGGGACGGCGCGCTGCACCTCTACGGCCTGCCGTCCGGAAGCGACGGGGGCCCGCTCCCGGCGGTCAAGGTCGCCGAGCACGACCGCGGCACGCCCGCCACCGCCCGCACCCGCAGCGGGGTCGTCGATCCGTCGTCGCGGACGCGGGTGAGCGGCTTCGTACGCGACCGCCTCCCGGGCCTCGAGCCCAACCCGGTCGCCGAGGCGACCTGTCTCTACACCACCACCCCGGACGAGGACTTCGTCCTGGACCGCCACGGCCCCTTCGTCATCGTCTCCCCCTGCTCCGGGCACGGCGCGAAATTCGCCCCGCTCATCGGCGCGATGGCCGCCGACCTCGCCACCGGCCGCGCCGAGCCGCATCCCCGCTTCCGCCTGGGACGCACGGCACAGGTCAGGGGAGCGAAGCGGGCGGCGCCGGCCCGGGGATCGGCTTGACGCACCAGGAGTCCCGCCTTGGCCGGCCGGTTGATCATCGGACGGAGGCCGCCGTCGCTGACGGGGCGCGTGCGGTCGATCAGCCGGGAGACCCTGCGGCGCAGCTCATGACCCGGCGCAGGGCCTTCGGCGAGAAGCCCGGGATCGCCGGTTCCAGCATGGAACGATCACCTCACGCGTTGCATCGATTCGACGTGCGCCTCGATTCGACGACGAGCCGTGACCGACTGTGCGGGCACGGAATTGTTCGGGCCTCTCACGTGCTGTTGTATCCACACAGGCTGGTACGTCGACGGTGTGCGAGCGAGCGGCTCGAGCGGCCGGGACGAGAGATACGGAAGGTGCTGAGATGGCAGCGCAGACGCAGAGGGCCGTACTGGCGGGCGGATGCTTCTGGGGGATGCAGGACTTGATCCGCAGGCTCCCGGGCGTGACGGCGACCCGGGTCGGATACACCGGGGGTGACGTACCGAACGCGACGTACCGTAACCACGGCACCCACGCGGAGGCCATCGAGATCCTCTTCGACCCCGAGAAGACCGACTTCCGCACGCTCCTGGAGTTCTTCTTCCAGATCCACGACCCGAGCACCAAGAACCGCCAGGGCAACGACATCGGCCTCAGCTACCGCTCGGCGATCTACTACGTGGACGACGAGCAGAAGCGGGTCGCCGAGGACACCATCGCGGACGTGGACGCCTCCGGACTGTGGCCGGGCAAGGCCGTCACCGAGGTCGAGCCGGTCGGCCCCTTCTGGGAGGCCGAGCCCGAGCACCAGGACTACCTCGAGCGTTACCCCGAGGGCTACACCTGCCACTTCCCGCGCCCGGGATGGCGGCTTCCGGCCCGCACCCAGGGCTGAACCACTCCGCCGAGGCCTCTGATCTCTGCTCCGGGGCCTCGGCGTGCGGGACGTACGGCGTGCGGGACGTAGGGCAGGTCGGCGGGTTTCGGGTTTCCCTGCGCGGGTCGAGGTGGCGCCCACCCTGGCGCCGCTGATCCCGCTGGAACCGGCGCGGCGGCGCCTCTTCGGCGACACCCTGCGCGCCTGGGAGGCGGCGGTGGCGCAGGAGCGCGAGCTTCGAACCCTGCCGCCCGCGGGGCCGTGGCGGGCGTGCCGAATTCGGCGCGGCAGCCGCGGGGGGAGGGCGAGGGCAGCCGGAGGGAAGTCCCAGGGAAGCCTGAGGGAAGCCCGAGGGATGAGGCCCGGGTCTGTAAGGGCAGGAGCGGGGAAGCTCCGGGGCACAAGGGCGGGAGCCGGGCGGGGCGCGAGTGGTGTGCGCAGACGTCCTGCCGAACCGGTGTCACCCGGCCTGCGGTGCCCGGGACCGGGTGGGTGAGGTCGGGCGATCTCCCGCTGTCGTGCGGATATCTGCCGGTTCCGCGACGGCTGCCGGTCCTCGTGGTCGGGGCCGACGGTCCCGGCAAGCCCGGGCCGGGCACAACGTCTGCTCGCCGTGGGCGAGTTGGAGACAAGCGCCAAGAGGGAACCCGTCCGGCATACTTGCGAGCGCGGACCACCCTGCTCACCAGCACGCAAGCCAAGGCCCAGCGCGTGGGTTCGAGCGCTGACGCACACTTCCGGGGAACAGTCGTCATGAACAACCTTCAGCCTTCGGACCCGACATCCATAGGCGGCTATCCGTTGCTCGGCCGGCTCGGTGCGGGCGGCATGGGGCAGGTGTTCCTGTCCCGTACGGGTTCGGGCCGGCTGCTCGCGCTGAAGACGATCCGCGACGATCTCAGCTCCGAGCCGGGTTTCGAGGAGCGGTTCGCCCGCGAGATACGCAACAGCGACCGCGTCCGTTCGCCGTGGACCGTGACCGTCGTGGACTACAGCGCCCCGGGCCAGCGCCCGCAGTGGCTGGCCACCGAGTACGTGCCCGCGCCGTCGCTGGCCGAATGGGTCGCGGCCCACGGCCCGCTGCCGCAGGCCGCGTCGCTCGCCCTCGCCGCCGAACTGTGCGGCGCTCTCCAGGCCGTGCATCAGGCCGGCCTCGCGCACCGGGATGTCAAGCCGGGGAACGTCCTGTTGGCCCGCGACCGCCCACGGCTGATCGACTTCGGGGTCGCACGGGCCGCCGACGACAGTCGCCACACCCGCCTCGGTGTCTCTGTGGGTTCCCCCGGCTTTCTCGCACCGGACCAGGCCATCGGCAGCGTCGCCGCCGAACCCGCCGACGTGTTCTCGCTGGCCGCCACGCTGGTGTACGCCGCGACCGGACGCGGCCCCTTCTCGCGCGCCGGGGAGCAGATCCCCGCGGCCACCCTGATGTACCGAGTGGTCCACGAGGACGCCGACCTCGCAGGCGTCCCCCCGGAGCTGGTGCCGCTGCTCGCCGCGTGTCTGGCCAAGGACCCGGCCGAGCGTCCGACGGCGGCCCGGCTGGGCGCATGGCTGGAGGAGACGGGCGCCAGGACCGGGCGTTGGCCCGCGGACGGACCCGCGATTCTCGCCGGAGAGCTGACGCAGACCGAGCATGCGGCGCACACCCTGGTCGACCTCGCGCAGCACGCCACGGCGGTCGTTGCCGGTCAGGGACCGGCTCCGACGACGGCACGGTCCGACACCGTCCTCGCCGCCTCGGCGGAGCCCCGTCGGCGGCTTCGGCCCGCCTGGCTGCTGACCACGGCCGTCGCGGCGGTCGCGGTCGTGGTGGCCGTGGTGGCCGCCGTCCACTTCGGTACACAGCGTTCCTCGGCCGACTCCTCCCCGTCCGCGCAGGGACGGCCGTCCGGCTCGGCCGCCCCGGCCGCCACGGGCAGGACGCCGTCCGCCTCGGACCAGGAGCCTCAGGAGTCCCAGGAGGCCCAGAAGAGCCAGGAGCCCCAGGAAGGGGACGCGGCACCCAAGGTCGTACAGGCCCCGCTCGAGCTGGCCACCGGAGAGTCCGTGGGGACCGGGGCCAGGAGTCTGATCATCCAGCCGGACGGCAACCTGGTGATCTACGACCAGGACCGCAAGGCGCGTTGGGCCGCGATGACCAGCGGCGAGAGCAACAGCGCCCGCTTCCAGGCGGACGGCAACCTGGTCGTCTACAACAGTGGCGGACAGCCCGTGTGGGCCTCACGGACCAATGGCCACCCAGGAGCGGTCCTCGTGTTCCAGGCCGACGGAAACGTCGTGATCACGTCCGGCGACACCGTGCTCTGGTCGGCGGGAACGGAGAACTGACCCTTCCGGTGCCCGGGACGGGCCGCGCCCCCGTGGCGTGAGCCGGCTGGGTACCGGATGCCCAACCCACGCTCGCCCAGGCGGTGTTCCCCGCCCGGACGGTGAGATCTCAGTGCTCCTCGAGCTTGCGCAGCAGTCCCAGCAGTGCTTCTCGCTCCGGCTCCGTCAGACCCTCGAAGCACTCCGTGAGCACCGAGTTCGCCACCTCGTGGCCGGCCTCCAGTACCCGCTCCCCCTCGGGAGTGAGGTGGTGTTCGAAACGGCGGCCGCGCCCGGGGCGCCGGTCCACCAGTCCCTGCGCCACCAGGCGTCCGGCCAGCGTGCCGAACGCCTGCTCGCTCTGGAACGTCGCCGCCGCCAGCTCACGTGCGCTGGAGCCCGGCGTGCGGGCGATCGCCCGTAGCGCGTCCCACTGCGCGAGCGTGCTGCCGACGGACGCCAGGCGGCTGTCGAGTGCTCGGTGCTGGCGGTACTGGACGGCCTTCACGGCCCTTCCGAGGGTCTGTGGTTCAACGGACATGCTCCTCAGGCTAGCACCCTGACTAAACTTGCTTATCTAAATATCCTTAGTTACAGTCCTCGTCATGACTCCGGAACTGACGCTCACCGAATCCGGCCCCGCCGCCGGCCGCCCCGTCCTCGTCCTGCACGGCGGCGGCGGCCCCGCCACCGTCGCCCCGATCGCCGAGCACTTCGCCGCGACGGCCCACACCCTGCTGCCCACCCACCCGGGCTGGAACGGCACCCCCCGGCCCGACGACTTCACCCACGTGGCCGACCTCGCCGCCGCCTACCTCCGCCTCCTCCACGACCGCCACCTGTCCGACGTCCTGGTCGTCGGCTCCTCGCTCGGCGGCTGGATCGCAGCCGAGCTGGCCACGGCCGACACGCAGGGTTTGATCAGCGGGGTCGTTCTGGTGAACTCGGTCGGCATCGAGGTCGACGGCGAACCGATCCGGGACTTCTTCACCCTCGACGCGCGCGGCGTCGCCGAGTACGCCTACCACGACCCCGAGCGCTTCTACGTCGACCCGGCCACCGTCCCGGCCGAGCGACTCGCCGTCTTCCAGGCCAACATGGCGGCCCTGCGCGTCTTCTCCGGCGGCCCCGCCATGAGCGACCCCACCCTCCGCCCCCGCCTCGCCGCCGTCACCACCCCCGCCCTCGTCCTGTGGGGCGAGAGCGACCGCATCGCGACCCCGGCATACGGCAAGGAGTACGCAGCCTCGTTCGGCGACGCCCGCTTCGAAGTCGTGCCGGAAGCGGGCCACCTGCCCCATCTCGAACAGCCTGCGCGCACCTTCTCCCTGCTCGACGCCTTCGCCGCGGAGACCGGGCGCCGTTGAGGAGTGGCCGACGGGTCACGAGCGAGGCCGGCCGCGTCACCCGGTCCGGCGTTCGCCCGCCTCCGGGTGCTCCAGGCGGGAGGCGAGGACGGCGGCCTGGACCCGGCGCTGCACGCCCAGCTTGGCCAGCAGGCGGGAGATGTTGTTCTTGACGGTCGGCGTCGCCGATCACCGAGATGCCGGGTTCGGCGTCGAGGAGGTCCGTCAGGAGGTGCCCCGGACCCGGCCGACGAGCCTCACGACACCGTCCCGCACGTATGTGCGCACGTTCGAGTCCGGGGTGGTGTGCCCCCGCAGCGGGGTGTCCGGACTTCCGAGGCCGGCGTGTGCGGGGCCCTGCGGGCAGGCCACGGGCCACCTGGCCCATGGATCGCGCCGTACTGCACCGAAGAGGAGCTCTCGGGCTACTGACGGTCGAGCCACGCGTGGTACGCGGCAACGGCGGTCGGGAGCGTGGGGAACATCCGGTCCGCGCCGACCGTGTCCACGAGGCCGTACGCCTCCAGGTCGTTCATCAGGTCCTGCTTCACCCGCGCGAGGGCGAACAGGATGCCGCGGTGGGTCAGCTCGCGGCGCAGGGCGTCGACCGCGTCGAGGGCGGTGATGTCGACCTCGACATTGGCCTCGGTGTTGAGGACGAACCAGCGGACGGGTTCGCTCTGTTCGTCGACGGCGGCCAGGGCCCGGCGCCGGAAGTTGTCCGCGTTGGCGAAGAACAGGGGCGAGTCGTAGCGGTAGACCAGCAGCCCGGGAATCGTCCGGGCCTGCGGGTAGTCGTCGACGTCGTGCATGCCGGCCACACCGGGGACCAGGCCTTCGACGGCGTCGTGCGGACGCGCCACCCGGGTCAGCAGCTCGGCCACCGACAGGCCGACCGCCACGATCACCCCGTACAGGATGTCGAGGGCGAGCACGCCCGCGAGACAGCCGAGCGCCAGGAGCAGTTCGCGGCGGCGGAAGGAGGCGAGCCGCCGGAAGCCGGCGAGGTCGATCATGCGGACCGCCGCGTAGACGACGAGCGCGCCGAGCACCGCGGAGGGCGTCCGCGCCAGCAGCGGGCTCAGGAACAGCAGCACGGCGAGCACCACCGCCCCTGCCACCAGCGAGTACGCCTGGCTGCCGGCGCCCGCGGAGGAGGCGAGGGCGGTGCGGCTGGCGCTGCTGCTCACCGGGAAGCCGTGCAGCGCCCCGGCGCCCAGGTTGGCCGCTCCCAGGGCGAGGAACTCCTGGTCGGCGTCGAGCCCGGGGCCTTCGTCGTCGTGGTCGGCGAACGCCCGCGCGGTGAGGATGAAGTCGGTGTAGGCGACCAGCAGCACGCCGAGCGCCGGCAGCACGAGGTGCGGCAGCTCGCTCAGGTCCGGGACGGCAAGGCTCGGCAGACCGCCCGGAACCTCGCCGATCACCTTGAGCCCGTATCGCCCGTCGAGGTCGAGGACCACGACCGCGGCGGTCCCGAGGACGAAGGCGACCAGCGGGCCGGGCACGGCGCGGGCGTAACGGGCCGTCACGAAGAGGAACAGGAGGACGACGGCGGAGAAGACGACGGTCGCCGGGTCCGCGTCGGGCAGGTGGACGAGGAAGGACCACACCTGGGGGAAGAACTCCGAACCCGTCGTCCGCACGCCGGTGAGCTTGGGCAGCTGGTCCACCATCATGATGAGCGCCACGCCCGCGAGATAGCCGATCAGAACGGGGCGGGACAGCAGGTCCGCGAGGAAGCCCAGCCGGACCGCCCGGGCGACCAGGCAGAGCAGCCCGACCGTGACGGCGAGCGCCGCCGCGAGCGACGCGTAACGCCCGGCGTCCCCGGCGGCGAGCGGTGCGACCACGGCGGCCGTCATGAGGGCGGTCGTGGACTCGGGGCCGACCGACAGCAGCCGCGAGGAACCGAACACCGCGTACAGCCCGAGGGCCGGGAGGATCGCCCACAGGCCGGCGACCGGCGGCAGCCCGGCCACGCCCGCGTAGGCCATGACCTGCGGCACCAGGTAGGCGGCCACGGTCACCCCGGCGAGCAGATCGCCCGTGAGCCATGCGCGCCGGTAGCCGAGGAGCGCGACGAGACCGGGCACCAGCCGGCGCCACTGCGGGACCTGTCTGCCCGAGGTCTTGTACATGCGCCGCCTTCCGTCGTCTGCCCTCATGATCCACCGGACACGAGTGCCAGGGCGAGAGCCCGTGTGCCCAGCGTGCCGTAGTCGGCCCAACGGCTATGGAAAGCAGGGCCGTTCGGCCCGCCGGCACGGACCTTCGGCATCCGGCGTCGTCCGGTGCACAGGACCAGGGTGAGTCATGTCAGGCAAGGCCCCGACCGCTTCGAAGGGAAATCCCATCATGTCCGTGCACGAGCACCTGCACCGGAGCTCCGGCTTCCGTCTGTCGTCGCTGCGCAGGAACCGGACCGCCACCGCATCCGAGTCGGCCGTGTCGGCAGGCACCGGCACGGGCACCGTCCGGGCCTACGCCCTGGCCTCGCTGCGTCTGCTGACCGGGTTCGTCTTTCTGTGGGCGTTCCTCGACAAGACCTTCGGTCTCGGTTACGCCACCGGGTCGGGCAGGGGCTGGGTCGACGGTGGATCGCCGACGAAGGGTTTCCTCGGTTCCGTGGCGGTGGGGCCGATGGAGTCCACGTTCCGTTCCTGGGCGGGTGAGCCGTGGGCGGACTGGCTGTTCATGCTCGGTCTGCTCGGGATAGGCCTGGCTCTCGTCCTCGGTGTCGCGCTGCGGCTCGCCGCTGTGGCCGGGGCGGTGATGATGGCTTTGATGTGGGTTGCCGAGTGGCCGCCGGCCAAGCACCTCTCGGACGGGTCGCTCAGTATGTCGACGAATCCGTTCGCCGACTACCACCTGGTCTATGCCATCGCGCTGATCGTCCTGGCCGCTGCCGCGGCCGGTGACACCCTCGGTGCCGGCCGGGTCTGGGCCCGGCTGCCGATCGTGCGTGACCACGGCTGGCTGCGCTGAACGCGGGCGGCGCGGTGGGCCCGTCACCCGGCTCTCCGCGCCGAGCCGTGCGGGGGGTCGGTCGGTCCCGATCCGGGACCAGTGGCCCCTGCACGAGGAATGGCCCGAACACGACTCTGGAATCGGATCCCTCGCCCCAGGAGGTGGAGAGCATGCTCCGCACCATCACCGTAGGTCTCGACGGCTCGCAGGAGAGCCGGGCAGCCGCCGAATGGGCGGCTCGCGAAGCGAGGCTGCGTGGCCGGCCTCTGAAGATCGTCCACGTCTGGGAACCGGTGCCGGAGCCCATGGCCGAGGCTCCGCTTCTCGGAGCCGAGACCCAGCGGCACCGGACCGAGCGACGAGAGACGGGGGTCTCCCCGGCCGAAGGCTGGGAGAGGATCTCCCGGGAGGCCGCGGAGGGTGTCAGGCTGCGTCATCCCGGCGTCGAGGTGCGCACGGAGCAGGTCTCCGGTCACCCCGGTGACGCGCTGGCCGAGGCGGCGAAGAGCGCCGAACTCCTCGTCCTGGGCTCGCGCGGCCTCGGTGGGATCGCCGGCTTCCTGGTCGGCTCGGTCGGCCTCTTCGCGATCGCCCACGCTGACCGCCCGGTCGTGCTGGTGCGGGCGCTGGAGGCGGCCGCCGACGAGCACGAGCCGGACCCGGCAGGTGTTCCCTCCGCCGCGACACCCTTCCGGCCCGTGGTGCTCGGACTCGACGTCGAGCACCCGGACGAGACGCTGATCGAGTTCGCCTTCGACGCGGCCAGGAGCCGCGCGACGTCCCTGCGGGTCGTCCACGGCTGGAACCCGCCGCCCTACTACGCGTACGGCACGCCCGCCAGCCCCGCCCTGTACGAGGCGCTGGCCCTGAGCGACGCCCAGGCGCTGGCCGACGTCCTGGCTCCCTGGCGGCAGAAGTTCCCGGACGTGGAGGTCGTCGAGGAGTCCCGCTGCGGCAGCGGGGCCGTCCACGTCGTGGACGCGGCCCGGGAGGCCTCCCTCGTCGTCATGGGCAGGCGTATCCGCCGCAGTCCGTTCGGCGCCCACATCGGGCACGTCACGTACGCCGTCCTGCACCACTGCACCGCCCCCGTAGCCGTCGTCCCCCACGGCTGACACGGCTGATCCACCCGCCCGGTCACTCGCGAGGAGAAGAGACCCATGAAGGCAGCGGCCTTACGCGTGCCCGGTGAGCCCGCGGCTGCGGCCGGCGTACGCCTGCCTCCGCTCCCTCCGCGAGCGGTGCGAGGGCACTCCGCCTGCGGTGTCGTGGTCGTACCCGAGCGGTGGTGAGAGCGATGCCCGGCTGCTCAGAGGTTCGCCGCGTGGTCGGGGACGTAGGTCTGGAGATCCCGCGGCGGGCGCTGGTAGCCGGTGGACGGCGGCCGCTCCGGGAGCTCCAGCACCGGAGGCGGCACCTCGCGGTACGGCACGGACGACAGCAGATGGGCGATCATGTTCAGCCGTGCCCGGCGCTTGTCGTCGCTCTCCACGACATACCAGGGCGCCTCGGTGATGTCGGTGTGCACCAGCATCTCGTCCTTGGCGCGGGAGTAGGCCTCCCAGCGAGTGATCGACTCCAGGTCCATCGGCGAGAGCTTCCACCGCCGCAGCGGGTCCTCCAGCCGGCGCCGGAAGCGCTCCTGCTGCTCGGTGTCGCTCACCGAGAACCAGTACTTGCGCAGCACGACCCCGGCCTCGACCAGCATGCGTTCGAAGATCGGACACTGGCGGAGGAAGAGCTGGTGCTCCTCCTTCGTGCAGAAGCCCATCACGTGCTCGACCCCGGCCCGGTTGTACCAGGACCGGTCGAACAGCACGATCTCCCCGGCCGCCGGCAGATGCTCCGCGTACCGCTGGAAGTACCACTGGGTGCGTTCGCGCTCGGTCGGCTTCGGGAGCGCCGCGATGCGGGCCACCCGCGGGTTGAGATGCTCGGCGACCCGCTTGATCGTCCCGCCCTTGCCTGCCGCGTCCCGTCCCTCGAAGACCACCACCAGCCGGGTGCCCGTGGCTCGCACCCACTCCTGGAGCTTCACCAACTCCGTCTGCAGCCGCAGCAGTTCCTTCTCGTACGCCTTGCGCGGCAGCCGCGCCGCGTTCTTGCCGGCCATGCCGCCTCCACCACCCGTTGATCCACGCCGACGACTTCCGGAGCCCCACCATGTCCAAGGGTCGAACACCAGGACGCCACCGTACTGACAGACGAAGAGCTGCGCACCCTGGACGCGCACTGGCGCGCCGTCAACTGTCCGGCCGCCGGACGGATCCGTCCGATGGCCGGCCCGCTGCCGCGGGACCTGGGAGACGGCGAACTGGAGAAGGCTGATGGACGCCGACGACGGATTCCGCGAACTCGACCGGCTGGAGTGCCTACGGCTGCTTCCCACCGTGCCCGTGGGGCGCATCGTCTACACGCGGCAGGCGTTGCCCGCGGTTCTGCCGGTCAACTTCCGTCTGGACCGCGACGGTGCGGTGCTGGTGCGTACGTCGGCCTTCTCGGAGCTGGTGAGCGCGATCGACGCGGCGTTGGTCGCTTTCGAGGCCGACGAAGTCGACGCCGCCGCCCACTCCGGCTGGAGCGTCGTCGTCATGGGAACGGCCACCGTGGTGACCGACCCCGCGGAGCACCTACGACTGCTGCGGACCGGGCCGCGTTCCTGGGCGCCGGCGTCGCGGGAGGTCTTCGTGCGCATCGAGCCGGAGCTGGTCACCGGACGCGAACTCGTCGGCGGACGCTCCGCGCAAGGCGTGCGCTCTCCTTCCTGAACCGACGGGAAGATCAACGGCCCGACCGGTGCCGGCGACGCGGGCGCGCACCCATCTGCCGGCGGATGGCGGGCCCGAGCACAACGGAGCGACACCGCGGGGGATCGGTGCCGCTCCTGCATCCACTGTCTCTCGGGTCACGCGGTTCCCACAGGTACCGATGGGCCCCCGCCGTGGGCCGGACGGCCCTCTCACCTCTGCGCTGGGGGAAGCGGTGCAGGTCAGACCCGCCGCGGGCGGCGTCGAAGGCGCCGAGCGGAGGCTCGGCACCCGGCTCGGTTCGCTACCGCACCCTGCGGACGGCCACTTGATAGGGGCAGGGGGCACGGGGCAGGGGGCAGCGGGACGGGCAGGCAGGGCTCAGCCGCTCGCGGAGTCCAGTGCCGACTGGAGCGACTCGCGGTAGCCGTCGCTGGTGTACGTGGCTCCGGAGACGGTGTCGATGTCGGCGCTCTGGGCCGTGAGCGCCTCTCTGGTGAGCTGCGGGATGGCGTACGCGTTGATCTGCTGGTCCCTCGGGTTCTCCTGGGGGTAGGTGATCGCGGTGACGTCGGTGAGCTTTCCGTCCTTCAGCGTGACGCGGACCTGGACGGGGCCCCAGCGGGTCTGTACGGAGTCCCCGGTGAGGGTCTGGGTTCCCGTGGTGGCGGATCCGCTCGACCCGCTCGACCCGTCCGATCCGGCCGTCCCGCCCGACGTGCTGGAACTGCTCGACGGTGCGGGAGCGGACGCCAACCCCGCGACGGCCGGCGTGGTGTGCGGCTTCAGCGACAGCAGCAGCACCATCCCGGAGACGGTCGCGGCGCTTGCCAGCACGATGCGACGCAGCGGACGGTTCTTCTTCAACGTGTGCAAGACGGCCTCACAGCTCGAAGGACTCGTGGTGGATACGGCGGTCGGGGACCCCCGCGGCGCGCAGCGCTCGGTACAGGTCCTGCGCGAACCCGTGCGGGCCGCACAGGTACACGTCGTGGGCGTCCAGGTCGGGCACGGCCGCGCGCAGGGAAGAGGCCGTGAGGTCCGGCCTCCGGCCGTCGGGACCGTTGAGCGCGTACAGCACCTTCGCCCCGCGCCACCGCGCGACGGTCTCCAGCTCGGCGCCCAGCGCGAGGTCCTCGGCCGTGCGGGCGCGGTAGAGAAGGGTGACGTCGCCGGGCAGCGTCTCGAACAGGGCCCGCAGCGGGGTGATGCCGACGCCGCCCGCGATCAGGAGGGACTTGTGCGCGCTCTGCCGGTCCGCGGTCAGCGCCCCGTAGGGCCCCTCCGCCCACACGCGGGTGCCCGGCCGCAGCAGGCCGACGGCGGCACTGTGGTCGCCCAGCGCCTTGACGGTGATGCGCAGCAGGTCCTGCTGCGGCGGCGCCGACAGGGAGTACGGACTGGAGGTCCAGCGCATGCCCTCGGTGAGGAACCGCCAGCGCAGGAACTGCCCCGGCCGCGCGCCCATCTCGTCCAGCCGCCGGCCGCGGACGACGACGGAGTACACGCCCGGCGCCTCCCGGTGCACCGAGTCCACCCGCAGCCGGTGCCGCAGGTTCAGCCGTACCGGGGCGAGGATCCGGAACCACACCACCAGGGCCGCGACGCCCAGGTACAGCGCGTACCAGGCGGCCTGGACGGGCCCGCTGCCGACGAGATCGGACCCCAGGGCGAGCTGGTGGCCGAAGGCGAGGAAGACCGCGGCGTACGTCAGCAGGTGCGTGTAGAACCAGAACTCGTGGCTGACGCGGCGGCGTACCGCGCGGGCCGAGGTGATCCCGACCGCGAAGAGGATGACGGTTCCGGCGGTGGCCTTCAGCATCTCCGGGTAGTTCAGGACCACGTTGAGCGTCTCGTCCCAGAGCGAGGAACCGTCCTGGGCGGCGTACCCGAGCAGGATCAGCACGACGTGCGCGACCAGCAGACAGATCGTGTAGCGGCCCGCCATGGCGTGCCAGCGCGTCACCCGGTCCGCCCCGATCCGCACCTCCAGCAGCGGGACGCGGGCCATCAGGGCGACGAGAACGGCGCAGGCGTACCCGCACAGCAGTCCCGCGATGCGCCCGGCCCCCGTCAGCCAGCCCGCGGCGCCCACGACCGACCCCGTGTCGTGCCACCACAGGGCGACCACGGCGGCGGCACCGCCCCACAGGACGGCGAGCACGGGGCCGACGGGGGAGCGCCGTGGCGCCGGAGGCGCCGGGGCGACGCTTCGTCGTGCGTAGGCCGTCGTCATCCGCATGTCCCTTCGGCTGTCCCGACGACCTCGTTCTTCGGCCGTCCGGACGACACTGTGCCGACGCAACCTCTGAGCCCGCTCTCAGCGAACGGCGGGCTGCCGCGGCCCCGCCGCAGGTGGGGAGGGCCGTCCGGCCGACCGCGGCGGCGCGGCGGCACGGCGGACTCAGAGCGGACTCAGAGCGAACTCAGAGGTCGAGAAGGCAGCCCACGACGCGGCGAGACCGCATCCTGGTAACCGAGATGAACACTTCCCGCCCCCGCGGCTCCGGCCGTCCCGTGCTGACCCGGACCGACGGCACCCCGCTCCGGGTCCTCGTCGTCGACGACGACCCCGACCTCGCCGAGGTGCTGTCCGGTGCCCTGCGCTACGACGGCTGGGAGGTACGCACGGCGGGCGACGGCGTCTCGGCCGTCGCCGAGGCCCGCGAGCTGCTGCCCGACGCCATCGTCCTCGACGTCATGCTGCCGGACACCGACGGCTTCGCCGTGCTGCGCTCGCTGCGTGCCGTGCGCCCCGACGTGTGCGTGCTCTTCCTGACCGCACGGGACGCGGTCGAGGACCGCATCGCGGGCATCACGGCGGGCGGCGACGACTACGTGACCAAACCGTTCAGCCTGGAGGAGGTCGTCGCCCGCCTGCGCGGACTGCTGCGCCGGGCGGGCATGGCCCGGCAGCTGGCGGACGGGCCGCGGCTGACCGTCGGCGACCTGGTGATGGACGAGGAGGCCCGCGAGGTCACCCGCGGGGGCGAGCTCGTCGAGCTGTCCCCGACGGAGTTCGAACTGCTGCGCTTCCTCATGCGCAACCCGCGACGCGTCCTCAGCAAGGCACAGATCCTCGACCGGGTGTGGTCCTACGACTTCGGCGGGCAGGCCCATGTCGTCGAGCTGTACATCTCCTACCTGCGCAAGAAGGTGGACGCGGGACGCCCGCCCATGATCCACACGGTGCGGGGCGCCGGATACGTGCTCAAGCCGGTGGCCCGGTGAGGACGTGGTCGCGACAGCGCCTCGCACGCGGTCCGCTCCGGCGCGGGGCGAGGCGGTGGCCGGTCCGGATGCCCCGGCCGCACACGTTGCGGGCGCGGCTCACCGCCGGCCTCGTCGTGCTGCTCGCGGTCAGCTGCGCGGCCGTCGGGGTGGCGGCGGTGGTGGAGCTGAACGGCTTCCTCACCGGCCGCCTCGACCAGCAGTTGCAGGACGCGGGCGAACGGTTCCCGGCGAGCCTGGAGCACGGCGGGACGCTCCCGTCCGACCGCGGCGGCGACCACGACGGCGACGAGGACGCGGACGGCGACACCCGCCGGCAGACCGTCGGCACCTTCGGTGCCCGGCTCGTCGGCGACACGGTCACGAACGCCGCGGTGGTCGGCTCCGGCTCCGGCTCCGGCGCGGGCGCGCTGGACGTCGTGCTCGGGGCCGCGGACGCGAGAACGCTCGCCGATGTGCCGGCCGACGGCAGAGGGCACACCGTCGATCTCTCCGCGCTGGACGACTACCGCGTGATGGCGGTTCAGGGCAGGGACGGCGATGTACTGATCACCGGGCTGCCGATGGAACCCGTCGAGGCCACCGTCCACCGGCTGGAACTGGTCGCCGCGGTCGTCTTCGGCGCCGCCCTGGCGGTGGCCGGCTTCGCGGGCGCGCTCTGGGTGCGCTGGTCGCTGCGCCCCCTCAGCAGGGTGGCCGCGACCGCCACGAAGGTCAGTCGGCTTCCGCTCTCCAGCGGCGAGGTGGGGCTCTGGCCGCGCGCGCCCGAGGCCGACCCGCGCAGCGAGGTCGGTCGGGTCGCCGACGCTTTCAACGCGATGCTCGGCCACGTCGAGGACGCGCTGACCAAACGGCACGCGAGTGAAGAGCGGCTGCGCAGTTTCGCCGCCGACGCCAGCCACGAGCTGCGCACTCCCGTGGCGTCGATCCGCGGCCACGCGGAACTGGCGCTGCTGCACCCCGGCCCGGTGCCGCAGAAGGTGGCGCGGGCCCTGGAGCGCATCGAGGCCGAAGCGGCCCGCATGGGAGAGATGGTCGACGACCTGCTGCTCCTGGCCCGCCTCGACGCGGGCCGCCCCTTGGAACGTCTGCCTGTCGACCTGACCCGCCTGGTCCTGGACGCCGTGACGGACGCGCAGGCCGCGGGCCCCGGACACCGCTGGACGCTGGAGCTGCCGGAGGAACCCGTGACCGTGACGGGTGACGCCCACCGGCTCCACCAGGTGCTGGCGAACCTGTTGGCCAACGCCCGCCTGCACACACCGGTCGGCAGCACGATCACCATCTCGCTGGAGACCGACGACGGCACGGCGGTGCTCAAGGTCCACGACGACGGCCCCGGCGTCGCCGCGGACGTCCGGCCCAGGGTTTTCGAGCGCTTCACCCACGGGGATCGCCGCCGCGCGGAGGGCGTGGAGAGCGGCACCGGCACCGGCACCGGTCTCGGCCTGTCGATCGTGGCGGCCGTGGCGGAGGCCCACGGTGGTGGCGTCGCCCTCGAAAGCGTCCCCGGCTCGACCACGTTCACGGTCAGGATCCCCGTGGGCGAGGGGTGATCGGCTACCGATGTCCAACGGGTCGTGGAGGCCGCTCGAGGCGGTCCCGCGGTCGGTGGCCGGGTCGCCGAGCGGGTGGAGTCGTCACCTCACTCGACTGCGCTGCCGCGTGCCGCAGCCACATCGGGCGGGATGAGGAACTCGAACTCGGGGCGGTCCCACGCCACGGCCGGAGGGTTCGCGGACACGGTCCCGGTACGCACGGCACCCTCGCCGCGGTAGAAGCCCTCGGCGGGCGGATGCGACACCACCAGGACGCGGTCGAGCTCGGCGGCGCGGGCCTCGGACTTCATGTGCGCCACGAGCAGCCGTCCGATGCCGCGTCCCTGTGCTCCGTCGGCCACGAACAGCAGATCGAGCTCCGGCGGGGCGAGGACGAGCGAGTAGAACCCGAGGACGGGGCCGTGGTCCTCGTCGGCGGCGAGGGCCACGAAGACGCGGTGGGTCTCGATGTAGTCGGGACCCACCCGGTAGTCCGCGACCATGGGCGCATACGGACCTTCGTAGGCGCGTGAGCCACGCACGAGCCGCGTGAGCCGTTTGGCGTCCCGCGCCACGGCCCGGCGTATGGCGATCGGCCCGCCCCTGGGCGTAATGCCTGAGTTCATCAGGAGAGTATTACGCATCGGGAAGCGACTTCTTGCGACGGGCCGGGTTGAGGGAGATCGGCCGTGGGAACGGCGCTTGAGCATTTCCGAGCCTGCCTGCGGTGCCCGGGTTTCCCGGCCGCTGCCCAGGGCCCGTCGACCACGTTCTGCCGGGCGAGGACGAGTGCACCGGGTCGTGGGCCCGCGCCGGGCCGGGCGAACGGCGCGACGCCACAGGAGCGTGACCGCGGTGGCGATCAGGACGACCACGGCGGGAGCGGTGCCCTCGAACAGCCAGTTGTGACGCCTTCGCGGCAGGGCGTCACACCCGGTCAGGTGCGCTCTCCTGGGCATGATCCCTGGCTGCCGGGTGATCCGGACCGCCGACCGGGGCGGCGGCACGCAGCGCCTCTTCGACCCGGCGGTTGCTGGTCATGGACGCCGTGACGGCCGTCATCGCCAGGAGGAGGACGGAGGCGGCGTAGAGCGGGGTGCGGATGTCGTAGGCGGTGGCCAGCCAGCCGCCGAGGAAGGCCCCGACAGGGGCGGCGCACATGGCCAGCATGCGGGAGGTGGAGGCGACCCGGCCCATGAGGTGGGCGGGGACGATCGCCTGCCGGAGGGAGGGCGCGAGCACCATCGTGGCGCCCATGCCGGCCCCGCAGACGGCGAGCGCCAGTCCGGCCACGTACGGGTCCGGGGCAGCGGCCAGGCCCAGGACGGCAAGCCCTTCGACGGCAGCTGTGCAGGTCAGCGCGGTGCCGGTGCCGAGTCGTCGGCCAAGGCGGGAGGCGATGCCTGCGCCGAGCAGGCCGCCGGTCGCCTCCGCCGTGAGGAGCAGGCCGAAGCCGTAGGTGTCGATGCCGAGGCGGTCGTGGGCGAAGAGGGCGAGGACGGTCTCCACGGCGAGGAAGGCGACGTTCCCGACCGCCGGGCGGAGCGCGAGCCCGAGCAGCAACCGGTCCCGGAAGACGTACGAGGCCCCGGCCCGCGCCTGCCGAAGCAGCGACTCGCGGACCTCCGGCACGGGCCGGGGCGTGGCGGGCAGCGTACGTACGAGCAGTGCGGAGAGCATGAACGACACCGCGTCGGTGAGCAGCGGAACCGCCCGCCCGAGCGCGAGCAGCGCACTGCCCGCGGGCGGCCCCGCGAAACCGGACATGGCGGTCTGGGCGCCGCGCAGGCGGGAGTTGGCGCGCTCCAGGAGCGCGGGGTCGCGGCGGAGCAGATCCGGCAGATAGGCCGTGGCGGCCGTGTCGAAGAAGAGCCCGCCGAGGCCGAGCAGGAAGGCGACGGCCGCGAGCAGCGCAATGCTCAGCACGTCGAGCGCGGCCGCCGCCGCGGGTATCGCGAGCAGTACCGCACGCGCCGCGTCCGCGACCCACATCGTGCGCCGGCGGTCCCAGCGGTCCACCAGCGCACCGCCGAGCACCCCGAAGAGCAGCCACGGCAGCGTCCCGGCGGCCGTGACGACGGCGAGCGCCATCGGATCCCGCGTCAACGTCAACGCGATCAGCGGCAGCGCGGCATGCGACACCCCGTCACCGAGCGAGGACACCGTCTGCGCAGTCCACAGCCGTCCGAACCCGGTCGGCAACTTCCCAACGCCTGAGGTCACTTCGCGCCCCCCTCGGCCTGCGCCCGCGATGCCGGGTGGAACAGCGCGAAGACGAGTGACGCGTCCGGCAGCGCCGGATCGGACAGCTCCCGGTACTCGTCCGCCAGTGCCTCCAGCCGCGCCCCCAGCTCCGCGAACCGCTCCTCGGTGAGCCGCAGATGCGCCATCCGCACGTGCCGCTCGCCGTCCGCCGGCGACGCCTCCAGGTCCGCCACCGCATGGCGCATCAGCACATCCGGCCCTCCTTCGCCCGGATCCGGCAGTGCGATCGTCCGCGCGGCCATCGCGTAGTACCGCTCGGTGACACCCCGCACCTTCCGTGTCCGTACCACCTTCACCAGGCCTGCCCGCTCCAGCAGCCGCACGTGGTAACTGGAACTCCCCTTCGCGAGGCCCACCCGATCGGCGATCTGAGTGATCGTCGCCGGCTCGAAGCGGAGCACGGCCATGATCCGGTGACGCGTGAGATTGGAGACGGCGCGCAGCTGGTCGTCCGTCGTGACGTGAAACGTCTCGGGAAGATCATCGGTAGGCATGCGAACAATGGTCAACGATTCTTGACCATTGCGCAAGGGGATTCGCGCGAGCCTCCGGGATCCGCGGCGATCCCGCTCCTGTGGCGTGCCTGGATGACGGGGATATTGCGCGAACTCTTGACGTGCCTCACGGCGAGGGCCGCGTCACCTGCGTCGGCACGGTGCCCGGCAGACACCTCGCCCGGACGCTGGCCGAGTGGCTGGCCCCGGCCGCCGGGAGCGGGTGGCGCGACCTGCCCGCCTCCGTCACCGCGACCACGGGTACGTCGGCCGACGGGCGACGTGTGCACATCGTCCACAACTGGAGCTGGGAGCCCCTGAGCCCCTGAGCGTCCCCGCTCCGGCGGACCTCTCCGACGCCCTGACGGGCACCTCGGTCTTCGCGGGCTCGGCGCTGGAGTTCGGCCCGTGGTACGCGTTCTCGTCTCCACCGACGCCGACAGCGCGCCGGCCTCCTGACGCGGCCCACCGTTCCTGATCCATCCCCTGAGGAGGGGCACATGCCACGAAGCAGGCTTGGACGAGCCTTCGGTGTCTTCACCGCGACATCCGCGATCCTCGCGGTACCCGTGCTGACCCCGCAGACCGCGCTCACGGACGGTTCACAGGACTGGGAACCCGTCCGGTAGACACCTGGAAACCGGGGTCCGGCGCTCGTTGCCAGGCCCCGCGCCTTCCGTCGCGCGACCGGACATCGTCGACACATCGAACGCCACATCCGGATGGTCCGCCGGCACGATCTCCTCATCGTCGAGGATGGCTGGTTGTGAACACCGAGCGCGATGACCGTGCACACCTCGAGTCCTGTGTCGTCGGAGTCGACTTCGGCACGCTGTCCGGGCGGGCCGTGGTGGTCCGCGTCCGGGACGGAGCGGAGCTGGGCACCGCGGAGCATCCCTACGCCCACGCGGTCCTGGACCGGGAACTCCCCGACGGCACGACCTTGCCGCCCGACTGGGCGCTGCAGGTTCCGTCGGACTACGTCGACGTCCTGCGCCACGCCGTGCCGCAGGCGCTGTCCCGTGCCGGAGTGCGCCCGGAGCAGGTGACCGGTGTCGGCACGGACTTCACCGCCTGCACGTTCCTGCCGGTCCTCGCCGACGCCACACCCCTGTGCGAACTGCCCGACCTCGTCAGCCGCCCGCACGCCTACCCGAAGCTGTGGCGCCACCACGCCGCACAGAGCCGTGCCGACCGCATCAACGCGCTCGCCGCCGAGCGGAAGGAGGCGTGGCCGGCACGGTACGGCGGAAAGATCTCCTCGGAGTGGGAGTTCGCCAAGGCGCTCCAGGTACTGGAGGAGGATCCGGAGGTCTACCGCCGGACCGAGCGGTGGGTGGAGGCCGCGGACTGGATCGTCTGGAGGCTGTGCGGCACCTACGTCCGCAACGCCTGCAGCGCCGGCTACAAGGGCCAGCTCCAGGACGGCGCCTACCCTTCCCGCGACTTCCTCGCGGCGCTGAACCCGGACTTCGCCGGCTTCGTGACCGACAAGCTGGACCAGCCGATCGGTGAACTGGGCTCGCCCGCCGGGACGTTGACGGCCGAGGCGGCGGTCTGGACGGGGCTGCCCGAGGGCATCACCGTGTGCGTGGGCCATGTCGACGCCCATGTGACGGCGCCCGCGGCGGGAGCCGTGGAACCGGGACAGATGGTCGTCATCATGGGCACCTCGACCTGCCATGTGATGAGCTCCGACCGGCAGGCCGTGGTACCCGGCATGTGCGGGGTCGTGGACGGCGGCATCCTGCCGGGCCTGTGGGGATACGAGGCCGGGCAGAGCGGCGTCGGCGACATCTTCGGCTGGTTCGTGCGGGACGGCCTTCCCGCGTCGTACGCCGAAGACGCCGCAGCCCTGGGCCGCGACGCGCACGAACACCTCACCGCTCTCGCCGCCGTTCAGCAGGTCGGCGAGCACGGCCTCGTCGCCCTGGACTGGCACAGCGGCAACCGCTCCGTCCTGGTCGATCACGACCTCAGCGGCGTGCTGGTCGGACTGACCCTCTCCACCCGGCCCGAGGACATCTACCGCGCGCTGCTGGAGGCCACGGCCTTCGGCACCCGCACCATCATCGACGCCTTCGAGGCGTCCGACGTGCCGGTGGCGGAACTCATCGTCGCCGGCGGCCTGACCAAGAACGCGCTGCTGATGCAGATCTACGCCGACGTCACCCGCCGCCCGCTCGGTGTCATCGGCTCCGCCCAGGGCCCCGCACTCGGCGCGGCGATGCACGCCGCGGTCGCCGCCGGAGCGTACCCCGACATCCGGGCCGCGGCCCACGCCATGGGCAAGGTCCACCGCGGGGCCTACCTGCCGGACGCCGAACGTGCCGCGGTCTACGACCGCCTGTACGCCGAGTACCGGCTCCTGCACGACTACTTCGGCCGAGGCGCCAACGAGGTCATGCACCGCCTGCGCCGCATCCGCGCAGAAGCGTCCGCCTGAGCGCCGCACCCGCGGCCGAGCGGCCCGGACGCCCGCTGCGGCACCCCCGCGACGGGCCGCCTCCGGCCGCCTCCGGCCGCCTCCGGGTGACACGGGGCCTGCCCGGACCGACGCGACGGGCTCCCCCCGGCCGGCCACGCTCGCGGGAGAACCCGCCTCAGTGATCACCCGCCTGGTCAGGAGTGCCCGCCACCCGGGCCGGCCGACACCGCTCAGTGCCGGGCGGAAGTACCACGGCCCGCCGGAGGCGGAGGCGCGGTCGAGGCGCGGACGACGAGGCCGACCGGTGGTTCGCCCGCCGCCAAGGGGTCGGCTTGCGGGTTCTCGATCGAGTGCACGAGACGTCTGATGCCGTCCTGGGCCACCGCGTCGAACGGCTGGCGCACCGTGGTCAGGGGAGGAGTGACATAGGCGGCGACCGGTATGTCGTCGAAACCCACGACGCTCGTCCGGAATGCGTCGGCCGGCCTCCCTGCGTACCCCGTCCCCAGGGGTATCGCGGCCGTCCGTTGCGGGGTCCAATGGTAGAGGGCAGGCTTTTCGCGCCTGCACCGGTCAGAAGAGGCACGCAATGGATCCATGGCTGATCTGGTTGATCATCGCAGCCGTGTTGGCTGCGGCGGAGATCTTCACCCTCACGGCAGCGCTCGGAATGCTGAGCGCGGCGGCTTTGGTCACGGCGGGGTCCGCCGCACTCGGGCTGCCACTGCCCTTGCAATTCCTGGTGTTCACCATCGTCGCCACTGTCACCGTGCTGTTCGTGCGCCCCATTGCGCTGCGCCACGTCCTCCAGCCCCAGGCGGCGAGGTTCGGCGTGGACGCACTGGTCGGCAAGGGTGCGTATGTCGTCTCCGAGGTGACGGGCCTGGGCGGCAGGGTCCGCATCGACGGTGAGGAATGGACGGCCCGCGCCTACGACGAGACGCTGGTGATTCCTCCTGGAAAGATCGTCGACGTCATGGAGATCAGCGGCGCCACCGCGATCGTCTACCCCAGGGACTGAAGCCATGGAAACCTCCGCGCTCCTGATTGCCGGCCTGATCGTCGCGCTGATCGCGGTCTTCACCGTGGTGCGGGCGGTCCGTATCGTGCCCCAGGCACGCGCTCGTAACGTCGAGCGGCTCGGCCGCTACCACCGGACCCTGAATCCAGGCCTCAGCCTCGTCATCCCCTACATCGACCGCGTTCACCCGGTGATCGATCTGCGCGAACAGGTGGTTTCCTTCAAACCGCAGCCGGTCATCACCGAGGACAATCTTGTCGTCGAGATCGACACCGTTCTGTATTTCCAGGTCACGGACCCGCGAGCGGCTTTCTACGAGATCGCGAATTTCCTGCAGGCGGTCGAGCAGCTCACCGTGACCACCTTGCGCAACGTCGTGGGATCCATGGACCTGGAGAAGACGCTCACCTCACGGGACACCATCAACAGCCAGCTTCGTGGCGTGCTGGACGAGGCCACCGGAAAGTGGGGGCTGAGGGTCAACCGGGTGGAGATCAAGGCCATCGACCCTCCGCAGTCCATCAAGGACGCGATGCAGAAGCAGATGCGGGCCGAGCGGGACAAGCGGGCTGCGATCCTCGGGGCCGAGGGGCAGCGCCAGTCGCAGATCCTCACCGCCGAAGGCGACAAACAGGCGGCCGTCCTGCGCGCGGAGGGCAACCGCACTGCAGCGATCCTCCAGGCCGAGGGCCAGTCCCGGGCCATCGACGAGGTGTTCCAGGCCGTACATCGCAACGACCCCGACCCCAAGCTGCTGGCCTACCAGTACCTTCAGACGCTGCCCCAGCTCGCCCAGGGCTCGGGCAACAACTTCTGGGTGATCCCCAGCGAGATCACCTCCGCGCTCCAGAGCATGTCCCGCGCCTTCACCGAGGTCCTGCCCCAGTCGCCGGCCACCCGCGAGAAGCCCTCGGACGACATGGTCGCCCAGGCCGCCAACGACAAGGCTCAGGCCGAAGAGGCCGCTGCCGCGGCCCTCGCCGACGCAGCCGAGGCCGAGGGCGTCAAACCCGATGCCCACCCGTCTCGTCCGCCTCGCTGACGACGGGCGGCTCCTCTCCCCGCGCGACGCGCACACCGGAAGCCTCCGAGTCCACGGCCGTCCGCCGATGACTGCTCGTCGAGCCTGCGCGGTGTGAGTTCGTTTTCCGAACGGCGTTGATGGTGGGCCGCTGGAGTCCCGGTGCTGCCGGCGGTCAGCCCGACCGGGGCGTTGTCGCGGTGGCGAGCAGCGCGGGGTCGTTTCCCGGTTTCGCCCGGCGCGGGACGGTCGTCCGGCCGGGGGCGAGGTGATCGTGAGGCGTTTCCAGGGCCTCCCCGGCTCCGAAAAATACCCCCCGGGGTACTCGTGTTACCGTCGAAGGCATACCCCCCGGGGTAATTCTTCGCTGGAAGGGAGTACCGCGTGTTCTTCGTCGACACGATCGAGGTGTCAGGGCTCGGCAACCGGAGCTATCTCGCGGGCGGTGAGCGAACGGCCGTGGCCGTCGACCCGCCCCGCGACATCGACCGGGTGATCGGGGCGGCAGCCCGGCGCGGGGTGCGGATCTCACACGTGGTCGAGACACACGTCCACAACGACTACGTCACCGGCGGTCCGGAGCTGGCCCGGGTCACGGGCGCCGCCTACCTCGTTCCCGCCGGAGCCCGCGTCTCCTTCGCGCGGGTACCGGTGCACGACGGCGACCGCGCAGAGATCGACGGTGGCGCCGGGCTGGCCCTGCGCGCGCTGGCGACGCCCGGTCACACCCCGCACCACACCTCCTATGTGCTGGAGGAGAACGGCACGGCGGTCGCGGTGTTCACCGGCGGCTCGCTCCTCATCGGCACCGTCGGCCGCCCGGACCTCGTCGAGCCGCGGCTGACCGAGCACCTCGCTCGCGCACAGCACGCCTCCGCCCATCGGCTGGTCACCGAGCTGCCCGAGGAGACGGCGGTGCTGCCCACACACGGATTCGGCAGCTTCTGCTCGTCCTCGCAGGCGGAGGGCGGCGCCACGACCATCGGGAAGGAGAAGGCGTCCAACGAGGCCCTCACCCGGGACGTGGACACCTTCGTCGCCGATCTGCTGGCCGGTCTGGACGACATCCCCGCCTACTACGCGCACATGGGCCCGGCCAACGCCGCCGGACCCGCGCCGGTGGACCTCACCCCGCCCGCCGTCGCCGACGCCGACGAGATCGCCGCCCGGCTGGCGGCGGGGGAGTGGGTGGTGGACCTGCGCAACCGCGTCGCGTTCGCCGCCGGGCATGTGTCGGGCTCGTTCAACTTCGAGGCCGAGGGGCAGCTCGCCACCTACCTGGCCTGGCTGATCCCGTGGGGCAAGCCGGTCACCCTGCTCGCGGAGTCGCCCGATCAGCTCGCCGCCGCCCAGCGAGAACTGGTCCGCGTGGGCATCGACCGCCCGGCCGCCGCGGCCACCGGCACACCGGCCGACTGGCTGCGCGAGGGCGAGGCACCCGCCTCCTTCCGCCGCGCGACCTTCGCCGACCTCGCGAGCCGGCACCCGGCTGAGGGCGTAGTCGTGCTCGACGTCCGGCGCGGCTCGGAGCGAGCCGACGGGTACGTCGAAGGCTCGGTCCATCTCCCGGTCCACACCCTGCACCGCCGCCTCGCCGAGGTCCCCGCCGGTGAGGTGTGGGTGCACTGCGCGGGCGGCATGCGCGCCGCCCTGGCCGCCTCCCTGCTGGCCGCAGCCGGCCGGGACGTCGTCGCCGTGGACGACTCCTTCGGCGCGGCCGAGGAGACAGGACTGGCCGTCCGCTACCCGTGACGGCGTCGCATACCGCGCGGGCCCGTGACCGGCCGTCCGTATCGACCAGGGAAGCAGGAGCGAGAAACCGAAATGAGCATCTTCCGACGAGCCCGGGGTGGCCTGGGCCGCGTGAGTGCCGCGGAGGCGGCCACGCGCACCGGCCACGGGAACGCCGCGGCAAGCGGTGCCGACGCCGTACTGCTCGATGTCCGCGAACCTGACGAATGGCAGGCGGGACACGCCCCCGGGGCCGTGCATCTCCCGCTGCCCCGGCTGGCCGCCGGGGCCGCACTGCCCGCGCATGCGCAGGCACGGCCCGTGGTCGTGATCTGCCGTTCCGGCAACCGCTCCCGGCAGGCGGCCGAAATACTCGCCGCACGCGGCTCGCAGGCCGTCGACGTCATCGGCGGAATGAGGGAATGGGCCGACGCCGGGCTGCCAGTGGTGGACACGCTCGGAGGGAACGGCACGGTCAGGTGAGCGCTCTCATACTCGCCCTGGCCGCCGGCGCAGGCATCGGCCTGGCGCTCGGCGCGCTGGGCGGCGGCGGCAGTGTGCTGGCGGTTCCCGCCCTGATCTACCTGCTCGGCTTCACCCCGGTCGCGGCCACGACCGCGAGCCTGGTCATCGTCACGGTCACCTCGGCCACCGCCTTGTCGGCGCATGCCCGCGACGGGCGCGTGCGCTGGCGGACGGGGCTGCTGTTCGCGGCGTCGGGAATCGGCCCTGCGATGCTGGGCGGCGCGGTCGCCGACCGGGTCCCGGAGGCGATACTGACGGCGGCCTTCGCCCTGGTCGCGGGCGGAGCCGCACTCCGTATGCTCCGGCCGCGCGCGGCACCGGACACCGTCGTGCCGGTGCGTCCGGGCCGGGCCGCGGCTGCGGGGGCCGGGCTCGGCGCCGTCACCGGCGTCCTCGGCGTCGGTGGAGGCTTCCTCGCCGTACCGGCACTGGTGAACGTGCTCGGGATGCGGATGCGCGACGCGGTGGGCACCAGCCTGCTGGTCATCACCGTCAACTCCCTGGCCGCGCTGACTGCGCGCGCCGGCACGGTCGACGGCCTGGACTGGGCGGTCGTCGGGCCGTTCGTCGGGGCCGCGGTACTCGGCGCGTGGGACGGGAAACGGCTGGCCGTGAAGGTCTCCGGGCGTGCGCTTCGGCGGATCTTCGCCCTGGTGCTGCTGGCCGTGGCCGCGTCGATGCTGGTCGGCACGGTGCTGTGAGGTGCCGAAGCCCGCGGATGCGGGGGAGCCCTACGCGAGGGAGAGGAACAGCTTTTCCAGACGGGCACGCATCTGTGTGCTGTCCTCGCCGTTCTTCCGGTCGGACTCGATGTCTGCCACGCACTGCTGCAAGCCGGTCGCGATGATCGCGAATCCGGCCCGGTCGAGAGCCCGGGAGGCAGCTGCCAACTGCGTGACGACGTCCTCGCAATCGCGCCCCTCCTCGATCATCCGGATCACACCGGCGATCTGACCCTGCGCTCGACGCAGCCGGTTCAGCACGGCCTTCAGGTCCGCGCCCGCAAGCTCCAGCTCCACGATCACTCCTTCGAATCACATACCCACAGGGGTATGGTACGTCCCGGTTCGGGACGGCGTCGAACATCAGGAATCCCGACCATCAAGGATCACATCTGCCATGACCAGTTTCCCCACCCCGGTCGCCCTCGGAGCCGATCAGGCGCGCACCCGGCTCCACGAGTTCACCGTCATCGACGTGCGCACGCCCGCCGAGTACGCCTCCGGCCACCTGCCCGGCGCCCTGAACATCCCCCTCGGCCTCATCCCGCGCGCCCTGCCGGAGATACGGCACGCCGCCGAACGGGGCGACGTCCTGGTCGTGTGCGCCTCCGGCGTCCGCTCGGAGAACGCCTGCAAGCTGCTGGCCGAGCAGGGCGTTCCCACCGCCACCCTCGCCGGAGGTACCGGTGCCTGGGCCGCCGAGGGGCACGACCTGCACACACCGGCCGCCTGCGACACGCGGGCCGGCTGGAGCATGGAACGCCAGGTTCGTTTCACGGCCGGTGTCGTGGTGCTCCTGGGCCTCGTCCTCGGTCTGCTCGTGCATCCGGCCTTTCACGTCCTGTCGGCGGGCATCGCGGGCGGGCTGGTCCTCTCCGCGATCACCAACACCTGCGGCATGGCGGTCGCTCTCGGCAAGCTGCCTCACAACCGCCCCCGCGCGGCCGATCTCGACGCCACGCTCGCCGCCCTGCGCGGTAGCTGAGCCGGGCCCCGCAGGGCGCCGCATCGGGTACGCGGGCGATCCTGCGCCTTGCGACGCCCAGCCCCGGACGCCCAGCCCCGGACGCCCAGCCCCGGACGCCGCGGACCCGGGCTGATCCAGAAGAAGCGCCCTAGGTTCTGTCCGGCGGATCATGTGACTTTTTGACTGGTCGCTCGTTGGTTGGGTCATGGGTCGGGGGGATCTGACGAATCGCGAGTGGTTACTGCTGGAGCCGCATCTGCCGCCTCCAGGTGGCC